>NZ_JAZHOH010000001.1:2400000-3000000 GCF_040419245.1 Ewingella sp. CoE-038-23 | reverse complement strand
TGGCCGACATGCGGCAGAGCGGGATTCTGATAATCAAAGAATAGCGTTGAATTCTTACTGACTCGGGTGCAACATCCGCAAACTATCAACTTTAGGTTAACATATCAGTTAAGCTTGGTTGGCACTGTGAGACTAGTCTGATGGTTTCCGGCCCGGACTGTCTTAGCTTTAAGCGTGGAACAATGCCACTCTGGCTATTGAAGCGCCCCCGCAGAGACAGATAGAATCAGCGGATACTCAATTTTACCCTTAGAAGGTTTCATAGGATGGCGGAACAAGAGCAGAACACCGGCACCGGCGAATGGGTTGATATCGTCAACGAAGATAACGAAGTTATAGCCCAGGCTAGCCGTCAACAGATGCGAGCTCAGTGCCTGCGCCATCGTGCCAGCTACATCGTGGTTCACGACGGCATGGGTAAAATCCTGGTGCAAAGACGCACCGAGACCAAAGATTTCTTCCCTGGTTGGTTAGATGCCACCGCCGGCGGCGTGGTGCAGAGTGGGGAGATTGTGCTGGATTCCGCCCGTCGCGAAGCAGAAGAGGAGCTGGGTATTGCCGGCGTGCCTTTTGCTGAGCACGGCATGTTCTACTTCGAAGAGCCAAACAAGTGCCGCGTGTGGGGCGCGTTGTTTAGCTGTGTTTCCCACGGTCCTTTTGCCTTGCAGGAAGAAGAGATCGACGAAGTCAGTTGGATGACGCCAGAAGAGATCACTGCCCGTTGTGACGAATTCACCCCAGACTCGCTGAAAGCGCTGTCGCTGTGGATGACCCGCAATAATGAGAAAGAACACGGTAAGCCGTTGGTTCGCGAAGAGAAAATCTTACCGGGCGATCCGCTGCCGGTTGAAACCTCTTCCTTCTCGCTGGGTGACGTTCAGGAAAGCAAAAACGCTGACGGAGCTTAACGGCTTCTGAGTAAAATGCAGAGGGCGGCTTAGGCCGCCCTCTGCATTTTGCGGATAAATCATGTTTTAACAGCTATCGCGACGGCAAAGTGATGAGGCAATCGCGACCTCTTCCCACTCTTCATCATTAATGCGCGCCAGCAGGGCCTGCGCCGCGCGGATGCCAATCTCTTTGTGTGGAATGGCAATGGTGGTCAAGGGCGGCTGGCACACCTTGCTCACGTCACTGTTACCAAAACCCACCACCGCTAAATCATCCGGTACTTTCACTCTCCGGCGCTGGCATTCGTACAGCACGCCGCAGGCCAGCTCGTCGGAAACGCACACCAGCGCGTCGATTTCAGGCCACGCCAGCAAGAACTCCGGCAGCTGGTGCGCGCCAGTGGTGAAGCTGGCCGGTTCGGCTGAATTGATCACCCGATGCACCGACATGTGGGCCTTAAGCATGGCTTTATGCCAGCCTTGCAGATGCTGCTGGAAAATCCACTGCTCCTGATTGGCGCACAGCATGCCAATGTTTTTATAGCCGCGGTCGATCACCGTTTTGGTCAGTTGATACATGGCTTCGACATTGTCGATGCCAATATTCATATCAATGGGCGACTCGGTCAGCGCGCCAATCTCCAGCACCGGGATCGAGGTATTATCCAGCCAATTGCGCACATTCGGCGAGTGCTCGACGCTGAGCAAAATGGCGGCGGCGAGGTTGTAAGACAGGAGGGTTTCGAGCAGCTTCTCTTCGCGATCGAGACGATGCTGCGACTCCGCCAGCATGATTTGGTAGCCGGCGGGTTGCAGGATTTTTTGCAACCCGGCGAACATCTCGGCACAACCCGGCTCTGACAGGCTTGGGACAATCATCGCAATAGTGTAGGAAGAGGCGGAAGCGAGCGAGCTGGCGGCCTGATTGGGTAAATAGCCGAGCTGGCTGACGGCTTCTTCAATTTTTTCACGCAGTTTATCCGAAACCTGCTCCGGCGTTCTTAGCGCCCGGGACACGGTCATACTCCCGACACCCGCGAGTTGCGCGACATCGGCCAGCGTCACTCTTCCGGTACTGCGTCGTTTTTTGTTAATCGACATTCACTATCCTGACTCTCAACTGCGCATCTCGCGCAGGGCATCGCAATCTAAAATGGGCCGCAAACCTGAGGGTTCCCGCAAGAACGGCAGGGTTAACAGCGGCAGATGTGATGAATTATCGGCAAATCGTGGACAAAGTATATCCTTATTTCTCATCTCCAATGTTGTCTGATACCCGAGGGTGATTATTTTTGATAGCGCTATCACAGAATCAAATCATAGAAATTTGGTAGCGCTACCTTTGTGATTTGCATCACAGATGTTAACGCTATCGCTGAGTAGAGTCTGGATCGTTAATGGGATCGGGGGAGGTTGTTAATACTTTTAACTATGGCGACCTTTAGGCCCACTGACACACCAAGTAAGAATTCCTAAAATAAGAGTCAGGAGTTGCAATGCTTAATGATTGGCTGACACCAGATACGATTCACATTAGACACGACATCACTGACTGGCGCGACGCCGTGAAAGCCAGTGCTGAACCTTTACTGGCGAATGGCACCATCACCGCTGATTACGTTGAGGCGATTTTTGCCCAGCATGAGAAGTTGGGTCCGTACTACGTTTTGGCACCGGGTATTGCCATGCCGCATGCCCGTCCTGAAGAGGGTGCCAAGGGGCTAGGATTATCTTTGCTGACACTGCCTCACGGCGTGAAATTCAATTCAGAAGATAATGATCCGGTGTATAGCGTAGTGATGTTAGCGGCACCGGATAAACACAGCCATATCGAATTAATTTCCGAGCTGGCTGAGTTATTTTCCAGCGAAGATGAAATGCAAAAAATATTTGCAGCGAAAGACATTAAAACTATTCAGGACATTATCTCTAAATTCTAATTCCTGAACCAATGGAATAACGTCAGTTCATCATGGATGCGTAATACGGTATACATCAGGCTAATACTGGTGAATTACCCTACAAACTTTAAAACACAGGTAAATAACATGAAAATTATGGCGATTTGTGGTTCAGGTTTAGGCAGCAGCTTTATGGTGGAAATGAACATCAAGAAAGTGCTGAAAAAGTTGAATATTCAGGCCGACGTTGAACACTCCGATCTCTCCTCTGCCACTCCGGGCGCAGCGGACCTGTTCGTGATGGCGAAAGATATCGCCGCCAGCGCAGGCGTTCCAGAGAATCAGTTAGTGGTCATTACTAACATTGTGGATATTAATGAGCTGGAAACCAAGTTAGTCGCCCACTTCGAAAAATATCCTGTGTGATAAGACGATTATTCTAAAAATAAAGAGGTGTATATGTTTATCCAGGAAACGCTCAAGTTTGTGGTTGATATATTAAAAGTGCCTTCTATTTTGGTCGGTCTTATTGCGTTGATCGGTCTGGTCGCACAAAAGAAAAACTTTTCCGATGTGGTGAAAGGCACGGTAAAAACAATATTAGGCTTTCTGGTATTGGCGGGCGGTGCCACGGTATTAGTCGGGGCATTAAATCCTTTAGGCGGCATGTTTGAACATGCTTTCAGCATTCAGGGGATCATTCCAAATAACGAAGCGATTGTCTCTATCGCTTTGGAGAAATTCGGTGCGCCTACTGCCTTGATCATGGCGTTCGGCATGGTGGCTAACTTGATCGTCGCGCGTTTCACTCGCCTGAAATACGTGTTCCTGACTGGTCACCACACCTTCTACATGGCCTGTATGATCAGCGTTATCCTCACCGTTGCTGGTTTTGAAGGCGTGGGTCTGGTGTTCACCGGTTCCCTGACGCTGGGTCTTATCATGGCGTTCTTCCCGGCACTGGCGCAGCGCTATATGCGTCGCATCACCGGCAATGACGACGTGGCATTCGGCCATTTCGGCACTATCGGTTATGTGCTGTCCGGCTGGATTGGTAGCAAGGTCGGTAAAGGTTCGCGCTCAACCGAAGAGATGAACCTGCCGAAGAACCTCAGCTTCCTGCGCGATAGCTCGATTTCTATCTCGCTGACCATGATCATCATCTACCTGATCCTCGCGGTGTTCGCGGGCCAAGTATTCGTTGAGCAGACTTACAGCGCGGGCCAGAACTACTTGGTGTACTCCATCATCATGGCTATCACCTTTGCAGCGGGCGTGTTCATCATCCTGCAAGGCGTGCGTCTGATTCTGGCGGAAATCGTCCCGGCGTTCGTCGGCTTTTCTGAGAAGCTGGTGCCAAATGCTCGCCCGGCGCTGGACTGCCCGGTGGTGTACCCTTACGCGCCAAATGCCGTGCTGATTGGCTTTCTGTTCAGCTTCCTCGGCGGTCTGGTTGGCCTGTTCCTGCTGGGTCAGTTCAATCTGGTGTTAATTCTGCCGGGCGTAGTTCCGCACTTCTTCACCGGTGCTACCGCTGGCGTGTTCGGTAACGCCACTGGTGGTCGTCGCGGCGCCATGGTCGGGGCATTTGCCAACGGCGTGCTGATCACCTTCCTGCCAGTTCTGCTGCTGCCGGTACTGGGTGCGCTGGGCTTCGCCAACGCTACCTTCTCTGATGCTGACTTCGGCGTCATTGGTATCCTGCTCGGCAATCTGGCTCGCTTCATGTCGAAAGAAGCCATTATGGCGCTGATCGTGGCTATCTTCGCCGCGCTGGTGGCCTACAACTATCTGGCGAAAAAGCCCGCCGCAGAAAAAGCAGTAAGCGAAAAGTAATTCTTCCTAAGTACCACTAACCATCCGGGAAAGCACAAGGTAAGGCCTGTTAGTCATTAACAGGCCGATCCAAGTGCTAACTAAAATAAGGACCAATAAACATGAAAGATGTCCAAGAGGTTCGTGAGTTTGCTCGTCAAATCCGTATTGAGACCCTAAAAATGCTCACCGGATTAGGCTTTGGTCACTACGGCGGCAGCATGTCGGTGGTCGAAACGCTGGCGGTGCTGTATAGCGACGTGATGCGTATCGACCCGACCAAGCCAGACTGGCAAGAGCGTGATTATTTTGTTCTGTCGAAAGGCCACGCTGGCCCGGCGCTGTATGCCACGCTGGCGCTGAAAGGCTACTTCCCGCAGGACGATTTGAAAACGCTAAACCAGAATGGCACCAAGTTGCCGAGCCATCCTGATCGCCTGCGCACCGTTGGCGTGGATGCAACCACCGGATCTCTGGGACAGGGCGTGTCCATTGCCACCGGCATGGCGCTGTCGCACAAACTGGCGAAACGCGATAATCGCGTGTTCTGCGTGGTGGGCGACGGTGAGTTGAATGAGGGCCAGTGCTGGGAGGCTTTCCAGTTTATTGCTCACCACAACCTCAACAACCTGACGGTATTTATCGACTACAACAAGCAGCAGCTCGACGGTTTGCTGGATGAAGTGATCAAGCCGTTTGATTTAGCCGGTAAGTTCAGCGCCTTTGGCTTCGACGTGTTGACCATCAAAGGCGATGACATTGTGGCCTTGCAGAATGCGCTCACGCCGGTGCGTCAGGGCGAGCAGCGCCCGCTGGCCATCGTGCTCGACAGCGTGAAAGGACAGGGCGTGAAGTATCTGGAATCACTGGCTAACTCGCACCATCTGCGATTAACCCCGGAAGTGAAACTGGAAATCGAAAACGCCATTGCTGAACTGGAGGCCGCCCATGTTTGAAGTCACGCTGGAACTGAAACCCGACAACATTGAAATGCGTAAAGTCTACGGCAACGTGGTGCGGGAAAAAATCGTCGAGAACACGCCAATTATTGCTCTCGAAGCTGACCTGATGAGCGCCATGGCGATGGACGGCGTACACCGCGACCATCCGCAGCACGTGATTAACTGCGGCATCATGGAAGCTAACGTGATTGGCGTCGCCGCTGGCCTGTCACTGACCGGGCGCGTGCCGTTTGTCCATACTTTCACCGCTTTCGCCAGCCGTCGCTGCTTCGATCAGCTGTTTATGTCTTTGGATTATCAGAAGAATAACGTCAAGGTGATCGCCTCTGACGCGGGTGTCACCGCCTGCCACAATGGCGGCACTCACATGTCTTTCGAGGACATGGGCATTGTGCGCGGCTTGGCGAACTCGATTGTATTGGAAGTCACCGACGCCGTGATGTTCCGCGATATCTTGCAGCAGCTGGTGGATCTGAAGGGCTTCTACTGGGTGCGCACCATCCGTAAACAGGCGACTCAGGTGTATAAAGAAGGTTCCACCTTCACCATCGGTAAAGCTAACCTGCTGCGCGACGGCGATGATATCACCCTGATTGCAAACGGTATTATGGTGGCAGAGGCGCTAAAAGCGGCGGAGATTCTGGCGCGTGACGGCATCAGCGCGGCGGTTATCGACATGTTCACCCTGAAACCTATCGATAAAGAAATCATTCAGCAGTACGCCGCCAAAACCGGCAAAATCGTTACCTGTGAGAACCACAGTATCCATAACGGGCTGGGTTCGGCGGTGGCCGAAGTGCTGGTCGAGCATACGCCGGTGCCGATGCGCCGCGTGGGCGTGAAGGAGCGCTATGGACAGGTCGGCACGCAGGACTTCTTGCAGCAGGAGTACGGCCTGACCGCCGAGCACATTCTCGAAGCAGCGAAACAGCTGCTGTAACGGAATTGAGCCAAAAAAAACGCCGACTTGATGTCGGCGTTTTGCATTCTGAGCAGGCAGGAAATTAAGCTTTAGCTGCTGCTTCAGCCTGTGCAGATTGAATCGCAGTCAGTGCCACGGTGTAGACGATATCGTCAACCAGCGCGCCGCGAGACAGGTCGTTGACTGGCTTACGCATGCCTTGCAGCATTGGCCCGATTGAGACCAAATCAGCCGAACGCTGAACTGCTTTATAAGTGGTGTTACCGGTGTTCAGGTCTGGGAAGATGAACACGGTTGCTTTACCCGCTACCGGCGAGTTTGGCGCTTTGGACTTCGCCACGTCAGCCATGATTGCGGCGTCATATTGCAGTGGACCGTCGATGATCAGGTCCGGGCGTTTTTCCTGCGCCAGACGAGTCGCTTCACGCACTTTCTCAACGTCGCTACCTGCACCCGAGTTACCGGTGGAGTAGGAGATCATTGCCACCCGCGGTTCGATACCGAAGGCCGCGGCGGAATCCGCAGATTGGATAGCGATTTCAGACAGCTGTTCAGCCGTTGGGTCTGGGTTGATGGCGCAGTCGCCGTAAACCAGCACTTGGTCAGGCAGCAGCATGAAGAACACAGAAGAAACCAGCGAGCTGCCCGGCGCCGTTTTGATCAGCTGCAACGGTGGGCGGATGGTGTTCGCCGTGGTGTGAACCGCGCCGGATACCAGACCGTCAACTTCGCCTTTTTCCAGCATCAGGGTGCCGAGAACCACGTTGTCTTCCAACTGCTCACGGGCAACCACTTCGGTCATGCCTTTGCTTTTACGCAGCTCAACCAGGCGGGCCACGTACTCTTCACGCACCACAACCGGGTCAACAATCTGGATGCCTTTGCCCAGTTCGATACCCTGAGCAGCGGCAACGCGTTGGATCTCTTCTGGATTACCCAGCAGCACGCATTCTGCGATACCACGTTCAGCACACAGCGACGCGGCTTTTACGGTACGCGGCTCGTCGCCTTCTGGCAGCACGATACGTTTTTTCGCATTACGCGCCAGTTCGGTCAGCTGATAGCGGAACGCCGGGGGAGACAGGCGGCGTGAACGCTCGGAGTGGGCGCTCAGGGAGTTGATCCAGTCGCTGTTGATGTGGGAAGCCACGTACTGTTGCAGCTTCTCAACGCGCTGGTGGTCATCAGCAGGCACTTCAAGGTTGAAGCTTTGCAGGCTGAGGGAGGTCTGCCACGTGTTGGTATCCACCATGAAGACCGGCAGGCCAGTTTTGAATGCGCGCTCGCACAGGGTGTTGATGCGATCGTCGATGTCATAGCCGCCAGTCAGCAAGATAGCGCCGATTTCCACGCCGTTCATCGCTGCCAGACAGGCTGAAACCAGTACGTCTGGACGATCAGCAGAGGTCACCAGCAGTGAACCCGGGCGGAAGTGCTCCAGCATGTGCGGAATGCTGCGCGCGCAGAAGGTTACGGATTTCACGCGGCGAGTCTGGATGTCACCTTCATTGATAACGCGGGCATTCAGGTGTTTTGCCATGTCGATGGCGCGAGTGGCGATCAGCTCGAAGCTCCAAGGAATGCAGCCCAGCACCGGCAGCGGGCTGTTAGCGAACAGCTGGCTTGGGTCAACGTTAGCAACGCTTGCCTTGGTGGAGTCGTCGAAGATTTCAGACAGGTCAGGGCGCGTACGGCCTTGATCATCAACCGGGGCGTTCAGTTTGTTGATGATAACGCCGGTGATATTTTTGTTTTTGCTGCCGCCGAAGCTGCTACGTGCCAGCTCAATGCGCTCTTTCAGCTGAGCCGGAGAGTCATTGCCCAGCGCGATGACGAAGACGATTTCGGCATTCAGGGTTTTGGCAATTTCGTAGTTCAGGGCGTTAGCGAACTGATGTTTACGGGTTGGCACCAAGCCTTCAACCAGCACGACTTCTGCGTCTTTGGTGTTTTCGTGGTAACGGGCGATGATCTCTTCCATCAGCACGTCCTGTTGGTTAGAGCTCAACAGGTTTTCCACGTGGCTCATTTTCAGCGGCTCAGCAGCAGGTACGCTGGAGTTGGCGCGGATAATGGTGGTGGTTTGGTCTGGCGAATCACCGCCGGTGCGCGGCTGGGCGATAGGCTTGAAGATGCTTAGGCTAACGCCTTTTTGTTCCATGGCACGGATCACGCCAAGGCTGACGCTGGTCAGACCGACGCTGGTGCCTGTAGGGATCAACATAATTGTACGGGACACGGCTAAACCTCTCTGGAATGCCAGACGGACGTAGAACTTGAGTAAGGAAGGTGCGATGACTGCTTAACGCGGCTGCTTCCAGACTGGCTACGCTCGCCTAATTAAAGAAAACTGCCAGCAGGCGCTGGCAGTGGGATGCATGTTATGCGGTCAGGCGAGCCGCATCTTGAGCGATAACCAGCTCTTCGTTGGTCGGGATGACCAGCGCGGTACGCGTGCCTTCTTTGTTGATAGCGCCAGACTTGCCAAAGCGGGCTGCGAGGTTACGTTCGTGGTCGATTTCAAAGCCCAGCAGGCCCAGTTTATCGAGTGCGAATTCACGAACCATCGCGGCGTTTTCACCGATACCGCCGGTGAAGACCACGGCGTCCAGACGACCTTCCATCAGGGCTGCATAAGAACCGATGTACTTGGCCAGACGGTGGCAGAAGACGTCCATGGCGCGTTTAGCATCGGCTTTGGTCGCATAGTTATCTTCTACATAGCGGCAGTCGCTGGTGACTTCAGTCAGGCCGAGCAGACCGGATTCTTTAGTCAGCATTTTGTTGATCTGGTCAACACTCATGCCCAGTGCGTCGTGCAGGTGGAAGATGATAGCCGGGTCGATGTCACCACTGCGGGTACCCATCACCAGACCTTCCAGCGGGGTCAGACCCATGGAAGTATCCACGCATTTACCGTTACGGATCGCGCTAACAGAACCGCCGTTGCCCAGGTGGCAGGTGATCAAGTTCACTTCTTCCACTGGCTTATTCAGCATTTTCGCGGCTTCTTGCGTCACGTAGAAGTGGCTGGTGCCGTGTGCGCCGTAGCGACGAACGTGGTGATCTTTGTACAGGCTGTACGGCAGAGCGTAGAGGTAAGACTCTTCCGGCATGGTCTGGTGGAACGCCGTGTCGAACACTGCCACGTTTTTGTCAGCCAGTTTCGGGAAGGATTTCAACGCTTCGGCGATACCAATCAGGTGTGCTGGGTTATGCAGCGGTGCAAACGGGATAGATTCTTTGATACCCTGAATGACTGCATCATCGATAAGCATTGATTTGGTCAGTTTTTCGCCGCCGTGAACGATACGGTGACCGATAGCCACCAGCTCAGCAGAGAGTTCAGGTTTTTTGGACAGGATATTGTCAACAATGAACTTCAGAGCTTCACTGTGCGCAGCGCCAGCGCCAAGTGCGGCTTCTTCTTTACCACCGTCCATTTTCCATTTGATGCGGGCTTCTGGCAGATGGAAACATTCGGCTAAACCTGAGATGTACTCTTCACCATTCGCAGCATCAATGATGGCGAACTTAAGGGAAGAGCTACCACAGTTAAGAACCAGAACTAGCTTACTCGACATGGAAGTACCTATTTATTGTTGGTGCTGTTTAAGATAAAAACAAAACACGTGGTTAATAAATCGTCAATCTGACATCAAGCGTAGCGCATAATGGCGGTGACAATTATGATTAACATCATGCCAACGAAGAAAAGCGGCATGACAGTGATAAAGCTGGGGAATCTTCAGCCAACGGCCGAAACCGGGCGGTGATTAATCACCTCTTATGCTGACAATACATCTCTCAATGAGTGCGTCAGACCCCTCAGAATGCTACTTATTAGGGCTTTAATCGGTAAAAACGCTAACAAATAAGACAATAATTAATTACAAAAGGCACCAAGCGGAGGCAAGATGAAGCAACGCCCCGAATTTGCGGGGACAGGATACCCACTGGTGCCTGCAAAAACAAAATATATTTAATCGTGCTAAAATCCCGTTTGTTATTTACAACTATTTTTTAATTATTATATGTGAAGTTGAGGTGCACCCATGACCAGTAAGCCATCAGGTTCAGTCAGTTGGTTTCAGGTATTCCAGCGCGGGCAACATTATATGAAGACCTGGCCAGCCGATAAGCGTCTGGCGCCGGTATTCCCCGAGAACCGAATTTCGACGGCGACGCGTTTTGCTGTGCGCTTTATGCCGCCTTTGGCCGTCTTCACCTTAACCTGGCAAATCGCTCTCGGCGGCCAGCTCGGCCCGGCGGTGGCCACCTCTATCTTTGCCTGTAGCTTGCCGATGCAAGGTCTGTGGTGGTTAGGACGCCGCTCTTTAACGCCGCTGCCACCAACGCTGCTGAGCTGGTTCCACGATGTGCGTAATAAGCTGGCCGAAGCAGGGCAGGCGCTGGCGCCGGTAGAAGGTACCCCGACCTATCAGTCTCTGGCCGACGTGTTAAAACGCGCCTTCAAGCAGTTGGACAAAACCTTCCTCGATGATATTTAACGGATGCCGGGCATCCGTTTTACTTTGCCCATTTTTTGTCTTAACGCGCTGTCATCCATTGTAGCCATCAATAGTGAATCCACTTCATTTCCACTCAGTTTATGTGTCTAAATCAAAGAATGGTCAGCTTGAGATTTCACGCTAGTTTGCCCTGTGTCATGCTTTGTTCATTATGCATACTTGAGGAAATTCACGATGGAAATGACCAACGCCCAACGCCTGATTTTATCCAATCAATATAAAATGATGACCATGCTGGACCCGGAAAATGCCGATCGCTATCGCCGGTTACAAACGGTAATTGAGCGCGGCTTTGGTCTGCAAATGCGCGAGCTGGATCGCGACTTTGGAGAACTGTCGGAAGAAACCTGCCGTACTGTCATCAACGTCATGGAAATGCACCACGCGATGCAGGTTTCATGGACCAATCTTAAAGACACTCAAGGTCTGGATCGCCGCCGTCTGGACTTCCTTGGCTTCGACGCTGCAACAGAATCCCGCTATTTGAGCTATGTTCGCTTTATGGTGAACACCGAAGGCCGCTATACTGACTTCGATTCAGGAACTCACGGGTTCAACTCACAGACTAAAATGTGGGAAAAATACCAGCGTATGCTCGCCGTCTGGCAAGCATGTCCACGCCAATATCATCTAAGCGCGGTCGAGATCGCGCAGATTATTAATGCCTAAATTGCAACCCGAATGAAGAAGCCGTAGCCAATAAAGCTGCGGCTTCACGCATAAAGGGGATAAGGAGTTGATTGTGGAGTGTAAAGGTTTCTTGTTCGACCTGGATGGAACGTTAGTCGATTCACTGCCTGCGGTAGAACGCGCTTGGATTAACTGGGCATTGAGTCGCGGCATCAGTCCGCAAGAGGTGCTGGCGTTTATTCATGGCAAGCAGGCGATCACTTCTTTGCGTCATTTTATGCCGGGCGAAAGTGAAGAGAACATCCAGCGCGAATTCCAAAAGCTCGAGCAGATTGAAGCCACGGATACTGAAGGCGTGACCGCGCTGCCGGGGGCGCATTTGCTGCTTAGCGAGTTGAATCGCCACAATATTCCTTGGGCGATTGTGACCTCTGGCACCGTGGCGGTGGCTCATGCCCGCCACGCGGCGGCGAATTTGCCGAAGCCAGAAGTGTTTGTCACGGCGGAACAAGTCAAACACGGCAAGCCACAGCCTGATGCTTACCTGCTGGGCGCCGAGCTTCTGGGTTTAGCGCCAGAAGATTGCGTGGTAGTGGAGGACGCCGCAGCCGGCGTGATGGCCGGATTGGCCGCAGGCTGCAAAGTGATTGCAGTCAATGCGCCGTCGGACACGCCGGGGATCGAAGAGGTCGATATGGATCTGAGCACCCTTGAAGTTATCGTGGTGGAAGCTGACAGCCATAAAGTGATGGTTGGCCTGCGTTAATAGCATATTGCTGATAAAAACGACGATTTCGTTGATATGAACCCCGCTTCGGCGGGGTTTTTTTATGGCATGCTTTCAGGCATGGTGTCTCAGCTTGCGGCCTTTTACTTTTCATCACAAACGGAGCCTTGTTTTGACCAGTGAACTGATATGGGTGTTGTTGCTTTTAATTGTCGCAATGGTGCTGTTCGCCAGCAATAAATTGCGCATGGACGTCGTGGCTTTACTCGTGATTGTCGCCTTCGTGATGAGTGGCACTCTGACGCTGCATGAGGCCATGGCCGGGTTTAGCGATCCGAACGTTATTTTGATTGCCGCACTCTTTGTCATTGGTCACGGGCTGGTGCGAACCGGCGTGGCTTATCAGGTTGGCGAATGGCTGATGAAGGTCGCGGGCAACAGCGAAACGCGCATGCTGGTGCTGCTGATGATCACCGTCGCCGGGCTGGGGGCCTTTATGAGCTCGACCGGCGTGGTGGCGATTTTCATCCCGGTGGTGTTAAGCGTCGCCGCTAAAATGAAAACCTCTCCCGCCCGCCTGATGATGCCGCTGAGCTTCGCCGGGCTGATCAGCGGCATGATGACGCTGGTCGCGACGCCGCCTAACATGGTGGTTAACAGCGAGTTACTGCGCGAAGGCTTTGACGGCTTTGGCTTTTTTGGCGTGACGCCGATTGGCCTGGTGGTGTTGATTATGGGCGTTGGCTACATGCTTATCGCCCGCCGCTGGCTTTCTGGCGAAAACAGCGGCGCTAAAAAAGAGGACTGGCAGCGCCGTACTTTCCGTGACCTGATCCGCGATTATCGCTTAACCGGCAGGGCAAGGCGCATGGCGATCCGCCCGGATTCTCCGCTGGTGGGTAAAACGCTGGATGATGTGCACCTGCGTTCGCGCTACAGCGCCAACGTGGTGGGGATTGAGCGCTGGCGCAAATTCCGCCGCATTATGGTCAGCGCCACCGGCAGCACTGAGCTGCGGGCCAGAGACGTGCTGCTGATTGATATGGCGGACAGTGAAATTTCGGTCAGGCAATTTCTGACCGATGAAAAACTCGAGCCGATGGTGCTGCGCGGCGACTACTTCTCCGAGCAGTCGCGCGACGTAGGTATGGCGGAAGTGTCACTGATTCCCGATTCCGAGCTGCTGGGCAAAAGCTTGCAGCAGGTGAGTTTCCGCTCGCGTTACGGGCTTAACGTGGTTGGCATTCGCCGCAACGGCGAAGCCCTCGAAGGCAAGCTTATCGACGAAGAACTTCAGCTGGGCGATACCTTGCTGGTTATCGGCGACTGGAAGCTTATCCGCCAGCTTCAGCAGCAAACTCATCATTTTATTGTCTTGAATCTGCCCGCCGAGGTGGATGACGTCGCGCCCGCCGTCAGTCAGGCCCCGCACGCGTTGTTCTGCTTGGCGCTGATGGTGGCGCTGATGCTGACGGATGAAGTGCCGAACGTGATTGCCGCCATTGTTGCCTGCCTGCTGATGGGCAAATTCCGCTGTATCACCATGGAAGGGGCTTATAAATCCATTCACTGGCCGAGCCTGCTGCTTATCGTGGGGATGATGCCCTTTGCGCTGGCATTGCAGAAGACCGGTGGGGTGGCGCTGATTGTCAAAGGGCTGATGGACGTCAGTGGCGGCTATGGCCCGCATATCATGCTGCTCAGCCTGTTTGTGCTCTGCGCGACCATTGGCCTGTTTATTTCCAATACCGCCACGGCGGTGCTGATGGCGCCGATTGCCATTGCCACGGCCCAGCAGATGGGGCTGTCGCCTTATCCCTTCACCATGATCATTGCGATTGCGGCCTCGGCGGCCTTTATGACGCCGGTTTCTTCACCGGTGAATACGCTGGTAATGGTGCCGGGCAATTACAGTTTCAGCGACTTTATTCGCATTGGCGTGCCTTTTACGCTGATGGTGATGGCCATCAGCGTGTTTCTGGTACCGCTGCTGTTTCCGTTTTAAGCACTCAGAGCGGGGAGTCGAGGCTGATTTCATCCAGTGACAGACTAAAGCTCGGAATGAAGACCTCCATAAAGTAGTCCATTTCCGGGCTTTGGCGCAGCGCCAGCGTCTTCTCCAGACGGGCCTTCGCCAGCTTGAATTCGTTATTACCCGCCGACAACTCTTCCAGACATTTCAAATAGGCGCATAGGGCATCCGCCTGTTTCACCGTCAGTTTTTCCTCTTCACTGTAATAGTGCTCGTCAATCAATGAACGGAAATCATCCTGCAGCTCCAGCGGCAGCATCTCGATCAGCTTCTGCTGAGCAATTTTCTCTATCTTTTTGTATTCGTGGGCGATCTGCGGGTTGTAATACTTGATGGGCGTCGGCATGTCGCCGGTCAGCACCTCGCTGGCGTCGTGGTACATCGCCAGCAGAGCGACGCGCTCGGCATTGAGGTTGCCATTAAACTTGCGGTTTTTGATCAGGGCCAGGGCGTGGGCGACGAAAGCCACCTGCAGGCTGTGCTCAGAGACGTTCTCAGTACGCACATTGCGCATCAGCGGCCAGCGGCCAATCAATTTCAAACGAGACAGGTGGGCAAAGAAGTGGCTTTGGCTCATAACACTCTCAAATATCTACGGCGAATGAACACTATTGTGAGCATGGAATGGGGCTGTGTCACCCTGATAACAACAAAAATCATTGGGAAGGAGCAGGGCGTCGGCGGCGCGACGCCCTTGATGGACGAACTTACTGACGATAGGTTTCGAGGAAGCGACCGAGTTTACCCACGGCCATTTCCAGCTCGTCGACGCGCGGCAGGGTGACGATGCGCACGTGGTCAGGATACGGCCAGTTGAACGCCGAGCCTTGAACCAGCAGGACTTTTTGCTGTAACAGCAGATCCAGCACCATCTTCTGGTCATCGTGAATATTAAAACGCTTGGCGTCGATTTTCGGGAACATGTACAGCGCGCCTTTCGGCTTGACGCAGGAGACCCCCGGGATCTGATTGATCAACTCCCAGGCTCTGTCCCGCTGTTCATACAGGCGGCCGCCCGGCTGAATAAACTCGCTGATACTTTGGTAGCCGCCCAGCGCGGTTTGAATGGCGTGCTGCATCGGCACGTTGGCGCACAGGCGCATCGACGCCAGCATTTCCAAACCTTCGATATAGCCTTTGGCGTGTTTTTTCGGCCCGTTCAGCACCATCCAGCCCTGACGGAAACCCGCCACGCGGTAGGTTTTCGACAGGCCGTTAAAGGTAACGGTCAACAGGTCCGGCGCCAGCGAAGCGATAGAAATGTGCTCGGCGTCGTCATACAGAATCTTGTCGTAGATTTCATCAGAGAAGATGATCAGGTTGTGCTCGCGAGCTATCTTGACGATCTCCAGCAGCAGCTCTTTGCTATAAACCGCGCCCGTCGGGTTGTTCGGGTTGATGATCACAATCCCGCGAGTGCGCGGGGTGATTTTGGCGCGAATGTCGTCGAGGTCCGGGAACCAGTCTGCTCCTTCGTCGCAAAGATAGTGAACGGCATTACCGCCGGACAGCGAAACTGCGGCGGTCCACAGTGGGTAATCAGGAGCCGGAACCAGCATTTCGTCGCCGGTATTCAACAGCGCCTGCATTGATTGCACGATCAGTTCAGACACGCCGTTGCCGATATAGATATCTTCAACGGTGATATCACGCATTTCGCGCGCCTGATAATGCTGCATGATGGCTTTACGGGCAGAAAAAAGGCCTTTCGAGTCACAATAACCCTGAGCGGTCGGTAAGTTTCGGATAACGTCGACCAGAATCTCATCAGGCGCGTCAAAACCGAACGGGGCAGGGTTGCCGATGTTCAGTTTGAGGACCTTATTACCTTCTTCTTCCAGACGTTTTGCTTCTTTGAGTACCGGGCCGCGAATGTCGTAGCAGACGTTGTCCAGTTTGCGGGATTTTTCAATCGGGGACATGTAATGGTGAGCCTTTTATGTAAAGCCTGTTCTTCCTTGGCGCCAATGCCGTGGAACAAAGCGAAGCAGCCAATTTACTCTCACTCAGACCTCTTTTGAAGGGCAGTGCCCAGCTTTGGTGCAAAACATTACTCACCCTGTGGTTAGTGAAGTAAGTAGAGGCGTTGTATTTTTAACGTGGAGTTAAACACTACATTTTCACTTTTTTCTAGATGGATGCTCTGTGTGGATTGCACTTACTGCCCATAGGCGTAATGCATGGAGTACAGAAAGAGCAATTAATGCTCAAAGATCACTTTGTAAGTCACCGGATAATAAGAGAAATTTAAAAAATTGAACTGAGTTGGGTTCTTAGGTGTCTCTTTAGTGTATAAAAGATATCCTAATAGACCTCAATGTATTGTTTACTGAGACTGGATAAATTAACAGAGCTGATTCGCATTTTCTGCCAATGCTTTTGTCAGTACTCTGTAAGTTCAGCTAACGAATATATTTCTATTGAGATACAAACTTCATTCTAAAATTTGTGGGAAAATTCTTAAGGTTGGTTTAACTCATTAGACCCATACAAAGTATGTCTTCGAGTGTGAATCAATGAATTTATTGAATTATATTTCTTTGGGTCAAATACATTAATTAATAATGCTTATATTTCTGTGTGAGTTTAATGCGGTTTGTCCCCGCAGGGCTTGCTGTCTGCGGCTCTGTGACGCAATAAAAACTCTCAGATAAATATGACTAAAAAATCTCAATTTAGTTGTTCTAATCATTTTTATTAATTTAGGTTGAGCAGATAATTGGTCATTTAGAGCATAAAAAAGGGAATTGTTCCTATAAAATGGATTCGTATTGCAGAAATATTTCTCATTTCCGCTTATCTAATGAGTGAGTATGCGTCATATCTGGTATTCTGCATTTTGCGGGAACTTTGCCGCATCAATCAGGGTAGCTTGTTATTAGATTTTAAAAGTGAAGAAAAACTATGACAAATGCAAATCGTCCAATCCTCAATCTTGACCTTGATCTGCTGAGGACTTTTGTTGCAGTTGCTGATTTAAATACGTTTGCCGCAGCCGCAGCCGCCGTATGCCGTACACAATCAGCCGTCAGTCAACAAATGCAGCGTCTCGAACAACTGGTAGGTAAAGAGCTGTTTGCCAGACACGGACGTAATAAGTTATTGACCGAACACGGTATTCAACTGCTTGGCTATGCTCGGAAAATTCTGCGCTTCAACGATGAAGCCTGTACCTCCCTTATGTACAGCAATGTACAGGGTGGCATCACCATTGGCGCATCAGACGACACTGCTGACACCATATTGCCGTTTTTGCTGAGCCGGGTGACATCGATTTATCCCAAGTTATCTATCGACGTCAGAGTACAGCGTAGTCCGTTTATGCTGTCTATGCTCGAAAATGAAGAAATTGACTTAGCGATCACCACGGTGACCAGCACCGATCATCCGCATATTGTGTTGCGTACATCGCCAACGCTTTGGTATTGCTCCGCTGACTTCTCATACCCATCTGGCGACAGCGTGCCCTTAGTTGTGCTCGATGAACCTAGCCCTTACCGTACCATGGCAATCGATTACCTGAACCAAGCCGGTATTCCATGGCGTATTGCTTACGTGGCTTCTACGCTGTCTGCCATTCGTGCGGCGGTAAGAGCAGGTTTAGGGGTGACGGCACGGCCAATTGAGATGATGAGTCCTGAACTGCGCGTTTTGGGCGAGCAGGAGGGCCTACCGCGCCTGCCTGACACTCAGTACGTGCTGTATAAGAACTCACACAGTGAAAACGAGTTAGCGATGGCGATTTTTAATGCCGTGGAGCAGGGGAATGACCCTTACTCTTTGAGCGCCTATGCTCAAAGCTCAGTGGCTGACGATGACCGCAGCGTGGTTGCCGAGCCTAAACTTTAAGCAGATCTTCTGCGCCACTTTACCCCCACCCCTGAAGCTTATCGGGGATGGGGGGTAAAGTGTTGTGCTTATAAAGAGGTAGTCAAAGTAACCAAAATAAAGGCTTTGTCGAATTTTTTAATGCTGATGCGTATTTTTCTCGCTAAACCTCAGCACTCCCCTGCCAGAATGCCTCTCTTTTCTTCGATCCAGAAAGCCTAAAAACGCGCTAAAACGCCTCTGTTTTCGATCCTAATCCTTAGCGAAAAACTGCTTTGGAATTTAAGTTTTTCAAAAAAAGTTGTTAAATCGCTGCGCTTTTTACCATCAAACTTGCCCAAACTGTGTCCTGGATCAAAAAAATAGCCTTGTTTAGTGAGTGGAAGAAACGCTTATTCCTGCGACAATGCTATTGTTTGGCTCGAAGCATTAAATCCCGAGAACATGCCTTTGTTCTATCAAACTATTTTACTGACTCGATTTAGCACATCGACGTCGCATGATATGTTAATAAAATGATAAGCATGTAAATTAATGTGGAGATACTTTTGTCTAAGTTGACAAAAGGTTATAGAAAGGAGTAAAAAGCCCACAGTAAATCACTGGCTTAAACCGTTTATAAGCCGTGAAACGGTGTGGTTATTAATCCTTCCCTTGAATCGATGTGGTGTGCAAGCTGCCGTTAAAGAGCAGATGCAATTGCGCCGCTTTTGATGAGTAAGCTAAGAGTATGTCAACAGCCACTGAAGTTATCGCTCAACACTGGGCGTTCGCGGTATTTCTGATCGTCGCAATAGGTCTTTGTTGCCTCATGTTACTGGGCGCAGCGTTCCTTGGCGGGAGAGCCAGAGCGCGATACAAAAACACGCCTTTCGAATCTGGTATCGCATCCGTGGGTACCGCCCGCATGCGTCTTTCCGCCAAATTCTATCTAGTCGCGATGTTTTTCGTCATTTTCGACGTGGAAGCCCTGTATCTCTATGCATGGTCAACCTCTATCCGTGAAAGCGGGTGGGTCGGGTTCGTCGAAGCCGCCATTTTCATTTTAGTCCTGTTAGCCGGTCTGTTTTATCTGGTGCGTATTGGCGCATTGGACTGGACACCAACACGTTCGAAAGGACCTGTTAAACCGAGCCCAGCGATTAACACCAACAGTCATCCGCAGTAAGTAATAGCGAGGCAATAAGATGGACTATACGCTCACCCGCATAGACCCGGACGGTGAGAACGACCGTTACCCCCTGCAAAAGCAAGAGATCGTCGGTGATCCTCTGCAAGAACAGGTAAAGCGCAGCGTCTTCATGGGGAACCTCGAAGAGGCGATGCATGGGATGGTGAACTGGGGTCGCAAAAACTCCCTTTGGCCGTATAACTTCGGCCTTTCGTGCTGCTACGTTGAAATGGTGACGTCGTTTACTGCGGTACACGACGTTGCTCGTTTTGGTGCTGAAGTTCTCCGTGCTTCTCCGCGCCAGGCCGATTTCATGGTAGTAGCAGGAACCTGTTTTACCAAGATGGCCCCGGTTATTCAGCGTTTGTATGACCAAATGCTTGAGCCGAAATGGGTTATCTCGATGGGCGCATGTGCTAACTCCGGTGGTATGTACGACATCTACTCCGTGGTTCAGGGTGTAGATAAGTTCTTACCGGTTGATGTGTATATCCCAGGTTGCCCGCCGCGCCCGGAAGCTTACATGCAGGCCCTGTTACTGCTGCAAGAATCTATCGGCAAAGAACGTCGCCCGCTGTCGTGGGTTGTTGGGGATCAGGGCGTTTACCGCGCGAATATGCAATCTGAGAAAGAGCGTAAACGCGCAGAGCGTATCGCCGTGACGAATCTGAAGTCTCCTGACGAGATTTAACACTGCGGTCTGAGAGTCAACCCTGAGGGGCGGTTGGTAGCGATACACCCCCTTACGGCATAAATGACCATTTAGTGTGGTGAAAATAAAATGACAGATTTGACGACGCAAGACACCGCTCAGCCAGCATGGCAAACCCGAGATCATCTTGATGATCCGGTCATCGGCGAATTGCGTAACCGTTTTGGGCCTGAGGCCTTTACTGTTCAACCGACCCGTACCGGTATACCCGTGGTGTGGATCAAGCGCGAACAGATACTGGAAGCGATCACCTTTTTACGAAAACAGCCAAAGCCTTATGTCATGCTGTTCGACCTGCATGGCGTAGATGAGCGTTTACGTACTCACCGCGACGGTTTACCGGCCGCGGATTTTTCCGTTTTCTATCACCTGATTTCCGTTGAGCGTAATCGCGACATTATGCTCAAGGTGGCGTTGTCAGAAAACGACCTGCACCTTCCGACCATCACCAAGGTGTTCCCGAACGCCAACTGGTATGAGCGCGAAACGTGGGAAATGTTCGGCATTACCTTCGACGGCCACCCGCACCTGACGCGCATCATGATGCCTCAGACGTGGGAAGGGCACCCGCTGCGTAAAGACTATCCGGCCCGTGCTACCGAATTCGATCCTTTCGAGCTGACTAAGCAGAAAGAAGATCTGGAGATGGAGTCACTGACTTTCAAGCCTGAAGACTGGGGCATGAAGCGCGGTACCGAAAACGAGGACTTCATGTTCCTCAACCTCGGTCCAAACCACCCGTCTGCGCACGGTGCGTTCCGCATCATCTTGCAGCTTGATGGCGAAGAGATTGTCGACTGCGTGCCGGACGTGGGTTACCACCACCGCGGTGCGGAAAAAATGGGCGAACGCCAGTCATGGCACAGCTACATTCCGTACACCGACCGTATCGAATACCTCGGCGGCTGCGTTAACGAAATGCCTTACGTGCTGGCAGTTGAAAAACTGGCTGGTATTACCGTAGGCGATCGCGTTAACACCATCCGCGTGATGCTGTCTGAACTGTTCCGTATCAACAGCCACCTGTTGTACATCAGTACGTTCATTCAGGACGTCGGTGCGATGACGCCAGTCTTCTTCGCGTTCACCGACCGTCAGAAAATCTACGATTTGATCGAAGCCATCACCGGCTTCCGTATGCACCCGGCCTGGTTCCGTATCGGCGGTGTTGCACACGACCTGCCGAAAGGCTGGGAACGCCTGCTGCGCGAATTCCTCGACTGGATGCCTGCGCGTCTGGACTCTTATGTTAAAGCTGCCCTGAAAAACACCATTCTGATTGGTCGTTCGAAAGGCGTTGCGGCTTACAACGCGGAAGACGCGTTGGCATGGGGCACCACGGGTGCAGGTCTGCGCGCGACCGGTATTGATTTCGATGTGCGTAAATGGCGTCCATATTCTGGTTACGAAAACTTCGAGTTTGAAGTGCCAGTGGGCGACGGCGTCAGCGACTGCTACTCGCGCGTGATGCTGAAAGTAGAAGAGCTGCGTCAGAGTCTGCGCATTCTGGAACAGTGCTACGCTAATATGCCAGCAGGCCCGTTCAAGGCCGATCACCCGCTGACCACGCCGCCACCGAAAGAACGCACGCTGCAGCATATCGAGACGCTGATCACGCACTTCCTGCAAGTGTCTTGGGGTCCTGTCATGCCTGCGCAAGAATCTTTCCAGATGATTGAAGCGACCAAGGGGATCAACAGCTACTACCTGACGAGCGACGGCAGCACCATGAGCTACCGTACCCGCGTTCGTACGCCTAGCTTCCCGCATTTGCAGCAGATCCCGTCAGTTATCCGTGGCAGCCTGGTATCCGATTTGATCGTCTACCTGGGCAGTATCGATTTTGTAATGTCAGATGTGGACCGCTAACGATGACAGATATCAATAAAGACTCAGAGGTTCAGTACATCAACGTCTCCGAGCCGACCGCAAAACCTGCTGCGTTCGAGCTTAATGACGCTGAGCGTGAAGCGATTGAGCACGAAAAACACCACTACGAAGATGCCCGCGCGGTCTCTATCGAAGCGTTGAAAATCGTGCAAAAACACCGTGGCTGGGTGCCAGATGGTGCCATTTACGCGATCGCTGAAATCCTCGATATTCCTGCCAGTGACGTTGAAGGCGTGGCAACGTTTTATAGCCAAATCTTCCGCCAGCCGGTGGGTCGCCACGTGATTCGCTATTGTGACAGCGTGGTGTGCCACATCACCGGTTACCAAGGCATTCAGGCGGCAATCGAAGAACAGCTGCACATCAAGCCGGGCCAAACGACCGAAGATGGTCGCTTCACTCTGCTGCCGACCTGCTGTTTGGGTAACTGTGACAAAGGCCCGACGATGATGATCGACGAGGACACTCACAGCTACCTGAAGCCGGAAAACATTGGTGAATTATTGGAGCGTTACTCATGACATTCCAGGGATTTACGCCAAAACAGATTATCCGCACGCCAGAGATGCATCCGCTGACCTGGCGTATGCGCGATGACAAGCAGCCGGTTTTCCTCGACGAATACCGTAGCAAAAATGGCTACGCCGGTGCTGAGAAAGCGCTGAAAGGTATGGCTCAGGATGACGTGGTCACGCTGGTCAAAGACGCAGGTCTGAAAGGCCGCGGCGGCGCAGGCTTCTCCACCGGTTTGAAGTGGAGCCTGATGCCGAAAGACGAAAGCATGAATATCCGCTATCTGCTTTGTAACGCCGATGAGATGGAACCGGGCACGTATAAAGACCGTATGCTGATGGAGCAAATGCCACACCTGCTGGTGGAAGGCATGCTGATCGCCGCATTCGCGTTGAAAGCCTACCGTGGTTACATCTTCCTGCGCGGCGAGTACATCGAAGCAGCAGTGAACTTGCGTAAAGCCATTGAAGAAGCCAAAGCCGCTGGGTTCCTGGGGAAAAACATCCTCGGTACCGGTTTTGACTTTGAACTGGTGGTGCACACCGGCGCAGGGCGTTACATCTGTGGTGAAGAAACCGCGCTGATTAACTCCCTTGAAGGCCGCCGTGCTAACCCGCGTTCCAAACCACCTTTCCCAGCATCGTCTGGCGTATGGGGCAAACCAACGTGTGTAAACAACGTTGAAACCCTGTGCAACGTGCCGGCTATCGTTGAGCACGGCGTGGATTGGTACAAAGGTATTTCCGCAGGAAAAAGTAATGATGCCGGTACCAAAATGATGGGCTTCTCCGGTCGGGTGAAAAATCCGGGCGTTTGGGAGCTGCCGTTTGGTATCACCGCACGTGAAATCCTCGAAGATTATGCCGGTGGCATGCGCGATGGTCTGAAATTCAAAGCCTGGCAACCGGGTGGGGCAGGGACGGACTTCCTGACCGGCAACCACCTCGACCTGCCAATGGATTTCGAAAGCATCGGCAAAGCGGGTAGCCGTATGGGTACTGCGCTGGCAATGGCCGTTGACCACGAAATTGGCATGGTTTCCCTGGTGCGTAACCTGGAAGAGTTCTTCGCTCGTGAATCTTGCGGCTGGTGTACGCCATGCCGTGACGGTTTGCCGTGGAGCGTTAAGATCCTCCGCGCGCTGGAACGTGGCGAAGGCCAACCGGGCGATATCGAAACGCTCGAGCAGCTTTGCCGCCAGCTTGGTCCGGGCAAAACCTTCTGCGCACACGCGCCGGGTGCCGTGGAGCCACTGCAGAGTGCGATTAAATATTTCCGGGACGAGTTTGAGGCGGGCATCGCCAAGCAGCATTACAGCAATGCGCGGGCGATTGGCGGTATTCAGCCAAACAACCTGCTCAAACAGCGCTGGTAGTGAAGGCACCAAGCGGCGGACGTGAGCCCGCTGCGCGCGAAATCCCAGAACAAGGGACGCGCTGTCGAACGATATACGCCAACCCGGCAAGAATTTTTGATTAACGCCCGCTGAAAGGTGGGCCACGTGGAAGCATGCTGACTATGGCTACGATTCATGTAGACGGCAAAGAATACGATGTAAATGGAGCGGACAACCTGTTGCAGGCTTGCCTCTCTCTTGGCCTCGATATTCCTTATTTTTGCTGGCATCCGGCGCTGGGAAGCGTCGGCGCTTGCCGCCAATGTGCGGTTAAGCAATACCAAAACGCGGAAGATACGCGCGGTCGTTTGGTGATGTCTTGTATGACACCGGCATCCGATGGCACGTTTATCTCCATCAATGACGGCGAAGCCAAAGAGTTCCGTGAGAGCGTGGTTGAGTGGTTGATGACTAACCACCCACACGACTGTCCGGTGTGTGAAGAGGGCGGCAACTGCCACTTGCAGGATATGACGGTCATGACCGGTCATAGCATGCGTCGCTATCGCTTCACCAAACGTACTCATAACAACCAAGATCTCGGCCCGTTCATCTCTCACGAAATGAACCGCTGTATCGCTTGCTACCGTTGTGTCCGTTACTACAAGGACTACGCGGATGGTAAAGACTTGGGCGTTTACGGCGCACATGACAACGTCTACTTCGGTCGCCCGGAAGATGGCCCGCTGGAAAGCGAGTTCTCCGGTAACCTGGTAGAAGTCTGCCCGACCGGCGTGTTCACCGACAAAACGCACTCCGAGCGTTATAACCGTAAATGGGACATGCAGTTTGCGCCAAGCATCTGCCAACAGTGTTCCGTCGGTTGTAACACCAGCCCGGGTGAGCGCTATGGCGAACTGCGTCGTATCGAAAACCGTTATAACGGCACCGTGAACCACTACTTCCTCTGCGACCGTGGTCGTTTCGGCTATGGCTATGTCAATGCCAAAGACCGTCCGAAGAAACCACAGCAGCTGCGTGGCAACGACTGGATCGAACTGAACGCTGAACAAGCGATGCAGGGCGCGGCAGATATTCTGCGTCAGTCGAAAAAAGCCATCGGTATTGGTTCTCCGCGCGCAAGCCTCGAAAGCAACTTCGCGCTGCGCGAGCTGGTCGGCGCAGAGAACTTCTACACCGGTATCAACGCAGCCGAACAAGGCCGCCTTGAGCTGATGCTCAACGTTCTGCGCAACAGCGGCGTTCACACGCCAGCCCTGCGTGAAATCGAAGACTACGACGCCGTACTGGTGCTGGGTGAAGATTTAACCCAAACCGGCGCGCGCATTGCCCTGTCTGTTCGTCAGGCAGTAAAAGGCAAAGCTCGCGCAATGGCTGCGGCACAGCGCGTTGCCGACTGGCAAATCGCGGCGGTGCAGAACATCGGTCAGCATGCTAAGCACCCGCTGTTCATCACCAACGTTGATAACACTAAACTCGATGACATCGCGGCATACAACTACCGCGCGCCGGTGGATGAGCAAGCCCGCTTCGGCTTCGCTATCGCCCACGGGTTGGACGAGTCTGCTCCGGCTGTCACCGACCTGGCTGAAGGCCTCGACAAGAAAATCGACGTGATCGTGCAGGCATTGGCAGGAGCACGTAAACCGCTGATCATTACCGGCAGCAATGCGGGTAGCGACGCCATCATCGAAGCGGCAGCCAACGTGGCGAAAGCTTTGAAAGTGCGCGGCAGCGATGTGGGTATCACCTTCGTTGCGACTTCTTCTAACAGCATCGGTCTGTCAATGATTGGCGGCGGTACTTTGGATGCCGCGCTCGAACTGCTGGCTAACGGCGGCGCAGACAGCGCAATCGTGATGGAAAATGACCTTTACCGTCAGGCGCCAGAAGCCAAAGTTGATGCAGCATTAGCTAAAGTTGAAAACCTGCTGGTTGTTGACCATCAGCGTACCCGCATCATGGACAAAGCGACGCTTATCCTGCCTGCGGCCAGCTTCGCAGAAAGTGACGGTACCGTGGTTAACCAGGAAGGCCGCGCCCAGCGCTTCTTCCAGGTTTATGACCCGGCTTACTACGACACTTCCGTTGCGATGCTGGAAAGCTGGCGTTGGATGCACTCGCTGCACTCAACCCTTAACAGCCGTCACGTTGACTGGACTCAGTTAGACCACGTGATCGAAGCCTGCGTCGCCGCTCTGCCACAGCTGAAAGGCATGGTTGAAGCTGCACCAAACGCCAGCTTCCGCATTCGCGGTCAGAAACTGGCGCGTTCTCCGCACCGTTCGAGTGGCCGTACTGCGATGCGCGCTAACATCAGCGTGCATGAACCACGTCAGCCGCAAGATAAAGACACCATGTTTGCCTTCTCGATGGAAGGGAACAACAACCCGTTAGCTGAACGTAATCAGGTGCCGTTTGCCTGGGCGCCGGGTTGGAACTCACCACAAGCCTGGAACAAGTTCCAGAGCGAAGTCGGTGGCAGTCTGCGTTTTGGCGATCCGGGCGTGCGTATGATTGAAGCAGGCGAGGGCAGCCTTGACTACTTCACCACCATTCCTGCGGCCTTCGCGGCGGAAAGCAACCAATGGCGCGTTGCTCCTTACTACCACCTGTTTGGTAGTGAAGAGATGAGCCAGCGTTCGCACGTGATCCAGCAGCGTATGCCACAGCCTTACGTGATGGTTAACCCAGCCGATGCGGCGCAGTTGGGCGTTAACGCCGGTGCTCAGGTGGAATTCACCTGCGGCGGCCAGACCCTGACTCTGCCAGTTCGTCTAAGCGAAACCTTGCATCAGGGACAGGTTGGTCTGCCACTGGGCTTGCCGGGAATTTCTCCGGTTCTGGTGGGCGCAACGGTTGAAAATCTGCGGGAGGCAACACGATGAGCTGGTTTACACCTGAAGTGATTGAGGTGCTGATTGCGGTTCTGAAAGCCGTCGTGATCTTGCTGGTCGTGGTGGTGTGTGGCGCATTCATGAGCTTCGGCGAACGTCGTCTGCTCGGTCTGTTCCAGAACCGTTACGGACCGAACCGTGTTGGCTGGGGCGGCTCTTTGCAGCTCGTTGCTGACATGATCAAAATGTTCTTTAAAGAAGACTGGGTTCCGCGCTTCACCGACCGTGCGATCTTCACTTTGGCTCCAATGATTGCGTTCAGTTCGATGCTGATCTCTTTCGCTATCGTGCCAGTGAGCTCAACGTGGTTCGCCGCTGACTTGAACATCGGCATCCTGTTCTTCCTGATGATGGCGGGTTTGACCGTCTACGCCGTGCTGTTCGCTGGCTGGTCCAGTAACAACAAATACTCCCTGTTGGGGGCAATGCGTGCGTCGGCCCAGACCCTGAGCTACGAAGTGTTCCTCGGCCTGTCTCTGATGGGCGTGGTAGCACAGGCGGGTTCCTTCAATATGCAGGACATCGTTAACTCACAGGCCCACATGTGGAACATCATTCCGCAGTTCTTCGGCTTTGTGACCTTTGCGATTGCCGGCGTTGCGGTATGTCACCGTCACCCATTCGACCAACCGGAAGCTGAGCAAGAGCTGGCCGACGGTTACCACATTGAATATTCCGGTATGAAATTCGGTCTATTCTTCGTGGGCGAATATATCGGTATCGTTACCGTGTCAGCGCTGATTGTGACGCTGTTCTTCGGTGGCTGGCAGGGTCCATTCCTGCCGCCGTTTATCTGGTTTGCGCTGAAAACCGCTTTCTTCATGGTGATGTTCATTTTGATCCGTGCTGCTTTGCCGCGTCCCCGCTACGACCAGGTGATGTCTTTCGGCTGGAAAGTTTGCCTGCCATTGACCTTGCTTAACCTGTTGGCGACCGCTGCGGTCATCTTGTACAACGCGCAATAAGGGGTGATTTAGCCATGACATTGAAAGAGATAGTTGTCGGGTTCGGCACCCAGGTTCGCAGCTTGTGGATGATAGGCATGCATGCCTTCGCCAAGCGCGAAACCCAGATGTACCCGGAAGAGAAAGTTAACGTACCTGCGCGCTATCGCGGACGTATCGTGCTGACGCGCGATCCGGACGGCGAAGAGCGTTGCGTTGCTTGTAACCTGTGTGCGGTAGCCTGTCCAGTAGGCTGTATTTCGCTGCAAAAAGCTGAACATAAAGACGGTCGTTGGTATCCGGAGTTCTTCCGCATCAACTTCTCGCGCTGCATTTTCTGCGGTTTGTGTGAAGAAGCTTGCCCGACTACGGCCATTCAGTTGACGCCAGACTTTGAGCTCGGTGAGTTCAAACGTCAGGATCTGGTGTATGAGAAAGAAGATCTGTTGATCTCGGGTCCGGGTAAATATCCGGAATATAACTTCTACCGGATGGCCGGTATGGCAGTTGACGGCAAGTCGAAAGGCGAAGCTGAAAACGAAGCCAAACCGATCAACGTCAAAGGTCTGTTGCCTTAAGGAGCCGCAAGCATGGAATTTGCATTTTACATTGCAGCCGTGGTGGCCGTGTTGGCGACGTTGCGTGTTATCACGCACACCAACCCGGTTCACGCATTGCTGTATCTGATCGTCTCGCTTCTGGCGATCGCCGCGGTGTTCTTCTCGCTGGGCGCGTACTTCGCCGGTGCGTTGGAAATCATCGTTTATGCCGGTGCCATTATGGTGCTGTTCGTGTTCGTGGTGATGATGCTGAACTTGGGCAATGTCGAAGAACAAGAACGTGCATGGCTGAAACCGGCGACCTGGATTGGGCCTTCCATCCTGTCGCTGGTCCTGCTGGGCGTGATGATCACCTCGATTCTTGGTCTGCACACTCACGGCATCGAAGGCACCATGGTAGACGCGAAGGCAGTCGGCATCGCGCTGTTTGGTCCTTACGTTCTGGCGGTTGAATTGGCATCTATGTTGCTGCTCGCCGGTTTGGTTGTTGCCTTCCACATTGGCCGCGAAAGCAAGCCGGGCGAAGTGTTCGGTGACGCACCAGCGACCACTGAGATGGCGAAAAGAAAAACGGAGGAGAGAGCATGATCCCTCTACAGCATGGCCTGATCCTGGCCGCAATTCTGTTTGTTTTGGGGCTGACCGGGCTGCTTGTCCGTCGCAACCTGCTGTTTATGCTGATCAGTCTGGAAGTGATGATCAACGCAGCGGCGTTGGCGTTCATCGTGGCTGGGAGCTATTGGGGGCAAGCTGATGGTCAGGTGATGTACATCCTGGCAATCAGTCTGGCAGCGGCTGAGGCCAGTATCGGTCTGGCGTTGCTGTTGCAACTCTATCGCCGTCGCCACACCCTGAATATCGACACTGTCAGTGAGATGCGCGGATGAACCTATTATATTTAACAATTCTGTTCCCGCTGATTGGCTTCGTTCTGCTGGCCTTCTCACGCGGTCGCTGGTCTGAGAATACTTCCGCCACCGTAGGTGTGGGTTCTATTGGTCTGGCTGCGCTGACGACCCTGTATGTCGGTATTGATTTCATGACACAGCGCGCTGCTGGCCATGAAGTTTTCAACCAGAACCTGTGGAACTGGATGCAAGTGGGCGACTTCAACATCGCCGCTACCCTGACGCTGGATGGCTTGTCGATGACCATGCTGTCCGTGGTGACCGGCGTTGGCTTCTTCATCCACATGTTCGCGTCTTGGTACATGCGCGGTGAAGAGGGCTACTCGCGCTTCTTCGCTTACACCAACCTGTTTATCGCCAGCATGGTGATTCTGGTACTGGCAGATAACCTGTTGCTGATGTACCTCGGTTGGGAAGGCGTGGGCCTGTGCAGCTACTTGCTGATCGGTTTCTACTACACCCACCCAGCCAACGGCGCTGCTGCGATGAAAGCTTTCATCGTGACCCGCGTTGGTGACGTGTTCTTAGCCTTCGCACTGTTCATCCTGTACCGCGAACTGGGTACGCTGAACTTCCGCGAGCTGATGGTACTGGCTCCGCAGAAACTGGCCGTTGGCGACACCGCTATCACTTGGGCGACGCTGATGTTGCTCGGTGGGGCAGTGGGTAAATCTGCACAGCTTCCGCTGCAAACCTGGTTGGCTGACGCCATGGCTGGTCCAACGCCGGTATCTGCGTTGATCCACGCCGCGACCATGGTTACCGCCGGTGTTTACCTGATTGCACGTACTCATGGCCTGTTCCTGATGGCGCCTGAAGTGCTGCACCTGGTAGGTATTGTTGGCGCAGTGACGCTGGTTCTGGCAGGTTTTGCCGCACTGGTTCAGACCGACATCAAACGTGTTCTCGCTTACTCCACCATGAGCCAGATTGGCTACATGTTCTTGGCATTGGGCGTGCAGGCGTGGGATGCCGCCATCTTCCACCTGATGACGCACGCGTTCTTCAAAGCGCTGCTGTTCCTTTCGTCTGGTTCGGTCATTTTGGCCTGCCACCACGAACAGAACATCTTCAAGATGGGTGGCCTGCGTAAATCGATTCCTCTGGTGTATGTCTGCTTCCTGGTCGGTGGTGCAGCCCTGTCTGCCTTGCCACTTATCACCGCGGGCTTCTTCAGTAAGGATGAAATTCTGGCGGGTGCATGGGCAAACGGCCATCTCAATCTGATGATTGCAGGTCTGGTCGGGGCGTTTATGACTTCCCTATATACCTTCCGCATGATCTTCATCGTGTTCCACGGCGAAGAGAAGATTAAAGCGCATGCGGGCAAAGGCATTACTCACCATCTGCCACTGCTGGTGCTGTTGGTATTGTCCACCTTCATCGGTGCGATGATCGTGCCACCGTTGAAAGGCGTACTGCCTGAGACGACTGAGCTGGCGCACGGCAGTGTACTGACCCTGGAAATCACCTCGGGCGTTGTGGCGATTGTTGGCATCTTGCTGGCAGCCGCGCTGTACCTTGGCAAACGCTCACTGGTAAACAGCATCGCGAAAAGCGCCATTGGCCGCTTCTTCACGGTCTGGTGGTTCCACGCGTGGGGCTTCGACTGGTTATACGACATGATTTTCGTCAAGCCGTATCTGGCCATCGCTAAGCTGCTGCAACGTGATCCACTGAATTCACTGATGAATCTGCCTGCTGTGTTCTCCCGTTTGGGGAACCGTGGCTTGACGCTAAGTGAAAACGGTCAGACACGCTGGTATGTCGCGTCCATGGGTTTGGGAGCAGTGGTTGTTTTGGCACTGTTGCTGATTCTTTAAGAACAGATAGTACGAACAAATAGGGACACAAAACGCCATGCTACTTCCTTGGCTAATTCTTATCCCCTTTATCGGCGGGCTGCTGTGTTGGCAGACTGAGCGTTTCGGCAGCAAAGTACCGCGCTGGATTGCGCTGATCTCGATGGGGTTGACCTTAGCACTGTCCCTGCAACTGTGGTTGCAGGGTGGTTATTCATTAACTAGCCCGACCGGCATTCCACAATGGCAGTCAGAGTTCTCTGTGCCGTGGATCCCGCGCTTTGGTATCAGCTTCCACTTGGCACTGGACGGTCTGTCCTTGCTGATGGTGGTGCTGACCGGGTTACTCGGCGTCTTGGCTATCCTCTGTTCATGGCGTGAAATCCAGAAGTATCAGGGTTTCTTCCACCTGAACTTACTGTGGATCCTCGGCGGCGTGATCGGCGTGTTCTTGGCTATCGACATGTTCCTGTTCTTCTTCTTCTGGGAAATGATGTTGGTGCCGATGTACTTCCTGATTGCCTTGTGGGGACACAAAGCGTCAGACGGTAAAACACGTATCAGCGCAGCAACCAAGTTCTTCATCTATACCCAGTCCAGCGGTCTGGTGATGTTGATTGCGATCCTCGGTCTAGTCTTCGTGCACTACAACGCGACCGGCACCTGGACCTTCAACTACGCTGACTTGCTGAAGACTCCGATGTCGCACAACGTTGAATACCTGCTGATGCTGGGCTTCTTCATCGCTTTCGCGGTGAAAATGCCGGTCGTGCCATTGCACGGCTGGTTGCCAGATGCACACAGCCAGGCACCAACGGCGGGTTCTGTTGACCTGGCGGGTATCTTGCTGAAAACCGCGGCCTACGGCATGTTGCGCTTCATGTTGCCATTCTTCCCGAATGCGTCGCATGAGTTTGCGCCAATAGCTATGTGGCTGGGCGTTATCGGTATCTTCTACGGCGCGTGGATGGCGTTCTCTCAGACCGATATCAAGCGTCTGATTGCTTACACCTCTGTTTCGCACATGGGCTTTGTACTGATTGCTATCTTCACCGGCAGCCAACTGGCTTACCAGGGCGCTGTGATTCAGATGATTGCTCACGGCCTGTCTGCGGCAGGTATGTTCATCATCTGCGGCCAGTTGTACGAGCGTCTGCATACTCGCGATATGCGTCTGATGGGCGGACTGTGGGGGCGGATTAAGTACCTGCCTGCGCTGTCGCTGTTCTTCGCAGTGGCAACACTGGGTATGCCGGGCACCGGTAACTTCGTCGGTGAATTCATGATCCTGTTTGGCAGCTTCCCGATTGTTCCGGTGATCACTGTCATCTCGACCTTCGGTCTGGTCTTTGCTTCGGTTTACTCTTTGGTGATGATGCAGCGCGCTTACTACGGCAAAGCAAAATCAGAAGAGCCGCTGCAGGGCATGACCGCACGCGAACTGTCTATCATTCTGCTGTTGGTGGTACTGCTGGTGGCGTTGGGTGTTTATCCTCAGCCAATCCTCGATACCTCTAGCGCGGCGATGGCTAACGTGCAGCACTGGTTCGGATCATCAGTTTCAACAATTTCAACGACAAGGCCGTAACTCGCCATGACATTTACACTTCAAAATCTGATCGCACTGTTACCGCTGATGATCGTCGGATTGACAGTGGTGGTGGTGATGCTGTCCATTGCGTGGCGACGCGACCATTTCCTGAATGCCACACTGACAGTTATCGGTCTGAACGTGGCTCTGCTTTCCCTCTACTATGTAGGGCAGGTCGGGCCGCAGGACGTCACTCCACTGCTTCGTGTTGACGGTTACTCAATGTTCTACATTGGGTTGGTATTGCTGGCGAGCTTGGCTACCAGCACCTTTGCCTATCCTTGGCTGGCCGGTTATCCGGACAACCGGGAAGAGTTCTACCTGTTGGTGCTGATTGCCGCACTGGGTGGCATTCTGCTGGCATGCTCTAACCATCTGGCGTCAATGTTCCTCGGAATCGAACTGATTTCGTTGCCACTGTTCGGCCTGATTGGTTATGCCTACCGTCAAAAACGTTCGCTTGAAGCCAGCATCAAATACATGCTGCTCTCCGCTGGGGCGTCGTCATTCCTGCTGTTCGGCATGGCGCTGATTTACGCGCAGTCTGGTGATCTGAGCTTCGTCGCGCTGGGTAAAAACCTGGCCGACGGCGTGATGCTGCACCAGCCGCTGCTGCTGGCAGGTCTGGGCATGATGATTGTGGGTCTGGGCTTCAAACTGTCACTGGTTCCTTTCCACCTGTGGACACCAGACGTGTATCAGGGCGCGCCGGCTCCGGTTTCAACCTTCCTGGCGACTGCCAGCAAGATTGCTATCTTCGCCGTGGTTATGCGTTTATTCCTGTACGCACCGGTGGCCGACAGCGAAGCGATTCGCGTCGTGCTGGGCATCATTGCCTTCTGCTCGATTCTGGTCGGTAACCTGATGGCTATCAGCCAGAGCAACATCAAGCGCCTGTTGGGTTACTCCTCAATCGCGCACTTGGGTTACCTGCTGGTGGCACTGATTGCAGTACAGACTCACCAGTTGTCGATGGAAACCGTCGGCGTTTATCTGGCTGGTTACCTGTTCAGCAGCTTGGGCGCCTTCGGCGTGGTTAGCCTGATGTCTAGCCCGTACAAAGGCCCGGACGCAGAATCACTGTTCTCTTACCGTGGTCTGTTCTGGCACAAGCCAATCCTGTCTGCGGTAATGACCGTGATGATGCTGTCACTGGCCGGTATCCCAATGACCTTAGGCTTTATCGGTAAGTTCTACGTGATTGCGACCGGCGTGACCGCGCATCTGTGGTGGCTGACCGGTGCCGTGGTGGTGGGTTCGGCGATTGGTCTTTACTACTACCTGCGCGTGACCGTGAGCTTGTACCTGAGCGCACCTGACAAGCTGGTTCGCGATACGCCAAACAACTGGGCGTTGACTGCGGGTGGTGTGGTTGTGCTGATTTCGGCGATCTTGGTTCTGCTGCTCGGTATCTATCCACAGCCGCTGATCACGCTGGTTCAGATGGCGCAACCGCTGTTCTGATAGCCTGACGCAGTAGCAAAACTGAAAACCGCTCATTTCGATGGGCGGTTTTTTTATGGGCGCTATTTGTACAATCCATTGCAATAATGTGATGCAAGTCACGTTTGTATGTACGTTCAGCAATAAATTACATCGATATTGTGATCTAACCCATTCCATTATTTTTGCCGATGCGTAAACTGCGCGCTTGTTCAGAATCGCACAGGATTTACACATCATGAACGTATTGGTGATGATCGCCATTACCACCGGCATTCTCTCCGGCATCTGGGGCTGGGTGGCTATTAGTCTGGGACTGATTAGCTGGGCTGGCTTTCTCGGCTGTACGGCTTATTTCGCCTGCCCGAAGGGCGGGTTGCGCGGTCTGGTCATCAGCACGCTGACCTGCCTGAGTGGCGTGTTCTGGGCCGAAGTGATTATTGCTGGCAGCTCGCTGCGCCCTGAGTGGACGCTGCTGGGCTACATGCTCACCGGCGTGGTCGCCTTCCTGATGTGTATCCAAGCCTGGCAACAGTGGCTGGCCTTCGTGCCGGGGACTTTCATCGGCGCCTGTGCCACTTTCGCTGCCCAAGGCGACTGGCGTCAGGTGGTGTTATCCCTGCTGGTCGGCCTGCTGTTTGGCTATGCGATGAAAAATAGCGGCCTGTGGCTGGCGGAGCGCCGTGAAAAGCAGCGTGCTTCGGCTCAACAATCGGCGAGCGATAAGCCGCCATTCCCGCCGGTGACGCGGTCAGAAGGTTCTTAAAAGACCGTCGACAGCGGCTCTCTCCGTTTTTGATCCTGCGTTTATGGCAAATCTGCGCTAGGGTTAATGGGTATCGTGATAATCACAAAATAAGGAGATAACCATGTCGAACCAATTTGAACCGCAGCAGGCGTCACTGGACGATGATTTAAGAATGCTTTCCGAAACGCTTGAAGAGGTGCTGAAATCCTCCGGTGACAAAGCAGATGAAAAATATATCGAGATTAAAAGCCGCGCGGAGCAGGCGTTGGAAGAGGTAAAATCTCGCCTGAGCAACGGCGCGAACTCTTACTGCGCTAAGGCGCGTCAGGTGGCTGAGCAAACCGACAGCTACGTGCGCGAAAACCCGTGGCACGGCGTAGGTGCCGGTGCAGCCGTGGGGTTGGTGATCGGCTTACTGCTGCGTCGCTAAGCTAAGCTCGGCAATATCGTCCCAGAGGCAGCTTCGGCTGCCTCTCTGTTTTCTGCCTTATAACCCCTCTGAATGAGTCACTACCCCTTCATATCTACAGGCTCTGGCTCTGCCTTGATCTGCCGCATATTTTAAATCCCGCTAACGCCGCATAATTCACCCGTACTTGATCTAACCCGTTTTTTGATCCAGAAGGGCATTCTGCCTGACATCAAACCATTCGGATGCGGCTGAGGTGGCGGTGAAACAGATTTCAGCAATTCTTGACCAGTTGGATTCGGCGCTGTTAGGGATTTTTCCCGACACGGCTGGCCTCCGGCAGTTCACTTATCGACTCCCTGAACAACCCCACGGCGGCATGCTGGAATGGCTCGACGCCCAGCCTTGTTACCCAAAATTCTACTGGCAGCAGCGCGACGACGCCGAAGAAGTGGTGCTGTGCGGCGACGCGGCAAACTTCGATGACATGCCTTCCGCCCAGCACTTCTTAAAGCAATATCCGGACTTTCCTGAACTGCGCATTTGGGGGCTGAACGCCTTCAACGACGGCATGGGCGGCGCACAGGCCAGCCACGCGCTGTTTCTGCCGCGTATTGAAATCAGCCGTCGCGACGGCCAGTGCATTTTGCGTTGCCAGCTTTATAGCCCGGTTTCTCTGCGCGAAGAAGCCCATAGAGTGCGCGTCTTTCTCCGCACCTTGGTCAGCGCTCGCGCCTTACCGGCGCTGAAATCTCAGGTGGTGCGCTACCAGCATCTGCCCACTCAGCCGCAGTGGGCGCGAATGATCGACGCCGTGCTCAGGGGGATTAAGCATAACCAGTTCGACAAAGTGGTGCTGGCGCGCAAAACCACGCTGGCCCTCAGCCAGCCGCTGAATCCGGCCTCTTTCCTGGCCGCCAGCCGCGCGGTGAATCACCACTGCTACCACTTCATGCTGGCGTTTGCGCCGCAGCAGGCATTCCTCGGCTCCAGCCCTGAGCGGCTGTTCCTGCGCGAAAAGCGCCAACTCTTTACCGAAGCGCTGGCCGGAACCGTGGCCGCCGCCGATGACCATCAGCAAGCCCGCGCCCTTGGCCAGTGGCTGCTCAACGACCCTAAAAACCAGCGTGAAAATATGCTGGTGGTTGACGACATTTGCCAGCGATTGCAGGGCGGGGCGCGCTCTTTGGACGTGATGCCCGCCGAAATCCTTCGCCTGCGCAAAGTGCAGCATCTGCGTCGCAGCATTCAGGCCGTGCTGGCGAAAGCTGACGACGCCGACTGCCTGCAACGCCTGCAACCCACCGCCGCCGTGGCAGGCTTGCCGCGTCAGGCCGCGCGCGAATTTATTGCTCGCCACGAACCTTTTGATCGCCAGTGGTACGCCGGTTCGGCGGGCTATCTCAGCCTGACGCGCAGCGAATTCACCGTGGCGCTGCGCTCGGCCGCCGTGAAAGGCAGCCAGCTCGAGCTGTTTGCCGGGGCGGGAATTGTCGCCGGTTCAGACGCCGCGCAGGAGTGGCAGGAGATAGAAAATAAAGCCGCAGGGCTGCGCACCCTGTTAGACGAGGGGGCGCACTCGGCCGAGTCCGCCGGACAGCAGTACCATGAATTGCCTGCCGTTAGGGCGGGCTGAATCGGGTTCGCCGGAGTCAATCCATGCCATCAACACAAGCTACCGCCATGTTTAATCGCCGCTGGGCCACGCTGATATTAGAAGCCTTAACCCGCCATCAGGTGCAGCACGTCTGCATCGCGCCCGGCTCGCGCTCAACCCCACTGACGCTGGCGGCGGCGAGCAACTCCAAGCTGATTTGCCACACCCATTTTGATGAGCGCGGCCTGGGGCATCTCGCCCTCGGCTTAGCCAAGGCCAGCGGCCAGCCGGTGGCGGTGATTGTCACTTCCGGCACGGCGGTGGCGAATCTCTATCCGGCGATTATCGAAGCCGGGCTGACCGGCGAACGGCTGATCATGCTCACCGCCGATCGCCCGCCGGAGCTTATCGACTGCGGCGCCAATCAGGCCATTCGCCAGCCAGAACTGTTTGCCAGCCACCCACGACAAAACCTCAATCTACCGCGACCGACGCCGGACATCAGTGCGCGCTGGCTGGTATCGGCTATCGACAACGGCCTGTCAGCGCTGGAGCACGGTGCCATGCACATCAACTGTCCGTTCGCCGAGCCGCTGTACGGCGAGGAGGGGGATGACTATCTCGACTGGTCGCAGGCGCTGGGCGAATGGTGGCAGGGCTGCCAGCCTTGGCTGCGCACGCCTCAAACTCTGCGTCAGCCGGTTGAAGCCGACTGGGCGCAGTGGCGGCAAAAGCGCGGAGTGATTATCGCCGGGCGCATCGCCGCCGAAGAGGGCGAACAGCTGGCGCGGTGGGCTAAAACCCTCGGCTGGCCGCTAATCAGCGACGTGCAATCGCAAACCGGCAACCCGCTGCCCTGTGCCGACCTGTGGCTGGCGCACCCAGAGGCCCGACAGACATTGGCTCAGGCGGAATTAGTGATTCAGTTTGGCGGCAGCCTGACCGGCAAACGCCTGTTGCAATGGCAGGCCGCCTGCCAGCCGCAGGAATATTGGCTGATAGACTCCATGCCCGGCCGCCTCGACCCGGCGCAGCATCAGGGGCGGCGGATCCAAATCGCCGTCAGCGAATGGCTGAAGCTGCACCCCGCCGAGCCTCAACAGCCTTGGGCCAGGACGCTAAATTCTCTTTCTCAACGCGTGATGGCTCTGGTCGAAAGCCGTCTGGCGAGCCATTTTGGCGAAGCTTCTCTGGCGCGCCATTTACCGGCCTTGCTGCCAGCCAACGGCCAGCTGTTTGTCGGCAACAGTCTGGTGGTCAGGCTGGTGGACTCGCTGGCGCAGCTTCCGGCGGGTTATCCACTGTTTGCCAATCGCGGGGCCAGCGGCATCGACGGGCTGATTTCTACCGCCGCCGGAGTGCAACGCGCCACGCAGAAACCGACGCTCATCCTGATTGGCGATCTCTCTGCGCTGTACGATTTAAACGCGCTGGCCCTGCTGCGCCAATGCTCCGCGCCAACGGTGATGGTGGTGGTGAACAACAACGGCGGGCAGATTTTCTCTTTGTTGCCGACGCCAGAGGAGCAGCGCCAGCGTTTTTACTGCATGCCGCAAGACGTGGAGTTTAGCCACGCGGCGGCGATGTTCGGCCTGCACTACGCCAGCCCGACCACTATGGATGAGCTAACCGACGCGGTGCAAAACGGCTGGCAGCACCAAGGCGCGACGCTGGTCGAGCTAAAAGTGGCCAGCGGCGACGGCGCGGCGATGCTGCGCAAGCTGGTGGCTGAGGCGGGGGCGCTCTGATGCTCAATTGCCAGCAAGTTAATACTCATCTCAGCGGACGCCCTTGGTTGGTTATGCTTCACGGCCTGTTGGGCAGCGGCGAGGATTGGCAATCCCTGTTGCCGCACCTCGGCGAGTGGCCTTGTTTGCTGGTGGATTTGCCCGGTCACGGCCGCTCGGCCTCTATTACCGCCGCCGGTTTTGCCGACGTCAGCCAGCAGCTGACCGCCACCTTGCAGCAGTTGGGTATAGACGATTACTGGTTGCTCGGTTATTCACTCGGTGGGCGAATCAGCCTTTATCACGCCTGCTATGGCGATAGCCGTGGCCTGCGGGGCGTGCTGGTGGAAGGGGCCAATCCCGGTCTGAAAACCCTGCGCGATCGCCAGCAGCGCCGTCATCACGACCAGCTGTGGATCACCCGTTTTCGCTTCCAGCCCATCGAGCAGGTGCTGCAACTCTGGTATCGCCAGCCGGTATTTGGCGACCTGAGCGACGCCCAGCGCCAGCGCTTGGTGGATTTACGCGCCAGCAACCACGGTCCGGCGATTGCCACCATGCTGGGAGCGACTTCTCTGGCGGTGCAGCCCGACCTGCGCCAGCCCTTGTCGCGCCTCACGCTGCCGGTGGTATGGCTATGCGGCGCGCTGGATCAGAAATTTACCCTTCTCGCGCAGCAGGCCGGTTTCCCGCTGCGCACCATCGCCAATGCCGGGCATAACGCCCATCGCGCGAATCCGACTGAGTTTGCCCGTCAGGCGCTGGCATTCATTACTTCACCTGTCTTAAAGGAAGTTGAACATGATTTATCCTGATGAAAAAGAGCTGTACGCCCCGATTGAGTGGCTCGATTGCAGCGGCGAATTCGAAGATATTCGCTATCACAAGTCGGCGGACGGCATCGCCAAAATCACCATTAATCGCCCGCAGGTGCGCAACGCTTTCCGCCCGCTGACCGTCAAAGAGATGATCCGCGCGATGGAAGATGCGCGCTATGACGACAACATTGGCGTGATTGTGCTGACTGGCGAAGGCGACAAAGCCTTCTGCGCCGGTGGCGATCAGAAAGTGCGCGGCGACTACGGCGGCTATCAGGACGCCAGCGGCGTTCACCACCTGAACGTGCTCGACTTCCAGCGCCAAATCCGTACCTGTCCGAAGCCAGTAGTGGCGATGGTCGCCGGATTCTCCATCGGCGGCGGCCACGTGCTGCACATGATGTGTGACCTGACCATTGCCGCAGACAACGCGGTGTTCGGTCAGACCGGGCCGAAGGTCGGCTCCTTTGACGGCGGCTGGGGCGCTTCTTATATGGCGCGCATCGTCGGCCAGAAAAAGGCGCGCGAAATCTGGTTCCTTTGCCGCCAGTATGACGCCGCCGCCGCGCTAGACATGGGCTTGGTCAACACCGTGGTGCCACTGGCTGATTTGGAAAAAGAGACCGTGCGCTGGTGCCGCGAAATCCTACAAAACAGCCCAATGGCGCTGCGCTGCCTGAAAGCCGCGCTTAACGCCGACTGCGACGGGCAGGCCGGTTTGCAGGAGCTGGCGGGTAACGCCACCATGCTGTTCTACATGACCGACGAAGGTCAGGAAGGCCGCAACGCGTTTAACGAAAAACGCCAGCCGGACTTCAGCAAATTCAAGCGTAATCCATAATGCGCCGCGCTACGCTGTACCGTTATAGCCTGCCGATGGAGGCGGGCATTGTGTTGAGAAATCAACGTCTGAAGACCCGCGACGGCCTGCTGGTGCAGCTGTGGCAGGACGAAAAGTGCGGCTGGGGGGAAATTGCGCCGCTGCCGGGCTTTAGTCTGGAAAGCGTGGAACAGGCGCAGCCTTCGGTGCAGCACGCGCTGGCCCAGTGGCTGCAAGGGGCTTCGCTCGGCGCGCTGGCATCGGCCTTCAATGCCATGCCGTCGGTGGCCTTTGGTCTGAGCATGGCGGATGCCGAACTGCGCGACGCACTGCCGCAGACGGGGAATTACGCCTGCGCGCCCCTGTGTCACGGCGACCCAGACGCGCTTTATCAGCGCCTTGCCCAACAGCCGATTGCCAAGGTGAAAGTCGGTTTGTACGAGGCGGTGGGGGATGGTTTGAATGTCAGCATGCTGCTCGAAGCCTTGCCGCACCTGCGTTTGCGGTTGGACGCCAACCGCAGCTGGACGCCCGCCAAGGCCGACGCCTTTGCGCGTTACGTGGCCCCCGCGCTGCGTTCGCGCATCGCCTTTATTGAAGAGCCTTGTCAGACCCGCGAACAGTCGCGCGAGTTTGCCCGCGCCAGCGGGATTGCCATTGCCTGGGATGAAAGCGTGCGCGAGGCGGGCTTTGAAATTCGCGCCGAACAGGGGCTGGCGGCGATTATTATCAAGCCGACCCTGACTGGCAGCCTGACGCGCTGCCGCGAACTGATTGCTAAAGCGCATCGCGCCGGGCTGGAGGCGGTGATCAGCTCAAGTATTGAGTCCAGCCTCGGTTTAACCCAGCTGGCGCGCATGGCCGCGTGGCTGACGCCCGACACCCAGCCGGGCCTCGACACGCTGGATCTCATCCAGTCGCAGCTGGTCCGCCCTTGGCCTGACGCCGACCAACCCCTGCTGGATGAATCCGCGCTGGAGGTGGTATGGCAGAATTGACCCAGTGGCCGTGGCACGCCTGGGCGAGCAAAACGCCCTTTGCGATTGCCATTAAATCGGCGGGGAAAGCCTGGTGCTGGCAAGACTTGCAGCAGCGCGTTGACTCGCTGTGTGCCGGTTTCGTCCAGCAGGGCGTGGCCGAAGGCCGTGGCGTGGCGCTGCGTGGCAAAAATAGCCTTAACGCGCTGTTATGCTATCTGGCGCTGATTCAAGCCGGAGCCAGGCTTCTGCCGCTGAACCCGCAGCTGCCTGCCGCCTTGTGTGACCCATTATTACCCCAGTTGGATATCGACTTTATTCTCGACCTGAGCGATGAGCCGCTGGTCACTGAAATCCCTGCCCTGAGCCTGTTCCACGGCCATGGCGGGGTGACACCAAACTATCCGCCGCAGCGGATTGCCACCCTGACGTTAACCTCGGGTTCGAGCGGGCTGCCTAAAGCCGCCGCGCACGGCGTCGCGGCGCATCTCGCCAGCGCGCGCGGGGTGCTGGGCCTCATTCCTTTCAACGCGGGTAACGCCTGGCTGCTTTCGCTGCCGCTGTTTCACGTCTCCGGGCAGGGCATTGTCTGGCGCTGGCTGACCGCCGGTGCCCAGCTGGTGGTGGCCGAAGAGCGGCCGCTCGCTGAGGTGCTGCAAGACTGCAGTCACGCCTCGCTGGTGCCGACCCAGCTCTGGCGGCTGCTCAACCAGCAGCAGTTGCCCGCCTCGTTAACCGACGTGCTGCTCGGCGGGGCGGACATTCCCCTCGAGTTAACCCAGCGCGCCGAACGCGCCGGAGTTCGCTGCTGGTGTGGTTACGGCATGACGGAAACGGCGTCGACGGTGACGGCCAAACGCGCCGACGGTTCGGCGGGCGTCGGCGAGCCTCTGGCCGGGCGGGAAGTGATGATCGTCGAGGATGAAATCCTGATCCGCAGCGAAAGTCTGGCAGCCGGTTATTGGTGGCAGGGCAAGCTGACTCAGCTCACCGACGCCGACGGCTGGTTGCATACTCGAGACAGAGGCGCGTGGCGGGCCGATGAGCTGCACGTCGCCGGGCGGCTGGATAATCTGTTTTTCAGCGGCGGGGAGGGGATTCAGCCCGAGGACATCGAGCGCGTGTTGGCGGCGCATCCGCGCGTTGAGCGCGCTTTCGTGTTGCCGATGGCTGACGCCGAATTTGGCCAGAGGCCGGTGGCGCTGATTGATCGCTCAGCAGAGATGCCGTTTGAGATGCTCTCCCAATGGCTGGAGGGCAAACTGGCGCGTTTCCAGCAGCCGGTGCGCTATTTCGACCTGCCTGCGGACATTGCGCAGGGGGGAATTAAAATCTCGCGTCGCCATCTTCAGGAGTGGCTTTCACAGCAAACCGCCTGAGCTTTCAGTTCATTATCGCTAATAAAAAGGGCCGCTCTGCATTACAGGGCGGCCCTTGTTTTATGACGCTTATCTAAAACCCAAGCGTCAGGTATTACGGCTTAAGGCCTTGTTCCACACCTGCGCTATAGGCCGGATCAACCTTGTAGAACAGATCGAGTTGGCGTTTTTGCGTGTCTGGCGAAGCGTGTTTCAGCTCACTGGCGATACGGCCACACAGGCGTGCTTGCTCATCTGCAGACAGCAGGTTGAACAACAGGCGTGGCTGGGTGAAGTAATCATCATCTTCGCGGTGATTCCAGTGGTCCGCCGCCCCTTCGATAGTCAACGGCGGTTCGCTGAAGTCCGGCTGCTCTTGGAACAAACCTGCGCTGTTTGGCTCATAGGTCACGCCGTTGCCGCTGTTACCATCAACGCGCATCGCGCCGTCGCGGTGGTAGTTGTGGAACGGGCATTTTGGTGCATTAACTGGGATTTGATGATGGTTCACGCCCAGACGGTAGCGGTGCGCGTCGCCGTAAGAGAACAGACGGCCTTGCAGCATACGGTCAGGGGAGAAGCCGATACCCGGCACCACGTTGGCCGGACTCATCGCCACTTGTTCAACTTCGGCAAAGTAGTTTTCTGGATTGCGGTTCAGCTCAAATTCGCCCACTTCAATCAGCGGGTAGTCACTGTGTAACCAAACTTTGGTCAGGTCGAATGGGTTGTAAGGTAGCTCGGAAGCTTCTTTTTCGGGCATGACTTGAACAAAGAGTTTCCAGCGAGGGAAGTCGCCGCGCTCAATGGCATCATACAGGTCGCGCTGCGAGCTTTCGCGATCGCTTCCCACCAGTTTCTCCGCTTCGTCGTCCATCAGGTTTTGAATGCCCTGCTGGCAGCGGAAGTGGAATTTCACCCAAAAACGCTCGTTTTGCTCATTGATAAAGCTGAAGGTGTGACTACCAAAACCGTGAATATGGCGATAAGAGCTAGGCAGGCCGCGGTCGCTGGCGTCAATAGTTAGTTGGTGAAGTGCTTCAGGCAGATGGGAGAAGAAGTCCCATTTGTAAGCCGGATTGCGCAGGTTAGTGCGCGGGTCACGTTTAACCACGTGATTCAAATCTGGGAATTTCAGCGGGTCGCGCAGGTAGAAAATAGGGGTGTTGTTGCCAACCAAATCCCAGTTACCCTGCTCAGTATAGAACTTGATGGAGAAGCCACGAATATCGCGCTCGGCGTCCGCTGCGCCGCGCTCGCCCGCTACGGTGGAGAAACGGATAAACATCGGAGTTTGCTTACCGATTTCGGCAAAGATATTAGCGCGGGTGTATTGAGTGATGTCATGGGTGACGGTAAAGGTGCCGTAAGCGCCTGAACCCTTGGCGTGCATGCGACGCTCTGGGATCACTTCGCGGTCAAAATGCGCCAGCTTCTCCAGAAACCAGACGTCTTGTAGCAGCAAGGGGCCACGGCGGCCTGCGGTGATCACGTTATTATTATCTACAACCGGTGCTCCAGCGGCGGTTGTAAGTCCTCTTTTACTCATTGGTTAGATCCTTCCAGTCAATTAATCGGTGGGTGTTTAAAGCTAAAAAGGGCGGTGCCCATTCCTCAAAAAGGTATTGCGGTACGGCTTCCCTTCGCGAGTTTGCCTTTCCTTAGGTCAGTAAACTCTACCCCCATCTTTTAGCCTTGATGTTGATACTGGGCAAATAGGCAGGAGTTATCATTTCAATCAGGATCGTTACGCACATAAACTTTGTGGCTATTTCTTACATTTTTTTTTATTTAAAACGGAGGTTTAAAACATTCAAGGTTGTTGCATGACGCTGATTTGCTTTAGACTTCGCGGGATGGTTTATCTGTCGTTTAATGAACATTCGGGAATGAAAATGAAAAAACTTTTAGTCGCTGGCGCTGCTGCCAGTTTGATGTTGGTCGCGGCCTCTGCCAGCGCCATCAGTGTCAACGGTGAAATTGGCGAACATTACACCAATTTCGGTGTGGGCCTCGGTACCACCACTCCGGGTATCGCGCTGAGCGGCGATTGGACCCACAACGACGATGACGGCGACGTAGCTGGTCTGGGTCTGGGTTACAACATCCCACTGGGTCCATTCATGGCGACCGTTGGCGGCAAAGGTTTGTATACCAATCCTAAACAGGGCGACGAAGGTTACGCGGCGGCAGTCGGCGGTGGCTTGCAGCTGCCAGTAGGTAGCCTGTTCAGCCTGTACGGCAGCTACTACTACTCTCCAGATTCCCTGTCTAGCGGCATCTCTAACTACAAAGAAGGCGACGCCGGTATTCGTTTGACCGCCATCCCTCTGGTGACGGTAAGCGTGGGTTACCGCTATCTGGCGCTGGATAATAAAGACGGTAAGCGTGACAACATCCTGGCGGATGGGGCATATCTCGGCGGTGCTGTTAACTTCTAATATCCCGTCATCTTTCGCACTGTAACTGCGTTGGCTGCCTTCACGCACCCCAGTCACTTACTGATGTAAGCTCCTGGGGATTTGCTCAGTTGCCGCCTTGTTACAGAGCGAAATCTTTAGGGATATATCCCGTCATCTTTCATGCTGTAGCTGTGTTGGCTGCCTTCGCGCACCCTAGTCACTTATTGATGTAAGCTTCTGGGGATTTGCTCAGTTGCCGCCTTGTTACAGAGCGAAATCTTTAGGGATATCCAGCTTTAAATTTAAAAGCCTGCGCATAGCAGGCTTTTTTTCGTTTGGAATATCACTTTGTGCCCCGGCAATTGTTTTTCGGCTTCAGGCTTTCTACAGTGGAAGGACAAATAAGAGGAGAAAAGAATGCTTAGGGTCGAGATGCTCAGTACGGGCGAAGAAGTGCTGCATGGGCAAATAGTAGATAGCAACGCGGCGTGGCTGGCGAACTATCTGTTCGAGCAGGGGTTGCCGATGACCAGTCGCGAAACGGTTGGCGATAGTCTGGATGAGCTGGTGAGCGTGTTGAAAGAGCGTAGCCACATCGCCGACGTGCTGATCGTCAACGGCGGTCTGGGGCCGACCAGTGATGATTTAAGCGCACAGGCGGCGGCTATCGCCTGTGGGGTCGAGCTGGTGGAGGATGCCGACTGGATTGCCACCATGGAAGCTTTCTTCGCGCAGCGCGGACGCCCAATGGCGGTGTCCAACCGCAAGCAGGCGCAAATTCCCGCCAACGCCGAAGTGCTGGATAACCCCGTAGGCACCGCCTGTGGATTCAGCCTGACGTTGAACCGCTGTCAGATTTTCTTCACCCCCGGCGTACCCTCCGAATTCAAAGTGATGGTGGAGCAGCAAATCGTTCCGCGTTTACACAAGAAGCACCCATCGCTGGAAGCCCCGCTGTGTCTGCGTTTGACCACCTTTGGCCGTGGTGAAAGTGACCTTGCCAATGAGCTAGATCAGATGGTGCTGCCGGAGGGTGTCACCCTGGGCTATCGCTCTTCTTCGCCAATCATCGAGCTGAAAGTCACCGGCCCGCGTTCGCAAGAAGCGGCGATGCACAAGGCTTTCGAGCGCGTGCGCGAAGTGGCGGGTGAAAGCACTATTTTCGAAGGTTTTGGCGGCCTGCCGGCGCGTCTTGCCGAGCATTTGCTGGAGCAGGGCTTGCGTCTTTCGGTCAGCGAGAGCTTCACCGGCGGCCTGCTCAACTGGCGTCTGCAAAGCGCCGACGTGCCACTGGCGGCGGGTGAGTTGTTGCCTGATGATGCCGAACCGGCCCCGGAGAAATCTTTGGAGAGCATTCTGGCCCGCGCCCAGCAACTGGCTGAGAAGAATCAGGTTCAGCTGGCTTTAGCCGTCGGCGCCATGTCCGGCGAGGAGCTGAGTCTCGCCCTGCACACACCGGCTGGCACCAGTGGCCTCACCATCCGCTATACCGCCAGCCGCCATGCTTTAGCACTGCGCCAAGAGACTATCGCGATGGTCGCAATGGATATGCTGCGGCGGTATCTGAATGGCTGGGATCCGGTGGCGGACTACCCGTGGTTGGAGCGTGTGGCTAAGATCTAGCTTTTAGAAAAGCTAGGGAAAACTTGAGGTCAAGGTCGTGCGCTGCCGCCACACCGGCCTCAAGGGGCGCCTATCGCCGCGCCCCTTGAGAATTCCCGGCTCTATACTGCGCGCTCCGCTCGCTAGGCGGACGTGTTTCAGGTACTTCCGTTATCCACTGCAAAATGTCGCCGCTTAGGCGGTGCCTTCGCTTCAGGCTTCGAGCCTTTGGTCTCGAACCATTCGCTCAGCGCCATTTTTGACTGCGGTTTTGAGGCATTTAGACCGTGCCGTTTCAGTGGAGTGCTGCTCTGCTCCTTCTCCTCTCAGAGGAGAAGGCTGGGATGAGGAGTGGTTTTACATCGCGCTCAATGCAGCCAACCCCACACCCCACCTAGCCTCCCCTCCTGAAAGGGGAGGGATAAAATCAAAAGCAAAAACCACATGAAACGGCACGGTTGAAATGCCAGAAAGCCGCGTTCAGAAGTGACGCCGAGCAAGAGGTGGAAAACCGCGTGTCTTTTTACGCGGGTTGTAATCCCGCAGCGAGGGAACCGCCTAAGCGGCGGCACTTCGCGACGAACACAGTAGCTGCTGAAACATGTCCATTCCAACCCTGCGTAGCCTCGATCTTACAGCAGCAAAAAAACGCAGGATTCCAAAGGGTTTCGTTTAAAACCCTTTGGGCCAGTTTGCGTGGCAACGCAAGGTCTTGAAGTTGAAGTTGAATTTAAAGCGGCCAAGTGGGGGCCGCACACCCCCACATCAAAACTCCAGTTCGACGTCCCCCACCGGCAGGCAACAACAGGGCAGGACGTCGCCTTCCAGCAGGAATGCCAGGGGTTTCTCACTGTAGGTGACTTCACCGCTGACCAGCCGCATGCGGCAGGAGCCGCAGTAGCCTTCCCTGCATTGGTATTCCACTTGCACTTCGTGATGTTCGAACACTTCCAGCAGGTTTTTGTGGCCGGCCAGACAGGCCAGCCGCTTACCGTTGGCTGAAAGCGTTACGGTTGGCTGACTCATCTTAGAACTCGAAATCGCTCAAATCGTCAGCATTCATTTCTGAATCAATCTGACCGACCAGGTAAGAGCTAACTTCCACTTCTTGTGGCGCAACCTGCACGTTGTCAGACACCAGCCATGCGTTGATCCATGGGATTGGGTTAGTGCGCGTTTTGAATGGCGCAGTCAGGCCAACCGCTTGCATACGGATGTTGGTGATGTACTCGACGTACTGGCACAGAATGTCTTTGTTCAGGCCAATCATAGAGCCGTCGCGGAACAGATATTCTGCCCAATCTTTCTCTTGTTGCGCGGCCAGCACGAACAGGTCGTGGCACTCTTGCTCGCACTCTTTGGCGATTTCTGCCATTTCTGGGTCATCAGTACCAGAGCGCAGCAGGTTCAGCGCGTGCTGAGTACCGGTCAGGTGCAGGGCTTCGTCACGGGCGATCATCTTGATGATTTTTGCGTTACCTTCCATCAGTTCGCGCTCGGCGAAGGCGAAGGAGCAGGCGAAGCTGACGTAGAAACGCACGGCTTCCAGCGCGTTGACGCTCATCAGGCAGACGTAGAGTTTCTTCTTCAACTCACGCAGGTTGACGACCACGGTTTTACCGTTGACCTGATGCGTACCTTCGCCCAGCAGGTGGTAGTAGCTGGTCATTTCAATCAGCGTGTCGTAGTAGCCAGAGATGTCTTTGGCGCGCTTGAGGATCTCTTCGTTGGTGACGATGTCGTCAAACACCAGCGCCGGATCATTCACGATGTTACGGATGATGTGGGTGTAAGAGCGCGAGTGGATGGTTTCAGAGAACGCCCAGGTTTCAACCCAAGTTTCCAGTTCCGGAATCGAGATCAGTGGCAGCAGCGCAACGTTCGGGCTGCGGCCTTGAATGGAGTCCAGCAGGGTCTGGTATTTCAGGTTGCTGAGGAAGATGTGCTTCTCGTGCTCTGGCAGCGCCTGAAAGTCGATACGGTCGCGAGAAACGTCAATCTCTTCAGGACGCCAGAAGAAGGAGAGCTGCTTTTCGATCAGCTTTTCAAAAATCTCATGCTTCTGCTGGTCGAAACGCGCGACGTTAACAGACTGACCGAAGAACATCGGCTCAAGAAGTTGGTTGTTTTTGTTCTGGGAGAAAGTGCTATAGGCCATAACGTCCTCTGAATTCTCAGTAAAAACCCCCTGACGGGGGTTTTATATAAATTATTTAATTAAAAACAGACAATTAGATTTTGCAGGCGCCGCTTTCACAATCGTCCGCAGCTTCGGCTTTCATGTCTTCCTGCACGTCGTCAGCACCGTCACGAGTGTTTTGGTAGTACAGGGTTTTCACGCCGAACTTATAGGCGGTCAGCAGGTCTTTCAGCAACTGTTTCATTGGCACCTTGCTGTTCGGGAAGCGCGCCGGGTCGTAGTTGGTGTTAGACGAAATCGCCTGGTCGATAAATTTCTGCATCAGACCCACCAATTGCAGGTAGCCGTCGTTGTTCGGCATATCCCACAGCAGCTCATACTGGTCTTTCAGGGTTTCGTACTCAGGAACAACCTGACGCAGAATCCCGTCTTTCGACGCTTTGATGCTGATGTGGCCGCGTGGTGGCTCAATGCCGTTGGTGGCGTTAGAGATTTGCGAAGAAGTCTCAGACGGCATCAGGGCAGACAGCGTGGAGTTACGCAGGCCGTGCTCTTGAATGTCTTTACGCAGCGCGTCCCAGTCTAAGTGCAGTGGCTCATTACAAATGGCATCGAGATCCTTTTTATAGGTATCGATAGGCATGATGCCCTGTGCATAAGTGGTTTCGTTGAACCACGGGCAAGCACCTTGCTCTTTCGCCAAATTGTTAGAGGCTTTCAGCAGGTAGTACTGAATGGCTTCGAAGGTTTTGTGCGTCAGGTTGTTGGCGCTGCCGTCGGAGTAGCGCACGCCGTTCTTCGCCAGATAGTAAGCGAAGTTAATGACGCCAATACCCAGAGTACGGCGGCCCATCGCGCCACGGTTTGCGGCTTTGATTGGGTAATCCTGATAGTCGAGCAGGGCGTCGAGGGCACGAACCGCCAGCGTTGCCAGCTCTTCCAAATCGTCGAGGCTGTTAATTGCGCCGAGGTTGAAGGCAGACAGCGTACAGAGCGCGATTTCACCGTTTTCATCGTTAACATCGTCCAGCGGCTTGGTTGGCAGGGCGATTTCCAGACACAGGTTGGACTGGCGAACTGGCGCGATAGCCGGGTCAAACGGGCTGTGGGTGTTGCAGTGGTCAACGTGCTGAATGTAGATACGGCCAGTGGAGGCGCGCTCTTGCATCATCAGGGAGAACAGCTCAACCGCTTTCACTTTCTGCTTACGGATGCTGTCGTCTTGCTCGTATTTTTCGTACAGACGCTCGAATTCGTCTTGGTCCGCGAAGAACGCATCGTACAGGCCAGGGACGTCAGACGGGCTGAACAGGGTGATGTCGCCGCCTTTCACCAGACGCTGATACATCAGCTTGTTGATCTGTACGCCGTAGTCCATGTGGCGAACGCGGTTGCCTTCGACGCCACGGTTGTTTTTCAGCACCAACAGGCTTTCAACTTCCAAGTGCCACATTGGGTAGAACAGAGTGGCAGCACCACCACGCACGCCGCCCTGAGAGCAGGACTTCACCGCGGTCTGGAAGTGCTTATAGAAAGGAATACAGCCGGTGTGGAAAGCTTCACCGCCGCGAATTGGGCTACCTAGCGCGCGAATGCGGCCAGCGTTAATCCCGATACCTGCGCGCTGAGAAACGTATTTCACGATAGCGCTTGAGGTGGCGTTGATGGAGTCGAGGCTGTCGCCACATTCGATCAGCACGCAAGAGCTGAACTGGCGCGTAGGGGTACGCACGCCGGACATGATTGGCGTTGGCAGCGAGATTTTGAAGGTCGAAATGGCGTCATAGAAACGTTTAACGTAATCCAGACGGGTATCGCGCGGGTAGCCAGAGAACAGGCAGGCGGCGACCAGAATATAGAGGAACTGGGCACTTTCATAAATTTCGCCCGTCACGCGGTTTTGCGCCAGGTATTTACCTTCCAGCTGCTTCACCGCGGCATAGGAGAAATTCATATCACGCCAGTGGTCAATAAAACTGTCCATCTGCTCGAACTCTTCAGCCGTGTAGTCTTCCAGCAGATGTTTGTCATATTTACCCATATCGACCATACGATTAACCTGATCGATAAGTTTTGGCGGCTCAAATTGGCCGTAAGCTTTTTTACGCAGATGGAACACCGCCAGACGCGCAGCCAGATATTGATAATCCGGGGCATCTTTAGAGATCAGGTCCGCAGCCGCTTTAATGATGGTTTCGTGGATGTCGCCGGTTTTAATCCCATCGTAAAACTGGATGTGGGAACGGAGTTCTACTTGCGAAACAGAGACGTTTTGAAGCCCTTCGGCAGCCCAGTCGATGACTCGGTGAATTTTATCAAGGTTGATGCGTTCTTTACGGCCATCGCGTTTAGTAACAAGAAGACTCTGATTCATTAGGGGCTGTACCTTAGAGGTTTATAAAGGGCCTGACGAAACGCAGATTCCCAGCGAAATCTGTCTAATCTGCGCGTTGTGTGCTGCTCAGGATATAAACACTATATATTGTGGGTTTGTTAATTTCTGATGACAAGATAGTGGTTGGATGTGCCTTTTGCAAGTGAACAAAATGGCCATTTTTGTGGATAAGTTGGGGAGAATTTATCAGGGTGGGGCTGGAGTGTACGTGGTTGCTGGGGCGGTTAAACTGTCAATATCTACAATACGATTTTCTTATATTTTTTGAAAACTTGATCGACTGCCGATTTCTTAAACATTAGAAAAAACGCTATATTAGTGTTGCTAACTATTCTAAAAAAAGATGTAGCTAACAGACTTCTCGCCAAACTGCTAAAAACTAAGATTTTACTGTTTGTTACAAGCGCAGAATCTGGTTTAAAAACCATTTTCTGCGCGTTAATACCAGCAACAGGGCTAAACCTGTGCTTTATTTTTTCTCATCGGCCAGGGCTTGGGTGTGGATCATGTAGTTCACATCAACGTTTTTGCCGAGTTTGAAATGGTCGGTTAGCGGGTTGTAGTGCAGGCCCATGATGCCGCGCTCGACCAAATCAGTGCGATCAACCATCGCCAGCAGCTCGGACGGTTTGATGAATTTCTTAATGTCGTGCGTGCCTTTTGGAACCATTTTCAGAACATATTCAGCGCCGAAAATAGCCATTAACCAGGCTTTGTTGTTGCGGTTAATGGTGGAGAAAAACACGTGGCCACCTGGTTTAACCAGGCGGGCACAGGCAGCCACTACCGAGGCCGGGTCAGGGACGTGCTCGAGCATCTCCATGCAGGTCACCACATCATACTTTTGTGGGTTGGCTTCGGCGTGGGCTTCTACCGTTTCCTGAACATAACTGACATTGACGCCGCTCTCTAACGCGTGCAAACGAGCAACCTGCAGAGGCTCACCGCCCATATCCAGACCCGTTACATGCGCACCCGCGACGGCCATGCTTTCACTCAGGATGCCGCCGCCGCAGCCGACGTCGAGGACGTTTTTCTCAAACAGGCCGTCGGCGCGTTCGAGGATATAGTTAAGGCGCAGTGGGTTAATGCGATGCAGCGGCTTGAATTCGCCTTCCAAATCCCACCAGCGCGAAGCCACGGCTTCAAACTTGGCGATTTCGTCGTGGTCGATATTCTGCGTGTTATTAGTCGATGCTGTATTCATGAGCGTGATGAACTCCCTATAGCTTGATAGGGCGGATTATACATATTCCTCCCCCGAGGTTCAGTTTTGTCTGTGTGGCGAATCTTTGCGCGAAATGCTGGCGTTTGCCGTGCAAAGAAGAGGGAACAGCGCCAAAGGTTTGAATCAGGCCGACAATTTGGATTTAAAATAGCGCGAAATAGGGAGGTTCTTTTCCACAGATCTCAGCTTTGTGGTATAGTTTTACACCTTTGCCTATACAGGCACCGGCAATGAATAATCAGTAGAGGGATAGCAGCTCCATGAGCGACCTTGCCAGAGAAATCACACCGATAAACATCGAAGAAGAGTTGAAAAACTCTTACCTGGATTACGCCATGTCCGTTATCGTCGGGCGTGCGTTGCCAGATGTGCGCGATGGTTTGAAACCGGTGCACCGCCGCGTACTTTTCGCAATGAACGTTCTGGGTAACGACTGGAATAAAGCCTATAAGAAATCGGCCCGTGTGGTCGGTGACGTTATCGGTAAATATCACCCACATGGTGATACCGCGGTCTATGACACCATCGTTCGTATGGCTCAGCCTTTTTCACTTCGCTATATGCTGGTGGACGGGCAGGGTAACTTTGGTTCGGTAGACGGCGACTCCGCTGCAGCCATGCGTTATACCGAAATTCGCATGTCAAAAATTGCCCACGAACTGTTGGCAGACCTTGAAAAAGAAACCGTCGACTTCGTGCCGAACTACGATGGTACCGAGCAGATCCCTGCGGTCATGCCGACGCGTATCCCTAACCTGTTGGTTAACGGTGCGTCAGGTATCGCAGTAGGTATGGCGACCAATATCCCGCCACATAACCTCACCGAGGTTATCAACGGCTGTCTGGCGTATATCGACGATGAAAACATCAGCATTGAAGGGCTGATGGAACACATCCCAGGGCCTGACTTCCCTACCGCCGCCATCATCAATGGTCGCCGTGGTATTGAAGAAGCCTATCGCACCGGCCGTGGCAAGATCCTAATTCGTGCCCGCGCGGAAGTGGAAGCTGACGCCAAAACCGGTCGCGAAACCATCATCGTTCACGAGATCCCTTATCAGGTGAACAAAGCCCGTCTGATCGAAAAGATCGCCGAGCTGGTGAAGGAAAAACGTCTTGAAGGTATCAGTGCACTGCGCGACGAGTCTGACAAAGACGGCATGCGCATTGTGATTGAAATCAAACGCGATGCGGTCGGTGAAGTGGTTCTGAACAACCTCTACTCTCTGACGCAGCTGCAGACTTCTTTCGGTATCAACATGGTTGCTCTGCATCAGGGCCAGCCAAAGATTCTGGGCCTGAAAGAGATCCTGTCCGCGTTTGTGCGCCACCGCCGCGAAGTGGTGACGCGCCGTACCATTTTCGAACTGCGCAAAGCGCGTGACCGTGCTCATATCCTCGAAGCACTGGCCATCGCTCTGGCTAACATCGATCCTATCATTGAACTGATCCGCGCAGCCCAGTCTCCTGCGGAAGCCAAAGCCGGATTGATTGCCCGTTCATGGGATCTGGGTAACGTCGCAGCGATGCTGGCAAGTGCCGGTGACGACGCAGCGCGCCCTGAGTGGCTGGAGCCAGAATTTGGTATTCACGACGGGAAATACTTCCTGACCGAGCAGCAAGCCCAAGCCATTCTGGATCTGCGTTTGCAGAAACTGACCGGCCTTGAGCACGAAAAACTGCTGGATGAATACAAAGACTTGCTGACGCAAATCGCGGAACTGATCCTGATTCTGGAAAATCCAGATCGCCTGATGGAAGTTATCCGTGAAGAGCTGGAAGCGATTCGTGACCAGTACAACGATCCGCGTCGTACTGAAATCACGGCTAATACCTCCGACATCAACATCGAAGACCTGATCAATCAGGAAGACGTTGTAGTGACGCTGTCGCATCAGGGCTATGTGAAGTACCAGCCTCTGACCGACTACGAAGCGCAACGCCGCGGTGGTAAAGGTAAGTCTGCTGCACGTATTAAAGAAGAAGATTTCATCGACCGCCTGCTGGTCGCCAATACACACGACACGATCCTGATGTTCTCCAGCCGTGGTCGTCTGTACTGGATGAAAGTGTACCAATTGCCAGAAGCCAGCCGTGGTGCGCGTGGTCGTCCAATCGTCAACTTGTTGCCGCTTGAGCCGAACGAGCGCATTACCGCCATCCTTCCAGTGCGCGAGTACGAAGAAGGGCGTCACGTATTCATGGCAACTGCCAGCGGTACCGTGAAGAAAACTGCTTTGACTGATTTCAGCCGCCCACGCAGCGCTGGCATCATCGCCATCAACCTTAACGAGGGTGATGAGCTGATTGGTGTTGACCTGACTGACGGTAAAGATGAAGTCATGCTGTTCTCTGCGGCCGGTAAAGTGGTGCGCTTCTCTGAAGAAGCCGTGCGTAAGATGGGCCGTACCGCGACCGGTGTTCGCGGTATTCGTCTGGGCGAAGGTGATAGCGTTGTTTCCCTGATCATTCCACGCGGCGACGGTTGTATCCTGACCGTAACGCAGAATGGTTTCGGTAAGCGTACCGAGTCTGCTCAGTACCCAACTAAGTCTCGTGCAACACAGGGCGTTATCTCCATCAAAGTGAGCGAGCGTAATGGTCCAGTTGTTGGCGCGATTCAGGTTGATGAAGCGGACCAGATCATGATGATCACCGATGCAGGCACGCTGGTGCGTACTCGCGTTTCTGAAGTGAGTACCGTAGGCCGTAACACCCAGGGTGTGACGCTTATCCGTACCGCAGAAGATGAGAACGTGGTTGGTCTGCAACGCGTTGCCGAGCCAGTTGAAGACGAAGAGTTGGATGGCGTAGCAACGGTTGAAGGTGAGCTGGAAGCTGCTCAGGAAGCTGAGTTGCCAGATGAAACAGAATCGGACGACGAAGCTGTCGAAGATGATGTTGACGCTGACGACGAAGACGCTGAAAAAGAGTAAGTTTCAGTCGCTTTGAAACGCACATAAGGGCACATCCTATTTAGGTTGTGCCCTTTTTAGTCTCTGCGACAATAGTGTATTCTAACTGTCGTTTTCCGCCCTGTGGTGACTCCGCAATGTCGATGGTAGTCCTTTGAAATATTTAACCTCTTTTAGAACAACGCTGCGCATCTCCCGTTACCTGTTCAGGGTATTGGCGTTTATGCTGTGGTCGCTGGGCGCGTTGCTGACGACATTCTATGTCCTGAATATTTTCCACAACAAAGAGTCGGAAATCCGTGATGAGGACAATCTCAATTACGATCAGGCGCAGAGTTACATTAAGAATTCCGCAGATATTATGCGGGATGTTAAATACATGGCCGAAAAGCGCCTTAGTGATTCGATGAACGGCCTCGACATCATCAACGGTGTCATTAGCAGTAAGAATATCCAGCCGACTTATCATCCACTCTATTCAGAATCTGATTGCAGCCAGCTTAACGATAGCTACCGCAATTCGCTCAATTCACTCGGTAACATGATCCATTATTGGAAAGACAATTTTTCCGATGCTTACGATCTCAACCGGGTGTTCTTCATCGGTGGCGAAAGCCTGTGTATGGTCGATTTCGGCCTCAACAGCCAACCCATTGAACGCGACAACAGCAACGTTCTGAAATCGCTGCATGAGAAAATCCTCAAGTACCGCAATGGTAAGAATCAGGATAAAGAGAACAGCCTGTACTGGGTTTCACCCGGCCCAAATAAAGATTTAGGCTATCTCTATGTTTTGACGCCAATTTATGTCGGAAACAAGCTGGAAGCGCTGATGGGCATCCAGCAGACGCTGCGCCAGGAAGATATGGTGACGCCATCATCGCTGCACACGGGGGTGACGATCCTCAATGCCGATAACGAACCTTTGCTCAGTTTCTCTGAGAGCGGGCGTAATCCTTCGATCCTGGGCGGATTCCCGTCAGAGGCGACCTATTTCGGCTACATGAATGGCTATAACGATTTGGTTTATAAGAAGTCCTTATCGCCGTCGAGCCTCAGCGTGGTCTATTCATTGCCGTTTAACACGGTCATTGAACGCTTTAAAATTCTTATCTTTAACGCCGTTCTGCTGAATATTTTCTCTGCCTTGCTGCTGTTTATTCTGGCATGGGTTTTCGAGCGGAAAATCTTCCTGCCCGCTGAGCAGAACGCCTTCCGCCTTGAAGAGCACGAGCAGTTTAACCACAAGATAGTGGCGTCTGCGCCGGTGGGGATTTCCATTCTGCGTATCAGCGATGGCGTGAATATCCTGAGTAACGAGCTGGCGCATAACTACATCAACATGCTGACGGCGGAAGACCGCCAGCGCATCACGCGGATTATCTGTGACCAGCAGGTCAACTTTGTCGATGTCATCACCAAAGACAATAACAACATTCAGCTGAGCTTTGTGCATTCGCGCTATCGCAATGAAGACGTGGCAATTTGCGTGCTGATCGACGTCAGTGCGCGCGTCAGAATGGAAGAGTCATTGCAGGAGATGGCTAACGCCGCCGAGCAGGCCAGCCAGTCTAAATCCATGTTCTTGGCGACCGTCAGCCACGAGTTACGTACGCCGCTCTACGGCATCATAGGTAATCTCGATTTGCTGCAAACTCAGGGCCTGCCGCAGGGCGTTGATCGTCTGGTCACCGCGATGAATAACTCATCGGCGCTGCTGCTGAAAATTATTAGCGATATCCTCGATTTCTCAAAGATTGAGTCCGAACAGCTGAAAATTGAACCGCAGGAGTTCTCTTGCCGCGAAGTGATCACCCATATTGCCGGTAACTATTTGCCGTTGGTGGTGAAGAAGCATCTTGGGCTGTACTGCTTTATCGAGCACAACGTGCCGATGTCGTTCTTGGGCGACCCAGTGCGCTTGCAGCAGGTGCTGTCGAACATCCTTAATAATGCGATTAAATTCACCGATACGGGCTGTATCGTGCTGCATGCGCGCACCTGTGGTAACTATATGGAGTTCCAGGTTCGCGACACCGGCTGTGGTATTCCTGAGCGCGAAATCACCCGTCTGTTTGACCCGTTCTTCCAGGTGGGCAGCGGCGTGCAGCGTCACTTCCAGGGTACCGGGCTGGGGCTGGCTATCTGTGAGAAGCTGATTAACCTGATGGATGGCGATATCTCGGTAGACTCTGCGCCAGGGCTGGGTAGCCAGTTCACCGTGCGAATTCCGCTGTATAACGCCACTTTCCCATGTGAAAAGCCGCTTGATGCGTGGCAGGGTAAAAACCTGTGGCTGGAAATCCGTAACGCGCATCTCGAAAGCTACCTGACCCAGCTGTTGCGCCATCAAGGAGCAAATGTCCAGCGCTGGCAGCCTGACTGCATTCTTCAGGCTGAAGACGTGCTCATCACCGATACCCTGTTGATGTACAACGGCGAGCTGGCCGCGCAGATTGAATTTAGCATCGACCATATTGGACTGCCGCTGGAAACGCGCCCGGGCTACTGGGTGCACAGCACCTCGACGCCGCTGGAAGTGACGGCGTTGCTCAACCGGATTTATCAGTTGGAAGATGAGTCGGAAGAGGGCGGATTGAACCTGCCAGCTCTGGGCGCACTGACTACCCAAGACAACAGCGATATCAACCTGCTGGTGGTCGATGACCATCCAATCAACCGCCGTTTGCTGGCCGATCAGCTCAGTTCTATGGGTTATCAGGTGGTCACCGCCAATGACGGTCTGGATGCGCTGGATGCGATGAACGTCCACCAAATTGATATCGTGCTTAGCGACGTTAACATGCCGAAGCTGGACGGTTATGGCCTGACGCAGAAGCTGCGCGAGCTGGGTTACACCTTGCCGGTGATTGGCGTGACGGCCAACGCCTTGGCCGAGCAGCGCCAGCGCTGTCTGGAGGCTGGGATGGATAACTGCCTGTCGAAGCCTGTTACGCTGGAAACCCTGCGCGATACGCTGGCTTACTACAGCAAATCGGTACGCCGACAGCGTGACACTAAGGTCTAGCTACCCGCGTGGGCACCACGAAAGTGGTAAAATAGGCATTAAAAAAGGCACCTCAAGGGTGCCTTTTTCATACGTGAAGCTTGCAATTACTGATTGAACTTACTCTTTATCAACCGGCTGAGAACTCACCGATGAGAGATAGTTCAGCAGGGCGATATCGTTCTCTACGCCCAGTTTCAGCATGGCGGATTTCTTCTGGCTACTGATGGTTTTGATACTGCGGTTAAGCTTCTTCGCAATCTCAGTGACCAGGAAACCTTCTGCGAACAGGCGCAGAACTTCGCTCTCTTTCGGCGAAAGACGCTTGTCACCGTAGCCATTGGCGCTGATTTTTTCCAGCAACTTGGCGACGCTGTCCGGCGTGAATTTCTTCCCTTTCTGCAAAGCAGCCAGTGCTTTTGGCAGGTCGGTCGGCGCGCCTTGTTTTAGTACGATACCCTCGATGTCCAGATCCAACACCGAGCTAAGAATAGCCGGGTTGTTGTTCATGGTCAGGACGATAATCGACAATTGTGGGTAGTGGCGCTTAATGTATTTGATAAGCGTAATGCCATCACCGTACTTATCGCCTGGCATAGACAGGTCGGTGATCAGAACATGAGCATCCAATTTGCTCAGGCTATTGATAAGCGCAGTAGAATCCTCGAACTCACCTACCACATTTACCCATTCAATTTGTTCAAGTGACTTACGAATACCAAACAGGACAATAGGATGGTCATCAGCGATAATTACGTTCATATTATTCATGTGATTAGCTACCTTGCTGCAGCAGTCTGGAGACAAAAGAATCAATGTGATTAATGTTATCAGTGATCATCAGTACGTCGCCAGCGACGATATGTTGTTCTAACGTTTCACATAGGTGTTTGCCTGGGGTTAAGTTCAGCATGGCGAATACCCCTTTAAGGCGATGCGCGGTTTGGGAAAGCGATGTAAAATCACGACGTTCATTTTCATTGTACAGTTTATCTAGGTCTTCCGGTACTGTCTCGACAAACAGCTGGTAGTAATCGCTTGATTTTAGCTGTTTTTCATAAAACTCGAGAGAGTCTTCACCGGGTTCTTCGGATGAAATACTGTCATCAGATTCAGCAAACTGCTGTTCGATTAACAGTAGGGTTGCGTCGATCAGCGCACTGCTGATGTTGTAATTGACGCGGATATAATGCTTCTCCAACTGCTGGAAACCGGCTTCATCGCTGGTCAGCAGCAGGGTATATTTGTCACTGTTTTGCGGGTTATCTGTCAGCAAAACGTCATACTCGCGCGTCACCTGACGCTCGTCCGCCACGATACACACTGCACCGTAAGCATTCATCGCGCGCGTCACAATCCCGCGAACTTCCTCAGACGTGATATCCAGCAGCAACGTCACGTCATCCAGCAGCTTTTCGTCTGCTGCCTGATCTTCTTGTTCTTCCAGCGTCTGCTTGATACGCACGGTGTAGCGCGTGCCGATATCAATCTTGCTGCGAATTTCCAACTGGCCGCCCAGCTTCTTGCACAACTGATTGCACAGGAAGAAGGTCAGCCCCGAGCCGTGGTTAAAGCGATCGACCATGGTTTGACTCAGGAACGGATAATTCAGGTTACTCAACTCTTCCTTAGAGATGCCGCTGCCGGTATCAGTGATGTGGAAAATCAGCTGCCCCGGATGCTCAGTATCATGCTCGGTGGTTAAGGTGATTTTGCCCACCGAGGTGGTGACGATGGCGTAATCAATCAGCAGCGACAGCACCTTCTTCAAGGCCTGACCATCACCCAGTAAATTTAAATCAGGTTCAGGATGGTAGTGATTGAGGATCATCAATCCCTTTTGATTAACCTTAGGCAGCGCCTGCAGCAAAAGTTCATCGACCAGCGCCGAAAGGCCATAAGATTGATGCGACGGCTGCCAGTCCTGTGTCTCAAGGCGGGTGAGCAGGGTGATGTTATCCACCAGCGTTAGCGCGTTGCGTGACTCATTCAACAGGCGGCCGTGCAGGGTTTGGCGCTCGCGGTCGTCCTGACTTTCACTCAGCGACTGCACTAAGTCATTCAACTCATTCAGCGGCTGATTCAGCTCAATACCCAAGTTATGCAGCATCAATTTGCGAGCCTGCAGGTTCTTATCGAACTCGCGGCGCGCCTGTTGCAGCGTCTTGTTTACCATCACTTCTTTATCTTGGTCATGCAGCAAGAACAGATAAGTCTCTGGCGAGATTTGGCTGCGCAGCATGCGAATTTCATAAACTTCGTTGTTCACAGTGGCTTGGATCACCCCGTGGTGCTGCTCGGCCATATTGGCAATTTTGTTCAGGCTGAGGTGCGGCAGCAGCTGGTCGGCAATTTTATTGCTCACCACCACGCTGTGATTGCTGAAATTATAAACCAGTAAGCCAATCGGCAAGCTGGAGATAATTTCCTGATTGAGTGCCTGCTGGGTGTGCAACTGAGCCGCCATATTCTCGCTCGGGCGAATGTACTGGTGGCGAATAAAGTAGATGCCGGTCATCGCCAGCGCCAGCAGCAGCAGATTGATCAACACCAGCCAGAAGTTGTTGCGGGTCAAATCCACGATGATGCTAACCACCGGCACGTGATAGGTCAGGATCAGCGGCGAGTTGCTCAGCGGCGCGGCGAAGTTCACCGACCAACCCTGCAGCGCAATACTGCCGCTGGTGTCGGTGCTTTGCTCCGGATCCCCTTCATTGACGGCGTCGCTGCTATTGGTTATTTGGAAGTTATCGCGCGCCATCGACAGCGGGATGAGATCCGTCATCGGCAGATCAAAAGCAATCACCGTCGCCAAATGGCCGGGGTTGTTAAAGGTGGTGCGCAGTGAGAAGAAAGCCTCATTCGCCAGACGCGAATGGCGCAGATTGGAGTAACTCTCGCGCTCATCCAGCGTGTTGGCCTGCTGGAGCATCTCGGCGCGGCGCGCTTGCAGAGTATTAGTGAAGTAATTCTCTTTAAGGCGCGAATCCTGCTGCTGTAGCTGTTGAGTGGTGATCAGGATCATGCTGTTATCCTGGCCATTCAGATAGTACATAGAATAGGGCTGGCTCTTGGCTCCCCACTGATCGTCAAGGTAAGAGGAGATCTTGAGAGTCAGGTCGAGGGTTGAGCTGTCATGAGTACCAAAAATCAGCGCATCAGTTTTTTTATGCGGCTTATTGATGAAGTACATGTCCTGACGCAGACGCACTTCCTGCCCGGCGGTGGCTTCAGGTGTCAGGGCCGTGCCGGTAAAGTCGTCGTAAATCTGGTAAGTCATATAACGGTAGTGATCGATGCGTTTTTGCATCAATTCTGCCGTAGTTTGCAGCGTTCTCTCTTTATCTCGCAAATAGGCGTTGGTGTAATTATAACCATACATCCCCAGGCCCATGGCCAGCAGTAGGATGAACAACCAGAAAAAACGCGTAATGTTAGTCGACGTCAGCGACAAATATTTACTTGGCATAGGGGTGACGCTTTTCCTTGATTATCGAGTCACGGCGCGCGCGCTGGCTGTAACCAGCAGCAGCGAGACGGCTACGCAACTTAGTGCAACCGATAAGCTGCTGAGTTGAGCAATAAAACCAATTAAGGCTGGGCCAGCAAGAATACCGGCATAGCCAAGCGTTGTCACAGAAGCAATCGCCAAATTCGCTGGCATGGAGGTTTGATTGCCCGCTGCGCTGAACATTATAGGCACTAAATTAGAGGCGCCAAACCCCGTCATAATGAATCCAATTCCCGCAGCCCACAAGCTTTCCACGTTGACCAGCAGGATAACGCCGAGGCTGGCGCACAGGCTGCCCAGCAGCAGGACCTTGAACCGTCCCAAGATGCTGATAATGCGATCTCCCGTCAGGCGGCCCACCGTCATGGCGACAGAGAAAACAGCATAGCCAATTCCTGCCTGATGATTACTGACGCCGCGCTCAGTGGCGAGGAACAGCGCGCTCCAGTCGAGCATGGCGCCTTCGGTCATGAACATCACAAAGCACAGCAGACCAAGGAAAATCACCCAGCCGCGCGGCAAGACGAACATCGGTTCGTCACTGCTATTGCGGGTGTGCTGCCAGAAGTGCGGCGTGGTGGGAATAAGCGCCACAATCATCAGCGCGACCACAAGTAAAATTGATTGAAAAGGCGTCAGTCCGAAGTACAGAAGAAGTGTCACCGCCAGCGCGCCAAAAATACTACCCAGGCTGAAAAATCCGTGAAAACCCGACATCATTGCGCGGCCGCTGGCTTTTTCTACCACCACGGCGTGCACGTTCATCGCCACATCCACCATGCCAATCGCGGCACCAAACACCAGCAGCGCTAATGCCATTGTGCCCACGCCGTCGGCCAGAGTAAGGAAAGGCAGGTCTAGGCAAAGCATTGTTGCAGCAAGCAAAATAACATTTTTACAGCCTAAACGACCGGTGAGAAAGCCGGTCAACGGCATGGAAAATGTTGAACCTGCACCAATGCACAGCAGCAGCAAACCCAGCGTCCCGTCGCTGATATCTAAGCGTAATTTGGCAAAAGGCACCAATGGCGCCCACGCCGCCATCGCAAAACCAGACAAGAAGAAAATGATCCGCGTGGCGTGTTGCTGAGCAACACCGGGAAGAGGGGCAGAATCTGACGGCGCAGAGGCTGGTTGGCAGTCGTGGCTGGGCATGATATCGAACGTCCGTTGAGATAAAGAAAACAAAAAAGCGTTACAGGACTGTGCTTTATCACATACCCGACACAAGGTGGCAACTGAACCTTTGAATTCAGGCGGCATATTTTAGCAGCCCAGTTTTTATCGTGTTACTACCAATAATCCTATTTGTCTGCTTTTGCTGTGTAAATAAAATGTGAAATTTTAGTGTCGATCACACAATCGTTAAGTTTTAGTTATGCTTTTTTAAGATGAAAAAAGCTTAACTAAGCAAAAATGTAGCACATCCTTAAAACTCTCTCTTAAGTCAAATTTCTTGATCATCAAGTAATTAAAGTCAAATTCTATGGCGTAGACGACAAAAATAACGCCGTCAAACTTATATTTCAAAATGTTTCGATTCATTTTTCTTATCGTATTGATAACAATTTTTTAATGTATTTGGGTTAAATCATGCATATAACTTATTGGAGTTAAGGCAAATTCAAGCCTGACTTTTTTCTAAAAAAACCTGTGAAAAACAGGAAATATTATTGCCTTTTTGTTGGATTTACATGCAGCACCCCACGCCAGTTGGAAAGTAAATCATTGTTTTCATGATCTTAAAATTCACCGCAGTTCGCTTTTTGACCCTGTCGAAAAGGAACTTTTGTGGTGCGTATTTACTTACTCTGGGTTTAAGGGGCACACAGCATGGCTCAACAAGGCAATGTCATCGTCGACGTACTTTCCCGTACTAACGGCAGCGTAATTTCCCAAGTGTCCGGCGCCAGCCAGACCGTCAATCTCAACCAACTCAGCATTGTACGTGTCCATGCTACGCGCGCGGCGGTTGCGAGCTACGAGCGCGCGGGGAACGATCTTATCCTGCACATGCAGGATGGCAGCACCGTTCGCTATCAAGGCTTCTTCACCACCGATGGCAAAGGCCACCACAGCGAGCTGATCTTTGATGACGGCGTGCACCCGATTGAACATGCCACCTTCGTCGATACCGGCGTTGCTCCCGGCTCTGCCGTGGCGGTGGTGCCGGGTTATGAAACTGTGCCAGACGTCGGCGCGCTGCTCCTCGACGGCTCCAACTTCGATCCGGCCATTCTCGGCGCAGTGCTTGGCGTCGTGGCATTAGGCGCGGGCATTGCCATTGCTGCGAGTAGCGGCGGTGGCGGCGGTGGCGGCAGTAGCAACAATGGCGGAGAGCCAGGACAGCCTGGCGGTTCGAACCCAGCTCCTACCCTAACGCTGGCAACCTTCGCCGGCGATAATGTTTTGAATAAAGCCGAAGTCGGTAGCTCACAGGTGTTTAGCGGCACGACGGCTAACGTCACCGCCGGGCAGACCGTGACCTTGAGCCTCAATGGCAAAACTTACACCACCACCACGGCGGCAGATGGCTCATGGAGCATCACTCTGCCCGCGGGCGACCTGCAAGGTCTGGCGGACGGCACCTATGTGGCCAACGTCAGCGTAACCGGCTCCAACGGGCAAACCGTCACCAAGGGCGTGACCATTGGCGTTGACACCACCGCGCCGGGTGTGGCGACTGACGTGACGCTGGTCAACGATGCCAACCAACCTATCACTGGCACCACCAACGACAGTACCCCAACCCTCAGTGGTAAAGCCGAGCCGGGCAGCACGGTGACCGTCAGCGATGGCGGCACGGTGATCGGCACCGCGCCGGTGGATGGCAGCGGCAACTGGACCTTCACACCTAACCCGCCACTGGGCGATGGCGACCACAGTCTGACCGCCGTAGTCACTGACCCAGCCGGAAATACCAGTACCCCGAGTACGCCGATCGTGGTGGTTATCGACACCACCGCGCCTGGCGAGGCGACGGATGTGACGTTGGTTAACGATGCTAACCAGCCGATCAATGGCGCGACAAACGACACCACGCCGACCATTACCGGTAAGGCTGAAGCGGGCAGTACCGTTACCGTTCGCGACGGTAATACAGTGATTGGTACCGCCGTGGTCGACGGCAATGGCAACTGGAGCGTTACGCCAACCCAGCCGCTGAGCGAGGGTACTCACAACATTACGACGCAGGTGACGGATCCTGCGGGCAACTCTAGCGGCGTGAGTGCACCTATCGCGGTTGAGATTGACACCACCGCGCCGGGTGCGGCAACTGACGTCACGCTGGTCAATGACGCCAACGAGCCAATCACCGGCACCACCAACGACAACACCCCAACTCTGAGTGGTAAAGCCGAGCCGGGCAGCACCGTTACCGTCAGCGACGGTGGCACGGTGATTGGCACCGCGCCGGTGGATGGCAACGGCAACTGGACCTTCACACCGAATCCACCACTGGGCGATGGCGATCACAGCCTGACCGTGGTGGTTACTGACCCTGCGGGTAACGCTAGCCCGCCAACTACCCCAATTGCTGTTGTCGTGGATGCCAGCTCGCCTTCGCCAGCCACCGACGTGCAGATAACCGATGGTGAAAACACGCCGATCGGCACTAACGGCAGCACCAATGACACCCAGCCAACCATCAGCGGTAAAGCCGAATCGGGCAGCATCGTCACTATTCGTGATGGCGACACCGTACTTGGCACCGTACAAGCTGATGGCAGTGGCAACTGGAGTTTGACTCTGGATCAGCCGCTGTCCGAAGGCCCACACAGCATCACCACTGAAGTCACCGATGCCGCAGGCAACACCAGCGGCGTTAGCACCCCTATCGTGGTGAATATCGATACTATCGATCCTGAGCCGGCCACGGCGGTGAAAATCCTTAATGGAGACGGCCTGCCGGTGGATGGCATCACCAATGACACCACGCCAACCGTTAGCGGCAAAGCCGAAGCGGGCAGCAAAGTCATTGTGCGCGACGGGAACACCATCGTGGGCAGCGCCATTGCTGATGAAAATGGTAACTGGAGCGTTACGCTGCAAGATCCGCTGTCGGAAGGCCCACACGGACTGACCACCGAAGTGCGCGATGCGGCCGGTAACTCCAGCGGCATCAGTGCTCCAATTGCTGTGGAAATTGATACCGCGGCGCCGGGTGCTGCGACCGACGTTAAACTGGTGAATAACGATGATTTGCCAATCACCGGCGCGACAAACGACACCACGCCAACCCTGAGCGGCAAGGCCGAGCCGAACAGTTCGGTCACTATTCGTGATGGCGATACCGTCTTGGCAACCGTGACCGTTGATGGCACGGGTAACTGGTCTTATACCCCAACGACGCCATTGGCCGAAGGCCCGCACAGCCTGACCACCGAAGTGAAAGACGCTGCCGGTAACTCTAGCGGTATTAGCACCCCAATTGCGGTCGATGTGGATACCCTTGCGCCAAACGTCACTATCGATCCTGTGGCCGTTGACAATAAAATTTCATTCAATGAAGCCGCTGGCGTTATCACCATTACTGGTACGGCATCGGCTTCTGAAGCCGGCCGCACGCTGGTTCTCAATGTAAACGGTGAGCCGCATAACGTCATTGTTGGCGAAGACGGTAAATGGACCTTTGACCTGCCAGCCGGCACGCTGACCGGGATAAATGGTGATATTACTATCACCGCTACGCTGACTGACGCCGCGGGCAACACTACCGTCACCACTGACACCGTTCACGTCGCCGCCGATCCGGCGCTTCAGCCTTCGCTGACTGTTAACGCCTTTGCGGGCAATGACATCGTGGACGGCGCAGAAATTCAGATTGACCAGAAGCTGACCGGTAGCACCACAAACGTCGAGGCGGGCAACACGGTTACTGTCACTTTTGATGGCAAAACCTACACCGGTATCGTGGGGGCAGACGGCACGTGGAGCGTGACTATTCCAGCTTCGGCGCTGTCCGATGCAGGCAATGGCCCGGCAGACTTTGCCGTGACGGTCAGTGACAGTTCCGGCAACCAAGCGATTGGAAACCGTCCGTTTGAGATTAACGATCTGTTAGGCGGTATCGCCATCGATCCTATTTCCGTGGATGGCAACATCAATGCCATTGAAGCTGCGGCAGGCGTGACCATCAGCGGGACCACCTTCAACGTCCCTGCTGGCGTGGGCGCGATCACCGTTAACATCGGCGGCGTGAATTATCAGGCGGATGTTGCCGCAAACGGCACCTGGAGCATTCAACTGTCAGCGGCTGCTATTCAGGCACTGACCGATGGCGTGCAGAATATCGAGGTGAGCGCCACCGATGGCGGCGGGAACCCTATCTCGACCACCGGCAGCGTTAACGTTTACGTGCACAACCTGCCAGCCCCAGTGCTGGATACGCTGTTTGGCGATGGCACCTTGAATGGCAGCGAAGCCGCCGCTGGGCAGACCATTACCGGCACCACCGGCGTAACAGGCGCAGGCCAGAATGTAACAGTTATCATCGGCGGCCAGCAATTTGCCGCCACGGTCGCCAATGACGGCACTTTCAGCGTCAGCATTCCGTCCAGCGTATTGAGCAACTTGCCGAACGGCACGGCGCCGGTTCAGGTGATTGCGACCGACGTCGCCGGTAACAGCCAGACTATCAGTGCTACTGTGCCGGTAGATACCCTGGCGCCAACCCTGACTATCAATCCGCTGGCGGGCGATGGGCAAATCAGCCTGGCCGAAGCCGCAGGGTCGTTAACCCTGTCGGGGACGGCTTCTGTCTCTGAGGCTGGACGCGAAGTCACCATCACGCTGAACAATGAAAGCTATACCGCGACGGTTGGGCCGAACGGCGTATGGAGCGTTGCTCTGCCAGCCGGTGCCTTGAACAATCTCAATGGTGATTTTGTTATCAATGCTACGTTGAGCGATGCGGCGGGCAACAGCACCAGCACCACCAATACTATCCACGTGGTTTCCGACCCAAGTATCCAACCGACTATCACCATCAATCCATTTGGTGGCGATAACGCGGTAGACGGTGCGGAAGTCCAAACGGCGCAAGTGCTGAACGGCACCACGGCCAACGTGGAAGCGGGCCAGATCGTTAAAATCACCCTGAACGGCCACACCTACACGGCTGAAGTTCAGCAGAGCGGCAGCTGGAGCGTCATCATCCCGGTTACCGATATGCAGGTGCTGACTAACGGCACTCAAACTATCTCGGTAGAAGTGGCGGACAAGGCCGGTAACTCAGCCTCTGGCACCGATAACTTCACGGTAAATATTACTGAGAACGGCGTGGCAATCGACCCGGTAACGGGCGATAACGTCATCAACGCGGTGGAAACGGAAAACGGTATTCAGGTTACGGGTACGACTTACGGCGTGCCGGTGGGCACCGACGTGGTAGTAACCTTCGGTACTGTGTCACATACCGTAAAAGTGCTGGCCAATGGCCGCTGGTTAGTGAACTTCACCAGCCCTGAACTGGCGGGAATTGACCCAGGCACCACCACGGTCAGCGCAGTCACTAAAGATGCTAACGGCAATACGCTGACTAATAGCGTTTCCGTCGGCGTTGACAATGTGGCTCCAGAACCAACCATCAATACGCCATTCGGCGACGGCTTCCTGAACATTACCGAAGCAGGCACGGCGCAAACGCTGACTGGCTCTACCGGCAAAGCGGGCGACGGCCAAACCGTCACCGTCACCCTTGGCGGCCATGACTACACCGCCACCGTCGCAGCCAATGGTAGCTGGACGATCAGCATTCCATCGGCCGATCTGCAAGCTCTGCCGGAAGGTAGCAACCCGATCGTGGTGGTGGCGTCCGATAACGCAGGCAACAGCACTACTATTAACAGCAATGTGACCGTTGACCTCAGCGCGCCAACGCTGACCGTGAATCCTCTGGCCGGCGACGGCATTGTCAGCAGCGCGGAAGCAGCGGCGGCGATTGAACTGACAGGTACGGCTTCCGTCAGCGAAGCAGGTAAAACCATCACCGTGACCCTCAACGGCGCTACCTATACCGGCGTTGTGGGCGGTGACGGCAGTTGGACGGTAAATATTCCGGCTGGCGTGCTGAACGGCGTGGCCAGCGGGCAGTATCCGCTGAGCGTGTCGTTGACTGACGAAGCGGGCAACACCACCACCCAGACCTCCAATGTTACATTGGCAACCGGCGTCGATTCTCAGCCAACCCTGACGCTGAATGCCTTTGCGGGTAACAACGTAATCGACGGGGCCGAGCGCCTGGCCGACCAAACATTGAGTGGTACTACCACCAATGTAGAAGCCGGACAGCAAGTGACCATCACGTTGAATGGCAAAACTTACACCGCCACCGTGGGAGCCAGCGGCGCATGGAGCGTGCAAATTCCAGCGGCTGACCTGACTGCTTTGAACGACGGTTCAATCACCTTGACCGCCGAAGTGGCTGATAAAGCAGGTAACCCGGCGCAAGGTTCTCTGCCACTGACCATCAACACCGAGTTGAGTGGTCTGGCGATTGACCCAATCACCGGTGACAACAAACTGAGCGCGCAGGAAGCGGGCGCAGGCATCAACATCAGCGGGACATCGCACAACGTGGCCGAGGGTGCTAACGTCACTGTCACTCTGAACGGTAAAGCCTACACCGCCGCCGTTGGCGCGGACGGCACTTGGACCGTGCCGGTTGGGGCAGCCGATCTTGCGCTGCTCGGCGACGGGCCGCTGGCGGTGAAAGTGACCGCAACCGATGCCGCAGGCAACGCGGTCAGCAGCACCGTCACGCTGGATGTCTACACCCACCAACTACCCGCACCAACTATCAATCAACCTTTTGGCGACGGCCTGCTGAGTACGGCGGAAGCCGCCACCAGCCAGACGCTGAGTGGTTCTACCGGCATAGTGGGCGATGGTCAAACCGTGACCGTGACACTCGGTGGTAAAGATTACACCGCCACCGTCGGCGGCAACGGTCAGTGGACAGTGACTATTCCAGCGGCTGATTTGCAGGCGCTGCCGCAGGATAATACCCTAATCACCGTGACTGCCACCGATGCGGCGGGCAACAGCACGCCTATCACGTCTAACGTGACGGTCGACTTCACCGCGCCAACGTTGACCATCGACCCAATTTCGGGCGACGGCTACATTGACGCAGCTGAAGCCGCTGCCGCCGTAACGCTGAGTGGTTCCGCAGATCCTGCTGACGCGGGGCGCAATGTTACCTTGACCATCAATGGCCAAACCTATCTGGCTGAAGTTGGGGGGGACGGCAAGTGGACCACGGAGATCCCAGCTAACGCGCTCTTGGGCTTAGCAAATGGTCAATACACATTAACCGCCACCCTGTCAGACGCGGCGGGCAACAGCACCACGGTGACTGAGTCATTGGGTGTCTTCACCCAACTGCCAGTTCCAGTGCTGAATACGCCATTTGGCGACGGCGTGCTGAGCAAGCCTGAAGCGGCGGCCGATCAGATTCTGACCGGTAACACCGGCGCTGTCGGCCCAGACCAGAAAGTCACCGTGAACATTGGCGGGGTAGATTACACCGGCACGGTTAACAATGACGGCACCTGGTCGGTCACAATCCCGGCTAACGCGCTCAATGGCCTGACTGATGGCTCCTCGCCTCTGCAGGTTACTGTCACAGACCCAGCGGGTAACACGGGCACAACCACTACCAATGTGACCATAGACTTGACGGCTCCAACCTTGAGCGTTGAGCCGCTGACCGGCGATGACAAGCTGAACACCGACGAAGTGGCGACGGGCTTCCTGATCCAAGGGACCAGCGACATCGGCGATGCAGGTCGTCCGGTCACCGTGTCTATTGACGGCCATACCTACACCGGCGTGGTCCAGGCCGACGGTTCTTGGTCTGTGCTGGTGCCACCAAATGCCCTTGGCGATTTGGCGGTCGGCGACCATCCATACAGCGTTTCCGTCACTGACGCGGCGGGCAACCAAACCCTGGTTGACGGCACCGTCAATGTCACTGGCGTGCCTAGCCCGCTGTTCCCATCTATCGACGCACCATTCGGCGACACCATCCTCAACGGTAGCGAGCTGGCTGAAGTGCAGACGCTGACCGGGACCACCGGCGCGACCGGCGCGGGACAAACCGTGAAGGTGAACATCGGTGGGATCAGCTTTGATGCCACCGTGGACGCCAATGGTCAATGGACGCTGGACGTGCCGGCCAACGCCTTGGCGAGCCTGCCACAAGGGGCGCTGAGCATTGAAGTCACCGCGACCAGCGCGTCCGGTGCTACCGGCAGCAGCACCATTGAGGCCACCGTCGACACAGTAGCACCAACGCTGACCGTTGATCTGGTGGCGGGTGACGACATCATCAACACCGCTGAACTGCTGCAACCTATCACCCTGACCGGGACTGCATCAGTCAGCGACAGTGGTCAAAACGTCAAAGTGAGTCTGGTTCTGGGCGGCGTGACCTATGAAGGCACCGTCGACACGGATGGCAAATGGTCAATCCCACTGCCTAACGACGCGCTGCAAGCTCTGGGCGATGGTCCTCACACCATTACGGCGACCCTGACTGACACTGCGGGCAACACCACCACCATCAACCATGAATTCACCATTGAGGCTGGCGCGGCTTACACCCCGACGCTGACCATCAATACGATTTCTAATGATGACTACATCAACGCCACTGAGAAAGGCCAAGATCTGGTGCTCAGCGGCACCTCGACCAAGCTTGAAGAGGGGCGTGAAGTTACCTTGACCTTCAATGGCAAGACTTACACCGCTGTGGTTGATGGAGAGGGTAACTGGACCACCACGGTGCTGGCTGCCGATCTGGCCGGGCTGAGTGATGGTCAGGCCACGATCACGGCTAACGCCACCAGTCTGGCGGGTAACCCGGCATCGGCGAGTCACGAGGTCAATGTGCTGGCGAGCGAAGCTAACTTGCCAACCATTACCATTGATAAAGTTGCTGGTGACGACGTCATCAACAGCACCGAGCACAACCAGCCTCTGGTGATCAGCGGGACCTCCAACCACCTGGTGGCGGGCGAAACCATTAACATCACGCTCAACGGTAAGCCTTACACGGCGATCGTTGGGGATGACGGAAAATGGAGCACCACCGTTCCTGTCGCCGACGTGCAGGCGCTGCAAAATCAAGAATACACCATTACCGCGACCGGTAATGACGTTGCTGAAAACGTGGCGACCGGCACCCATCAGGTGACGGTAGATACCACGCCTCCGCTGCTGACTATCGTGGTGGATGCTGGTGCCGATGGCATTGTTAATGCCGTGGAAGCAGCACTCGGCCTGCCAATTACCGGTACGGCTCCGGCGGGCCTGACGGTCACCGTGACCGTCGACGGCAAGCTTTACCCGGTACTGGTGCCTGAAGACGGCAACTGGACGCTGACTATCCCAGCGGCTGACCTGAAAGCCATCACCACCGATGGCCCACTGGTGATCACCGCCACCGTGACCGATGCTCAAGGCAATGTGGCAGACATTACGGTTAATCCGGCAATTGAGCTGGCAATCAACAACTTGCCAGTCCTGACGCTAGAGGCACTCGATTTCGTTAATATCACCGCGGCTGCCGATGGTTTCACTATCACCGGTACCAGCACCAATCTGCCAAACGGCACGGTGGTGCAGGTGAGTGTCGCGGGTGTACAAGTGACCGGCACAGTGACGGATAACGTATGGACCGCCACCGTGGCACCGGGTCTTATCACACCACAAAATATTACTGAAGGCGTGGGCACCGTCACCGTGAGCTACACCGATGCGGCGGGCAACCCAGCCTCGGCTTCGCACAGCGTGACGGTCGATCTGACACCTCCTGTAGCTGCCGTTGTCGACCCACTGTTTGGCGATGGCGCGTTGAACAAGCTGGAGTCAGGCGTCGACCAGATTGTGACCGGTAAAGTTGCAGCGGGCGACAGCGTGGTATTAACGCTGGATGGTAAACCGGTGACGGCGGTAGTGGGTCCGGATGGTACCTGGACGGCGACTACCCCAACAGCCACGCTGGTGGGCCTGACCGACGGCCAAAACACCCTTACCGTGGCGGTGACCGATGCCGCGGGCAACAGCGTGTCGAGCGATGTGCCATTTGTTTCCTACATTAATACCTTGCCGGTGGCGACTATCACTGACAGCTTTGGCGGCGCGATTAACATTGATAAAGCGGCGCTGGGTGGCTCCATCAGCGGTACTACCGGGATCACTTCTGATGGTCAGAAAGTGACGGTGAACCTTAACGGTAAGGACTATACCGCCGACGTAAATTCAGCGACCGGCACTTGGGTTCTGCCGTTAGATGCCGCGACCCTGCAAGGCTTGCCGAATGGCACCTGGACGGCCACCGTAACGGTGACCGACGTTGCGGGCAACTCCAGCACCCAAGCCGAGAACATTTCGGTTCAGCTGACACCACCTCCAGTTCCAACCATAGACTTGGTGTTTGGTGACGGCGTGCTCAACGCTGCTGAATTGGCCGCAGGCCAGACTATCAGCGGCTCAACGGGCATCACTGGCCCAGGCCAAACGGTGACGGTTACCATTGCGGGTAATCCTTCGCCGCTGACCGCTACCGTAGGTGCAGACGGCAAATGGACCCTGGAGCTAACCACTTCTGAACTGGCGGATATCGCCGGGCTGCCGACGCACTCCATCACCGTGACCAGCACCGACCAGTACGGCAATAGCAATATCAGCTCGCCAGAAGTGTTTACGGTTGACCTGAACATCCCTAACCCAAGCATCACCAACCAGCCGTTTGGTGCGGATAATGTGCTGAATATCGCCGAAGCGGCGGGGCCTCTCGTCATTGAGGGGAACACCGGCATTTCTGGCGTGGGCCAAGCGGTGAAAGTGGTGATTGATGTCAACGGCACCAGCTATAACGCCACCGTCGCGGCTGACGGTTCTTGGACACTTAACCTGCCAGCTGGCACCCTGAGCGGCCTGACTGGCACCGATCACACCATCAACATCACGGCAACCGACGCCAGCGGCAACACCAATACTGTGCCATTTGCGTTCACCACTGATTTCACACCGCCAGTGGTTACCGTGAACAACGTTTCCACCGACGGCTACATTAATTTGGCCGAAGCGGCAGCGGGAACACAGATAAGCGGCATCACGGACGGCACCAGCGTTAGCGTCAATATCGGTGGCCAAGTCTTCACCGCCGCCGTCACTGACGGAACCTGGGTGTTGGACTTAACCCCGGCGCAGATAGCGACTCTGCCACAGGGCAGCCAGACCATTACCGTCACTGCGACAGATGCGTCGGGTAACACCAACACGGCGATTTCCCACGTGGGTATTGCGACAGACGCTGCTGCCGCGCCAACCGTGACCGTGGGTACTTTTGCAGGTGATAACATTCTGGACTTCGCTGAAAGCCGCACACCGCAAACGATTAGCGGTACCACGGCTCACGTCGAGGCTGGGCGAACTGTTAATGTTACTGTGGGTTCAATCACCGGATTAAGCGCCATTGTTCAGGCTGACGGTAGCTGGAGCCTAACGCTGTCTCCTGCTCAGTTGCAGACGCTAAGTAATGGTGCGACCAACATCACGGCGAACGTGTCTGACCTTGCGGGTAATGCTGCAACGCCAGATATTCATGACATTACAGTCAGCGTGACGCCTCCTGCGGCGTTCCTGACACTTAACCCAATCAGTGTCGATAACATCATCAACTCAACGGATGATGGCGGCTTGATCATGACCTTTACCGGTCAGTATCTGAATAACCAAACTGTACTGACTCCGCAGTTAATTACCGTGTTTGTTAACGGTGTTCCAGTCGTGGGCACCTTCCCAGCACTGCCAAGCGCTAGCGGTACCTGGACTATTGTCGGGCTGTCGCAATTAGTCACCTTCCCAACGGATGGTAACTATACCGTTACAGTGTCGATGACTGGCCTTAATGGCACGACGGCGACAGTGACACAAACCATCGTGGTTGACCGTACTCCACCAACCTTGACCGTCAATGCCTTCGCCGGTGATGACGTGCTTAACGGAACTGAAGCTGCGGCTAACCAGACCATCAGCGGCACGGCTCGACCTCGGAAGCTGGCCGTACGGTGACTGTGACCCTGAACGGCAAAACCTATACCGCGCTGGTCGGTGCGGGTGGCGCATGGAGCACCACGGTTCCGGCGGCGGATCTGCAAGGGTTGCCACCGGGTACAAACACCATCAGTGCCAGTTTGAGTGACGCGGCGGGTAACGTCACTACCACGCCTCATACCTTCACCACCAACACCGCAGCACCTCTGCTGAGCGTGGGCGTGCTGGCGGGCGACAACGTGCTGAATCTCGCGGAAGGGTTGGTTACGCAGTTGCTGACCGGTACTTCCAGCGCCGAAGCAGGGCAGACCGTCACTATCAAGATTGCTGGCGTCACCGTGGGTTCCGCAGTGATTCAACCGGGAGGGGCTTGGAGTGCTCAAATCCTGCCAACGGGCCTGTCAGGTCTGCTGGATGGGCCAAACGTCCTCACCGCGTCGGTCACCGATAAGGCCGGGAATACCACCAGCGTCGATGTGGGCATTAACGTGCTGTTCAACAGCCTGTTGGATCTGGATATCACCAGCGGGCTGGTGGGCGGAGTGCTCAACGCGGCTTCCCTGTTGCTGACCCAAACCATTGGCGGCGTCGCCACCAGTGCGGGCGTTGGTGCCAAGGTGGCGGTGGAAATCGGCGGACAAACGATCACGGCCGATGTCGGTGTGAATGGTCAATTTAACCTGAGCATTCCTCCGACGCTGTTGGCTAATCTGCCAAACGGTCCACTGGCGTTGAACGTCGTGCTGACCGATGCCGCGGGTAACACCAAAGTGCAGGTTATCGACCTCAACGTGGCGAAAATCCTGCCAGTGCTGGGCGACCTGACCTCCGGTTTGGGCAATGTGGATCACATCCTCAATACCGTGGTATCTGGCGCTGAGCAGACTGTCAGCGGTGCTTTGACCGCGGCCGACGGCACCGTTGTTAAGATTGCGGTCGGTGCGCTGACCTTTACCGGAACCGTGCTCAATAACGCTTTCAGCATCCCTATCCCTGCGGGTGCTCTGGCAAGTCTGGCCGACGGTGTGGTGCCGGTTATTCTGACCGCCACTGATGCCGCGGGCAACGTGCTGACTCAGGCGTTGAACCCGCTGACCGTGGCACTGCACAATCTGCCGCAAATCGTGCTGGATCCGCTGTTTGGCGATGGCTTGCTGAACGCGGCGGATATCCTGCTGAACCAGACCATTACCGGCGTGGTGAAAAACGTCGCGGCGGGTACCACACTCTCGGTGCAAGTCGGCGGGGGTACGCCTCTGACCGCGCAGGTTGATGCCACTGGGCACTTCAGTGTCACTGTGCCATCTAACCTGTTGAGCGGCCTGACCAACGGCAACCTCGGCGTCAATGTCTCGCTGACCGATGCCAACGGTAACTCCACCAGCGTGGGCGCGCAGGCGGCGATTAACGTCACCTTGCCAACCATCAGTCTGACTGACGTTCTGCACAATGGCGTGCTGGGCGCGGTGGATGCACTGACGTCGCAGGTCATTGGCGGCGTGGTGACCGGCGTTACGGCGGGGACTACGGTGAAAGTGACGCTGGGCGGCAAAACCTTCCTTGGCGTAACAGACGCGGGCGGCAAATTTGCCGTTACGCTGCAACCGGGCGACCTGAAAGCGCTGGCTGACGGCACCTTGGCTATCGGCGTGTCGGTAGTGAGCGACGCGGGTAACGTTGGTTCGACCAACGTGAATGCCAACGTCATCATCAATAGCCTGCCGAAAGTGGTGCTGGACCCACTGTTTGGTGGCAACGGGGTGCTCAACGCGGCCGAAGCGCTGCTGACCCAAACCATCAGCGGCACCGTGCTGAACGCCACGGCCGGCTCGTCGGTCAAAGTTACGCTGGGGCCATTGGTGCTCACCGGCACAGTCGATGGCACCGGTCACTTCAACGTGCAAGTGACGCCACTGCAGCTGAGCCAGTTGCTGGATGGCAACCTCAACGTCGGTGTGACGGTCACGGATGCGGCGGGCAACACCAACGGCGTCAACGCGGGCCTGAACGTCGGTATTCACAACCTGCCATCGATTGTACTTAACCCAATCTTTGGTGACGGCGTGCTGAGCGTGGTTGACCTGCTGACCGGTCAAACCATCAGCGGCGTGGCGACCAACGTCGCTGTCGGTTCTCAGGTGCAGATTTCCCTCAACGGGAAAACCTATCTGGCGACCGTCGGCGTGGGCGGGGCATTTAGCGTCACAGTACCGCCGTTGGATCTGAAAGGCATTCTTACCGACGGCTTGCAGAACGTCACCGCGACCTTCACCGATGCGGTAGGTAACGTCGGTACTATCACCAACGCGGTGAATGTGATTGCCAACGCTTTGCCGACCATCACGCTGGATCCATTGTTCAACAATGGCTTGCTGAATGCGGTGCAGGCGCTGGTTACGCAGACTATCAGTGGTAAAACCACCAACGCCGAAGGTTCTACCGTGACGGTGACTATCGGCGGGGCCAGCCTGTCGGCGGTGGTGAAAGCAGACGGCACCTTCTCCGTCAACGTGCTGCCAAGCCTGCTTTCCAGCTTGATTGACGGTACGGTTGGGGTAGGTGTGTCTGTCACCAACGCCGCGAACCACACCGTGGATACCAGCGCCAATGTCACCGTGGGTATCCATACTCTGCCAACGCTCAATCTGGGCACGCTGTTTGGCGGTGACGGCTTCCTCAATCTGGCCGAAGCCAGCAGCAACACCACGCTGACCGGCACGACTAACGTGCAGAATGGTTCGGTGTCGGTCAACGTAGGTGGGGTGGTTCATACTGGCACCATCACTAACGGCGCGTGGAATGTCACCTTTACCGCGGCTGAGCTGAAGGCGCTTGCCGATGGCGCAACCACGGTCAAAGTCACCATCACCGATGCGGTGGGTAACATCACCACCCAAACCAGCCCGCTGGTCATCAAAACACACGCCCTGCCGCTGGTTTCCCTCGACGGCCTTGGCTCTCTGACTGGCTTGATTGGTGGCATCCTCGGTGCGGGCCTGACGCTGAAAGGCAGCAGCGCCAACATCGGGCAGGGCGGCATTATCAGCGTCACCTTGCTGGGTACCACTCTTGGCGCGGTAGTGCAGGCAGACGGTTCGTGGCAGGCGAAGTTCGGCAGTGAGGTGTTTGCGGCTTATAACCTCTTCACTCTGTTGGGCGCGCTGACCGGTAACGTGGTTGGACTTCAGGCGACGGATCTGGCGGGTAACGGCATCAACCTCCACGTGGGGCTGGCGACGGGTAGCCCACTGATCTCGCTGCAAGCGCAATCGCTGGATGTGCAGGCCACGGACGACACCCACGCGGTGGCGGCGCTGCATACCACCAGCAGCGATAGCTCAACCACTGACACCGTGCATCACGCCACCAGCACCCTGACCGACCCACTGGTCACGGCGGATGCCGGAGCGCAGGTGGCGTCTACCGACACCAGCACCACGGCCCATGCTGAAACGGCGTTCTCCATCGGCGGCGTGACGATTGAAGTTGACCATACCCAGCAGGATGTTGTGGGTACGGCAGGTAACGACATCATCATCGTGGATACGCTGGACTTCGGTCATATCGACGGTGGCACTGGCGTGGATACCCTGCAACTTGGCGGTACCAACCAGCATCTGGATCTGACCCTGTTGGGCTTCAAAGTCGAGCATATCGACATCTTTGACCTCGGTAACTCTGGCACGAACAGCATCACGCTGAACCTGCTCGAAGCACAGTCGGTTAAAGACTCGGCCAATGATGAAGTGATCATCAAAGGCGGCGAGGGAAGTCTGGTGAATCTGGTCACAGGAAGTGATGGTGCTTGGACTGAAACCGGACAGCGTACCGTGGATGGCCTGACGTTTGACGTCTACCACAACGCCTCGCTGGCGAGCACCAACACGTTGGGAGACGTATTGGTTCAGCACGGTCTGCACGTACAACAGCAAAGCTAAGAGTCAAGCCCCCGAGCGTGTAAGCGCCGGGGGCATTTTTTTGCAATGAGCGTTAGGCAGTAAACGAATGGGTAAGGCCAGAAAAGGCTGAAAAATAATAATAATCCGGCGAGAAAAGTGGTGTCGCTCATGAAAAAGAAACAATCATCGCGGCAATTTGCCGTGGTACTGGGGACGATATGGATAGTTGTTGCTGGTGCAAACAGTGGGAAAGTATTCGCGGCTGAGAAACAGCCAGAGTTTGATTGGCAAGCAGCACCTACCGAGGAGATGAGATCTAGCCTGACTTTACGAGATGCCATACTGCGCGCCTTTGCTCGCAACCCACAGATAGCCGAGGCGGCTGCGCAAATTCGCGTGGGCGCGGGCAACCTTGATGTGGCGAAAAGTGCCTGGTATCCACAAATTTCTTTGCAGGGGACCGCAGGTAAGTCGCGCCAAACCGACTCCTCCGGCACGCTGGATAACAACGCGTCTGGCGGCATTCAGCTCAGCCAGCTGCTGTATGACTTTGGGCGCACCGGCGGCAGTATCGACGAGCAAGAACGCCTCTCCGACTCCTACCGTTACGCCCTTTACGGCACCATGACCGACGTGGCGCTGAGTACGCTGCAAGCCTATCTGCAAGTGAAGCGCTATCAGGCGCTGAGCGTGGCGGCTCGCGATAATATTGAATCACTGCAACGCGTGGCGGACACTGCCAAACTGCGCGCCGACGCGGGGTTAAGCTCGCAATCTGACGTGTTACAGGCCGAAACCCGCATCGCCGGGATGCGCGCCACCGTCGAACAATACCGTGCCCAACAGCGTTCGGCACAGGCCCAGCTCACCGTGCTGACCGGCGTGGTCTCCGACAATCTGCCGGATTTACCGCAAAGCCTGCTCAACCAAAAAGTCACACTGAACAAAATCCCCTATGAAAACAGCGCGCTGGTTCGCGCCGCTCAGGCCAAGCAGCAGGCGGCGATTGAGCGGGTGAATCAGGCGGAATCGCAACATTGGCCGACCATCAAAGTGCAGGCGGGGCGCACCCGCTACCAGAATGCCGCAGGCAGCGGCGGCTCTTACTGGGACGACCAGCTCCAGCTGGCGGTGGATGCGCCGGTCTATCAGGGCGGCGCGGTCAGCGCCAAAACCCGTGCCGCAGAGGGTGAGCGTCAGGCGGCGCAGGCCGATGTGGAAAAAGCCAAGCTGGACATCAACCAGAAAGCCTCCACGGCCTATGCCGACATGATTGGCGGTCAACAGCGGCAAGTGGCGGGCGAGGACCAATACGCCAGCGCGACGCACACCCGCAGCGTCTATCAGGACGAGTACAAACTGAGCAAACGCAGCCTGAATGATTTACTCAGCGTCGAGCAGGACGTTTTTCAGGCTGACACCATGCGCATCGGCGCGCTGTACGACGGCTGGGATGCCACAGTGCGCTATGCCGCAGCCGTAGACAATCTGGTGGATATGTTGGGCATCGACCGACAAAAAGAGACCGGTGACACCATTCCCTCTCTCTGACCACTCCTTATAAAACGATTGTCCGCACAGAATGCGTAAAGAGGCGATATGAGTACCGAAACGAACAGTGAAGAAACCCGCTCTAACGCCACGGCCAAGGTTCCACCGCCGTCGATTGATGTCTGGATCAGCGCCATGGTGCGCGTGGCTGAAATTTTTGGTAAACCTTCTGACCCGCTCTATCTGCGCCAGCAAATGCGCTGGTTTGAAAATCAGTCGCTGGGCCGCCAGCTTGACCGCCTCAGTGGGTTGATTGGGCTACAGGTTGGCATGGTCAGCTGGACTAAGGTCCGTTGGCGGCCGGAAGTGCTGCCAGCCATTATCCAGCTCGAGCAGGGCGGCATCGCGGTCATTGAGCGGCTGCACGATGACGGTCAGGCCGACTACTGGCTGACCGACGGCGGCGACCTGCTGCGCTCCACCGAGCTTTCCACCTTACTTCAACAAGGCTCTGGCCCGGTGTTTTTAGTCGGCGTGGCGGCGCGCGGTCGCGACCAGCGCATTGACGAGTTCGTTCAACCCTATAAGAAGCACTGGTTCTGGGATAACTTTCGCGGCGCGGGGCGTAAAATCGCAGAGATTTCGCTGGCGTCGGTGATTGGCAACGTGCTGGCGCTGGCCGGTATTCTGTTCTCAATGCAGATTTACGACCGGGTGATCCCGGCCCAGTCACTGCCCACCCTGTGGGTGCTGTTCTTCGGCGTGGTGCTGGCCGCCGCGCTGGAATACGTTATTCGCCTGATGCGCACGCTGGTGTCAGATTTGATGGGCAAACGCATCGACCTCAAGGTTTCGTCGCTGTTCTTTGTGCGCGCCATGAACATTAAAAACGATGATCGGCCGAAGTCCACCGGCTCCTTTATCTCCCAGCTGCGTGAAATCGATCAGGTGCGCGAACTGCTGACCTCCACCACCGTCAGCGCCGCCGCCGATATGCCTTTCGTGCTGCTGTTCCTCGGCATCATGTTCTTTATCGGCGGGCCGCTGGTGATCATTCCGCTGCTGGCTATTCCGCTGATTGTCATTCCCGGCATTCTGATCCAGTGGCCGATGGCGAAGCTGGCGAAAGAGGGGATGCGCGAAGGGGCGCTGCGCAACGCGGTGCTGGTGGAAACCATTGAAGGCATTGAAGATATTAAAGCCTTACAGGCCGAAGCCTACTTCCAGCGCCAGTGGGAGCAGACTCACGAAGTCAGCGCCTCGGTCGGCATGAAGCAGCGTCTGTGGGGCGCGCGGCTGACCGGCTGGGCCTCGACGGTCCAGCAATTGACCTACGCTGGCATGCTGGTGGCGGGGGTCTATCTGGTGCTCAGCGGCGACATCACTACCGGTACGCTGGTGGCGAGCAGCATGCTTTCTTCCCGCACCATCGCGCCACTGATGCAGCTGACTATGGTGTTCTCACGCTGGCAGCACGCCAAAAGCGCCATGAAAGGGCTGGACGATCTGCTGAAAAAGCCTATCGACCGCCCGGAAGACGCCGAGCTGTCGCACTGCCCGACCCTGAGCGGCCACTATCAACTGCGCAATCTGCAATATACCTATGACAAAGAGAACTCGCCGAACGTGCTGGGGATTGGCCAACTGGAGATTAAACCGGGCGAGCGCGTAGCGATTTTGGGCAAGGTGGGTGCCGGGAAATCGACCCTGCTGAAGCTGCTTTCCGGCCAGGCCGAGGCGTCGCAGGGCAAGGTGATCATCGACGGCGTGGACATGAAACGCATCGAACCCGCCGACGTGCGCCGCCAGCTTGGCTATCTGTCGCAGGATTCGCGGCTGTTCTTCGGCACGCTGCGCCAAAACCTGATGCTGGGTTATCCGCACGCCACCGATCAGGAGATGCTGCAAGCCCTGAGGATCAGCGGCGCACTCTCCATGGTGCAGGCCGATGCCTCGAGTCTGGATAAGATTATTAATGAGGGCGGGCGCGGCTTGTCCGGCGGCCAGCGCCAGATGGTGCTGCTGAGTCGCCTGATCCTGCGTGACCCGCAGGTGGTGCTTTTAGATGAGCCAACCGCCTCGATGGACGAACAGCTGGAAGACTATGTTATTCGCCAGATGAACACTTGGCTGACGGGCCGCACGCTGGTGGTGGTCACCCATCGTCCGGCGCTACTCAAGCTGGTGGATCGCATCGTGGTGATGGACAACGGCCGGGTTATCGCCGACGGCCCGCGCGATCAAATTCTGGGTAACGCGGTCGCTAACACCGCCGCCACGCCGGCCGTCGCGGCTGCTTCCGGTAACCAACAGGGCGCAGCCTGAGCGCATAAGGACTGAATATGGCACATTTAACATTGCACGATGAGCTGGACGCTCAACAGAAAAAGGTGTCGGGAATTGTCTGGGTTTCCCTGATTGGGCTGGTGCTGTTTTTTGTCTGGGCCTACTTCGCTACCCTCGACGAGGTGACGGTCGGCACGGGCAAGGTCACGCCATCAAGCAAGGCGCAGCAGATTGATTCCCTCGACGGCGGGGTGATTTTGAAGCTGCTGGTGCAGGAAGGCTCCATCGTTAATCGCGGTCAGTTGCTGGCTCAGCTCGACCCAACCCGTTCGCAGTCCAACTACGGCGAGGCGGCTTCCCGAGTGCGCACGCTGCGCGCCTCTTCAGAGCGTTTAAGCGCCGAGTTGACCGGCGCGCCGCTGAAATTCAGCCCGGAAACTATGAAATCGCCGGAGCTGGTGGCCCGCGAGCGCCAGCTCTATTTATCGCGAAAACAGAACCGTGACGAAACCGTCAGCAACCTGCAACAGTCGCTAAAGCTGGTCAATCAGGAGATCAGCATGACCCAGCCGCTGGTGGCGAAAGGCGCGGCGGGGCAGGTAGAGGTGATTCGCCTTCAACGCCAGTCCAGCGAGCTGCGCGGCAAAATCGATGATGCTATCAACCAGTACGCGGTTCGCGCCCGTGAGGAGCAGGTAAAGAACAACGCCGACCTCGACGCCGAGCTGCAAGTGATGGCCGGTAAAGAGGATCAGGTGACGCGTTCCGAGCTGTTTTCGCCGGTTCACGGCATCGTCAAAGATATTCAGGTCAGCACCGTCGGCGGCGTCCTGCAACCAGGCGGCAAGCTGATGGAAATCGTGCCGATTGAAGATCAGCTGCTGATTGAAACCCGCATCAACCCGCGCGATATCGCCTATATCCGCCCGGGCCTTGAAGCCACGGTGAAAATCAGCGCCTACGACTCTTCGATCTATGGCGATTTGAAAGGGCAGGTGGAGAGCGTGTCGCCAGACACCTTGCAGGATGAGGTCAAGCGTGACCAGTTCTATTACCGCGTGTACGTCCGTACCGACAAAGCCGTGTTAACCAATAAAGCCGGTCGCCAGTTCCCAATAGTGCCGGGAATGGTGGCCAGCGTAGAGATCAAAACCGGCCAGAAAACCGTGCTGGATTATCTGATTAAGCCGCTGAATAAGGTGAAAGAGTCGCTGCGGGAAAGATGAGTTAAGCTCCTCGCCCTGAGAAGGGGGAGGAGCAAGAAAGATTTACTCAATCTCCGGCTGAACCCGGTACTTAGCTATCACGTCGGCTTCGTCGGATTTACGCTTGTCCTGCCACAGATTCATGCGGCCGCGCAGCGAGCCGTTCAGCTCTTCCAGAACCTGACGCGCGGCGTCGGAGCCTGGATCTAACTCCAACACAAACTCCATAAACTGGCCGGCGATGTGGCGGTTTTTCTTCACGCCGCTGCCCGTCAGCCACGCCATGCCAAGGGTATAGGCCGCTTCGCTGCGCTCAGGGTGGGACGGATTCATTAAGATCTCCGGCAACCACTGCTCGGCCGCGAGGCGCTTGTCCTGCTCCTGGCCGAGATCCAACGCGCAGCTGGCGCGCCAGTAGGCGGACGAGGCGTGTCCGGCGTCCATTGCCCGCTGATACCACTGCATCGCTTGCTGGTAATCCACTTCGCCGCCAATGCCTTCGCGCAGGGCGTTGGCACAGGCAAACATGGCCGGAACCAGCCCCGAACGGGCGGCGCTGAGCACGCATTCCAGCGCATTGCTGTCGCTGTGGAAAGCTTCGGGAACCTCCTGATGCCAGCCGTTACGGTAGAAGAAATAGAGCTCGTAGGTGTGCAGCGCATTGCCGCGCCGGGCCATTTCGGTCATCAGGAAGTGGGCGGCGTCGAAGTCATCGTTGATCGCCATATCGTGAGCGATGGTGATCAAATCTTTGGCCGCGCTGTCACTGCCAGACAGCTGGATCAGGCGAATGGCGTGGTCAAGCAAGTCATCGCTCAGTTCGGGCTGCTGCGGCAACCCATACAGGCCGTACTGCACCGCCGTGGCGGCATAGGCCACCAGCACCGGATTGTCAGGCTGATTAATAGCACGAATCAGCAGGCTGGTCAGCGTCGGCAGCCCCTGCTGTTGCTCATTTGCCAGCACGGCTCTGGAGATAAACATTGCGGCGAAATGGCCCGGCATGGCCTGCGGGGAGACGGCAAGCAGCTGGTCGTAAATCTCCAGCCCGGCCTGATCGTCATCCTGCCAATAGGCGGCGCAGGTGCCGTACAAATCTAATAAGCGAATGCGGGTGGCGTCGGGCAGTGGCTGAGCCAGCAGGTGGTGCAACTGGGCTTGCAGGTACTGCGCGCGCTCGGAGTCTTTATCGGCAATCTCACCGGAGAGGGCGTCAATCAGGGCGTTGGCGCGGAAATGGTTGCGCTCGTCTTCATCAAACTCGGCGCACAGCGGGCCGTCGATTATCGCCATTTGCTGGCTATCGTCACCGCCCCAGGCGGCGGAGTGGAATATCAGGTAGGACTCCATGGTGCCGACATCGCTGTGGCGCACCGACATTGCCATGCGCAGCCAATAATCCAGCGCCTCTTCCTCTGCCTTGCGCGTCTGCTGCAGCGCGGCGGGCAGGCTTTGCGGCCAGTGAGTAGCAGGTTCGACGCCAATGGCGTGCAGATAGCCCACGCCGGTTTGCCATACCTGACTGCCGGCAATGTTGAATTTCTCATGCAGCGGCAGTGGGGCTTTGCCCGCGAACAGGTCGCGCAGCCAGTAAGGTTCGCCAAAGCCGCCGGTCAGGTTCATCAGGTGGCGGAAAGCGTGGGTTGGGCGAGGGTGCAACTCGATGGCGCGCAGGAAAGCCAATACGGCATAGTCACAGCACAGCTGGGCGCCGAGCCACTGGCTATCTTCTATATGCTCGCCGTTGGCATTGCGGATAATCCAAGCCTGTTCGTGCCAAAACATCCCCAGCAGCACGTGGGCGTGGTAGCTCTGCGGGCACTGCTGCGCCCAGTCACTGAGGATATCCAGCGGATCGACAGTATGATTTTCGGCCCCGGCGATCAGCGTACCCGGATGCAACACCAGACCGTAATCGCTGTGGGTATCAGTTTGGTTCTGCCAACCGCGCATCAGCGACAACAGCCACTCGTCGAGTTTAACAAAACGGCGGGTTGCCAGAAGCATTCTGGCTTTGGAGAGGTTGTCGTGCTGATTCTCTTGTGGCATGAGATTCCTTCAATCCGGGACGTATAGGGGTGGCGATGTCATCAATTTAACGCGCGACGTGCCTTAGATAGGCGACAGTGTATCGGTTGCAAATCATCACATCAGCGAGATTGCTCTTATAGTACCGGATCCGCCCGCCGCGTGACTAATACTGTACAAATAATGAGATCTTTGTGGAGAGCAAACCCGCAAGATTAATTAACTGACTGTTTTATGGCCATTATTACTGGTTATTTTTCTAGCGGATATTAATAAAATGCTGTCGGAAATGTGAAGGCAGTAAGTAAATAGCGATAAGAAATACGGAAGGAGTATGTAGGAAATAAGGAGTTAATATGTCAAAAGTAAATTATTTGCGAATTGTCATTATTATACTACCGCGAGGAAATAACATTTTCATGGGAATGTCACATTGGGAAACTACCGCATTTTTGGCAAAAAAAAACCGGTCATAAGACCGGTTGTTGTTTCCAGATAATCTGGTAATGAGGGTAATAATTAACAATAATGATGATAGCGAGATAAAGTATATAGATTCCCACTTTTTTTGCTTTATCACTTAGTGCTCTGTTATGTATTTTAGTTTGTTGTTTTGTAAGGTTTTTTCAGTATTTTAGCGATTAGTGCTTTATTTTAACATGTGTAAAGCTAGCGAAAAGTTCCCTTCTATTAATATTTTCTTACATCTAATAATTGTTCAGAAACATTATCATTAATTTGGTATCATTTTCTTTCTGGATTAATTCTCTTTATATCCAGAGAATGGATTTGCCATGTCGAGCATATAATTCGAAACGTTTTACCTTCACCTTGCATTTATCAATCAGTGGCAGGCTCGACACCCTACGAGGATAGCTCAAAATGAAACGTCGTATTCTTTCTCTTATGATCCCGGCTTTATTAGTCGCAGGATCAGCAAGTGCGGCAGAAGTTTATAATAAAGATGGCAATAAACTCGACCTTTACGGTTTGGTCGATGGTTTACATTATTTCTCGAGCGATAAAGGTTCTGATGGCGATCAGAGCTACATCCGTCTTGGTTTCAAAGGCGAAACTCAGATCACTGACCAACTGACCGGTTACGGCCAGTGGGAGTATCAGGTGCAAGCCAATCAGGCGGAAAGTGAAGATAACCGCTCCTTTACCCGTTACGGTTTTGCAGGTCTGAAATTCGGCGATTACGGTTCATTCGACTACGGTCGTAACAACGGCGTGCTATACGACGTCGCGGCATGGACCGACTTACAGCCAGAGTTCGATGGTTCCACCTATGGCGCGGACCAGTTCCTGTTCCAGCGTACCAACGGCGTAGCCACTTACCGTAACAACAACTTCTTCGGTTTAGTCGATGGCCTGAACTTTGCTCTGCAATATCAAGGTAAAAACGACAGCGGCGGCGGCGAGCCGGGTACGCGTGACGTCCTGACGCAGAACGGCGACGGCTACGGTGCGTCTCTGAGCTACGACATTGGCGCTGGCGTCAGCGTGGCCGGTGCCTTCTTCAACTCAGACCGTACCGACGAGCAAAACTCTGCGCCGGGCATTATGGGTCAAGGTAAGAAAGCCGAAGGTTACAGCGGCGGCCTGAAATATGACGCCAACAATGTCTATCTGGCAGCGATGTTTACTCAGTCCTATAACGCGTCACGCTTCGGTTCGACGGATTCAGAAGCTTACGGTTATGCCAACAAAGCTCAGTCTGTAGAAGCCTACGCCAGCTACCAGTTCGACTTCGGTCTGCGTCCGTTCGTGGCTTATAACCAGACTCGCGGCTCTGATTTGGGTACTGACCGCGTGGGTAACAACTACGACGATCAGGACTTGGTCAAATTCGTAGACCTGGGTGCGACGTATTACTTCAACAAAAATATGTCCACTTACGTCGACTACAAAATCAACCTGCTTGATGACAACCAGTTCACCCAAAATGCCGGTATCAACACGGATAACGTCACGGCGGTTGGCTTGGTGTACCAGTTCTAACCTGTTCACGTGGACCATTGCCACCAGAGACAGGCATTCTCAGACACAGAATGATGCAGTAACAGAAGACGCGGCCCGTGCCGCGTTTTTTGTGCCCGTCGCCTAGGCTGCTCGCGGGACAAGCCAGAGCTCCAGCGCCGAGCAGAGCAGGGCCGTCTCCTGCTTATTCTCTCCGCCAATCTGCGCGTTGACAATCGCGCCATCCACCAGCAGAGCAATGGCCTGTGCCATAAAATTGGGTGCTGATTCAGGCAGGTAACGCGCAATCTCCTCAGCCATTTGCTGCTTATGCTGCGCCGCGTGGGTGGTGACTTCAGGCAGGGCTTCGGCAAATTCCAGCGCGCTATTGATAAAAGCACAGCCGCGAAAATCCTCATCACTGAACCACTCTTCCAGCGTTTTTGGCAGCGCCACGGCAAGACGGGCGTTCGGCTGCGCCATGTTCTTTTGCAAACTCTTGGTGAACCAACTCATCCAGCGTTGATGGCGATACTTCAGAAAAGCCAAAACCAAGGCATTCTTGCTGGGAAAATGGCGGTAAAAGGTCACTTTGGTCACGCCAGCTTGTTTGATGATCAGATCAATGCCCGTGGCGCGAATGCCGTCGCGGTAAAACAGCTGATGAGCCGTCAGCAGGATGCGGTCGCGGGCAGCTAGCGTACTGATATCGGAGGAGGGTGTCAGGGGCATGAGGATTTCCAGTCAGCGATTGATTTCATTTTTCGGCGATGGCCAGTGTAGACAACTCTGTCTACTTGAGCTAGTTTAATCGTGTAGACAGAGTTGTCTACATGAAATTCATCTCATGAGGTACTTATGCCAATTAAACCGCCATTGCCGCCCTTTACCCGTGAAAGCGCGATTGAAAAAGTTCGTTTAGCCGAAGACGCCTGGAACAGCCGCGACCCGCAGCGCGTGCGTCAGGTTTACTCAGAAGACACTCGCTGGCGCAATCGCAGTGAGTTCGCCGAAGGGCAGGACGCCGTGGTGGCCTTTCTGGAGCGCAAGTGGGCCAAAGAGTTGGAATATCGCCTGATTAAAGAGCTGTGGGCCTTCGACGGCGCGCGCATCGCGGTGCGTTTTGCTTATGAATGGCGTGATGATTCCGGCAACTGGTATCGCAGCTTCGGCAATGAAAATTGGGAATTTAATGAGGAAGGTCAGATGTTTGCCCGTTACGCCTGCATCAATGATTTGCCCATCAAAGAGAGTGAACGCAAGTTCGAATGGCCGTTAGGGCGTCGCCCGGATGATTATCCTTCACTGAGCGACTTTGGATTCTGATACCGAATTTAGGCCGTTTTTTGATGAATGATATGCAGCGGCGGGGCGACTTCTAGCTTGATATCGGGATTTTGGCGGAACTCATAAGGCGTGATGTTAAAACGCTTACGGAACATGTAAGTGAAATGCGACTGTGAGCCAAAGCCAAAATCCATCGCGATATCGAAAATCGGCGTGTCACTGCTGCTTAACTGATAGACCGCGCTCGCCAAACGGCGCTCACGGATGTACTTACCAAGCGAAATGCCGGTAGATTCTTTAAACAGTTTTTGCATGTGCCACAGCGAATAGCCCGAGTATTCAGCCAATTCTTCAAGGTGGATAACGCGCCCAAGATGGCCTTCGATCCATTTGCTGAGTGCGCAGACGATTGTGAGATGAATGTCCTGAGCCATAACCCGTCTTTCTTAATGTTCGATAAGCTATTATACACAACTTCGCCGTGATGGCGCAGGAGCCTTAAGTAGCAGAGAGGTGTTGTTGAGAAAGAAAACCCTTATAAATTCAGGGGTAAGGCAAAAAAATGACCCGATGACGGAGAGGACTCGCTCCGACCCAACGGGCCATTGATTAGTGCAGTAAGATCCAGTGGATAACCCGCGCGATAATATCGTCGAGCACGACGATGCCAACCAAAATCGCAATAATCAGTAGGATAAATCGCTTACCTGTTGGCAAAATCACCCCTCTCTGGAAAGTGGCTGGTACCTATTACCAAGGGCCGGTGCCGTGCATATTTAATGCAATGACGGCGACACACACTGCGACAAAGACCACTAAAACCATAAAAAGCCGTTTCATCGTTTTACTTCTCAGAGTTTTCACTCTTCCTCTTAGCTTACCCTTGCTGGGCGAGACAAGCGGGAAGTTACCCATATTAGTCGCAGAAATCCAGTCTGCGCGGGTAAAAAATCACTCTGAGCTGGCGCTACGGCGCACTAAGTTGGTTTTTTGGCCGCCGTTGATAATGGTTTCCGGCGGCGTCTCAGGCACCAGTGCGTCAGGAGCAATGTTCATATGATTCAACACCTGCCCCATGATTTGGCCGAAAATCGGCCCGGCCACTGAACCACCAAAGTGTTTACCCGCCTGTGGGTTGTTGACCATCACCACCAGAGCCACTCGCGGATTACTGGCCGGAGCCACGCCCGCCGTGTAGTTGACGTAGCCGCCATCGTACTTGCCGCTGGTCCCCAGCTTTTCCGCCGTACCGGTTTTGATTGCCAGACGATAGCCCGGCACCGCCGCGCTCAGGCCAGAGCCGCCGGGCAGGGCGTCGCTTTCCATCATATGGATCACGGTTTGCACCACGTCCGCCGCCATCACGCGCTTTCCCATCACCGGGGGTGTCACCTTGGTGATCGACAGTGGGCGATAAATGCCCAACGCGCCAATAGTGGCGTATTCGCGGGCGATTTGCAGCGGCGTCACGCGCAGGCCGTAGCCGAAAGCGAAGGTCGCGCGCTCGATGTCAGCCCAGCGATCGCGATGCAGCGGGAAGTAGCCGCTGCTCTCGCCGCCGATGCCCAAGTCGGTCGGTTTACCCAAGCCAAAGGAGTGGTAGAGGTCAACCAGCACCTGTGCGGGCATCGCCAGCGCCATGTGCGATACCGCGATGTCACTGGATTTCTGCAACACGCCGGTGATGGTCAGCGCAGGCCAGTGGCCGACGTCTTTGATTAAGTGGCCGTTGACGGTGTACGGGTGGGTGTCTAGCACCGAGTCCGGGCGGATCATTTTGCGCGCCAGCGACACCATCACAACCAGAGGTTTTACCGTAGAACCCGGCTCGAAGCTGTCGCTTATCGCCACGTTACGCATGTCTTTTGGCTGAACGCCGGCGTAGTTATTTGGGTTATAAGAAGGGTAGGAGGCCATCCCGAGAATTTCCCCGGTATTCACATCCACCAGCACGGCGGCACCCGAGTCCGCCTGGTTGAGCATCACGCCGGCGCGCAAGCGTGAATACATCACGTACTGCATAAAGCTGTCGATACTTAGATTGACCGTTGGCGGCTGCTGCGGCGGGACTTCCTTCAACACGCCAATCACGTTGCCGTGGCCGTCTTGGCGGTATTCGCGCATGCCCGGCTTGCCTTCGAGCAGGGTATTAAAGCCTTTCTCAATGCCGGTCAGACCTTCGTTATCCGTGCCGACAATCCCCACCAGATTGGCGGCGGCGTCGCTCATCGGGTAGTAGCGGCTGTCATCGTGCTGGCTGGTAATGCCGCCCAGATGCAACTGAGCAATATCATTGGCAATGCCTTGCTCGATTTTACGCCCAAGGTAGACAAAGCGCCGGTTAGGATCGCTGGTAATAATTTGCTGTAACTGGGGCAGCGGCATGTTCAGCGCCTGCGCCAGATACTGCCATTTCGGGCTATTTAGATCGCTATGCAGCTGAAGGACGCGGAAGGGATCAGCAATAATATCTTTGGAAGCCACGCTCAGTGCCAGCGGATGCCCGCTGCGGTCAGCAATGGTGCCGCGATCGGCTGGGATCACCGTGGAGCGCAAAGAGCGCTGGTCGGCCTGACGCTCAAGCATCGGGCGGTTCAGCAGCTGTAAATAGCCTACGCGGGCCAGTAAAAATGCCATACAACCCAAAATGCCAACACAAATAAGGGCAAAACGCTTCGAGTAAAAGTGGGGTTGTGCAGCCGGCTTAGTCGGTTTTTTTGGAGGCATGTTTACTTCGCAAAGTCATGGGCGTGATAGTGCCAAAAATGACAAGCCTGCCGTCGCGAAGGGGGTTATGGACCCAGAAATGGTTAAAAACCCAGCGGAAATAACAGGACTCATCATTCTGATTGATATGATTTTTAGTATCATAGACATATTATAATAAGCCGTTGCTGGGTTATGTTTAATTCAATTGCCCTTTGTAAGTAAATACGACTTGCTGAGCAGCTTTTACCCGTTATTTGCCTTAATGGCGAACCTTTCTCTGTCTCATTCAACGGATAGCCATTCATCCGCTTCTTCAAACATCTCTTCGAGCATTTGGTTCAACTGCGAACGGTCCTGCTTGCTGGCGCCCGAGGTGTTCAAGCCGTTGGCCTGCATCGGTTTGACCTTCACCGCCGCATCCGGGAACAGGCGATGAACGCGTTTGGTTAATTCGGCATGGATTTTGTCGTTGGCATCAGGAATGCCGGAAACATTGCGTTTGTCATACACCAGCTCTACTAACATTTAGTCTCAATCCTTAATAGGTAATTAACTGGCTAAATATACAGTATCGCTTGGCCGATTCCAATGTTTTAGGCGACGGATTGGGTGTCATTTCAGCACCTTGAACGTAAAGTCCTGTAATGGCGGATACATAATCCTTGTGAATGTTTGGTCGGGGGCTAGAATACTGGCGTACTTTCATGAGGGATTAATGGATAAAAAACGGCGTTCAGCACTGCTCTTTTTCTGCCTGGCTTGTCTGGTCATACTTACCTGTATGACGCAGCGCATCGCCGGGCTGAACGCGTTGTCTGCCTCTCTGCGTCAGGACGCGGTGTCCCAAACGGTCTCATCCCAGCCGACGTCCGATCTGACTGAAACTCCCACTCCTTGCGAGTTGAGCAGCAAATCACTGCTTTCCGTTCCTCCTGTCATTCTTGATTTCGCGCTGTTGGTCTTTAGCTTGCTGCTGGCGTTTCTCTCGCCGGGCAACGTGGCCCTTCTTCGTACTCGCCTGCCTGAAGTCGTTCCGGTGCCGATACTACGGGTGCATCTGCGGCTCTGCGTCTTCCGGGAATAAAAACACGTCCGCCTTTTGATTCGGATGTTGTCTTTTATTTTTGGAGAAAATTTATGCGTTATGCCTTCAGGGCGGCGATTGCCAGCCTGTTGCTGCTGTGGCTACCTGCCATTCATGCGGCGGATTCCGGCTGGTTAGCAAGCCCGCAAAACAGCCATGCCAAAGTGCGTTTTCAGGCTGAGCCTGCCGACGGCGCGGCGGATGAAACCCATCTTTTACTGTCTGTCAGCCTCGAAAAAGGCTGGAAAACCTACTGGCGATCGCCGGGTGAGGGCGGCGTAGCGCCGGTTATCGCCTGGCAAGACTCATCAACCAAGGCCGACTGGTCTTGGCCGACTCCCGCGCGTTTCGACGTCGCCGGAATAACCACGCAGGGCTATCACGACAATGTGACGTTGCCGATTGTTATCAAAGGCAAAGTGCCTGAGAAACTGGCGGGAACCCTGACCCTGCCGACCTGTAGCAATGTCTGTATCCTCACCGATTATGACTTCAATCTGGACCTGCGCGCAGGCGGCGACCAAGGCGATTTCGTCAGCCGTTTTGCCAGCGCCATGGGGCAAATCCCGATTGCGCAGGGGCTGGCCGATAAGGTGTCGGCGGGTTATCGGCAGGGCACTTTGGTGATTTCAGCCGAGCGCGCTCAAGGCTGGCAGCAGCCGGAGCTGTTTATCGATTCCCTCGAAGGCAGCTCATTCGGCAAGCCGACGGTCAGGGTGGACGGCATGCTTGCGCAGATCACCGTGCCGGTCACCGACGAGTGGGGAGATAAAGCCGGAGACTTGACGGGCAAGCCGGTCAGCGCGGTGCTGGCGGATCGCGGTATCGCCCAGCAGCTCGACCTCAAGATGGAGCCTCTGGCACCCGCTACGCAGAGCAGCATTGCCCTGTGGCAAGTGGCACTGATGGCGCTGGCCGGTGGTTTTATTCTTAACCTGATGCCGTGCGTGCTGCCGGTACTGGGTATGAAACTCGGCTCGATTTTGCAGGTGGAGCAGCGCGACCGTAAAAGCGTTCGGGTGCAGTTCCTGGCCTCTTCGGCGGGCATTATCAGCTCTTTCCTCGCGCTGGCGCTGCTGATGACCGTGCTGCGCTACAGCAACCAGACCCTAGGCTGGGGAATTCAGTTCCAGAACCCGTGGTTTATCGGCTTTATGGTGATTGTGACCGCGCTGTTCACCGCCAACCTGCTGGGTCTGTTCGAAATCAACCTGCCTTCTGCCATGACCACCCGTCTGGCGACGCAAAAACGTGGCGGTTTGAAGGGCAATTTCGCCGAGGGCGCTTTCGCGACGCTGCTAGCCACGCCGTGCTCTGCGCCTTTCTTGGGCACCGCCGTGGCCTTCGCGCTGGCCGCGCCTCTGCCCGTGCTGTGGGGATTATTCCTGATGCTGGGCATCGGCATGAGCCTGCCGTGGCTGATGATCGCAACCTGGCCGGGACTGGCGCTGCGCCTGCCGCGTCCGGGGCGCTGGATGCTGCGCCTGCGGGTGGCGCTCGGCCTGCTGATGCTCGCCGCGTCGCTGTGGCTGCTCAGCCTGATGCTTAACCACTTCAGTCTGCAAAGCGTGCTGATTGTCGCGGCGGTGTTCCTGCTGGCGCTGGTGGTGGGTTCGCTGCGCCGCTATGGGGCGCGTAATACCGCCATTGCCCTATGTGTCAGCCTGCTGGTGGCAGGGCTGGTGATGCTAGCGGCGGCGCTCTCCTATACCAACGGCGCCAAGCCATTACAGGATGCCGTGAAGTGGCAGCCGCTAACCGAGCAGGCGATTGCTCAGGCGGTGGCGGACAACAAAGTGGTGTTCGTGGATGTCACGGCAGACTGGTGTGTCACCTGCAAAGCCAACAAATTTAACGTATTACTGCGCGAAGACGTGCAGAAAGCGCTGACCGCCGACAACCTGGTGGCCCTGCGCGGTGACTGGAGCCGTCCTTCCAAACCGATTAATGAATTCCTGCAAAAGCGCGGCAGCGTTGCCGTTCCTTTCAACCAAATTTATGGTCCGGGCCTGCCAACGGGTGAGATTTTATCGCCACTGCTGACTCGCGACGCCGTTTTAAAAGGGCTGCAAGACGCCCGTGGAGATAAATAATGAAAACCTTAATGCTGATTTTAATGATGGCCCTTTCACCGATGGCTTTAGCGCAGACTGCGCCACAAAACCCGACGCCGGAGGATATGCTATTCCGCGACCCGGCCACGCCGCGCTTTGGTGCTAAAGACGCCAAGCTGGTGCTGGTCTCCTTCACCGACTACAACTGCCCTTACTGCAAGCAGTTTGATCCTCTGCTGGAGAGAGTGGTGAAGGAGCATCCGGACGTCGCGGTGGTGCTCAAACTGCTGCCGTTCCGTGGTGCCAGTTCCATCAGCTCTGCTCGCGCTGCCATGACCGTGTGGGAGCAGCAGCCGGACAAATTTATGGCGCTGCACCAGCGCCTGATGTCGAAAAAAGGCCCGCATGACGAGGAGAGCATCGACGCGGCAATCGCTAAAGTTGGCCTGCCGCCAGTAAAAGTCACACCGGAAAGCTACACTACCTTGAAAACTAACGTGGAAATTGCCGAAGTGCTGGGTATTCAAGGCACGCCAGCGACCATTATTGGCGACCAGATCATCCCCGGCGCTATCTCTTATCAGGACTTAGAAGAGCTGGTGAATGCCCAGTTGAAGAAGGTGAAAGATGGGAAAAGTTAAGCGTTGGGCTAAAGAGATCTTGGTTGGCGCGGTACTGCTGATGGCGGTGCTGTTCGGCATGGACTTCATGCGCGCGCCGCAGGCTCCGGTCGATTTCGGCAATCAGACCTTGCAGACCCTCGATGGCCAAACCCTGACGCTCAATGAGAAAAGCCAGCAGCAGCCGCTGCTGGTTTACTTCTGGGCCAGCTGGTGCAGCGTCTGTAAGTTCACCACGCCGGACGTCGGCAAGCTGTCGGCCAACGGCGGCAATGTGTTGAGCGTGGCGCTGCGTTCAGGGGATAAAGATAAAATCGAGCGCTATTTACAGGGCAAGAATATCAGCATGCCGGTGGTGAATGACCCGCGCGGCGATATTTCCGCCTCGTGGGACATTGGCGTCACGCCAACGTTTGTGATTATCGATAAGGGCAGGGTAGTGAGTACTACGACGGGCTGGACGTCATATTGGGGGATGAAGCTGCGGCTTTGGTGGGCCGCGTTTTAAAAAGGCTATCTTCTTGAAGTTAATCCGCAATAAAGCGCTTCTCATTGGTCAGAACCTGTAACAGCAGGCCGAGTTCAGGTTTCTGATCTTTGATGCGTTTGCCTTGTTCGTCATAAGCCGTGAAATCACCGTTGCGCTCCAGCAGTAGCGTCTGGGTTGGCGTGGTGATCACCAGCGTGCCGTTATCACTGGTGGAGATCCAGTCATGGCGGCGTTTGGCGGCAAATAGATCTTCACCTTGCGAATAATCCGCTGGCGACGTGGTGACGTGCAGCAGGCGCTGCATCAGGGTGGTCATCACATCTTCATGATCAGTCAGCTTATTAATGGACTGGGCAGGCGTACCCGGCCAGTGAACCACTAATGGCACACGCATCTGGTCGCGGTTCATAGTATTGCCCGAACCCCAGGTGCCATTTTCATTAAATTCAATGCCGTGCGACGCGGTGATCATCACCACGGTTTTATCCAGCTCGCCGCGCTTTTGCAGTTCTTGCAGAATCTCGCCAATGCGCTGATCCACCTCTTTCGCGCCTTGCTGATAACGCTGCATAAAGACATTGCCGGTCGGCACGGCGGCATTGCTGCCTTGACGCAGCGCCGTCGAGACGCCGTTCAGATTCACGTAAGAGAACCACGGGCGGCTACCGCGTGCGGCTAACCACTGCTGCCACTGCTGAGCCGTCAGGGTATCGCCCTGCGCCGCCGGGGTCGGCAAGGTGAAGTCGGTCAGCAAAGCCTGACGGTAGAGCGGGCTGTTGAAGCCGTCGGAGGAGAACAGGCCAAACTCGTAGCCCTGTTTCGCCAGCGAGGACATCAGCGCAGAAGGCTTACGCGCGGCAATAATGCCTTCCATATAGGTTGGCGAAATCCCGTAGAACAGGCCAAACAGGCCGCTATCCACGCGATTACCCGAGCTGTAATGCTGGTTGAAGCTAACATTTTGCCGCGCGAAATCGGTCAGCGCTGGCATGTCTTTGACCGTGGTCGAGGCGTGAATGCCGTCCACCACAATCATCAATAAATTATATTTAGGGCCGGTGTCGCGGAAGCTAATGTCATTGAGTGGGTACTCTACCGACAGCGCCTCTGGGTTACCTTGTTCAATCAGACGCTGCTGATAAGCCTGTGCGTCCAGCAAGCCGTGCTTCTCGAGGAACTTACGCGCGGTCATTGGGTAGGAGAGCGGCAGGTTTGAACGCTGCATGGTGATTGGGCGATAGAAGTTGGCATCGGCCCAGATATACATCAGGTGCGAGGCAAAGAAGCTGACGATAAACAGCGCCACAATCGGCTTAGCGAAATTGCGACGGTTCAGGCTGCGCAGCTTCTGCCATGCCCAAGTGCCAAACAGCATTTCGATCAGGAACAGCACCGGCACGGCAATAAACATTAGCTGCCAGTCGCGGGCCAGCTCGCCTTGACCGGGGTTGACCACCAGTTCCCACACCACAGGATTGATGTGCAGGTGGAAGCGGGTAAAGACTTCGGTGTCGACCAGTAACAGCGTCAGACCTGCGGTGGCTAAAATGGCGGATAAGAAACGCATCAGCCGCTGCGACATCACCACAAAGGTCAGGGGGAAGATGATCAGCAGGTAGGCGGAGAAGCCAATAAAACTGAAATGCCCAAGCCAACTTACCAACGCGTAAATGCGTCCTTCGAGAGAAGAGGGCCAGTCGGAGACAAAGAGGTAGCGGCTGCCGAGTCCAAGACCGAGCAGAATGTTAAATAGGGCGAACCAGTGCCCCCAGCTGATCATCTGGGATACTTTTTCGCGATAGCGCTGACGATTTGTCACCATAAGAGGTTTTGGGCAAATAGTTGATTAATGGGCTTTATCTTCTCTTATTGACGCCTGAAGCGCGCCAGCAAAAGAGCCTGCGATAGCTTTGCGCTGGGTTGGCGCAACACTGGTATTAATTAAGTTGGTCACCATATTGCCCAACACCATCAACGAGAGGTCGGTGGGCGCGCGGTGTTTTTCCAGTACGGTGGCCAGCTCCGAAAGGATCTGTTCAACGTGTTCGTCACTGTAACGAGATGATTGTGGCATGGATTAATGTGCTCAAAGCCTGACAAAGTGCAATATCTTAACGTATCGTGGCATCAGTTTCCGCATTTTTATAATGTGTTGAACGTTGGGGTATTGATGAGATGTATTTATTTGTGTTTCCAACTTCAAGGCTTTGCGGTTGCAAGCCCTCTATATTAAGTGTTTGAATACCCGCCTCGGCGAAAAAATCATTCCACCAAGCCGCCCCCTTTTCAGATATTTCTACAGCATTTATATAAAGACACTCATTTTAGGAGAAGCCATGAGTCTGGATATCGAGCAGATTGCTCTACACCAGTTGAACAAGCGTGACGAGCAAACGCTGGACGTTGTGCTGCGCGATACGCTGTTAACCCCGAATGCCGCGGTTGAAGAGATGATGGCCGAACTGCATCGCGTGTACAGCGCGAAAAGCAAAGCTTATGGGCTGTTTAATCAGGATAGCGAACTGGCCGAGTCTTTGCGCGCCTGCCGCAAAGGCGATGAGGATTTCCTTGGCTTTAGCCGCGCGGCCACCGGCCGTTTGCGCGATGAACTGGCGAAATATCCTTTTGCCGAAGGTGGCGTGGTGCTGTTCTGCCATTATCGCTTCCTGGCGGTTGAGTATTTACTGATTGCCGTGCTCAACAGCCGCAGCAGTATGCGTGTTAACGAGCAGCTGGACGTCAGCAGCATTCACTATCTCGACATCAACCATGCCGACATTGTCGCGCGAATTGATTTAACCGAGTGGGAAACCAATCCAGAATCCACCCGCTATTTGACCTTCCTGAAAGGCCGCGTGGGTCGTAAAGTTTCCGACTTCTTTATGGATTTCCTCGCTGCGGCAGAAGGCTTGGACACTAAAGCGCAAAACCGTGGCTTATTGCAGGCGGTGGATGACTTCTGTGCAGAAGCCCAGTTGGATAAGAACGAACGCCAAAATGTGCGCCAGCAGGTTTATAGCTACTGCAACGAACAGCTTCAGGCAGGGGAGGAGATCTCCCTCGACGCGCTGTCCGACGAGCTGCCACCCTGGGACGACAAGAAATTTAAAGAGTTTTCCCAAGAGCAGGGTTATCAGCTGGAAGAGACTTTCCCGGCCGATCGCGGCACGCTGCGCCAGTTAACCAAGTTTGCCGGTAGCGGCGGCGGGGTGAGCATCAATTTCGACGCCATGTTGATGGGCGAGCGCATTTTCTGGGACCCAGCCACGGATACTTTGACTATTAAAGGCACACCGCCGAATCTGCGCGACCAGTTGCAACGTCGATCGTCGAGTAAGTAAAAAGTAATACGAACACAGGTATAGCCGAAATAATTGGAGTTGCAGCAAGGCTGCAAGGGAGTCAATCCCGATGAGCTGACGTTGGTCAGTGATTCGGGTTGGCGAGAGCGGCCAACGCAGCGGCAGCTTCAAGTATGAAGGATATAAAAAACGCCGCATTGAGCGGCGTTTTTTATTTGTTCTCGCACGGCGTCCCGATGCGTTACAACTTAGTTAGCGATTAAACGCGAACGAAGTCGATGTGAGCCAGTTTTGGCTTGAACGGGTGACGCTGTACAGCCTGAACTTTAACTTTGGTTTCTTTACCGTCGATAACCAGAGTAATAGCTTCAGAGTAGAACTCCGCTTTAACTTCCATGTTCTTAACAGAATCATGGTCCAGTTTGATGGAAACTGGAGCAGCTGAGCCACCGTAAACGATAGCTGGGAATTTGTTTTCTGTACGCAGGCGGCGGCTCGCACCTTTGCCCTGCTCTGCTTCTGGACGTACTTCTACATTGATAGTGAACATGTATGTTTCTCTATATAAGAATGTTTGCCCCGCCACCTGCGACCGAGTGACGAGTTGAGTATTACAGCTTCCACGCGAGGCGAAAGCGGGCGGCATTATACCGGATTGTCATTAGGACTAAAAGGCCTATCTGGATGTTATCCGCGCAGCTCATTGGCCCGCCGATAGCGCCCCTGATAATCGAAGACTTTTTCGCGAATTTGCCAGAACTGACCTTTCATCCGCGCTACCACAAAGTCGGGATGACGCAGTAATACCTGCTGGGCCACCACGTCTGCGGCGGTTTGCCACTCAAGCGGCACTCCCGGCGCACGCTGATGTGGTCGCAGAAAATTGTGCAAAAACGCCATGCGCTGGGCGGGTGTGCTTAAACGAAAACGCTCGGAGACGTCGGCACCGTCTTCATCGTAATAGGTGATTTTCAGCCATTCGCCTTTCTCATCGCGACCGTTTTCCAGATTCATGCCGCCGCAGCGCAGCACCAACGCATCTTTCAGGCGCAGTGCGGCTTTCAGCATGTCGTCCGGGTCGACCAGAATCTCCTGACACTGGTGACAGCGGCGCGCCGCGATGTCATTTTCTGCGCCGCAGTGCGGGCAACTTTTGAAGCGGAAGCGGAAATCGCACTGTTCTCGCTCCCCCTCGTCATCTTCTAACACGCCCTGACAGCGGCGGCCAAAGTGCTCGATAACCGTGCCGTCCTCGGTAGTTTTCCCCCAGAAAATGTTGGCGAAACCGCAGGCAGGGCAGAAGACCTGCACCGGCTTGTTGTCGCTGCCCGGCTTATGGCTGCCCACTTCAGGGGTGAAAATGTCGTGCGGGTTTCCGGCGTAATCCAAAATCAGGCAGTCGGTTTTGCCCGGAGAGAGTCGCAGGCCGCGGCCGACAATCTGCTGATACAAACTGACAGACTCTGTGGGGCGCAGAATGGCAATAAGGTCCACGTGCGGCGCGTCGAAGCCGGTGGTCAGCACCGAAACGTTGACCAAAAAACGCAGCTGCTGCTGTTTGAATTGGTTGATCAGCCGGTCGCGCTCTATGGCGGGCGTCTGGGCGCTGATCAGCGCGGCTTGCCCGGCGGGCAGCAGGCCGTAGATTTCGCCCGCGTGTTCGACCGTCGAGGCAAAAATCATCACGCCTTTACGTTCGGCGGCGAACTCGACAATTTGGCTGATGATATGCGGCGTAATGCGTTTCTGTTGGCGCAGCTCGTCATTGAGGTCCGCCTCGCTAAACAGGCCGTTACTGTTGGCTTGCAGGCGGCTGAAATCGTAGCTGACCACCGGCATGTCCAGCCGCTCCGGCGGCACCAGAAAGCCGTTCTTAATCATGTAGCGCAGCGGCAATTCATAAATGCAGTCGCGGAACAGGCTGTCGGCGTCGCCGCGCACCATGCCCTGATGGTGATACTGGTAAATCCAGCCTTTACCCAGCCGATAAGGCGTGGCGGTCAGGCCCAGCAGGCGCAGGCGCGGGTTATTGCTGCGCAAATGATGAATAATTTGCTGATACTGGCTGTTTTCATCGTCAGAAATTCGGTGGCATTCGTCGATGATCAACAGGGAAAATTCGCCGCCGAAGGCCGCCAGATTGGGCGCTACCGACTGCACGCTGCCAAACACCACTTTGCCGCTGCTCTGTTTGATATTCAGCCCGGCGGCGAAAATGTCCGCTTCCATCCCGTAGGAGAGATATTTTGCGTGGTTTTGCGCCACCAGCTCTTTGACGTGCGCCAGCACCAACACGCGACCGCGCGCAACCCGCGCCAACTCGGCGATCACCAGACTTTTTCCCGCGCCGGTGGGTAAGACAATCACCGCCGGTTCGTCATGTTGGCGAAAATGACGCAGCGTGGCGTCAACGGCATCTTGTTGGTAGGGGCGAAGTGTAAAAGCAGTCACGTTAATCCACACAGGTTAGTACTGTAAATAAAGCCAGTTATGGAGTATGCCAACTTTTGGCATTGATGGCGATTATCTCTGCGTGCCGTCTTTTTTTTTCTCATTGATAAGGTTCTATGATGATGCGGCAAGCACGGCTATACTGAATGTTCACATCGGCAGCCCGGCTGCCCCCGCGTAATTCTGGTCACGCTCTGCGATGACTAACGCTTTGCAAAGATACGTACCGAATAACTCTCAACCCTGTCAGCGGCCTTTTGGTAGCGGCGGGGTGTTGTATTTTATCAGTAGAGCGGCCCGCGAGGTCGCCAAGAAAGGTTAGGCAGATTCAATGCGTCTCGATAAATTTTTAGCCCAGCAGCTGGGTGTAAGCCGCGCAATCGCGCTGCGCGAACTTCGTAACAAACGCGTGACCGTGGACGGCGAGATCGTCAAAACCGGCTCGCTAAAGCTGGACCCCCAGCAGCGCGTCGAATTCGACGGCAACGTGCTCGAGCAGATCACTGGTCCTCGCTACTTTATGCTCAACAAGCCGCAGGGCTATGTGTGCTCAACCGATGACCCCGATCACCCGACGGTGCTCTACTTCCTCGAAGAGCCGGTGGCCTACAAGCTGCATGCCGCAGGGCGTCTGGATATTGATACCACAGGTCTGGTCTTAATGACCGACGACGGCCAGTGGTCGCACCGCATTACCTCTCCGAAACATCATTGCGAGAAAACCTATCTGGTGACCCTCGAACAGCCGCTGGCCGAGGATACCGCCGCGCAGTTCACCGCCGGTGTGCAATTGCACAATGAAGATTCGCTGACCAAGCCAGCCGTGCTGGAGCAATTGGAAGAGTGCGTCGTGCGCCTGACCATCAGCGAAGGCCGCTATCATCAGGTAAAACGCATGTTTGCCGCCGTGGGTAACCGCGTGGTGGAGCTGCACCGCGAACGTATCGGCGACATCGTGTTGGATGAAGATCTGGAGCCGGGCGAATACCGTCCATTAACAGAAGCAGAGATAGCCAGCGTAGACGTTCCTGGCCGATAAACCCGTCATCCTTCGCGCTGCAACGGCGTTGGCTGCCCTTGCTCACCCCGGTCACTTACTGATGTAAGCTCCCGGGGATTCACTCGGTTGCCGCCTTGTTGCAACACGAATGATTTAGGGTTTGGCTCTGATAATTAATGATTTTTATGTCGTGAAAAGGAGCAGGTGAACGTGGAAGAGAAACGGGTATCCCATGTGGGTTTGATCTTCATTTTGGGATTGCTGTCGATGTTGATGCCGCTGGCTATCGACATGTATTTGCCAAGTATGCCTGTCATTGCCAAAGAGTTTGGCGTGCCCGCGGGCAGTGTGCAAATGACCCTCAGCGCCTACACGCTGGGCTTTGCCGTTGGGCAGCTTTTCTACGGTCCGATGGCAGACAGCCTTGGTCGTAAGCCGGTTATCTTCTGGGGCGTGCTGGTCTTCGCGTTAGCGGCAGCGGCCTGCGCAATGGCGCAGTCGATTGAGCAACTGGTCCACATGCGTTTCCTGCACGGCCTGTCGGCTGCGGCGGCGAGCGTGGTGATCAACGCTCTGATGCGCGACATGTTCACCAAAGACGAGTTCTCCCGAATGATGTCTTTCGTGGTGCTGGTGATGACTGTCGCTCCGCTGCTGGCGCCTATGCTGGGTGGCTTGCTGATGGTGGTGTTTAGCTGGCACGCGATTTTCTGGGCGATGGCGATTGCCGCGCTGATCGCCGCGACGCTGGTGGGGGTCTATATCAAAGAGACGCTGCCGGTTGAGCGTCGGCAGAAATTCCGCCTGCGCACCAGCCTCGGCAACTTCGCCTCTCTGTTCCGCCACAAGCGCGTGCTGAGCTATATGCTGGCGAGCGGCTTCTCCTTCGCCGGGATGTTCTCCTTCCTTAGCGCCGGGCCTTTTGTCTATATCGAGCTGAACGGCGTTTCTCCACAGAACTTTGGCTTCTACTTCGCCTTAAACGTGGTGGCGCTGGTGATCCTGACGGTGATCAACGGCCGCTATGTTCGCCGCAAAGGGGCGGAGTGGATGTTCCGCTTTGGGCTGATGGTGCAATTCGTGATGGGGCTGTGGCTGGTTATTGTGTGCATCTTCAATCTGCCATTCTGGACGCTGGTTATCGGCGTGGCGGGGTATGTCGGGGTTATCGCCATGGTCACGTCAAATGCGATGGCGGTCATTATGGATGATTTCCCTCACATGGCGGGCACGGCGGCCTCTCTGGCGGGAACCCTGCGTTTCGGCACCGGGGCGTTAATCACCGCGCTGCTGGCGATGGTGCCTGCGCACAGCGCCTGGCCGATGACCATCAGTATGGCGTTCTGCGTGGCTATCGCCATGATGCTCTACTTATATGCAAGTCGGCCGCTAAAAGCGGCCGTGGCGAAAGAGTCTTAAGTCACTTCCTCTGGCTCCCTACCAATCTAGGGCAGGGAGCCAACTCCTCGTTTTATCCTGCAATCTGCGCATTCACGCTCTGGCTTTTACGCGACGCTTTGGCCCGTGCATAGTCATCCGCCATCGCCTTGGCGCGAGCGCCGGGAACCAGCGCCATATCGCACTCTTTCGGCAGCGTCATGGTCACCAGCGCCGCAATCAGCAGTGAGGCAACCAGCGCGTAAATCGCCGTGCTTTGACCATACAGGCCCACCAGCACGCCCACCAGATAAGGGCCGCAGAAGCCGCCGAGATTACCCAGACCGTTGATCACGCCGCGCGCGCTGCCCGCCACTTCTGGCGTGGTGACCTTGCTCGGGATGGTCCAGAAGGCGCTGGTGGCGGCCTGCAGGAAGAACCCGCTGCCGACCAAGAACCCGTAGGAAACCCAGATATTGCCGCTCGCCATCACCGACGCGGCCAGACAGGCGGCGAAGCCACACAGCGGCAACACAATAAACAGGCGGCGTTTGCCGGTTTTGTCGGAGAATACCGACATGGTCAAAATACCCAGCATGGTGCAGACGTAAGGGATGATTGCCAGCATGCCCACCGAGCTCATGTCGCCGCCGGTCAGGTTTTTCAAGATGGTTGGCAACCACAGGGTGTAGCCGTAAATCCCGCTCTGGTAGAAGAAGTTAATGATGATCAGTTTGCGAATCGAGCCGTTCAGGAACACCTCTTTCAGCGGTGCGCGCTGCACCGGGGCCAAGGCGCGCAGGGCTTCGCGCTCGCGATTGAGTTCTGTCACCAGATAATCGCGTTCGCGCTCGGACAGCCATTTGGCTTCTTCCGGGCGGTCACTGATGGTGAACCACCAGAACAGCATTACCGCCAGCGACAGACCACCTTCGATGATAAACAACCAGCGCCAGTCGAGGGCGTCAATAATCAGGCCGGAGAGCGGGGCGGTGATCATGCCGCCGAGCGGGGCGAACATCAGCACATAGGCGTTTGCGCGCCCGCGCTCTTTGTCCGGGAACCAGTTGCTGACCATGGTCAGGACCACCGGCAGCATCCCACCTTCGGAGACACCCAGCGCGAAGCGCAGGAACAGCAGTTGATATTGGTTGGTGACCATGCCGGTCAGCACAGAAATTACCGCCCAGGCCACCAGTGACCAGGCAATAAATTTACGGCCGCTGCCGTGAACCGCAATGCTGCCGCCGGGCACCTGTAAGAACAGATAACCAATGAAGAAAATACCTGCCGCAAGACCGGCCATCGAGGCGGTAATACCTAATTCAGCATCCATGCCGCCGGGCATCGCAAAACTAATATTCACCCGGTCCATAAAGGAGATAATACAGGCGATTAATATTGGTGTGATGACGCGTAACCAACGGGCTTTAGGGATTTTATTATCCATCGTTAACACCTCGGTTATACAGGGAATCTCTACCGGTGATTTACATCACCGGCAAAGGGTCCATCAGTTCTTATATAAAGCGCTTTTATTAACGCCTTTTTTTAAGGTCATGGGGTGGGAGCAATATTTCTAATCCAGATGTTTATGTAAGTTGCTCAGGACTTTCTCACTCATTGCCTGACGTGTTTCATGGGTTGCGCTGCCCAAGTGTGGCTGTAATACCACATTGGTCATGGCAATTAATTCCTGTGGAACTTGAGGTTCTTCGGCAAATACGTCCAAACCCGCCCCAGCGATTTGTTTATCTGTTAATGCCTGAATTAAATCGCCTTGGTTAATCACGCTGCCGCGAGAAATATTGATCACCAGCGCGCTGTTTGGCAGGGCGTTAAATACCGATTTATCGATAATTCCGGCTGATTTCGGGCCACCGGAGACGGCGATAATTAACACATCGCTTTCGGCTGCCAGCTGCTTAACGTCCGGGTAGAAGGTGTAAGGTAACTCGGGCTTTTTGTGGTTGCTGGCGTAAGCCACGGTCATGTCGAAGCCCAGCGCGCGGCGGGCAATGGCTTGACCAATCTGACCCATACCGAAAATCCCCACCCGTTTGCCGCTGACTTTGCTGGATAATGGGAAACCGCCGTTTTGCCATTTACCCTCGCGGACAAATTGGTCGGCCTGACAAATATTGCGCGAAGTGGCGAGTAATAATGCCAAAGCCATATCGGCGACGTCGTCGGTTAATACCCCTTCGGTAATTTCGACGTGGATATTTTTATCGGCGGTGTAGTCTAAATCAATGGCATCGGTGCCGACGCCAAATACCGAAATAACCTTTAAGTCCGGCAGTAATTCCAGCACGCTATTTTTTGCGCCGAAATCCCCGCGCGTGACTAAGCCGACAATGCCTTTCCCTTTATTGGCCAGAAATGAGTGCGGGTCATCCTGTTCAAAATATTTCTCAACTGAAAACTGTTGTTCCAGTTTTTCAGTCAAGCTGTCCATTACCGGAGCCAGAATTAATACCCGCGCTTTATTCAGTGAAGTCATGTCAGTTACCTGCTGCTATTCGGATTATCTTTAAAGTGACACTGCACTTCTCAGTTGATGCCCTAATAAAAGCATTTTCAGGAAACTATTTTGTGACTGAGGTCACGTTGGATCATGTTAAAAAAGGATGTTACTGGTAACGTGATCTGGGTTCCTCCCCGGCGAGGGGAGGATAAAGGGGAGTTAAATGGTGCCGCCGAGGGAGATGCGGTAATGCAGGTCGACGCGTTCAATAGTCGGCAGGTTTTTGATTTTTTTCAGTAATATCTCCGCTGCCACTTTGCCCATTTCAAAACGCGGGGTGATCACACTCGCCAGCAGCGGGGTGGTGGCGAGGCCAATATCCAGACCGTGGAAGCCGGAAATTGCCATCTGCTCGGGGATTTTGATCCCTTGTTTCAGACACTCTTGTAACACGCCCACCGCGATATCATCGTTGGTGCATAACACCGCGTTAACCTCAGGGTAGAGCTGCTGCGCCAGCGCTAACATGCCCGCGCCAATTGACACCGATGACACCCGGTTCGGCGTGATGTGCATTGGCTCCAGCCCGTGTTCTTGCATCGCCAAGCTGTAACCCTGATAGCGCTTTTTATCACGCGCGTCGGACATCGAGCCGAAATAGACCACCTGCTGCTTGCCGCTCGCCAGCAGGGTGTTAGCCATATCATACCCGGCCTTAAAGTTGTCGAAACCCACTGCGATACGGCCATGAGTATCATCAAGGTCCATCACCTGCGCGATAGGAATGGCGGCGGCATTCAGATATTTGTCAGCTTTCAGGGTGTGAACGGAGTCAGTCAGAATCAGCCCCGCCAGCTGGTAGGTCAGCAGGTTGATAATATGCTCTTCTTCCCGTTCTTTGCTGTACTCATAGTTCACTACCAGCGTCTGATAGCCCTGCTGCGAAGTGACAGATTCGATGCCTGCCAGCAAATCGGAGAAAATCTGATTATTAAAAGAGGGTACCAGAATGCCAATGCGTGGCGTTTTTTGCGGTCGTTCGACATCTTCCAGCGGGTAGCCCACCTCTTCCATGACTTTAGCAATGCGATCGCGCGTCTCGGGCGACACCTTCTCAGGGGTACGCAAAAAACGGCTGACGGTCATTTTGGTTACATCGGCGAGTAACGCGATATCTTGCAAGGTGACGCGCTGGTTTCTCATCCGTGCAGGGTCCTGTAAGAAGAAAGAAGCATGATTATGCAGGAAACATGTTAGCAAAATGATAGCGATCACGCTTGTGGTAACAGAGTTTGTTAACACGGAGCAGAGTGATCTGCGTCACAGTTTGCCCGCCGATAAACCGTTTAAGTGTGACATATCGAATTCCTCACTTTTACAGCTTATTTTTAGACGGACGCCATCATGACAAACCTGTTCTCCCTCGATAATAAAAGAATTCTGGTCACCGGCTCAACGCGCGGTATTGGCTTCCTGCTGGCGAAAGGGCTGGCGCAGCACGGCGCAGAAATTATCGTCAACGGCACCTCGCAAGACACCACCGAAAAGGCGGCCGAGGCGCTGTGCGGCGAAGGTTTTATTGCTCACGCCGTCTCGTTTGACGTCACCAACAGCAAAGCGGTGAACGCCGCCATTGACCAGATTGAAAGTGAAATCGGCCCGATTGACGTTTTGGTTAACAACGCCGGTATCCAGCGCCGCCACAAATTTACCGAATTCCCTGAGAAAGATTGGGACGACATCGTGGCGGTTAACCAAAAATCCGTGTTTCTGGTGTCACAGGCCGTGGCGCGTTACATGGTGAAACGCGAACGCGGCAAAATCATCAACATTGGCTCAATGCAGAGTGAACTTGGCCGCGACACCATCACTCCTTACGCCGCGTCGAAAGGGGCGGTGAAGATGTTGACCCGCGGCATGTGCGTCGAGCTGGCCCGCTACAATATTCAGGTCAACGGCATCGCGCCGGGCTACTTCAAAACCGATATGACCCAGGCGCTGGTGGATAACAAAGAGTTTTCCGACTGGCTGTGCAAACGCACGCCGGCCGCTCGCTGGGGCAACCCGGAAGAGCTGATCGGCGGCGCGGTATATCTGTCCTCCAAGGCCTCCGATTTCGTCAATGGGCATCTACTCTTTATTGATGGCGGCATGCTCGCAGCCGTATAGGAGATTGAGGATGACCAAAATAGCCTTAGTGACCGGTGGTGGCAGTGGTATCGGGTTGAACACGGCAAAAGCGCTGACCAATGTGGGCTTCACGGTGATCATCACCGGGCGCAACCCGCAGAAGCTGGAACAGGCGCTGGTGGAGCTGCCGTCGGGGAAGGCGATTGCGCGCCAGCTGGACGTCACCAGCCCGGAGTCTGTCGACGCGCTGTTTGCCGATATTCACGCCACTTTTGGCCGACTGGACCTGCTGTTTAACAACGCGGGTACCAATGCCAAAGACCTGCCCATCGAGCAGTTGCCGGTGCAGGAGTGGTTGTCGGTGATCAACACCAACCTGACCGGCGCGTTCTTATGCACCCGCGCCGCGGTGGGATTGATGAAACAGCAAAGCCCGATGGGGGGTAGAATCATTAATAATGGTTCGATTTCGGCCCAGTCGCCGCGACCGAACTCAGCCCCTTATACCGCCAGCAAGCACGCCATCACCGGCTTGACCAAATCGACGGCGCTGGACGGCCGCGCTTTCAACATTACCTGTGGGCAAATCGACATTGGTAATGCTTCGACGGATATGGGGAATTTGGCGCTGGCGGGCAGGATGCAGGCCAACGGCGAGATTGCCGAAGAGCCGGTAATTCCGGTAGAGAGAGTGGGGGAAGCCGTGGCCTTTATGGCCGGACTGCCGCTGGACACCAACGTGCTCACCATGACCATTATGGCGTCGGCCATGCCGCTGGTCGGGCGCGGCTAGTCTGCACCAAGCTTAAAATGAAAACACCCGGCAGAGCGCCGGGTGTTGATTTCCTCTCAATCAGGCGTTAGTACGCCGTCTTCCCAGCCAGAAAATCAGCACTAATAAGATAACCACGCCAGCCACCATCGCCGGAGCCATATAAGGCTGCAACTTGGCGAGAAGGGTGATTGGCCCACCAGCGCGTAACACCGCGACGTCATGGGCATTCACCTGAATCGCCGCGTTGCCGTAGTGGGTCAGCACATAGTTGGAGATATCCGCGATTTGCTGGTCGTTAAGCTGACCGACATAAGAGCCTTCGCCAAATTTTGGCATCAGCACGTGGTGGCCGCCGACGTTGCGATCGACACCGTACAGAATGGCTGAAATCAGGTTAGACGCATTGCCCAGCCCGGTCGCGGTATTGTTATACAGCGATGGATAAGCCTGATTTTTGCTGCCTGAGCCGTCCGGCTGGTGGCAGCTGGCGCAGTAGCCGCTGAACAGCGCCGCGCCGCTATCAATGGTGCCATTGGCGTTGGCCGGATGCGCGCCGCGCAAACCTTCCTCGACGTTAAAGGCTTTACCAAAGGTATCGGCAGACTGCTTATCCTCAGGGTCACGCACCGGCGTGCTGTTCTTGAGGTAGAAGGCAATGGCGTTCAGGTCGGAGTCAGGCAGGTATTGCAGGCTATTTTCGACGGCTTCTGCCATCGGGCCAGCGGCCTGATTCTTGCCATTAGCGCGGCCGGTTTTCATGTATTCCACCAGCTCAGCCTGGGTCCAGTTACCAATTCCGCTCACCGGATCTGAACTGATATTTGGCGCATACCAAGGCCCGACCATGCCGCCAGCCAATGGCTTATCGGTCACCGAACCCATCATCAGGTTACGCGGGGTGTGGCAGGTGTCGCAGTGCCCGGCACCGTTGACCAGATAAGCGCCGCGATTCCACTCGGCGCTTTTGCTGGCATCCGGTTTAAACGGCGTACTGTCGAGGTACATCAAGTTCCAGCCTGCCATGGCAATCCGCATATTGAATGGGAAGGGTAGCGCCGTCTCCTGCGTCGGGCTTTCGACCGGTTTGACCTGCGTCTGGAAGTAGACATACATGGCTTTGATGTCTTCATCGCTCATGTGGCTGTAAGAGGTGTAAGGCATGGCCGGGTACAGGTTTTTGCCATCCGGGCGTACCCCTTGGCGCACCGCGCGAGCAAACTGCTCCTCAGTGTAATTGCCGATACCAAACTGCTTGGACGGCGTGATGTTGGTGGTGAAAATGGTGCCCATCGGCGAGTGGATCGGATATCCCCCGGCGAAAGGCTGGCCGCCCGGATTGGTGTGGCAAGCCTGACAGTCAGCCGCGCTGGCGACCATTTTACCCTGCTGTGCCCATTCAGCCTGTGACAGCTCGGCCTGTGCCGCGCCATTCAAAGCAAGGCCGAACAGCGCGAGGCTGATGCCCTTCAGAAGCGTTATTTTCATGCCGCACCTGCCAGTTTCTTCGCCATATCATCTGCCGCTTTTAGGCCCAGTGCCGCCATGGTCAGGGTACTGTTGACCACGCTGGAAGAGGGGATCGCGCCGCCGCCCGGCAACCACAGGTTGGCGTGGTCGTGAGTGCGGCAGTTGCCGTCGACCACGGAATCTTTCGGGTCGCTGCCCATAATGGTGCCGCCCATGATGTGGTTGTTGGCATTAAGGCTGGTGGTGATGTTGAACTCGTCAGCCATAAACAGCTGACCAATGTGCTCCAGCTGCTTGTGCGCGGCCTCTGCGCCTTTACGCACATAATCGCCGACGTCGTAATGAATATCCGGGCACGGCAGGCCGTGGGGGTCTTTACGGGTTTTGCTCAGCGTCAGGCGGTTATTCGGGTCTGGCAGCGGCTCGAGGCTGATGGACAGGTCCACGCCATAGATGGCGCGGCGGCGGATCTCTTCGTCCAGCTCTTTACCCACCAGACCCATTTGCAGGGCTTTGGAGGTCGCCGGGATCACGCGGTTGATGTTGTTGAGGATCATCTTGTTGGCGGAGTATTCCTTGCGGAACTCGCCGTCGCGCGGGCCAACCAGGCAGCTGCTCTGCGCCGGGCCGCGACCAATCCACAGCGGCTCTTGGGCAATGAAAGTACAGTGGAAGCCCGAGTGGTCCATCATGTTACGGCCGACGTGATCGGACGAGTTGGCGATGCCGTTCGGGTTCTTCTCGTTCGCCGCCATCAGCAGCAGGCGCGGGGTTTCAATGCCGTTACAGGCCAGCGCGAACACTTTGCCGGTGGCTTTATGCGACTGCTTTTTGTTGTCCAGCCAGTGAACGGCGGTGACATTGTTGTTTTCGTCGGTGTCGATTTTGTAAACCACCGCCTCGGCTAGTACCACGGCACCTTTGTTTTCGGCGCGTTCGACGTGGGCGATGCCGTTATACATGGCGCCGATTGGGCAGATTGGCTGGCAGTTATTGTTGCCACAGCAGGTTGGGCGGCCATTCCACGGACGGGTGCTGCGGCCCTGGGGGATGGGCACTGAGCGATAACCGTGCGGGTTCACCACTTCGGCAAAACGGGTGTCGCCATAGCCGTAAGGCACCTGCTCCATCGGGTAGGGCTTGCTGCGCTCGGAAGGGGATTGCAGCTCGGGGTCGTTTGGCCCGGCAACGCCAATCTCTTCTTCCGCGCGGCAGTAGTAAGGCTCCAACTCGTCATAGGAGATCGGCCAGTCGCGGCCAACGCCGTACAGCGTTTTCATTTTGAAATCGTTCGGGACGTGTCTCCAGCAGGAGGCCGCCCAGTGCCAGGTGGTGCCGCCGACGGTGCGCAGATAGCCCTGTTTAAAGCTGCTGGCGCTCGGGCCGGTCAGATGCACATAGTTGTTTTCTGGGAAGTAGAGTGGGGCCGGGGCGTTTTCCGACTGCGGGTAAAGCCCCTGATAGTCAGAGCCAGCGCGGTTTTCAAACGGCATGTTGCGCCAGTTTTCTACCGCCTGAGCGCGCTCAATGCGCAAACCGGCTTCCAGCACCAGCACCGAGTAACCCTGACTGACCAGCTGATCGGCAATCATGCCGCCAACTACGCCAGAACCGACCACAATCACATCAGCGGACGCATCGCCGTTCGCCATAAATTCAGGTTTTTTCATCAGGATTTACTCACTTGGTTGGTATCTGTAGCCGGGCCGAAACGGTCGGCACTCATCGCCTCGGGCATGGCGGCGGCTGGCGGCGCGGCGGTGAACCACAGCGGACCGTTGCCGCAGTAAGTTGGCACAATCAGGCCATCACTCACCGGGCGGTACATCAGCGCGTCTTTATAAGAGATTAAGATGGAATCGGTACCATGTCCGACCGAACCTGTGTACCACGCGGTGACGATGTTAGTCACCAGATCGCCCAGACCTTGCTGTTTGGCTAACGCTTGCAGCTCTTTTGCTGTCTGATTGCTGTTAACCAGAGCATGTAGCTTACTGACCTGCAAAGGGAAGTCGGGCTGTCCGCGGAACAGCGCGTTGAAAATTTGGGCTGAGGCCCCTTCGCTGAGATTCTTATGCTCAGTGACGGCTTGAGAGACAAGGTAGAACTGACCAAAAATTACCGGGGAGGCTTCTGCCGTGGCTTTTTCCGCCTGAGTCAGGAACGGAAAACCGAGTAAGGTGGTGGCCACCATCGCAGAGGTGAGCCCTTTAATCAGGTCACGGCGACTGAAACCGGTACCATTTTCGGGCGCATTGTTATCAATCATTGACGGATCATTATCCATTTCAATTCTCGCTGGTATTGGAATATGAGCCAAGCGGGCTCAGGAAAGGGAAAGCAGTTAAAACATAAAGCAGTAAAAACGGTGCGGATAATAATCCTAAAATTAAAAAGGGTGAAAACAAATCGTGCGATATTCTTTAACAAAAGATGTTTTTAAATTGTAAAAAAATAGAGTCAAGAAAGTAACGCCGATGAATTAAATTGGTTGAGATATGGGGTGAAAAAGGTTACAAAGAGGTCAAAACGAGATCTGGCTCGCAGAACGACCACGAGCTGGACATAAAATCATCAATTAGCCAACATTTTGTGTTCGTGACGTTACAATAATGTTAATTATTTTGTTGAATCGGCGAGCGCACTTTGAGTTCAAAGGCTATAACTTGCTATACACGCAGCGTTTGCGTGAATGAAGTAATGAGTGAATCATCTGGGGATCCTCGTGAATAATATCCAACTTTCGGTAGTACATCGTTTGCCGCAAAGTTACCGTTGGTTAACGGGTTTTGACGGCATCAAGGTTGAACCGATTCCGCTACCGGGTAGCGAAGAGGGCAGCAACCTGATTGGACTGAAGCTACTGAGCCACGAAGGCGAGGTGGCGTGGCAGGTTATGCACCATCTGACCGAATGCTTGCAGGAGATTCAGGTGGAAAGCTCTGTCGTCGAGTGCGACGGCCAGCCCTGCCTGTTTGTAAAACGCGACGATGAAAGCGCCACCCTCTGCCGACTGAAAAATACCGGCGCGGCTATCGCTGAAACTGTCTCCGCGCTTTACCCTTTCTGACTTTCCGCGCTTCAATCTTCTAAGGTCGACAGTGACAGCAACTCCTGCGTATAGGGGTGTGCTGGCGCACGGAAAATCGCCTCGCAATCTCCTTGTTCCACGACTTCCCCGTCCCGCAGCACGATCAGTTGGTGGCACAGCGAGCGCACCACCCGCAGGTCGTGGCTGATAAACAGATAAGACAGGCCGAGGCGCAGTTGCAGCTCGCTGAGAATGGCCAGAATTTGCGCCTGTACCGATTTATCCAGCGACGACGTTGGCTCATCAAGAATTAAGATTTCCGGCTCGAGCACCAGCGCGCGGGCGATAGCAATGCGCTGGCGCTGCCCGCCGGAGAACTCTGCCGGATAGCGATGACGCGTTTCGGCGTCCAGCCCCACCTCTTGCATCACCTTAATCACCCGCTGTTGGCGCTGATTGGCGTCGAGCTTGCCGTGAACTAATAATCCTTCGGCGATAATCTGCTCCACGGTAAAGCGCGGGTTCAGCGCCGAGAAGGGGTCCTGAAACACCACCTGCATCCGGCTTCTAAAAGGCAGCATCTGGCGGCGAGTGAACTGATGCAGCGGCTTGCCGCCGAGCAGGATCTCCCCTTGCGAGCTAATGAGGCGCAGCAGGGCCAGCCCGGTGGTGCTTTTCCCTGAGCCAGATTCCCCCACCACGCCAATACTTTCCCCGCGACGCAGGCTGAAACTCAGTTTATTCACCGCCTGCTTGCTGCTAACGGTGCGGCGCAGTAAGCCGCGTTTACGGGAAAAGGTCACGCTAAGGTCTTTGACTTCCAACAGAACCGGTTGGGTGCTATCCAGCGGCCGTGGGCGACCCTGCGGCTCCGCTTGCAGCAGGCGCTGGGTGTAAGGGTGGTGCGGCTGGCTGAAGAGCAGGGCGCGCGGCTGGGTTTCCACCACCTTGCCGTGCTGCATCACCGCCACGTTATCTGCCAGCTGGCGCACAATGTTCAGGTTATGGGTGATAAACAGCATCCCCATATTCAGCTCTTGCTTCAGTTCGTTGAGCAGTTTGAGGATCTGCGCCTGCACCGAGACGTCCAGCGCGGTGGTCGGCTCATCGGCGATCAGCAGCTTGGGCTGGGTGAGCACCGCCATGGCAATCATCACCCTCTGGCGTTCGCCGCCGGAAAGCTGGTGGGGGAAATCCCCTAAGCGAGATTTCGCCTGGCGGATCCCCACGCGGTCGAGACAGCTGATTATCTCGCCGCGCGCGGCTTCGCGGCCCATTCCCCGGTGCAAAGAGAGCACTTCCGCCAGCTGCTTTTCAATATTGTGCAGAGGGTTCAGTGAAACCATCGGCTCCTGAAAAATCATCGCAATCTGGTTGCCGCGCACTTTGCGCAGGGTGCTTTCACTGGCATTGAGCAGCGACTGGCCGGCAAACAGAATGTCTCCCTCGGGATAGGTCACGTTAGGCAGCAGGCGCAGCACCGACAGCGCGGTGACGCTTTTCCCAGAGCCGGACTCGCCAACCAGCGCCAGCGTTTCCCCTTGATCAACCTTCAGCGAAACTTGGCTTATCACCTGACGCGAGGTGTCGCCTAGCTCGAAGGCCGCGCTGAGGTTTTGAATATCTAATAAAGCAGAATGACTCATATCAGCGGCCCTTAGTAGAGACTGGCTGCGGCTTTGACGACGGGTCAAAGGCATCGCGCACGGCTTCGCCGATAAAGATCAGCAGTGAAAGCAGCAGGGCCAGAGCGACAAAGGCGCTGATGCCGAGCCACGGGGCCTGCAAATTATTCTTCCCGGCCAGCAGCAAATTACCCAGCGACGGCGACCCCGGCGGCAGGCCAAAGCCGAGGAAATCCAGCGAAGTGAGGGTCGTTATCGAGCCGCAGAGGATAAAGGGCATATAGGTCAGCGTCGCCACCATGGCGTTCGGCAGCATGTGGCGCAGCATGATCATCCGGTCACTGACCCCCATCGCCTGCGCGGCGCGGATATAGTCGAAGTTGCGAGTGCGTAAAAACTCGGCGCGCACCACGCCAACCAGAATCATCCAGCCGGAGAGCACGCTAATCAGCAGCAGCCACCAGAAGTTCGGCTGCACCACGCTCGACAGCATGATGATTAAAAATAGCGTCGGCATCCCCGACCAGACTTCAATCAGCCGCTGGCCGAGCAGGTCAATGCGCCCGCCGTAGTAGCCCTGGGTCGCGCCAACCAGCACGCCAATCAGCGAGGAAAGTACAGTCAGCGTGATACCGAAAAACAGCGAAATACGCAGGCCGTACAGTAGTTGCGCCAACACGTCATGGCCGTCGCCGTCGGTACCCAGCCAGTTGTCGGCAGAAGGCGGCGAAGGGAAAGTTTGATCGGTGGCGAAATTAATCGAGTTAAAGCTGCGGCGAATAGGCGCCCAGATTGCCCAGCCGTGTTTCTCGATTTGCCCAACCACAAAGGGGTCTTGGTAGTCGGTCGGGGTTTGCAGCTCGCCGCCAAAAGTGGTTTCGCTGTAATCAAACAAAAACGGCACCGTCAGCTGGCCCTGATAGCTCGCCAGCAGGGGTTTATCATTGGCAAGAATGTTAGAAAGTAGCGAAAGGATAAACAGCGTGAGGAAAATCCACAGCGACCAGTAGCCGCGTTTATTGGCGCGAAAACGCGCCCATCTCGCCTGATTCAGAGGGCTTAGCGTCATTATTGGCGGGCCTCAAAGTCGATGCGGGGGTCAACCAGCGTGTAAGTGATATCGCTAATAATGTTCAGCAACAGGCCGATGAGGGTGAAGATGTACAGGGTGCCGAACATCACCGGGAAGTCGCGGGAGACAATAGCGTCATAACCCAGCAGCCCCAGCCCTTGCAGGGAGAACATCACTTCAATCAGCAGTGAGCCGGTAAAAAACATGCTGATAAAGGTGGCCGGGAACCCGGCGATCACCAGCAGCATGGCGTTGCGGAACACGTGGCGGTAAAGAATTTTCTTCTCACTCAGCCCCTTGGCCCGCGCCGTCACCACGTACTGCTTGCGGATCTCATCCATAAAGGAGTTTTTAGTCAGCATGGTGAGGGTGGCGAAACCGCCAATCACCGTCGCCAGCACCGGCAGCGTGATGTGCCAGAGGTAGTCGGTCACTTTGCCATACCACGGAAGCAGGTCGAAATTGGGCGAGGTCAGGCCGCGCAGCGGGAACCAGTCGAGGTAGCTGCCGCCGGTAAACAGCACGATCAGCAGAATGGCGAACAGGAAAGAGGGCACGGCGTAGCCAATGATGATCAGCGAACTGCTCCAATTATCAAAAGCCGTGCCGTTTTTCACCGCTTTGCGAATGCCCAGCGGAATCGACACCAGATAGATGATCAGCGTACTCCACAGGCCAAGGCTGACCGACACCGGCAGGCTGTCCCTGACCAACTGCATGACGCTGGAACCGCGAAACAGACTGTCGCCGAAATCAAAGCGCACATAGCTCCACAGCATGTCGAAATAGCGCTCATGCAGCGGCTTGTCGAAGCCAAAACGGTGAGTAATTTCGGCGATGACTTCCGGGTCCAGCCCGCGCGCGCCGCGATACTGGCTGTCGCCTACTTGGCCCACGCCAGGCGAGGCTTTGCCGAGATCGCTGCCACCGCCGCTGCCGGGGATGCCACTGCTTTTACCCATTTGAATGGCGGCAATAGCCTGATCGACCGGGCCGCCGGGGGCGATTTGCACAATGAAGAAGTTGATGGTGATGATCGCCCACAGGGTGGGAATGATCAGCAGCAGGCGGCGCAGGATGTAGGATGTCACAGGCCCACCTTAGCGCCGCTCTGCCGGTAAACGGTTAGCGCGGTTAAAGTCATACCACCAAGTGTCCATCTCCAGCCCATTCATCGGCTGAATGGATGGCATGGAGAATTTGTCCCAGTAGGCGTAGCGCTGGTGGTTGTTGTACCACATGGGGATCATATACATGTTCCACGTCAGTACGCGGTCCAGCGCGTGTCCCAGAGCCAGCAGGGCGTCCTGCTTGCCTTGGTTGGCGGCTATCTCGTCTGTCAGCTTATCGACCGCCGGGTCTTTCACGCCGGGGCGGTTATAACTTGAATCAATGTATTTGCTGTTCCAGATAATTTGCAGGTCAGGGCTGGGGTAGGGCATCGCGCTGTAAACGCTCGGCACCATGTCGAAATCCCGTTGGCGAATACGGCGAATAAACTGTGAATTATCGACTTCGCGCAGGGTCATTTTGATACCTAAACGCGCCAAATTGTGCTGGAAGGGCAGGGCATACTGGGTATTCGCGCCGCCCGGCAGCAGCAATTCAAAGGTGAATGGCTTGCCGGTCTTGGCGTTAACCAACTGCTGGTTTCTGACTTCCCAGCCCGCCTGTTTTAACAGCTCAGTGGCTTTCAGCAGGTTGCTGCGGTCATTACCACTGCCGTCGGAGCTAGGTGGGTGATAAAGCTTGCTAAAGACCTCGTTGGGAATCTGCCCCTTCAGCGGAGCCAGCCACGCCAGCTCGGCGGAGTTAGGGTAGTTGCTGGCGCTGTACTCGGTATTTTGGAAATAGCTGTTAGCGCGCTGCCACGAGCCGAAGTAGAGCGCCTTATTCATCCATTCGAAATCAAAGGCCAGGGTTAGCGCCTCGCGCACCCGACGATCGCTAAACTGCGGGCGCTGAATATTGAAGGCCAGCCAGCGGGTGTCCTGCGCGGCCTGATTCTGGTCATCCTGCTTCACAATGTAGTTTTTGCTGAAGTTGGCGCCTTTATATTGCGTCGCCCAGTTCTTTGGCGAAGCCTCCATTCGGAAGTCGAAAGCGCCGGATTTAAAAGCTTCCAGCGCAATGCTGTCGTCGAGGTAGTAGTCGTAGCGAATAGTGTCGAAATTATAGCGCCCGCGGTTGACCGGCAAATTGGCCGCCCAGTAGTCCGGCACGCGGGAGTAGGTGACGAACTGTCCCAGTTTGTAATCACTGATGCGATAAGGGCCGCTGCTCAACGGCGGAGTAGAAAGCGGCTCGTTAAACTTATGCTTTTCCCAAAACTTCTGCGGCAGGATAGGCAAGCCGAGCAGGCCGAGCATCATATCTTTGTCCGGGCGCGGCAGGACGATCCGCACCGTCAGGCGTGAAATGGCTTTCACCTCGGCGCCTTTGTACACCACGCGGAACTGCGGCACGCCCTCGGTCATAAATTTGCTGAAGGTGAACGCCACGTCGCTGGCGGTGATGGCGCTGCCGTCGTGGAAACGGGCGCGTGGGTTAATATCGACTTCGACCCAGCGGAAGTTACTGTCATAGCGCGCGGAGTCGGCAACCAGCGGATAATAGCTGCCGATTTCGTCGCTAGAGGTGGTAAACAGGCTGTCGTAAAGGGTGTCGCTGCGCACCGCCGGGTTGCCGCGCGAGGCGTAGCGGTTGAAATTGTCATAGGTGCCAATGGCCGCCAGGCGAATAGTGCCGCCTTTCGGCGCAGCCGGATTGACGTAATCGAAGTTGCTGAAGTTGGAAAAATATTTAGGTTCACCCAGAACGGAGAAGGCGTAGCTGTCCTGAATGACTTCGGCCTGAGCGCAAAGGCTCAGCGCGGAAAATAAAGCTGCTGTGATGAGTCGCGAAAACATCCTGCACGTCGCTCCTACTAAAAGGGGGGCGCTCCCGGCACCTCAGGTGCTCGGGATGTCTGCCGCTAAATTTGCTGATGGCAAACTGGTTGAAAATGCTACCAATAGCGTCTTTTTATCATATTCCTGCTGTTTTACCACAGTATCAAACAGAGTCTAAGACAAAATGTACCATGGAGAGAAATCCTCAACCTTAAGAACCTTTTACTTTTCAGGGGAGAGCAATCCGCCGTTCACTTGGCGAGTGTAATCGATGATTTCATCCACCGGCAGCGGCTTGCTGTAGAGGTAGCCTTGAAGCAGGCTGACGCCGTGTTTACGCAGGTATTTGGCCTGTTGAACCGTTTCTACCCCTTCAGCGATAGTTTTCAGGTTTAACTCTTCGGTCAGTTTCAGCACGGTGTCCAGCACCGGGGCGATCAGGGTGTTTTGGTCGATAGACATCACAAAGCCGCGATCGATTTTCAGGTAATCCAGCGTGAATTTCTCCAGATAGATCAACGCGCTGTGGCCGGTTCCGAAGTCATCAATCGCGATTTCAATGCCTTGCTGACGCAGCCAGTTGAATTCCCGCATGGCGCTTTCGTTATCCACCATGCCGCGTTCAGTAATTTCAAACACCACCTGAAAATAGTCTTTTGGCATGGCGAACAGGAAGTCCATCACGTCATCGCGGAAGCTGCTTTTTTTCATGTGATGCGGTGAAATATTGATGCCGAATTTGGCTTTTGGCGGCATGACCTGCATCAGGCGATGGGCATCGGCGGCTGCCAGCTGCATCACGCGACGGGTCAACGCCTCGATCAATCCCTGAGACTCGGCAAAATTGATAAAGATGTCCGGCGGAATGCGCCCCTCCACCGGGTGCTGCCAGCGCATCAGGGCTTCAATACCCGCCACTTTCAAGGTTTGGGTCTCCATCACCGGCTGATATTCCACAAAGAATTGGTTGTGCTTCAGGCCAAGCAGCACTTCGCGCTCCGGGCTGTGGCGGCTTATCAGGGTGAAATAGATCAGTGCGCCGACCATCAAACTCAGCAGCAGGCTGGCAAGCAGGGTAAAGCGGATGTTTTCACCCGTCAGCTGCGGCGCGTAGAGGCGCAGAGTGAAAGGATAGTCATCGATTTTGATTTCAGAATAGTGGCTATGGGGCAGATCTTTTACCGCCATCAGCGAGCTGCCGATGGAGGTCAGCGCCCGGTCGCCGACTATCAGTGCAAAGCCGTGGTAGCCTTCGTCGGTTTGGGCAAACAGCATATAAGGAGAAAGCGTCAGCTCAATGGTGGCCAAAATGCCGCTGTCGCTGACGTCAGGGTTGCGATACCAGACGGCAATCACCGGCCGGTTTGGAATGAAACTGGTGCCTTGCTCAAGCTGAATATCCAGCGGCTTGCGCCAGTCGAGTCCGGAGAAAAAGTCTTGCACAGACAGAGACATTTCGCCGGTCGCCGACGAGCAGTAGACCCTGCCTTCACGGACCAGCAGGAAATCGCGAACCCCAAGGGTAAGGGCCGCGTCGCGGCTTAGCTGATCGGTTGCCATGTCACAGTTTTTCTCTGGCAACTGACTAAGGCGTTTCATGGTTGCGGTGAGATTTTGCAAATACGCTTTGCTGTACTCTACGGTGCGATCGCTGACTTGCTGTTGTTGCTGTTTATTTTTTATCGCAATGGTGTAGAGCGTTGCGGCAGAGAAAATGAAAAAGAGCAGGGTGGCGGCAAATAGGCTTCGAATAAGATAAGTACGTCTGGGTAAAACACTATGGGTGAGAGCCGAATTCAACCCCATTTTTTCAACCTTCACTCAGTATGTTGCGGAATTTAAAGTATAACGTAGAGAAATGATTAACTGTCATTAAATAAACTTCAAATATTTTTATAACGAAGCCTAATAAAATTAACAAAAAAAAACGCCATCCGGAGATGACGTTTTTTATAGTTCGCTTGGCTTGGGACAACAAGAGTTTATTTATACGTTAGCTATGTTCACCACTAACTAAAACTCGTCTTGCTTCACGGAAACGTTTATTCCAGTAAGTTTCGTTTAAGTTTGAAATCATCACACCGTTGCTGGTGGAAGCGTGAACAAACTGATCGTTACCTAAATAAATGCCTACATGGCGACCCGTAGAGCCTGCACGGAACAGAACCAGATCACCGGCACGTAATTTCGTGCGCTGGATTTTCTTGCCCTTTTCCTCTTGTTCATACGTTGAACGAGGTAAGTCCATGCCGAATTGTTCGCGGAAGGTTACCTGAACGAAGGCTGAGCAATCGATACCACGCTTGCTGTCACCACCTAACCGATAACGAACGCCTTTCCAGTCAGCGTACTGATCCATGATTTTGGATTTTACGTTGACGCTGCGAACCATTGCTTCGAATTCATCCTGAGAGGCTTGCAGTAGAAGACCATCTTTGTCATTTACTGCACGCATATCAGTTTGCGCGTTTTCTGTATTCGAAGAATGTGTGCCACTACACGCGGAGAGAAGAATTGCCGCGCCAATTGCGGGTATCAGCCGCAGAACATATCTCATAAACGGTTGAGACTTGACCATTGTTGTTGTTATCCCTTGAAGTCCTTAACGATTTAATCGTTATAAATTGCCAAACGAAGCGAGACTACCTGCCGCAAACAGGAGCAGCAAACGCCTGACGAGGGAAATGTGCGTTACGACACACTTTTTCTTGGATCAAGCCATTTATGCCACATTTCTGTGCAAGCGTTTTGGAGAGTACCGTAATGAATAAGGGATTGCGAGAGGTTTTGCGGGATTTTTTATATGAAATTGTGATGTAAAGTGATGTTAGCGTTAATGTAAAAAGAGATGAGCGTTATTTGTACGGCTTTGGCTCAAAAGCACAGCACAAGCGGGCTGTGTAATAAAAATTCAATAAAGCTATGCCAGATAATCTCTAAACGAAAAGTTCGGCAGTGTGAGATTAACCTGCCGAACCATAATATTTATGAATAGATGTTAAAAAATATGCTTGGTCTAAAAATGGCTTATTTTGAACGCAACTTGGGTAATGTTCTGTCTAACCAACCTACCAATTTGTCGCTTGCCGGGGTCATCAACCACCAACTTGCTCCCACCAACACCACGGACAATGACCCTACTGCAATGTCGGTAAACCAGTGTGCGCCGATCATCAGGCGCGGCAGGGAGAAGATGACGGTGATCAGCAGCGCAACGCCAAAGGCCGTTTTACCCAAGTAGCGCAGCATAAAGCAGGTGAACACCAGTAGCATCATCCCGTGGTCGCCGGGGAAACTGTCGCCCGAAGAGTCTTTGGTCGGAATGCCGGTCAATTCGCTCACGCGGTTCACATCTGGGAAGCTCAGCGATGGGCTTTTATGACTGACGGGCAGTAAATGCCCCAGCTGATTAAGCACTACGGCGGTCAGCAGCATGACGAAACCAATCAAAATCATCTGGCGGCGTCCGGCGGTATCCCTCTTTATATAGTAAGAAAAGTACAACAGGCCCATTGCCAGCAGTGAAATACCATCAAAAGCCCGGTTGTTGGTGATGGCTACCACGTGCAGGAAGGTCTGGTTAGTCGCCAAATGTTGGTTGAAATAGAAGAAAATCGACGAGTCGATAGGGAACCAGAAGCCGTGGTTCGCGGGCAGGTAATAAGATAAAAACAAAGCAATACCCAATACATTCAGTATCAGGATAGAGGGGATATTGCGACGCCACATAAGTAGGGACCTGTTAATTAGCGAATGTTAAGTAATATTGTGGGCGATACGGTAAGCCGCTTAACTTAAACGAATCTTCAACAAAGAAGATTGTAGTTCATTCCACTGGGTTTCATTGCGAGTAATTAGCTCAACTCTGCTGTCTAAGGGCGCCATCGGGCGAGTTTCAATATGCAAATCTTCTCCCTGACGGTTGACCACCAAGGTGCCTTCCTTAATACGCATGACGCCTTTCACTCGGTCTACCGGCGCTAGGCGCACCCAGTCGAGCAAACCTGTAGTGTCGAAAACCGTCTCTTGGTCGAAAATCCAGCCGCAGCTTGCATAGCCGTCAGCCTGATTTAACGCCCGCCGCCAGCGCTGATGGCCTGGCAGGCTGAGCGCCGCCAACCCTTTTTGTGCAGGGTGAGAGTGGTGGTGCGCGCCGTCGGGTAGTTGTACTTGGTTTAAACGCGGCTTGTCCAGCAGGCTAATATCAATCTCCCCCTGAGCAGCAATCACCACTTCACGGCCTGCGGCCCACTGGCCCTGCCACGCGCTAAGCGCTTGTTGGTCGTGCTCGCTATAAACGTCGGACTTGTTTGCCACGATGATGTCCGCTGCCGCCAGCTGATCGCGGAAATTCTCGTTTTCCACCGTGCGTTGGTCGCTGAGATTGCGCGCATCAAGCAGGCAGAGTGAAGCGTTGAGGGTCAGCCAGCTTTTGTACACCTCGGAACCTAGCAGCGACAAAATCTGCTTCGGATGGCCCAAGCCCGTGGGTTCGATCAGCAACCGGTCCGGTTTTGCCTGCTGCAATAGCATGTTCAGGCCTACCTGCATCGGCAGTCCGTTGACACAACACATGCAGCCGCCGGGGATCTCTTTCAGCACCGCGCCGCTGTCTGCCAACAGGCCGCCGTCGATGCCAATTTCACCAAATTCGTTAACCAATACTGCCCACTTTTCCCCCTCAGGTTTCTGAGCCAGCAAATGGCGAATGGTAGTGGTCTTTCCGCTACCCAAAAAGCCGGTGATCAGATTGGTTTTGGTCATCAAAAATCCCTTATTAAAGGCGTTGCATTAACCATATGAAAATAAACGACTTTATTGGCGTTACATGTCATGGGTCATTATTTGGAGTAATAAGATGCCGCCAGCTATCAAGAAAATCCAGTATTCCGCCGATGAAATAGAGGTGTAGAGCACATTGTGCATAAGAAAAACTTGTAGGCAAAACCCTACTTATTTGTCAGATAAGTCTGTATTTTATATTGGTTAAATTAATGTTTCACGCAAGTAAACTAACTGTAATTGAGGCACCCATGAACAAAATCATTGCGATCTTGTTTTTTGGATTTTGTACCTCAGGGATGACACAGGCAGCAGTAAGTTCTTCAGGGGGCACCATCCGTTTTTATGGCGCCATCGTTGAAGATGGATGTATGTTGAATACGTCCGCCAATAAAGTGGTCAGTGAATGCTACAGGGGCGGTAAAACCATCCAGCAGACCAACACTATCGATACTAAAAATCTTCCTAATTTTTCACTGCCGCACTCTATCGGGCAGGTTTCTACCCGTAATGTTAATAACAATCCTCATCTGGCTATCATGACCGTTAGTTACAACTAGCGGGCTAATACTCATGTCGACCAAGGAGGAAAGCGACCTGCTTGCCTCCTTTTCGGCCTGACCTATCCAGCTTTTGGTCAGCCCAATTTTGACCTCGTCAGCACTTCCCGCCCTTGATACTCGTTGCACTAATAACCCGGTGATATACTTTTCCCTATTCTATGGCGCTAAACGAATAATCCTCGTTTAATCTGCCAGACCAATTCTCCCTTGGAGTCATTCAATGCGGCTTTATCAGGACATCGGCGGCAAACTGCGTAGCGCCATTGCGGCAGGGGATTTTATGGCGGGCGACAGGCTGCCCCCAGAAAGAGAAATTGCCGAAAGCTTTGCCGTTAGCAGGAGCGTGGTGCGCGAAGCCCTGATCATGCTTGAGCTAGAAGGGGTGGTTGAAGTGCGTAAAGGCTCCGGCGTCTATGTGCTGACCCAGCAGCCGGAGCCGTCGGGGAAGTGGAGTACTTTTCAGGGGGATAGCGGATTTGGACCTTTTGAGCTGCTTCAGGCGCGACAGCTGGTGGAAAGCGAAGTCGCCGCCTTTGCCGCCACCCAGGCCACCAAGGCTGACATCTTAAAAATGCGCGATGCTATTGAGATGGAGCGGCAATTTATCGAGCAGGGCGTGGTGGATGAAACTGCCGATGAGCTGTTTCACAACCTGCTGGCACAGGCGTCTCAAAACAGCGTGTTAGCCAATATGGTAGCGGAGCTGTGGCAGGTGCGCCATCGCAGCCCTATGTGGCACGGCATCCAGCAGCACGTGGGGAAAAACGATCACCATCAATGGCTGCAAGATCACCAAACAATCCTACAAGCAGTGCTGCGGCGCGATGCCAAAGCGGCAAAACAGGCGATGTGGCAGCATCTGGAAAATGTCAAAACGCTGCTGCTGGCGGTGTCGGACGCTGAAGATCCGGCTTTCGATGGTTATCTGTTTGAATCCACGCCCTCTCTGCTAAATGATTAACGGCTGCCCGAAAGCAGCCGTGTCAGCATCAATTCTGCATCTTAACCCACGTAATTGGCGACACTCTGCTTCGCGCCATGCCGCTGCAAGCTGGCGTAAGCCTGCTGAATGGCCTCCACGGCCTGTGCGTTTTTCGCCAGCGCGTCGCCAAACACGGAGTGGAGGGCCAGCAGGGCGCTGACTCGCGCTTCGCCGTCTTCACTCTCGCTGACAATTTTTGCCAGTTTGTCTGCCATTGGGTCTTTGATTTCAATCGCCGCGCCGGCGTCATCCACGCCGCCGACGTAACGCATCCAACCCGCAACTCCTAAGGATAACAGGCTGAAGTCGCCGCCGTTTTGCAGATGCCAACGCACGGAGTCGAGCATGCGCTGCGGCAGCTTCATGGTGCCGTCCATCGCAATCTGCCATGTCCGGTGTTTCAGCGACGGGTTGCTGTAACGGGCAATCAGGCTGTCGGCATAAGCTTCCAGATCAATGCCTTTGACGCTTAGCGTCGGCGCCTGTTCTTTCAGCATCAAATTGCGCGCTGCGCGCTTATAGTTAGGGTCTTCCATACATTCATTGATGTACTGATAACCCGCCAAATAGCCAAGATAGGCAAGGAAGGAGTGGCTGCCGTTCAGCATGCGCAGTTTCATCTGCTCGAAGGGCAGCACGTCGCTGACCAGCTGCGCGCCGACCTCTTCCCACGCCGGGCGGCCCGCCACAAAGTTATCTTCTACCACCCACTGGATGAATGGCTCACAGGCGATACCGCAAGGGTCAGCCACGCCGCCCAGCGCCTCGGTGATTTCGTCGAGGGCGTTTTCCGTGGCGGCAGGAACAATGCGGTCCACCATGGTGCTTGGGAAGGTGACATGGCTTTCAATCCACGCGGCTAGCTCGGCGGAGCGCGCCTGAGCCAGCCCCAGCACGGCATTTTTCACCACGTGACCATTTTCCGGGATGTTGTCGCAAGACAGCACGCTAAAGCCCGGCAAACCGTGCTGGTGGCGCAGCCGCAGGGCTTCGACCAGAATGCCCGGCGCGGTTGACGGCGTCTGTTCGCCAGTCAGGTCTTGCTGAATCTGCGGGTTGTCGAGATCCAGCTTGCCGCTGCCCGGCTCAATGCAGTAGCCCTTCTCCGTGATCGTCAGTGAGACAATGGCCACCTGAGGTTCAGCCAGTTTCTCCACCACGGCGTTAATGCCTTCGATCCGGCCATGCAGGGTTTCACACACCGCGCCGATCACGATGGCCTGATTACCTTCGGCCCCTTTTTCCAGCACGGTGAATAAGTTGTCCTGCTGGCGCAGCGCTTTAATCAGATTGTCGCGGCCAAACAGGCTGACTTCACAAATCCCCCAATCACCACCTTGCTTATTCAGCACGCGGTCAGTCATCAAAGCCTGATGGGCGCGATGGAAAGCCCCAAAGCCAATATGCACGATGCGGCTTTTCAGCTGGTCGCGATCGTATTGGGGAAGCTGGACTTGCGAAGGGAGGTGTTCCGTGGCGATTGTTTTCATGCATCACTCCAATGATAAGAATTAGATTAATTGGTCAGGCCAAAATAGGTCTTTTTCTTTAATGGCCTGCCAGGAGCGGTGATGCAGATGACAATGGGGCCATAAATCAGGACTTCGAGTGTAAAGTCATACGACAGAAATGAAAATTGGTTAGTCCAGATTCAGATAGAATCTGTGAAGTAGATCGAAAGTGGAATGAGTGCGGAATGAAACTCGAGTTTTTCAGGCATAAAAAAGAGCGCCGAGGCGCTCTTGATGTACAGTCATATTCGCCGCTGATTAATCAGCACGGCCCATATAACGACGCTCTGCGATATGAATGCGGATTTTGTCGCCCTGGCTCAGATACTCGGGGACCTGAATGCTTAAACCTGTGCTCATGACCGCCGGTTTGTTGCGTGCGCTGGCTGACGCGCCTTTAATGCCTGGCGCGGTTTCGATGATTTCCAGATCCACGGTTTGTGGCAATTCCAGCGCCAGCAGTTGGCTGTCCAGCGTCAAGACCTGCATGCCCTGCAAACCTTCTTCCGGGATAAACAGCAGTTCGTCTTCGATCTGCGCCTTGTTGAAGGTGTAAGGCGTGAAATCTTCATCATCCATAAAGATGTATTCGTCGCCATCGACGTAAGAGAAGTTCACTTTACGGCGGGTCAGGGTGACGGTATCGAGAATGTCGTCGCCTTTAAAACGCTCTTCAACCTTGCCGCCGGTGCGCACGTCGGAGAAGCGCATTTTGTACAGGGTGCTGGCACCGCGCGCGCTTGGGCTTTGAACATCGATGTCTTTTACCAGCAGCAATTTACCGTCGTAGTTAACAACGAAGCCGCGTTTAATTTCGTTAGCACGTGCCATATAAATAACCTGTCATAAGGGGAGTTAAAAATATTTGGCGACACGTTACTCGCGCCGCCGATTTCAGGCAAGCAGATTACTCGTTATCCCGCACTTTGCCGCCGATTTAGCGCCATTTGTCGCATCATAAAGTCTAGTCAGAAAGTGGTCGCGGAAGAAAGATTTCGCTGGAGAGTGATAAGGGCGACTGTTATTGTCGCGCCTCAATTAACCCGCCAAACGGAGGCGCTAATGGATTGCCGTACCAATTGTGGCGCTTGCTGTATTGCGCCCTCGATTTCCAGCCCGATACCGGGGATGCCAAACGGCAAACCGGCCAACACGCGCTGCATCCATCTGGCGGACAATTTCCTCTGCGGCATTTTCACTTCGCCGCTGCGCCCCAAGGTCTGTGCCAGTCTGCAAGCCAGCCGCGAAATGTGTCATACCCATCGCGACGACGCCTTGATCTACCTCACTCGTCTGGAAGCGGATACCGCGCCTTGATTGACGGTAATAAATGCACCGTCATTCATTGATCGTGATTGTCGCTTCTACCGGTGTTTCATCGACATTTTTCACCCGCCAGATACAAAACACCGAGCCGACCACCATCGCGAAAGCGGCATAAAACACGGCGTGATAGCTCCAGAACTGGGCAATGACGCCCGCCAGCGACCCGGCCAAAATCCAGCCTGCGCGGGTTGAATTGGTGAACAGCGTGGTGGCCGCGCCCGCCTGACCCGGCATTAAATCCTGAAAGTAGAGCATGCCAATTCCCGCCAAAATGCCGATGAAAATGGCGTTCAGCAACTGTGAAACAATCAGCGCCATTGGGCTGGTGCTGAACAGCACGCTGGCGTAGAACACCACCCCCGCAATCACCGCGCAGCGCATCAGGAACTGTTTACCCAACTGGCGCGCCAGATAGCCGGCGATCAGCATGGTGGGAATTTCCAAACAAGCGGCGGTTCCCATCAAAATTCCCGCCAGTTTTTCCGGCAGGTGCAGCTCGTTCACCACGTAAAGCGGCATGTTGATCAGGTAAATACTGTTAGCGGCCCACATTAATGTGCAGGCGATAAAAAGCAGCAGGGTGTCGCGACGGTTGCGGCGAGGTGCTTCAATGGTGGCGGTGGTTTTGACCCGCGCTTTCGGCATGGACGGGAGGAACATCCAGACCATCAGGCCGCAGACCAGAAAGGCCAGCATCGCCGCGCTGTACATAAAGGTAAAGCCAAAGCCCATGGCTAACGCGAAGGCCAGCGGCGGGCCGACTACCCACGCCAGTGAAACCTGTGCGCGCAAAATCGAGCTAAACATCATCGCTTCTCGGCCAGTTTTTTCGGCGTGTTCGCGCGCTAGCGCAAATAACTGTGGGTTGGCGGTTGAGCCAAAGCTGGACAACAGCACCCCCACCAACAGCAGCACAAAGTAGCTGCGGTTAAAGGCAAAAAGCACGCAACCCAGTGCGCCCAAAATGCAGCAATAGAGGATCAGCGTTTTGCGGTCCCCGCGTTTGTCTGACCAACTGGCTAAAAGCTGGCTGACGAAAATGCCAATCACCGCGCTGCCGGTAAAGAAGATCCCCACCATAAAGGGGCTGACATGCACTTCGCTGGTCAGAAAGAGACTGAGCGTCGGAGTTTGCAGTGCGCCCGCGATCCCGGTTAAGAAGGCAACGATCAAAAAGGCCGTTGACGTGATGTCGGGGAGGCGGCGAGCTGTAGCGGTAGATGTCGACATTTTTAGGGGAAAACCCGTCTAGGAGAGTAATAAATTCGCGCGAATGTTACGCCTGTTTAAAAAAAACAAAAACCGGTTTTAATCAGTAAAAAGGTAAACAGCAGTGTATTTGCCATACTGAATAATAAAACCGCACTTTGTGGTAAAAAACGCCGCGCCGTGGAATCGGTTTTCGCCTCTCTCTTGGCCGTTAAGGTCAGCTTACAGCCACTTCAGGAGCACTTCAGCACAGCTTCAGCTTTTAGCTTTTCGTGGGTAGAAAATGGGCCTCTGACGGGCAAAATGTGCGTGGCATCAAAAAAATGTTACGCCAATTCAGGGAATGCTTGCTTTAAAAATCGCCCAGAATGAGACTGCTTGAAACGTTTCAGCGTTGTCCGATTACCTGTTTCATCTGGCAGCGCTCCTTTTTTCTCAATGAAGCTGAAACGATTCAAATTCAGCAGGAGAGGAGAATTATGTTCCAGTTGTCACAGCAAGATATTCATCTCGGGGCGTCAGCCAGCGATAAGCAAGAGGCGATCCGCCAGGTTGCCGCTGCGCTGACCCAGGCCGGGCGCGTCAGCGAAGGCTACGTCGATGGCATGTTGCAGCGCGAGTTGCAGACCTCTACCTATCTGGGTAACGGCATTGCTATCCCGCACGGCACCACCGATACCCGCGACTTGGTGCTCAACACCGGCGTTCAGGTTTACCAGTTCCCGCAGGGTATTGCGTGGGGAGAGGGGCAGACCGCCTTTGTGGTGATTGGCATCGCGGCCCGCTCTGACGAGCACCTCAGCCTGTTGCGCCAGCTGACTCACGTATTAAGTGATGACAGCGTGGCCGAACGCATGGCGAAAACCGACTCTGCTGAAGAGCTGCGCAGCCTGCTGATGGGCGAGAAAAACGCCGCTGAATTCCACTTCGACACCCAGCTTATCGCCCTCGACGTCGCCGCCGACAACCTGATGACCCTTCAGGCACTGAATGCCGGTCGTTTGCAGCAGATTGGCGCGGCGGACACCGCGTTCGTCAGCGACGTTATCAGCCGCAAGCCGCTCTATCTCGGCCAAGGCATCTGGCTGAGTGACAGCACCGAAGGCAATCTGCAAAGCGCCGCGACCTTCAGCCGGGCCGCCAAAGCCTTTGAGCATGAAGGCGAAACCGTGGCCGCGCTGTTGACCATCGCCGTGGCCGACGACCAGCCGTTAACCGTCCTTAACTACCTCAGTGACCTGTTGATCAGCCAAAAAGCTGAACGCTTGCTGACGGCGGACGCCGTGGGCGTGCTGGCCTTGCTGACCAGCGAGGTGGAAGAGCAAACCAACCTGCTGACGGCAGAGTTCGTGGTGCGAAATGAACACGGTTTACACGCCCGGCCGGGCACCGCGCTGGTTAACGTAATCAAGCAGTTCACCAGTGAAATCACCGTGACCAATCTCGATGGCAGCGGTAAACCTGCCAACGGCCGCAGCCTGATGAAAGTCGTGGCGCTGGGCGTGAAAAAAGGACATCACCTGCGCTTCACCGCTAAGGGCGAAGATGCAGAACTGGCACTGAAAACCATCGGCGAGGCTATTGCCGCGGGTCTTGGGGAGGGAGCATGAGTCGCAGAGTTGCCACAATTACCTTAAATCCGGCTTACGATTTAGTCGGCTACTGCCCTGAAATTGAACGGGGTGAAGTGAATCTGGTGCAAACCGCCGGGCTGCACGCTGCCGGTAAAGGCATTAACGTTGCCAAGGTTCTGAAAGACTTAGGCATTGATGTCACCGTGGGCGGTTTCCTCGGCAAAGAAAATCAGGACGGCTTTCAGCACCTGTTCAGCGACCTTGGCATTGCCAACCGTTTTCAGGTGGTCTCCGGCCGTACCCGCATCAACGTCAAACTGACCGAGAAAGATGGCGAAGTCAGCGACTTTAACTTCTCCGGTTTTAACGTCACGGCGCAGGACTGGGAGCGTTTCGTCACCGATTCCCTCTCATGGCTCGGCCAGTTCGACATGGTGGCCGTCTGTGGCAGCCTGCCGACCGGCGTAGATCCAGAAGCCTTTACTTACTGGATGACGCGCCTGCGCAGCCAGTGCCCGTGCATCATCTTCGATAGCAGCCGCGAAGCGCTGGTTGCCGGTTTGAAAGCCGCACCTTGGCTGGTGAAGCCTAATCGCCGCGAATTAGAAATTTGGGCCGGACGCAAGTTGCCTGAATTGAGCGACGTGGTTGAAGCCGCGCACGCCTTGCGCGACCAGGGGATCGCCCACGTGGTGATTTCGCTGGGTGCCGAAGGGGCGCTGTGGGTTAACGCGTCTGGCGCATGGATTGCCAAACCGCCGGCTTGTGAAGTGGTCAGCACCGTGGGTGCCGGCGACTCCATGGTGGGCGGCCTGATTTACGGCCTGCTGATGCGTGAATCAAGTGAACATACCTTACGACTCGCCACCGCCGTGGCTGCTTTGGCAGTAAGCCAGAGTAACGTCGGCGTCACCGATCGCCCGCAGTTGGCAGCGATGATGGCCCGTGTTGATCTGAAACCTTTTAATTGACCGCAGGAGGCAGAATGAAAACGCTGCTGATGTTAGACAGTTCGCTGGGACAAGCTCGCAGCCAACTGGCGAAAAAAATGCTCGCTGCTGCTGCGGCGAAAACAGGCCACACTCTGGTTGAAAGCGTCGCTGACGCCGAGCTGGTGGTGGTGGCGGGTGACAACGCACCGGCTGATGCCCAGCTGGTCGGCAAAAATGTGTTTGTTGGCGATGTCGCGCTGGCTATTCGCGAGCCGGAAATCTTCCTGCAACGCGCCTCGGTGGAAGCCAAAGCTTATGTCGCACCAGCAGTGGCTCCGGCTAAAGCGGCGGCAGGCAATGGCCCGAAACGCATTGTGGCGATCACCGCATGCCCGACCGGCGTGGCTCACACCTTTATGGCGGCTGAAGCCATTGAAACCGAAGCTAAAAAACGCGGTTGGTGGGTGAAAGTCGAAACGCGCGGTTCCGTTGGCGCGGGTAACGCCATCACGCCAGAAGAAGTGGCTGAAGCCGATTTGGTTATCGTGGCGGCTGATATTGAAGTGGATCTGGAGAAGTTTGCCGGTAAGCCGATGTATCGCACTTCCACCGGCTTGGCCTTGAAAAAGACCAAGCAGGAGTTGGACAAAGCCTTGGTTGAAGCCGAAGTCTTCGAGCCGAAACAGCAGGGTTCTCAGGCGGCTGCGGGTAAGAAGAAAGAGACGGGCGCGGGTCCGTATCGCCACCTGTTGACCGGCGTGTCCTACATGCTGCCAATGGTGGTGGCGGGGGGCCTGTGTATTGCGCTCTCCTTCGCCTTCGGGATTAAAGCTTTTGAAGTAAAAGGCACGCTGGCCGCAGCCTTGATGCAAATCGGTGGGGCTTCCGCCTTTGCTTTGATGGTGCCGGTACTGGCTGGCTTTATTGCTTTCTCCATCGCTGACCGTCCGGGCCTGACGCCGGGCCTGATTGGCGGCATGCTGGCCGTGAGCACCGGCGCTGGCTTCCTCGGCGGGATTATTGCCGGTTTCCTTGCGGGCTATGTCGCCAGATTTATTGGTAGCAAGCTGCGTCTGCCGCAAAGTATGGAAGCACTGAAACCTATCCTAATCATTCCCTTGTTGGCGAGCTTGGTTACTGGCTTGGTGATGATTTACGTGGTGGGTACGCCAGTTTCTAAAATTCTGGTTGGCCTGACTAACTGGCTGCAATCCATGGGGACGGCGAACGCGGTTCTGCTCGGCGCAATCCTTGGTGCGATGATGTGTACCGACATGGGCGGCCCGGTGAACAAAGCGTCTTATGCCTTCGGCGTGACGCTGCTCAGTTCCTCGGTTTATGCCCCAATGGCGGCGATTATGGCGGCAGGTATGGTGCCACCGCTGGCGATGGGTCTGGCGACCATTCTGGCGCGTAAGAAGTTTGAACAGGGTGAGCGCGAAGGCGGCAAAGCGGCGATGGTGCTGGGGCTGTGCTTCATTACTGAAGGTGCGATCCCGTTTGCGGCGCGTGACCCAATGCGTGTCCTGCCTTGCTGTATCGCGGGTGGTGCCTTGACTGGTGCGCTCTCCATGGCATTCGGCGCTAAACTGATGGCACCGCACGGTGGTCTGTTCGTGCTGCTTATCCCAGGCGCAATCACGCCAATCCTCGGCTATCTGGTGGCGATTATCGCCGGTACGCTGCTGGCAGGTGTGTCTTACGCCTTGCTGCGCCGTTCCGATGCTGCGCTGGCGGCAAAAGTGGTTGCTCAGTAATAGCGAGTTAGCAGGAGAAGAAAAGGGCGCCCAGGCGCCCTTTTTTATTGGAGTTTATTGCAGATTTAGCTGATTAGCTCTGAGCTTTCTGCTCGGACTTCAACCAGGCAATTTCGTCTTTCCAGATATCAGGATTGACGGTTTCGAGAATCATCGGAATGCCGTCGAAGCGCGGATCGCGCATCATCCAGCTAAAGACGGTTTTGCCAATGTTGCCTTCACCAAGGCTGTGGTGGCGGTCAACGCGGCTGTTAAAGGCACTCTTGGCATCATTTAGGTGCATACCGCGCAGATACTTGAAGCCCACCACGTCTTCGAAGTGTTTGAAGGTTTGGATGCACTCTTCTTCAGTACGTAAATCGTAGCCTGCGGCGAAGGCGTGGCAGGTATCGATACAGACGCCGACCCGACTTTTGTCTTCTACGCCGTCGATGATTTTCGCCAAATGCTCAAAGCGAAAACCCAAGTTGCTGCCCTGACCGGCGGTGTTTTCGATGACGGCCGTCACGCCTTCGGTTTGGCTGAGCACAATGTTCAGCGACTCAGAGATCTTTTCCAGACACTTATCTTCGTCGATTTGCATCAGGTGGCTACCCGGATGGAAATTCAGCAGCGACAGGCCGAGCTGCTCGCAGCGCTGCATCTCATCAAAGAAGGCTTCGCGGGATTTTTCTAACGCTTCGTCCACCGGGTGGCCGAGGTTAATCAGGTAGCTGTCGTGGGGCAGAATTTGATTGCTGCTGTAGCCATATTTTTCGCAAGCGACCTTAAACTTCTCAATCACATCCTCTGGCAGAGGTGCGGCTTTCCACTGGCGCTGATTCTTGGTAAACAGCGCGAACGCCGTGGCTTCCAGCTCGTGCGCGCGGATGACCGCCTGATCGACGCCACCCGCGGCACTGACATGTGCACCAATAAACTTCATGTTCACTCCTCTGCGATTCATGCTTGTTATGCTCGGATCATAGCGCCTTGGCGGTTGGCATGCAGCAGAGAAGTGTTAAAAACTCTTCAGGAGTTTGTTATCAGCCGAAGAAATGCTGCACCAAACCGTTGATTCCCGCACCGCCGACAATCAGCCAGATGAACAGCACGGCGGCCAGCAGAATCGGCTTCAAACCCGCCTGACGCAGCGCGCTGACGTGAGTGGTCAGGCCCAGCGCCGCCATCGCCATGGCCAGCAGCACGGTGTCGAGGGTGATCAGCGGCGCAATCCAGCTGTGCGGCAAGATATCCAGCGAGTTAAAGGCGGCGACCGCGATAAACAGCAGGGCGAACCATGGAATGGTGATGTTGCTCATGCGGCCGCTGTTTGGCGAAGCCTGCACCTTGCCCCGGCTTTTCCAGCCTGAAAGCAGCAGCAGGAAGGGGGCCAGCATCATCACGCGGATCATCTTGGCGATCACCGCGGCGTTTTCAGCATCCGGGCTAACGCCCTGACCCGCTGCCACCACTTGCGCCACTTCATGCACGCTCGAACCGGTGTAAATACCGAACTGCGCCGCGCTGAAATCAATCCAGTGATGTTGCAGGTTTAGCTGCCACAGCCACGGATAGATGAAGATGGCGGCGGTACCGAAAATCACCACCGTGGCGACGGCCACCGTGACTTTCTCACTCTTGGCGTTCAGCACCGGCTCGGTCGCCATCACCGCGGCGGCCCCGCAGATACTGCTGCCGGCGCCTATCAGCATGGAGGTTTCGCTATCCAGCCCGAAGACCTTTTTGCCCAGCCAGCAGGCGAGGGCGAAGGTGGAGCAGAGCATGAGGGCGTCAATCAGAATGCCGGTCGCGCCGACGTCGGCGATTTGCGCGAAGGTCAGGCGCAGCCCGTAAAGGATGATCCCAAGGCGCAGCAGGCGCTGCTTGGCGAGATTCACGCCGTCGTGGCAAACAGGGCGAATCGACGGATAGAGCGTGTTGCCGATAACCATACCTATCAAAATCGCCAGCGTCAGGGCGCTCAGCCCCAGATGGTTCAGCTGCGGGAAGTTGCTCAACCACAAGGAGACGAGAGTGACAGCGCCGGTGAGAACTAAACCGGGCAAAACGCGTCCAAACCACAATGGCTGTGGGAAGAAGCGATGCGCCTGTTTTTCGTTGAGTGGGTGGGTTGCATGATTCATGGTGTTGGCCTTCTCAGTGATTCCTGAGATAAGACTAACTGCGGCTTATATAAAAAAGAAATTGATTATAACTTTATAACCTATCGTAAAAAGCGGTATAGAATATGACAACTGTTGCTCAGCATGATTGACAGGTGCATTGCGGCTATACTTAAACGAAACCAAAGGAATGAGGCCGGATTTGGATGGTTCATTCTGCGATTCGCACTTTTGAAACTAAAAAAACCTCTGATGAGCAACACAAAACGCGAGCGAAGTGGCTTGCGTGACGGATAACCATTTATGCACATTACATTGCGACAACTTGAAGTTTTTGCCGAGGTGTTGAAAAGCGGATCGACGACGCAGGCATCAGTTGTTCTGTCGCTATCGCAATCTGCGGTTAGTGCAGCACTGGCTGATATCGAAGGTCAGCTCGGCGTCCAGTTGTTTGACCGTGTGGGGAAACGGCTGGTCATTAACGAGCATGGTCGTCTGCTCTATCCTAAAGCTCTGGCTTTATTGGAGCAGGCGGCAGAAATCGAGCGATTGTTCAGTAAAGACAATGGTTCATTGCGCATCGGCGCCAGTAGTACCATCGGTAACTATATGCTGCCGGGAATGATTGCCAATTACCGGCTGGATTTTCCCGCGACGCCGCTGGAATTGAATGTCGGCAATACCGATGATGTGATTAACGCGGTGGCGGAATTTCGCGTTGACCTCGGCCTGATTGAAGGGCCATGCACCATGCCCGAGCTGCTCACCCAGCCTTGGCTGGATGATCAATTGGTGGTGTTTTGCGCCCCGGCCAACCCGTTGGCGGGGAAAAACGTCACCATGGAGAGGCTGGCTCAGGAGCCTTGGATCCTGCGCGAGCGCGGCTCAGGTACGCGAGAAGTGCTGGATCACCTGCTTCTCCCGCAAATGCCAGATTTCAATCTGGTGATGGAGCTTGGCAACTCCGAGGCAATCAAACACGCGGTTCGCCATGGTATCGGTATCAGTTGTTTATCTCGCCGGGTGGTCGCCGAACAATTAACCAGCGGCACGCTGGTGGAAATTCACCTGCCGATCCCGCCGCTGGTGCGCAAGCTGTACCTGATTCATCATCGTCAGAAACATATTTCCAACGCCTTATCGCGTTTCCTCGATTACTGTAAAGACCCCTTATAAAGAGTGAGATACTGTGAGTTGCAGGGCGAATAACCCTGCAACTTGACGTATTACCCCCAAGGTTTTGCTAATGATCCCTAGCCTATTATGAAGGTGTCTTATAACAGGTCGTTCCTGCTATTCAGACAGTCACGTTTTGCTACAATCCGCGCGTAAAATTTCAAATAACAGCTTAAACAGGGCAAAAATGGCTCAACCATCGACTAAAAATTCGCAGCCGGTACCGTCTGGCCTGCGTCGCGAGCTTAAAGCCCGCCACTTAACTATGATCGCCATTGGCGGTTCAATCGGTACTGGTTTATTTGTTGCCTCTGGGGCGACGGTTTCTCAGGCAGGGCCGGGCGGCGCGCTGCTCTCCTACGCGTTAATCGGCATCATGGTGTACTTCCTGATGACCAGCCTTGGCGAGCTGGCGGCCTTTATGCCGGTTTCCGGCTCCTTCTCAACCTATGGTTCGAAATATGTCGAAGAGGGCTTTGGTTTCGCCCTCGGCTGGAACTACTGGTATAACTGGGCAGTGACCATCGCCGTTGACCTCGTGGCTTCTCAGCTGGTGATGAACTACTGGTTCCCCGACACGCCGGGCTGGATTTGGAGCGCCTTATTCCTTGGCCTGATCTTCCTGCTGAACTACATCTCCGTGCGCGGTTTTGGTGAAGCGGAATATTGGTTCTCGCTGATCAAAGTGGTCACGGTGATCATTTTCATCATCGTCGGCGTGCTGATGATCACCGGCATTATGCGCGGTGGCGAAAGCGCGGGCTGGCATAACTGGGCGATTGGCGATGCGCCGTTTGCGGGGGGTTTTGCCTCGATGATTGGCGTGGCGATGATAGTCGGCTTCTCCTTCCAGGGAACCGAGCTGATTGGCGTTGCCGCCGGAGAGTCTGAAAATCCAGGCAAAAACATCCCACGCGCCGTTCGTCAGGTGTTCTGGCGTATCCTGCTGTTCTATATTCTGGCGATTTTGGTGATCAGCCTGATCATCCCTTACACCGACCCGAATCTGCTGCGCAACGAAGTGGGTGATATCAGCGTCAGCCCGTTCACGCTGGTATTCCGCAATGCGGGCCTGCTGTCAGCGGCTGCGGTAATGAACGCCGTGATCCTGACTGCCGTGCTATCAGCCGGTAACTCAGGCATGTACGCCTCAACGCGCATGCTGTTTACTCTGGCTTCCGAAGGTAAAGCGCCGCGTATTTTTGCCAAGCTGTCCAAAGGCGGCGTACCGCGCAACGCGCTCTATGCCACTACCGTGGTGGCGGCTCTGTGCTTCCTCAGCTCCATGTTCGGCAACCAAACGGTTTACCTGTGGCTGCTGAACACCTCGGGCATGACCGGCTTCATCGCCTGGTTGGGGATTGCGATCAGCCACTATCGCTTCCGTCGCGGCTATGTGTCGCAGGGGCGTGACCTGAAGGACCTGCCTTATCTGTCCGGCTTTTTCCCGTTCGGCCCGATTTTCGCCTTTGTGCTGTGCCTGATTATCACCTTAGGGCAGAACTATCAGGCGTTCCTGAAAGACACTATCGATTGGTATGGTGTGGCGGCGACTTATATTGGCCTGCCGCTGTTCCTGATCATCTGGTTCGGTTACAAGTGGACTCGCGGAACCAAAGTCGTGAAGTACAGCGAAATGGAATTTCCTGAGCATCAAGATAAATAACCGATAAAACAACAAGATATGGAAAAGGCAGGGCTAAAGCTCTGCCTTTTTTTATTGAGAAGTTTTTAGTAGTACAGGTTAACGCTTTGTTACCTGCCATTGATTTGTTCCGGCCAAAACATCCTGTAGTCTTAATAGCTTCTGCATATCGCATTGATAATTATTATCGTTTCCATTATTGTTATGCCCTCTTCAGGGAAACGTAAAGGAATTGCAAGAAGATGATAATGCAGGATAAATACCGTTTTACAGGAGTGAAGGGCGCGGCAATCAGCCTGATTCTGGGGCTTTGCAGCACGCAGGCATTAGCGGTTACCGTAACGGATATCGCCGGGCGAACCGTGACCGTACCGGATAATGTACAGCGCATTGTTTTGGGCGAAGGCCGACTGTTTTACGCGGTTTCTTTGTTGGAAGGGCAGAAGCCCTTTGACCGCATTGTCGGCTGGCAGGGGGATTTCCGTAAACTGGACCCTCAAACCTATGCGGTGTATCGCGAGAAGTTTCCGCAAATTGATAAAATACCGCTGATTGGCACCACGACGGCTGACAGCATCAGCCCGGAGAAGGTGCTGACGCTGCGACCTGATATCGCCATCTTTGGCCTTGCAGGGCACGGCCCCGGCCGCAGCAGCGAGTTAGTCGGCCAGCTTGAGAAAGCGGGCGTGCCGGTGGTGTTTATCGATTTCCGCACCTCGCCGCTGAAAAATACTCTGCCAAGTATGGAATTACTGGGTAAAGTGCTCAACCGTGAAAAGCAGGCGCAGGATTACATCCAGTTTTATCGCAACAATATCAAGCGCGTAACGGATGTCACCAGCAAGGTGAGCGAAGAAAATAAACCGAAAGTGTTTATTGAACTGCGTGCATCAACCACGGATGAATGCTGCCGCTCAGCGGGAAATGGCAATATGGGCGACTTCATCGATTTGGCCGGTGGCGTTAACATTTCCAAGCCGCTGCTGCCGGGTCCGCTGGGACTGGTCAATCTGGAAAAAGTGATCGCTTCCCAGCCGGATATTTACATCGCCAGCGGTGGCGGTGCGCCGAAGAAAGCCGGAGATACCTCACTGCCGACCAGTCTGATTCTGGGCGCGCAGGTGACGCCACAGCAGGCTCAGGCGAGCTTCACGCCGCTGCTTCAGCGCAAGGGGATTTCTACCCTGAAGGCGGTGGAAGAGGGGCACAGTTTCGGTATTTGGCACAATTATTACAACTCACCGTATAACGTGTTGGCGGTGCAGGCGTTTGCTAAGTGGTTCTATCCGCAGAAGTTTGCTGATTTAGATCCTGAGCAGACCATGAAACAGATGTACCAACAGTTTTTGGCGGTAGAGCCTTCCGGCACCTACTGGACTGAAGCCAAAAAACAGGAAAGCGGGCAGTAAGCTGCTGCACGTTTGAGATTTATAAATCACTGAGATGTCTAGAAACATGAGCGCAACTACCGATCCCTTGCTGAATACCAGCCCGCAGGCTGATGGCAGCGTGATGGGACGCTATCAAAATATTGTCCGTCGCCGTCTATTAATCATGTTGGTGCTGGTGCTGGCTATTGTCGCCTCGCTGCTGATCGACTTTGTGATGGGGCCATCGGGGTTGTCGCTCGGTACACTCTGGCAAACGCTGTTTGATTCCGCCTCTGCGGATGCCGGGACACGCGTTATTGTTTGGGATATCCGCCTGCCTTATGCCCTGATGGCTATCGCGGTGGGCATGTCGCTCGGCCTCGCCGGGGCAGAGATGCAGACTATCCTCAACAACCCGCTGGCGTCGCCGTTTACCCTCGGCGTCTCATCGGCGGCGGCCTTCGGTGCTGCGCTGGCGATTGTGCTGGGAATTGGTATTCCGGGCGTGCCGGATCAGTGGTTTATCTCGGCTAACGCCTTCATTTTCGCCTTACTCGCCGCATTAATGCTCGACGGCATCACGCGCTGGACGCGAGTTGCCAGCTCCGGCGTGGTGCTGTTCGGTATCGCGCTGGTCTTTACTTTCAACGCCTTAGTCTCGCTGATGCAGTTCATTGCCACTGAGGATACGCTGCAAGGTCTGGTGTTCTGGACCATGGGCAGTCTGGCGCGTGCCTCTTGGGTCAAACTGGGCGTGATGCTGCTGGCCTTCTTTGTGCTGCTGCCTTGGTCGATGATGAGCGCGTGGAAGCTGACCGCGCTGCGCCTCGGCGAAGACCGCGCCATCAGTTTTGGTATCGACGTGCGCCGTCTGCGCCTCGGCACTCTGCTGCGAATCAGTATTCTTTCCGCGCTGGCGGTGGCGTTTGTCGGCCCAATCGGCTTTATCGGTCTGGTTGCGCCCCACATTGCCCGCCTGATGTTCGGTGAGGATCACCGCTTCTACCTGCCAGCCAGTGCGCTGATTGGTGCTCTGGTGCTGTCGATGGCTTCCGTTGCCTCGAAAAATCTGGTGCCGGGCGTCATTATTCCGGTGGGTATTGTGACTTCTTTGGTTGGCGTGCCGTTCTTCCTGAGTATTATTCTGCGTCATCGGGGGAACGTCTGATGTCTGATACCACTTTAGAATTTACTGCAAAAACTGACTTGAACTCGGCCACCCAAGGGCTGCAAATCCGCGGTTTTAAAGCGGGCTACCCGAAACGTTTGGTGATCAGTGACCTCAACGTGCCGATGCTGCCACGGGGTAAAATTACCGTGCTGCTGGGGCCGAACGGCAGTGGGAAATCCACGCTTCTACGCTCGCTGGCCGGGCTGAATCGCGCCGAAGGGCAGCTGATCCTCGACGGCCACGACCTGATGCCCATGCCTTTCGCCCGCCGCGCCGAGCAGGTGGTCTATCTGCCTCAGTCGCTGCCGGCGGGTGTGCATCTGCACGTGCTGGAGTCGATCATTGTGGCTCAACGCGCCTCGGGCAGTAATGGCAAACAGGCGGAAACCACCGAGCAGGTGATGACGCTGTTGCAGCAGCTGGGGATTGAACATCTGGCCCTGAGCTATCTCGACCAGCTTTCTGGTGGTCAGAAGCAGCTGGTGGGCTTGGCGCAGTCGCTGATTCGCCAACCGTCGCTGCTGCTGCTTGACGAGCCACTGTCAGCACTGGACTTGAACTATCAATTCCACGTGATGGACTTAGTGCGCAAAGAGACGCAAAAACGCAATATCGTCACCGTGGTGGTGGTGCATGACATCAATATCGCGCTGCGCCACGGCGATCGCGTATTGATGCTGAAAGACGGCAATCTGATTGCCGATGGAGAGCCGGAAGAGGTGATCACGCCGGACAGTCTGGCACGCGTCTATGGCGTGCGCGGACGTATCGAGCGCTGCTCGCAGGGAACGCCGCAAATCTTGATTGATGGGTTAGTTAGCGCCCCCTCCATCTAAAATGCTCGTCTTGTTTCGGACATATGCGCAGTATTTTTTATAAATAATCAGGCCGCCAAAGTAGTGGCCTGATGCTTCAACCTTCAATTAGTGAGCCTAAACCAAATAACAATCCTTTATCCCGGGCGGCACACCCACGCCTGTCATCCGGTGATATTGGCTATTTAACAAGTTTGCTTGTTATTTTATCTCATGGAGAGAATGCAACATGGTCAAGGTTACATGGACACCGGCAATGAAGGCCGGATTATGCGCACAGCTGTTCACCGCAGCGTTTCCGGTGTTTGCCGACGACGCTAAAGAGGCAAAGGATAACGAGGATCAGATAGTCGTTACCGCCTCTTCGGTGCAGCAAAACCTCAAAGATGCTCCCGCCAGTATTAGCGTCATCACCCACGATGATTTAAATAAAAAGCCGGTACAAAACCTGAAAGATGTCCTGAAAGACGTGCCGGGCGTGCAGCTCACCAGCGAAGGCGACAACCGTCAAGGCGTCAGTATTCGCGGGCTGAGCAGTAGCTATACGCTGATTTTGGTCGACGGCAAACGCGTTAACTCGCGCAACGCCGTATTCCGCCATAACGATTTTGATCTCAGCTGGATCCCCACAGAGTCCATCGAACGCATCGAAGTGGTGCGCGGGCCGATGTCCTCGCTCTACGGCTCCGACGCGCTGGGTGGCGTGGTCAACATCATCACCCGCAAAGTCGGCAAAGCCTGGCACGGCACCTTAAGTGCGGATACCACCGTGCAGGAGCACCGCGATCGCGGCGATAGCTATAACAGTAATTTCTTCACCAGCGGCCCGTTAATTGACGACATGCTCGGGGTGAAAGTCTACGGCGCATTGGGAAAACGTGAGAAAGATCAGACGGATTCCTCCAGTGGTTCAGCCGGTTTGCCGCGCATTGAAGGTTACACCATGCGCAACGCCAATGCTGAATTCACGCTGACCCCGGAAGATAATCAGGATCTGACCTTCGGTTACGGTTTCAACCGTCAGGATCGCGATTCTGACACGCTGGATAAAAACCGTCTCGAGCGCGAAAACTACTCGCTAGGCCACAATGGCCGCTGGGGCTGGGCGAATACCGAATTGCGCTTCTACGGTGAAAATCTTGAGAATAAAAACAGCGACACTATCACCTCGAAAAACAACTCGCTGGACGGCAAAATTGTCGTGCCTCTGGGTGAAATCAATCAGTTATTCACCCTCGGCGGTGAGTATCGCAACGACAAGCTGGAAGATAATATCAATCTGTCCGGCAGCGGCAGCACTCAGGCCAACCAGTATGCGATCTTTGTCGAAGATGAATGGCGGATGTTTGAAAATCTGGCCTTCACCGGCGGCGTGCGCATGGACGACCACGAAAACTACGGCGTGAACTGGTCGCCGCGTGCTTATTTGGTCTATAACGCTACCGACACCGTGACGGTAAAAGGCGGCTGGGCCACGGCGTTCAAAGCCCCGTCACTGCTGCAACTCAGTTCCGACTGGACCAGCGCTTCCTGTCGCGGTGCCTGTCAAATCGTCGGTAACCCGGACCTCAAGCCAGAAACCAGCGAAAGCGTCGAGCTTGGCCTGTACTATGCGGGCGAAGAGGGCCTGCTGGAAGATGTCACCGCCAGCGCCACGGTGTTCCAGAACGACGTTGACGACATGATTGGTATCAACCGCACCCGCGACCGCGCGGAGGCACCGAGCTACAGTAACTTTGTGGGTTTTGATAAATCGGGCAATCCGATTTTCAAATATTACAATGTCAACAAAGCGCGTATTCGCGGGCTGGAAACGGAGTTGAAGCTGCCGTTAAGCGAAGCCTTTGGCCTGAAGCTTAACTACACCTACAACGACGGGCGCGACTTGAGCAATGGCGGCAATAAGCCACTCAACACGCTGCCGTTCCACACCGCCAACGCCACCCTTGACTGGAACCCGCAGGACGACTGGAATCTTTATCTGACTGCCAACATGAAAGGCCAGACCCGCACCGTGACCGACAACGGCGCGACGCCGGGCGGTTACACCATGTGGGACACCGGCGGTTCATACAAAGTAAACAAAGCCGTGAAGATCCGCGCCGGCGTGCTGAACCTGCTGGATAAAGACTTGAATCGCGATGCTTACAGCTATAACGAGGATGGTCGTCGATACTTTGTGGCGGTTGATTATAAGTTTTGATGGGCGGCTGCCCAGACCTGCCGTGAAGTTTTAACTTCAACGTCAAAACCGTGGGCTTCGGCCCACACCGACCAGGGGGCGGCTTATCGCCACCGCCCCCTGGACCCCCGGGCTCTTTCACTGCGCGCTTCGCTGGTTGGGCGGACATGTTTCAGAAACCTCGGTGTTCACCGCAAAATGCCGCCGCTTAGGCGGTGCCCTCAGTTCGGGTTCGGACCAACTCGTATACCCCCGCTCGTTGTTTCTCACCTCTCCCTCGGCGTCATTTTTGACTGCGGTCTAGGGGCTTTTCAGTCGTGCCGTTTCAGACAGCCACTGTTTAGGTTGGTGTTATCTCTTCTCTATTTCAAAGTAGAAAGCTGGCAATGGGTTGCTTATAATGCCGCCCCTTTTTGCTTAGCAGTTGCTCTTTGAGGTACTCATGAAACTGTCTGATCTTGGTCATCGAATCTGTATTTTGGGTCCTTCTAATAGTGGTAAATCAACGCTTGCTGATGCCATCGGCAAGAAGTTGGATTTGAAGATTGTTCATCTCGACCGGCTGTATCATCTACCTAACACTCAGTGGCAGCCTCGGCCAAAGGAGGAATTCATCGCGCTTCACGATGAAGAGATAAAAGGCGAAAGATGGGTTATTGACGGCAATTATTCGAAGTTGCAGCCACAGCGCCTCGCCAGAGCAACAGGTATTATTGTGCTGGATGTCTCCACGGCATTAAGCGTTGTGCGTTATCTCAATCGGACATTGTTCGAAAAACATCGCTACGGCGCTCTGGAAGGGGGCAAAGACAGCCTGAACTGGGATATGTTCCACCACATCATTTTCGTCACGCCCAAAAGCCGCAAACGCAATACCAAGCAGTTTGCACAATGGACAGTGCCAAAAATCCGGCTGGCCTCGGCAAGAGAAATCAAAAAACAGATGCGCGAGTGGGAGTTAGTTTAGACTTTTCATCAATTTGAAGGTCAGAACGACGTTCTGCTCCGCCCCCTGAAAAAGGGGAAGGGAGCAAGTCAAAATCCACTGAAACGGTATGGTGTAAATGCCAGTAGGCCGCGTTCAGAAGTGACGCCGAATGAATGGTTCGAGACCCAAGGCTCGAAGCCTGAAATTCGGGAACCGCCTAAGCGGCGGCACTTCGCGGCGAACACAGTGGCTGCTGAAACACGTCCATTCCAACCCTGCGCAGCCACGATCTTCCAGCAATAAAAAGCGCGGGAGTCCAGAGGGCGCGCGCTTACGCGCCTTCTGGGCCAGTTTGCGTGGCAACGCAAGGTGTTGACCTTAAGACCGGTGTGGCAGCAGCGCACGATTTTGACGTTGAATTTAAAAGCGCCCTCGACTCGCCTAGTCAGTAAAACGTAATGCCACCCCAAGTGCATCTTCAGCTCTGACCACAACGCCTTCCGGCGTATCCGAAAACGCAATTTCGCCGACTTTCAAACTTTGTCTCACCAAGTCCAGCGACGCGGTGGCAAACTCCAGCGCGACCATGCGCGCCGTGCCGTTTTCCCCTTCGGGGATCTTGCCGAACAGGGCGGTGGCGCGCTCTGGGGGGATGAAACGCACCGTGGCGCGCCCGGCTTTGATCTCCACTTCACCTTGCGAGCCGTGGCTCAGCGCCGACTCGCCGAACAATTCGGCATAAACGCTGGCGGTCTCCTGCGGCGCGGAGGTCGCGATAACGAAACCGGTGATATTGCTCACCCCGTTCGGGTGGCGCTGCCATTCGATGCGCCACACCAGCTCCGGCGTGATGTGCTGGCAGAAGAAGCTACGGCCATTGGCCACGCGCTCGGCGGAGAGCGGCACGGTGCGAAAACGCGCATTCGGCTCGGAGCCGTCGTTAAGCTGCACCGGACGGAAAAAATCGGCGGGCGCTGAGCCTGCAATGTCTTGCTGCTGCAAATGCTGGAATACCGCCGAGGCGTCCTGCGTTTTCCAAACCAGCCCGGTCAGGCCGAGCGGCGCGAGCCACAGGTCTTTGCGGGTGTGCTCGTTGGCGGCTTCATAACCTAAAAGTTCAAGATAGTTCTCGCCGAAAATCGCCAGATGATTGCTCGAACCCAGCGAATGATGCCCGCGCGGCGTGAGCTGGAAGCCCAAGCGGCGGAATTGCTGCTGGGCGTGATCCAGCAATCCGGCCACGTTAATCACCGCGTGGTCGAGGTGCGGCGTTATCTCAGTTTTCGTTTCTACTGCCTGTTCCGGCGTTGAAATCTCAGTCATCAAAAGGTTCTCCCAGCGTTAACATCAGGCGATTGGCCCAAGCGAAGAAGGCGGTGGATTGCGCTAAGTCGACGATTTCCAGCGTGCTCAGCCCCTCTTCGCGCAGCCGGGCGATATGGGCGCTGCTGGCGGTTGGCGGCGTGGCGGAGAGCGCAGCGGCGAAGTCGATCTGCACCTGCCAGCGCGGGGACTGCCCCTCGCTGAGAATGCCGCCCGGCGCGGTGTCGATCAGACGCTGCACGTCTTCGGTCTGCTTGGACAACTGGCTGGCTTTGCGCGAATGCACCGAGGCGCAGTAGATACAGCCGTTGATTTTGCTGGCAACGGTGGCGGCGATTTCGCGCTCTTTGCGCGGCAGGCCGCCACTGGTGTAGAAAATGCCTTTGTCGGTCAGGGTGCGTTGCTCAAGGACCGGCAGGTTGCGGCCTAACAGGCGGAAATAGTCGGAGTCGGTATGGCCGAAGCGCGCCAGAATCGCCTGCTGCTCGGCATCAAACTCTTCCAGCTTCTTCGACGGGATCCACGGCTCCCAGCCCAGTTCGGCCTGCGTAAACACCTTCGGCGCAGAGCGCCCGCTGTGGGTTTTGCCATCGTGACGCCAGTAGCCTGCGGCGATTTTCCTGTCGCTGGCGTTTTCCACAGAATGGCCGCCAATCAGGCGATAGCTGCGCAGTTGGCGCGTCTGGAAACTGACAAAAGCAATCAGCTGCGACAGGGTGACGATGGCGTCTAATGACCAGCCCGCCTGCTGCAAAGCCTGTAAGTGGGCGGCGGTGGCGCTGGCCGGTTTAAAGCTCAGGCGTTCGCCGTGGTCGAGTGCAGACTCCAAACGCGCCGTGTTGCCTTCATCGGGCAGGGCGTTCAGGCGCTCGGCATAGTGGGAAGCCAGCTGGCTGTCGCCATGCCAGCGGGCGACGTTTTCAGCCAGCAACAGACGTTCGGCCAAGGTGAAATCCACGCCGTCGTCGGCGCTAAAAATGGTTTCGTAGCTCCCTTGGGCGTGACGAGTGGCGGCATCGCGAGTTTCACGCGCCTGCGCCAGTTCTGAACCAGCGTCAATCACAGCCAGTTGGTCGAGCAAATCTTGAGCGGTAGTCATGGCGTTTCCTTAAACAAGTTCGTGCAGAGGTGAAGTCACGGATTTTGGCGTGCGGCGCGTCCAGCCCAGCTCTGGCGCGACGTGGCGGGCCAGCAGTTCGATGGAGCGCAGAATGTATGGGTGTGGCGGGTCAATCGAGTGAACCTGGAATGACAGGTCGGTCACCCGCGCCAGCGCGCTGTCCAGTTTCAGGGAAGCCGTCACCTGATCCGGCGAGCCAATGTGCGCGTCAAAGGCGCGAATATGGTCATCCAAGGTGTCGCCGTGAACCGTCTGACCATTGGCGCGATGGTTCTCCGCCTGACGGCGCAGGCCTTTCTCAGCCAGTCGGCGCGCTTCGGCTCCGTCTTCGGTCACAAAGGCGGTGCGCGAGCCCATGATGCGCGGCTCGACGCCCGCAGGCAGGGCGGCAAGGTAGGCATCAATAATGGGGTTTTGAATCTCGGCCAGCGTCAGGTTAGGCGCATCCGCCGGGCGCGGCTGGGTGCGTGACAGCATCAGACCATCACCGGCCAAGCCTGCGCGCGTGCCGCCTTCAACGGAAAACGTGGCTTGCCAGACGCGGTTCACCAGCTGAGGCGCAGCCGGGTATAAACGGTTATCGGTTCCAGCCAGCGGCTCGCCGCGCCACGCCTGTAACAATGTGTTGAGGTTGTGGCTAAATACCGCGCCGCGCTGGCTGCTTTCCAAGCCAAATGGCGGGAATGAGGTCGGCGTGCCGCCCGATCCTAAGCCAATTTCCAGACGCCCGCCGGAGAGCAAATCCAGCACCGAGGTGTCTTCGGCCACGCGCAGTGCATTTTCCATCGCCAGCGTGATTACCCCGGTGCCCAGACGGATGAAACGGGTGTGCGCCGCAACCTGTGCCAGAAACACCAGCGGCGCGGGCAGGCCGCCCTCGGCTTCGTGGAAGTGGTGCTGCGCCACCCATGCCGCGTCAAACCCCTGCTGTTCGGCAAAAACGATCTGCTCAGTGGCTAAGCGATAGCGCTCTTGCGGGCTGGCGTCATCCAATAAACGGGTAAAAAAGCCAAGACGTTTTGTACTCATTTCAATTCCTTAACGCTGTTCAGTTATGCAGCGCGATGACGGCCATTGCCCGGGATCGCATTAATCAGTTCTTTGGTGTAATCACTGCCCGGATGAGCAAACACCGATTCGACGTCGCCGGAGTCCACTTGCTGGCCGCGATTGAGCACCGACACGCTGTGCGAAATCTGCCTGACGGTGGCGAGGTCGTGAGAGATAAACAGGTAGGTCAGGCCGAGGGAGTCCTGCAACTCCTGCAATAGGCTGAGGATCTGCGCCTGCACCGTGACGTCCAGCGCCGAGGTGGCTTCATCCAGCACCAGAATCTTCGGTTCGAGGATCAGCGCACGGGCGAGAGCCACGCGCTGACGCTGGCCGCCGGAGAGTTCGCGCGGCTTGCGGCTGAGCAGTTCCAGCGGCAGGGCCACGCGCTGGGCGATGCTATGCACCCGGCGGCGACGCTCGTCGGCGGCAATAGGTTCATAATTCAGCAGCGGCTCTTCGATGACGCTAAACAGGGTTTGCGAAGGGTCGAGTGAGGCAAACGGGTTCTGATATACCAGTTGAATCTGTTTACGCAGCTGGCGCAGCGCTTCGCCTTTCAACTGGGTAATGTCCTGCCCGTCAATTAGCACGCTGCCTGAATCCGGACGCTGGAAACCGAGCAGAATACGCGCCAGCGTGGTCTTGCCAGAGCCTGACTCCCCAACCAGCGAGTGGGTGGTGCCGCGTGCGATAGTGAAGGAGACATTATCCACGGCGCGGAAAGCCGGTTTGCCTTTGCCGCCCAGTGAGAAGTCCTTCACCAGATTTTCAACCCGCAAAATCGCTTCGCCGCCAGTAGCGCGCAGTGATGCGCGATGCCTGCCGGAGAGGGCAGGGACATCTGCGAACAGCTGGCGGGTGTATTCGCTTTTCGGCGCGCTAAGCACCTCGGCGGTAATGCCCTGTTCCTGCACTTTGCCATTACGGAACACCAGCAGGCGGTCGGCGCGCTCGGCGGCCACCGCGAGGTCGTGGGTGACGAACAGCACGGCGGTGCCGAACTCCTGACGCAGCTCGTCAATCAGGTCCAGAATGCGTTTTTGCACCGTGACGTCCAGCGCGCTGGTTGGTTCATCGGCAATGATTAAAGCCGGTTGCAGCGCAATGGCGATGGCAATCAGCACGCGCTGCTTCATGCCGCCGGACAGCTCGTGCGGATACTGCTTGGCGCGCAGCTCAGGGTGGGAAAGGCCGACGCGAGCCAGCAGTTCTACCACGCGCTCGTCGCGCTGCTTGCGCGGCAGGCGACGGTGAATGTTCAAAATTTCCGCCACCTGCGCGCCGATGGTCTTCACCGGATTGAGCGAGCTGGTCGGGTCCTGCGGGATCAGGCTAATGCGCGCGCCGCGCAGCGCGTCCAGGCGGCGCTGCGACCACTGGCTGATGTCGGTGCCATTAAGGCGAATCGCCCCTTCCTGCAAATGGCCGTTTTCCGCCAACAGGCCAATAATCGCCTGCGCGGTGGTGGTTTTGCCGGAGCCGGACTCGCCGACTAGCGCCACCACTTCACCCGGATAAATCGAGAAGGAGACGTTGTGCACCACGCGCTGGCTCTGCGTACCGCTGCTGTAAGCAATGGAGACGTCTTCCAGCGCCAGCACCGGCGTGCGCTGCTCGGCGGCGGTGCGGTTAAAGCTGACATTCAGGCTCATCGACGGCTCCTGCGGAAAGATTGGCTAATACGGTTGGCGGAAAGCACCACCAACACCACCACGATGCCGGGGAAGGTGGTTAACCACCATGCCGTGGAAATGTAGTTACGCCCTTCGGCAATCAGCAGGCCCCACTCCGGGGTTGGCGGCGGGGTGCCGTAACCCAAGAAGCTCAGGGTGGAAATTGCCAAAATCGCACTGCCAAATTGCAGGGCGGAAAAGGCCAGCACGGCAGTCAGCGAGTTGGGCAAAATATGCCGCCACAGCACCGCGAAGAAGGTACCGCCGCTGCCATAGGCCGCTTCGACATAATCGCTGTGGCGCACCAGCACCACTTCTGAACGCGCGAGGCGAGCGAAGTTGGCAATCGAGGTGACGCCGACGGCGATTGCCGCGTGAACCGTACCGAAGCCGAGCAGAATAATCACCGAAAGCGACAGCAGCAGGCCGGGGATCGACAGCAGTACGTCAACGATGCGCATCACCAGAGTATCGGCAAAGCCGCCAACTGCGCCGGCGAATAGCCCGAGTGCGGTGCCGAGTACCAGCCCCAGCGCCACGGCAACCAGCGCACCGGACAGCGAGTGCGACGCGCCGTAAACAATGCGCGCGTAGACATCGCGGCCCAGCTGGTCGGTGCCCAGCCAGTGTCCGGCCTGAGGTGCCAGACGCTGCGCCCCGGCAATGCCTTCCGTGCCGCTATAAGAGGTGAACAGCCCCGGCGCGATGGCCCATAAAATCACCACGATCATCACCGCCCAGGCCAGAATCAGCCCCGGCTTAACGCGGGTGAACAGGGCGCTGCGGGTTTTCGGGCGAGGCGCGAGGCGTGTCTTCTCCTGACCTAACTGCTCAATGGGTAAGCTACTCATGCGTGCGCTCCGGCAGTGGATTTAAGACGCGGATCCAGTAACGGATAAACCAAGTCGACCAGCAAGTTGATGCCAACAAAGGCGGCGGCGGAGATAACCACAATCGCCTGTAATACCGCCACATCCTGATTGTTGACCGCCTGCTGGGTCAGTTGCCCCAGCCCGTTAAGGCCGAAGACGGTTTCGGTGATCAGTGCCCCGGCAATCAGCTCGCCAAACAGCAATCCGGCAATGGTCAGGGCAGGGAGCAGGGCATTACGCGCAACGTGGCGCCACAACACGCCGCTGCGCGACGCACCTTTGGCACGGGCGACAGCCACGAAGGGCTGGGTTTGCACCTGATCGATACTGCGGATCAAAATCTGCGCCAGCGGGGCTGAAATCGGCACCGCCAGCGTAACGATCGGCAGAATCAGCCCGACCCATTCACCCGGGTTAATCACCGGGATCCAGCGTAAGTGGAAAGAGAAGAACTGGATCAGCGCAATGCCGAGCCAGAAGGTTGGGATCGAAATAAACAGCGACGGCAATGACTGGAGTGCCGACTTCAGCCAGCCGAAGTGCAGCAGGCTGGAGAGGAAGGCGATGGCCACCGCCACCACCGCCGCCAAGATAAAGCCGAGTACCGCCAGTCGCAGCGTCGGCGGGAAGTTGCTGCTCAGCAGCTCCGTCACCGGCACGCCCGCCTGAATCGAATAGCCCAGATCACCGCGCAGGAAATTGCCCAGCGTATGCAGATATTGCTGCCAGATGGGCACATCTGCTCCGTAAACCGCGCGCATATCCGCGATTTGCGCCGGGCTGAGTCCCATATCGGGATTCTGGAATTTGATAAGGATGGCATCACCCGGCAGCACTTGCAGCAGGATGAAGGAGACGGTAAACGCCGCCCACAGCACCAGCACTGCCTGCCCGATGCGACCACTAAAGTATCGGCTCATTGTCTACTCCTGCCTGTTAATGCTTTTCCAACCATGCGCCGTAGAAGCTTGGGCGGCCCACGGCTTCAAAGTTCACGCCTTTGAGGTAGGGAGCACCGGCAAACACCTGCGGTTCTTCGAAAATTGGAATGACGTAGGCCTGATCCAACAGGTAGTTCTGCACGTCGCCGGTCAGCGCCAGACGCTTTTTCGGGTCCACTTCGGCAGAAACGGCAATCAACAGGTCGTTGAGTTTGTCATCACGGAAGCTTTTCACCTTGCTGCTTGAACCGCCTTTTTGCAGCAGCACGTCGCGGTTGGTCGGGTAGAAGGCGCTTTTAATCACGTCCGGATCGGCGCGACCCACTTCCACCACGTAGGCGGCAGTTTTCTCTGGGTCGAGGTTGTCCGCCACGCGGCTACCGGCGTCACCCGCCAAGATATTCAGCTTCACGCCGACCTGACCCCACTGCTGGGAAACCAGCTGCAGCACCTCTTTGTTCTGCGGCTGCGGCAGGGATTCATACACGGTCAGCGCGAGAGTTTTGCCCTCTTTCTGGCGAACGCCGTTCGGGCCGGCTTTCCAGCCTGCTTCGTCTAACAGCTTTTTGGCCTGCGCCGGGTCATAGGTCAGTTTGTTGCTCAAATCCACATAACCCGCGGCGGTTTTGGCCACCACCGAAGTGGCTTGCGGATAGTTAGGGGAGAACAGGGTGTCGACCACTTGTTTAGAGTTGGTGGCGTGCAGCAGCGCCTGACGCACGCGCAGGTCAGAAACCAAGGCGTTATCAGGGCGGAAGGCGATGCCGTCGTTGACGCCTTTAGTCGGAGCAGCGTAAATCGGGAAGTTTTGGTCTTTGGCCTGTTTCTCGTCATAAGCTTGTACCTGACGAATAAAATCAGCCTGACCCGCCAGCAGCGCGCCAATGCGCACGCTGTCTTCATTAGTGACAATCACTTTGATGCCATCAAGGTTAGCGCGGCCCTGCTGTTTGAGGTTTTTCGGCCCCCAGTTGTAGTCTTTACGCGCAGTTAAATCGACTTCGCGCCCCAGCGTCTCTTTGCTGACCACAAAGGGGCCAGAGCCGATGATGTGGGTGGCATCGCCCAGCGAGTCGAAATCGCGGTTTAACGTGCTCAGCGACACTAAGCCGGAGCCAATGGTGGCGGTACCTTGCAGGAAGCCCGGCGAGGATTTCTTGAAGAAGAATTTCACCGTCAGTGGGTCAACCACTTCGCTATGGTCATAGTTGTTGATCACTTCGGACACCGGCAGGTGATGCTCTTTATTGCCTAAGCCGTAAGTGTCGAAGTTCTTCGCCACGGCGTTGGCATCCAGCGGCGTGCCGTCAGAGAAGGTGACGCCCGGACGAATTTTAAAGGTGTACTCGGTTTTATCCGCATTGAAAGACCATGACTCGGCGATCCACGGCTCAATCGCCAGCGTTTCCGGATTCTGGTAAGTCAGCTTATCGGTAATTTGGTTAAGAATACCGCCGTTCGGATAGAAGCCGCCCGCCGGTGGATATAAGTTGGTGTGAGCCTGCTGTTCAAGATAAATCAGGGTTCCGCCCTGAACTGGCGTTCCGTCAGCGGCCATAGCCGCGCTGGTGGTAGTTAATAAAAGCCCTAAAGCCAGAGCGCGGGAAACCGCGTTCAAACGGCGAATATTTTGCATGGATATACCCTTTTTATTATTGGTAAGTGAGCACCACCAAAGTCCGCCGTGACGGCTTTAGAACTAAAGTAGTGGTTCTATAACAAACCTTTTTAAAATGGATATAAACGAAGGAATTTAGCTATCAATAGCGAGAAAGTGGCAATAGGAATGTATTGAACATTTAGCCATATTGGGGGGCTTTGGGGCTGGCTGCCCAAACCCGCTCTTAAGGTCAAGGTCGTGGGCTCGCCGCCCACACTGGCCCAAAGGGTTTTAAACGAAACCCTTTGGAATCCTGCGTTTTTTTGCTGCTGAAAGATCGAGGCTGCGCAGGGTTGGAATGGACGTGTTTCAGCGGCCACTGTGTTCGTCGCGAAGTGCCGCCGCTTAGGCGGTTCCCTCAGTTCGGGCTTCGAGCCTTTGGTCTCGAACCACTCCCTCGGCGTCACTTCTGAACGCGACCTACTGGCACTTACTTCGAGCCGTTTCATTCACAAAAAATCTGAAATTTACTGAAAAGGTACGGTTGAAATGCCTCAAAACCGCAGTCAAAAATGGCGCTGAGCGAGAGGTTCGAGACCTATGGCTCGAATCCCGTGGCGAAGGCACCGCCTAAGCGGCGACATTTTGCGGTGGAGAACTGAAGCCCCTGAAACACGTCCGCCCAACGAGCGGAGCGCGCAGTAAAGAGCCGGGGAGTCTTGAGGGGCGCGGCGATAGGCGCCCCTCAAGGCCGGTGTGGCGGCAGCGCACAGTTTTGACCTTAAACGGTGTGGGCCGACGCCCACGGTTTTGAAGTTGAAGTTGAAGTTGACTTAAGCAGGGCCCAACCCGGGGATATCTCTACCCCCTATGATACTTCCGACATGCAGCGACGAAGGATTCGAACAGCTGACGAGACACGGCGTCGGTCAAGCTGTGCCACTCGGGGTGCCACTGTACGCCGAGGGCGAAGGGGTGGCTACGCACGCTGACGGCTTCCACCAGATTGTCCGGTGCGCGGGCCTCGACGCTGAGCTCTGCGCCCAGACGCTTCGCGCCTTGGCCGTGCAGTGAGTTCACCTGAAAAGACTGATAATCGGGCAGAAGCTCTGCCAGCAGGCCGCCCGGCTCGATGTTAACAGGGTGAACCAGCGCGAATTGCTCGTCGTGGGAGAGGGAGGTGTCCTCGCGGTGATCCATATAGCCCGGCTCTTCCTGCACTTTGCGATACAGGCTGCCGCCGGTGGCGACCACCAACTCCTGCATACCACGGCAGGCGGCAAGCAGGGGGATGCCTTGGGCTAAGGTCGCGCGGATCAGCGCAATACTTAGCTTGTCGCGCCCCGGATCGGCCAGCTCCTCGATACCGTCTTCGTTATACCAGTGCGGCTCGACATTGCTCGGGCTGCCGGTGAGGAAAATGCCGTCGAGACGTGCTAACACTTCCTCGATAGCGCCTTCCCGTGAGGCCAATTCGTGTGGCAGACAGACGGGGATGGCGTTGGCGTTGAAAATCGCGTCGAGATACTTCTCGTGTACGGTCAGTGCCGGGTTCTCATCAATGCTATTGGCACACATGACGACCCCAATGATCGGTCTGTAGCTCTCTTCTTTTCTGGCTGGTGCCTGGGAAAATATGGTGCTCATTTTACCGCCTCGTTGAGTGGTCGAAAGGGAAAGAAATCCGCGCCTTATCGCGTTTTGTTGCCTATTTTTTGGCTGTTATTCCATTAAAATTAGCAGCGGGGAGTTGCTTTTTCAAACCTATATGTAAAGGAATTGTTGCTGTTGCAAAACAATTCTGATGGGTCTAGGGTTAATATTGAGACAAATATGTCTTCGAGGAATGAGGTGTGCCCCTTATATGATCTGAGAGTGCCGTTGCATTAAGAAGTTCGCAGTGATGTAGTAAAGGCGGGGCATCATGGTGGTGTCGTGGTCGCCTCAATATCCGCCTCAAACTTGAGGCAAACGGTGGAAATTTTATGCAAACCTTAATTCTTGAATCGAATAGTTCCGAAGTTGAAGACTTCGCAGCACACGGCGAAGAAAAGCGAAGCAGCGCGTTCCAGGATGAAGTTAACCAATACCTGGAACGTCACCCACTTACTCTGCATGTCGATGTTCTTCTTACCGATTTAAATGGTACCTTCCGCGGAAAACGCATTCCCGTCTCTACTCTGCTTAAAGTCGAAAAAGGCTGTTACTTCCCTGCCTCCGTGTTTGCTATGGATATTCTTGGCAACGTGGTGGAAGAGGCGGGCCTTGGCCAAGAGCTAGGCGAGCCGGATCGCATTTGTCTCCCTATCCCCGGAACATTAACCCCCTCCGCTTCGGACCCAGAGCATATTGCTCAGCTGTTGCTGACCATGCTTGACGAAGATGGCACTCCCTTTGACGTTGAACCCCGCAATGTGCTGAATCACCTATGGCAAACATTGCGCCAGCGAGGATTATTCCCGGTGGTAGCGGTAGAGTTGGAGTTCTATCTGCTCGATAAGCAGCGAGATGCGGAAGGGTTTATTCAGCCGCCTTGTAACCCGGGGACCACTGAGCGAAGTATTCATACTCAGGTCTATTCGGTAGATAATCTCGACCATTTCGCCGACGTTCTCAACGATATTGATCGCCTTGCTCTAATGCAAGGTCTGCCCGCCGATGGCGCGGTGGCGGAGTCATCTCCCGGCCAGTTCGAAATCAACTTGCACCACAGCGACAACATCCTGCGGGCCTGTGACCACGCGCTGGCGCTCAAGCGTTTAGTGCGTCTGGTGGCCGAAAATCATGGTATGGAAGCCACCTTCATGGCGAAACCTTACGATGATTACGCCGGTAGCGGTATGCATATTCATATCAGCGTGCTGGATGATAACGGCAAGAACCTGTTTGCTGGCACGGAGTCGGAAGACTCGGCGCTGATGAAACGCGCGTTGGCTGGTTTGATTGAGCTGATGCCTGCGTCGATGGCGATTTTAGCGCCGAACGTCAATGCTTTCCGCCGATTCCAGCCCGGCATGTATGTGCCAACGCAGGCGTCGTGGGGGCATAACAACCGTACCGTGGCGCTGCGCGTGCCGTGTAGCGGTGCTGTTGACCACCGCGTGGAGTATCGCGTTGCCGGTGCCGATGCCAATCCATATTTAGTGGTGGCAACCGTGCTTGCCGGGATGTTGCACGGCTTTGACAATGAACTGCCTCTGCCGGAACCCGTCACGGGTAATGGTCTGGAGCAGGAAGGTATTCCGTTACCTATTCGTCAGAGTGATGCCTTGGCAGCCTTTGACGAGCAGGGCGCGCTGAAGAAATATCTTGGGGAGCGTTTCTCGCAGGTCTATCACGCGTGTAAATCTGATGAACTGTTACAGTTCGAGCGTCGAGTGACTGAAACAGAAATTGATTGGATGCTGCGCAATGCCTAAGGTGCTGATGAGGCTGGAACCCCTATCGTTTATTTATTGACCAGACTCAAGGCATAGAAAGAAATTGCATTTGAGGGCTTCAAAATCTTGTCATCGGCCCTCGATTTAGTGCAAAATACGCCACATGCAGAATAACCGACGCTTAAAGGCGCCGGTTATTTTTTTTGCATTGTGAGTTACACAAACTAAATTCAACAGAGGCCGGACCCAGATCCGGATAGATAACCAGGTTCGTGTGCGACCCCAAATCAATAAACGGTCGCCACTATGAGGAAATGCATGATGGGGCAATACTTTAAACCAGTACCGGTACCCGCCGGTCTCTTTGTCAGCTGCGGCCAACAACGCTCAGCCTTCACTTGCGTGCACAACGATGTGAAGCTCAATCCTCCGTTCTCTGGTTATTCAACACGAAGTTTTCCCTGTACTTTGCGCACGGAGACGTTTACACGTCCTATGCATGCAAATCAGGGAGGGCTGAGCCATGTCTGCTAATGTCTCTTCTGCCGCTCCGGCAACCAATCGCGTACAGCTGCGTAAAACCCTGACTTTGGTTCAGGTTGTGATGATGGGTTTGGCCTATCTGCAACCCATGACCATTTTCGATACCTTTGGCATTGTGTCCGGTCTGACTGACGGCCACGTGGCAACGGCGTATATCTTCGCGCTGATCGCGGTACTCTTTACTGCGGTAAGTTACGGCAAGCTGGTTCGCCGCTTCCCGTCTGCGGGTTCTGCATATACTTACGCACAGAAAGCCATCAGCCCGCACGTCGGCTTTATGGTTGGTTGGTCATCCCTGCTGGACTACCTGTTCATGCCGATGATCAACATCCTGTTGGCGAAAATTTACCTGGAAGCTATCTTCCCGGGCGTACCGTCGTGGATTTTCGTGACCGCGCTGGTGGCGATGATGACGGCCTTTAACCTGCGTGGCATCAAGGTCGTTGCTAACCTCAACAGCATCATCGTTGTGGTTCAGGTCGCCATTATGGTGGTGTTCATGGGTCTGCTTATCCGTGGCGTTTACATGGGTGAGGGCGCAGGGACGCTGGCAAGTACGAAACCTTTCTTCAGTGAGAACGCACACGTGGTGCCGATGATCACCGGGGCAACGATTCTGTGCTTCTCGTTCTTGGGCTTTGACGGCATCAGTTCCCTGTCTGAAGAGACGCCGAACGCCGGTAAAGTTATTCCGAAAGCGATTTTCCTGACTGCGCTGATTGGCGGCATTATCTTCGTCGTGGTGTCTTACTTCCTGCAATTGTACTTCCCGGATATCTCGCGTTTCCACGATCCGGACGCATCACAGCCTGAAATCATGCTGTATGTGGCAGGCAAGTTCTTCCAGTCAGTGATTCTGTGCTTTAGCTGCGTGACGGTATTGGCGTCAGGCATGGCGGCACACGCAGGTGTTTCACGTCTGCTGTACGTGATGGGCCGTGATGGCGTATTCCCGGAAAAACTGTTCGGCTACGTGCATCCAAAATGGCGTACCCCGACCTTCAACGTGATGTTGGTCGGCGTAGTGGCAATGTCCGCTGTAACCTTTGACCTGGTGACTGCAACGGCGTTGATCAACTTCGGGGCGCTGGTGGCCTTCACCTTTGTGAACTTGTCGGTTATTTCGCAGTTCTACATTCGTGAGCAGAAGAACAAGACCTTCAAAGATCACCTGCATTATCTGATTCTGCCTGTGATTGGTGCCCTGACCGTCGGCGCGCTGTGGTTGAACCTTGAAGCCAGCTCAATGACGCTGGGTCTGGTTTGGGGCGCAATTGGTTTAGGTTATTTAGCCTTTATCACCAATTTCTTCCGCCAGCAGCCACCGCAGATGAGTGGCGAAATCGCTCCAGAAGCATAAGTTTAAAAGGGACCCGCAAGGGTCCTTTTTTTTGCCCTTTGGAAAGGGCAGGAAACTTTCTTTTAAGGTCAAAACTTTGCGTTGTCACGCAAACTGTTTTTTAAGGTCAAGGTCGTGTGCTGCCGCCACACCGGCCTTAAGGGGCGCCTATCGCCGCGCCCCTCAAGACTCCCCGGCTCTTTACTGCGCGCTTCGCTCGTGAGGCGGACGTGTTTCAGGGACTTCCGTTATCCACCGCCCTCCCTATCAATAAAGAATGTCGCCGCTTAGGCGGTGCCTTCGCCACGGGATTCGAGCCATAGGTCTCGAACCTCTCGCTCAGCGCCATTTTTGACTGCGGTTTTGAGGCATTTCAATCGTGCCTTTTCAGTAATTTTCAGATTTTATGTGAATGAAACGGCTCGGAGTAAGTGCCAGTAGGTCGCGTTCAGAAGTGACGCCGAGGGAGTGGTTCGAGACCAAAGGCTCGAAGCCCGAACTGAGGGGACCGCCTAAGCGGCGGCACTTCGCGACGATCACCGTGGCCGCTGAAACACGTCCATTCCAACCCTGCGCAGCCTCGATCTTTCAGCAGCAAAAAAACGCAGGATTCCAAAGGGTTTCGTTTAAAACCCTTTGGGCCAGTGTGGGCGGCGAGCCCACGGTTTTGAAGTTGAAGTTGAAGTTGAAGTTGAAGTTGAAGTTGACGTTGAAAGCGTAACCCTACCGTTACGCCACCAACCCCTTCCCATAATCAAACAGCGCCTTCAGCAGGGCGGTTTTCTCGGCATCATCCTCGTACAAGTTGTACAGCGACTCTAACTGCAACACGTAATCTTGCACGCGTTCGGCGTTGAGTTTTTCCTGACGATGCTCACGCCAGCGGCGCTGCTCGGCGTCGGTGAGGGTGGTGGGGAAATTGCGGGCGCGATAGCGAAATAGCAGCGTTTCGATGCGTGAATCGTTAAAAGTTAAATCTAGGGCTGGCAGATTTTCCGGTTTGGTTTCCAGAATAATGCGCATCGCGGCGCGGTCGGCGTCGCTGAAGAAACCGTCGTACAGGCGGGCATCGACGTCGTCGGAGCCTTTAAACGGCTCGGCTTCGGCGAACAAGGCCACCACTTTTTCGCGGACTTGGGTGTTCTGGCGCAAAAGTTGCAGATTTTGCAGGCAACGCTCGCGATCAATGCCCAAACGCTCAGCATTTTCGGGCAATAGCGTTTTAGCTGGAGCTACTACTGGGCACTTATTAATGTGCAATAGCTTGATCGGCAGCGGCGATTGGCCCGGCTCGAGGGCTTCGCGGCGGGTGTATAGCCGTTCGCGCATTGCATCGGCGTCCAGCTCGAGAAGTGGGGTCATATCGCCACCCAAATCACAGACAATCACCGCGTTTTTATTCTCCGGATGCCACGCTAGCGGCGCAATCCACGCCGTGTTGCCACGGGCCGCGCCGAACATGCCGGAAACGTGAACCAACGGCGTCATGGCCGGAATATCGATTAACGCATTGATTTTATGCTTATTACGATGCTCAAGCAGGAAAGCGAACAGGCGCGGCTGGGCCTGTTTCACTAACTTAGCCATGGCAATGGTGGCGTAAACGTCAGCCATCGCGTCGTGGGCATTTTCATGCTCAATGCCGTTAGCTTTAGTCAAATGTTCAAGGCGGAAACTCGGGAAACCGTCGTCGTTTTCCGGCCAGTTGATGCCATCCGGGCGCAGGGCGTAGCAGGCGCGCATCACGTCGAGCAGATCCCAGCGAGAATTGCCATATTGCCAGCTGTAGGCATAAGGGTCGTAGAAGTTACGGTAGAAGATGTTGCGGCTGACTTCATCATCAAAACGGATGTTGTTATAGCCCACAATGCAGGTGCCCGGCACGCTAAAGGCTTGGTGGATCTGCGCGCTGAACTCTGCCTCGCTCAACCCTTTCTCCAGCGCCAATTGCGGCGTAATGCCGGTTATCATCACGGCTTCAGGCTCAGGCAAATAGTCATCAGACGGGCGGCAGTAAATCACGAGCGGCTCTTCAATGATGTTGAAATCCTCATCGGTACGCACACCGGCGAACTGCGCAGGGCGGTCCAGCGCCGGATTCTTACCGAAGGTTTCATAGTCATGAAAGTAGAAAGTAGGTTGTATTGGTTTGTCTGACATTGTTTTATCAAGTCCAATTTAGTATGTATTTGTCTATTCAAACCAATGCTTTAAATCAATTAAACGCCTTAAGTTGTCGTATCTTGTCCGCAAATCACAAAATAAATCCAAGCTAGTCCAGTTGATCAATGGTACACATTGGGTACAAAATGCAATTTTCCCTGTGTACAGAATATTATCATGGCCCTTAGCGATACAAAACTTCGTTCACTTTACGGCAAGCCTTACACAGGGAGCCCAGAGCTTTCTGATGGTGATGGACTTGGTGTAAGAATATCACCTCTTGGCGCAATGGCCTTCCAGTTTCGTTACCGCTGGGATGGAAAGGCGCAGCGCATATCTCTAGGCAAGTATCCCGCAATGGGGCTAAAAGATGCCAGAGCCCTAGTTGGCGAACTCCGCCTTCTCTATGACAGGGGAATAAATCCACGCACTCACTTCGAATCAAAACATGTTTCGTCCGAGCTAACCGTTAAGGAATGCTTGGAGCTATGGATGAATGATTATGTACGCACTCAGTTGCGTACAAACACCATCAATCTGTACGAGGCGATTGTAGTAAAGCACATGACAGATGCCTTTAAAGGCAGGCCTGCAAGTTCGATATCAGTTAAAGACTGGATCAGCTTTTTCAGCAAGCAAGAAAAGGAAGGGCAGAAGCGCGCCCGTATGATGTTCATTCAGGCTAAATCTGCATTCAGTTGGTGCCTTCGCCGCCAGTTGATAGACCGTTGCGAAATAATGCGCATTGACCCCAAGGACGTGGGCCAGCGCTCAGAAACGGGCGAGCGAGTCCTCACCTTTAATGAACTAGCTCAAATCTGGATCGCTATCGAAAGGACGCGAGCTTCCCCGGCTAACAAGATGTTGCATCAACTGGTCATGATGTGGGGCTGCCGCCTGTCCGAATTGAGGCTATCTCTAAAGCCAGAGTTCGACATGAAGGAGCTGATTTGGACCGTACCAAAAGAGCATAGCAAGATGGGTAACACCATACGCAGGCCGATATTTACTCAGGCCCAGCCCATTATAGAAAGACTAATGGATGCATATGACAACGTTATGTTTCCGGGCTATGACATTAACGAGCCAATCAGCATAGCAGCAGCAAACAGATACATCGGAAGAATTCGTGACGAGATGGATGGCATAGGATATTGGCGTGCACACGACTTCAGAAGGACCGTGGTTACGCGACTTTCAGAAGAAGGTATTGCCCCTCACGTTACAGAGAAAATGATGGGGCATGACCTAGGTGGGGTGATGGCTGTATACAACAAGCATGACTGGCTGGATGAGCAGAGAAGGGGATATGAACTGTTTGCCGATAAGCTTTTTTGGCATATCAAGAACGTCAAGTAGGCTCACGCAGCATTAGGCTCAGACCTACGAACAACCCACGCCTCTACCGCTGATTTCAAGTAGAGCGTAGGATGCGTCTTGATGGGATGCGGGAAGCCACTGTCTCGCTCGTATCGGTAAAGCGTGTCGCGTGATTTAACTTGAAGGAACTGCATCACTTCTTGCTTGGTCATGACATTCATAATTTGCCTCTCCTCAAACTGACCATTGAGAACGCCAATCTGCCACATGAACAGAGGAAGACTGTATGCGGGAGCTATTGGCGCATGGTGTTTTTTAATGATGGGACCGGATAGGGTGTCGAACGGTGCTTTGGGGTTATCTGCTATTGCTGCGTGGAGTTAGTCGCTACATCTTCGCGCAGCGGAGCGCAGGGCATTGCGCCGAGCGCTATCGAGTTGCGTCATGGGTTACTCCACTTTGCGATATCCTGCGTCGTAGAGTGCCGCTACGAATTCATAAGGCTGATATGAGTCAGGCATCCCGCCTTCTACCATCAACATTTCACTAATCGCCTCTTCCCTTGCCACATTTTCAGGTTGTAGTGGCGATAGTCTTCCATGAACACCGTCACACCTTACAGACCACTGACCATCGGAATTTGTGTAGACGATTACATCCTTACCAACAAAATCTATAATCGCCGCGCCGGATGGGGACATAACTTTGGCACCAACAGGAGGCAGCCCATCGCCAGACCACTCAGTAGTCACCTGCTGGCTTACATCTGGCTCGGTGATTGGGCGTCGCTCGGCAACCAAATGCCCGTCAAGGCTAGGTGCGACACCATTAGAAACAGCGCGACCACGACGAGTTGAGTAAATATGAGTGACTTCTTCATGGTACCCCTCGAAGTCATCCTCACTACCTTTCAATATTTCCCATTTCATGACTTTTCTCCCTGAGTTTTTACTGCTTCATCTTTCATCATGAGGAACACAATCATTGCAGCGCGGAGCGGGTTTTTATCAACAGCGTAAATCTCTTTTCTGCCACTCTGACTGGCCATCGCGCCTGACTTGATAGACTCTCGATGGTCAATGTTGATTTTGTTAGCGACGATAATCCTCCATGCGGCATCGATGTCTCTTGTTGGGTTATACCAACCTCGCCAACCGTTCCCGGTGACGGTTACATTTAGACCGTCGTTGGTGTACGAATTATTATCGTAATAACACTGATGCCCCATGAGCTTTGCCACCAATTTATTGATTTCAAAGTCACTCATAGCTGAATAATCTTTCATGCCACTTCTCCATAATGAACTTTCGTTAGCTGTCTATGGCCCGTAATGACATGGGCCAGATGATGTTTGTTGGTATTGGTGACTTCGATTTGATAGCTCTTGTTGCGGTATTTGATGCTGTAGATTCTTCGGTGATGCTTATTGCCAGTTCCGTACTTTTCCCTGTGAGCATCTATAGCTTTATGGGCTGCAACTAAGTGCGCTGGCTCGGTGTCACCTTTGATGAGTGGCTTCATCAGGCTGGCTCTGCATTGAGGTCTTCAGACGTTAACTCCGAGAAAGCTTTCTGGCATTGCTGGCTTACGCGCTCGATTTCACTTCGCATTTCTTCGAGTGATTGCACGTCAGATGCGCGAACTTCTTTCAGGATTAGCGAGGAGATTAACTGCTCAATCTTAGGGTAGAATGTGGTGTTCTTCAGCACCGCTTGGCCCGCGTTCTTGCCTTCTTTGGCAATGCCTTTCTCCTGAAGAATGAACTGATACTTGTCGCTGGTGATAAGCCATTTCTCGCCGATTTCAATTTTCATTTATGCAGCCTCTAAAAGTTTCATTGGGACCATGCTCAGCAACACATAACCCTCAGCCACAAATCCGACATCAGTTATGTGCGTTACCTCGCGAATAACAAAGCTTCCGGTGTACTCACCATCTGAAAACTCACGCAGCTTGAGTAAGTCACCAACTTGGTAGTCACGGTCATTCTTGCGGAGTTCAGCGGTTTTAACGCCTGCATATACCGGCGCGAAATGCTGGGGAGCTATTTTCAAATCGTGGGTTTTCATGGTGTATACCTCGGATTAAGGCGTAAAAAAACCGCGTTGCGCGGCTATTGGGTTATTCGGAGTTGATGGTTATTACTGGGTGTCACTCACCATCCTTGGCCGTAAATCCAGCGCTTTTGATTCTCGCTTTGAGTTCAAGCCTGGCAGCGTTGTAAATCGCGGCGAGGTCAGCATTAGAAAATTCATCGTCAACATAGTCTTTCGCCGTTTTTCGTGGCGGAATAACTATAGGGGTATCAAGCTTGCCACGAAGTTTGGCGAGGTCTAGCCTCAGCCTGCCAACCGTTAATGCTATTGATTCGTTTTCAGAATCACGCTCACGCGCATAGCTTTCTGCTTTGTCAGCCCGCTGGCGTTCTGCTTCGAGCTGGTCTTGTGCAACCAGAAGGCCAGAAGCAGTCTCGCTGATTTGCTGGCGCTCCTGTTCAGTCAGCCCCCTACCAATTTCGTTTTCGATCGAATCTGCGACTTCCATGCAGAAGCTTTCCACACATGACGCCATTGCTGCCTTAATGCGCTCCGCAATTACACAAAGCTCACTGTGGGTTTTGGCTGTCTCAGTCATGAGGTTGCTCCTTCAATTTCACCACGACGCCATCACCAGCTTTCCGATTAACAAGGATGGACTCATCGACTACGTATCCCTTCGCTTCGTACTCGGCAATCTTTGCTCGCTCTGATTTTTTGTTGCTGCAAAACAGTGTTGCTGTGGGTGCGTTACTCATGACTCATTCCTTCACGGTATTTTTCGAACCAGAAAACTATCGGTGATTCCGTCACCTGCACCTGCCCAAATCTTTCAGCCGTGCGGAAATTGACGCTGTACAAACGCGCTCTTTCTGCCTGCTGAGTTATTTGCTCCCTGAATCCTTCAAGGCCGAACGATGCTTTGAAAAGATTGCATGGTGCGCAGGCTGGGAAGAGGTTTTCCTTCGTGTCATTCTCTGGCTTCCAGTGCTCGCCGGTGGCTACAATCTTCCGCATTCCATTGGGTTGCCTATCCCCAAAATCCAGCTTCCTGAGAACAGCCTGAACGTGGTCGGCGTGCCAGCCTTTCTCCGGCAGTTCGCATCCGCAATACGCACATTTACCGCCGAATCTCATTCGCAACGCTTGCCGTTGAGCCTTACTGAGTTTCATCCCTTCCTCCCAGCGCACAGATTGGCGGCGAAGTCTCGCAAGTTACGTTCGGCAATCAAAGCCGAATCAGTCGGACATGTGCTTTCGATAATGCCGTTCTTGAGTTGGCTGAGCTTTTTGTTAGAGAGATTGAATATTGCGTAGGCAATATCGTTGGCAGATGAAATGGCTATATTTTCTGCCAAGGCAAGCTTTTCAGCCAATCCATCCCGCTCCGCCACCAACCCCATCACATACTCAATAACCAACTTACTCCATGGGCCATCACCTTTAATGCCGAGAGAGTTGATGATGTTTTGCTGTGAGAGTTGAAGCTCGGATAGTTGCTGGGCGAACTCGTTTCTCTGCTTGGTTGTGCTGAGCAATGCTTTTGCAAGATTGGCGATAATTTCGTTCTGTGGATCAGTGAATTTAGCCAGTTCTTCAAGCTGGCCTTGTCCAAAAGTTACTTCACTCATAATGTGTTCCTTGAAAGAGGGTTAGAACGGAATCGAATCGTCGAAGTCCATTTCATTGGATGATTGCTGTGGCGCTGGCTGGCCCCATCCTGACTGCGGTTGCTGAGCACTCTGAGGCGCTTGCTTTGGCGCATCCGATTGGCGCGGAGGAAGGTCGATGTCATCAACGATGATGGTTGGCGTTTGGCGTTTATTCCCGTCTTTGTCAGTCCATTCTTCTGTGACGAACTTCCCTTCGACCGTCACCTTCATTCCCTTTTTGAGATATTGCGGGAGGGTTTCAGCCTTAGCGCCAAACAGCCGGCAGACAACCCAAGAAGTCTTTTCATGCTCCCCGAATCCCTGTTTTACGGGCAAAGAAAAGGAAGCAATTAGCTTCCCGTTTGGAGTGCTTCGCGTTTCGCAATCCTTTCCAAGATTGCCGCTTGCTATGAATATGTTGATGGTCATTCCTATCTCCACTGCTCGCCGAATTCAAAACCAATCTCTGCCAGAGCCCCATCCATCTTGGAAATGAACTCCGGCACCATCTCATCAAACTCATCCATGAACTTTTGGTCACGTTCAACAACAACGTGATGCAGACCTTCGCGCTTCATGCGCGGGTCATAGTTGGCGAAGTACCAAGCATCCCTACCAGTTACCCACATGCTGTACTGAACCTGCGCCATGTACTCAGCCTTGATGGCGTCAAAGCCACCCAGTCTGAACTTCATGAACACTGCGCTGGTATATGGGCTTTTAAGCTCTAAGCCTTTCCCGTCACTGCAATCGCCATCAGGTGAACATGCGCAGCGGAGAGAGTCGTCCTTGAAGATAATCGGCACATCTGTGACCTTAACGTCCGTTGTGAACTCAAACAGCGTTCTTGCTGATGCTTCGTATTCCTTTCCCCACGCCAGAGGGCGAGCATTCACTTCAACCACATTCCCTGTGCAAACCTCTCCGAGTAAGGTGTAGAAGTAGGTGAGCTTGGTATCCGTCCATTTAGTGCCACTGCGTGGCTTTGAGATGACTTTTCCGGCTTCCGATGCCGTGATAACTCCCAGTCTCAACTTCAGCCAGTCAATGCTTCCCTGCTGCGTGTTTCGCACATCAATCCCTGTGCGCTGCAAGATAATTTCAGGTGTCATGCCGCCGCCTTCTTCTTGAGGAAGTCCACAGTCTTGAGAGCTTCTGGCTCTGTGAGTTGGCCCGGAGAGGTGATTGAGCGCTTAAATATCTGCGTACAGATTGGCAGGAGGTCGTCGTCCCACGTCTTGTTCATCTGAACGAGAAGGTCGGTTATCACTTCGATGGTTTCCGTGCTGGCAGGGGATATATCCTTTTCTTGTCCGCGTTCCTGAGAAAAGTTAATGCCTTCTCCGCCCTCGGTGTTCACGTAATCAACAGCAGCGTCCAGCCGATCACGGCGAGGCCAGTACTTGGTGGCCTGCTTTACTACCGTCTTGAGGATCATCTGCTCTTCGTCGGTGACCCAAGGGCAGCGCTTGGTGTTGTCGGTTAGGTATTTCTTCCATGCTTCTGACCGATCACGAATTGAGAAGATATCCTCGGCTCGCATGGTGTGCGTCAGGTAGTCTCCTTCGTCCGTCTTGACTACCGTATAAGCGCCGACCACTTCACCGCGCTGCTCAATAGTGTCGAACTCGTTGAATTCATGTGTCGGCGGTCGGTAATTGCTGGTACGCATGAATCGGTCGTTCTTCCTGACAATCGCCGACTGGCACCATTTAATGGCCCCTGACTGCTGGGCAATATGCATCAAGCCCATGTAGCTAATGTCCAGACATATAGCGCCTTTCCGTGGCACTAAATAAGCGAGTTTCTGAGCTGGGTTGAGAGAAATGCCAATCGCTGCAACGTTCATTATCGCGCTACGAGTCGACACGCCATTCTTTGCCGCCACCCCAGCCAAATAGTCATTGTTCGCGAATATCTGCATCGCAAACTCTGATTCTCGCTTAAATGTCAGGCTGGGCTCTGAGCAGACTTGCTCGAATTCAATCTTAAGCGGATTGATAATTTCGTGAACCTGATTAACCAACTGCTGATTCATGCCGCCTCCCTGTGCTCTACAATTTCCCGCGCCCGTTCATGCCTAGCAATTTGCTGGACTAAATCACGAACAGCATTAGCAGCAATAACTTGAAAATCTGGTGACTCGCTGGCTATTTCCAGCGTCTTATCGTCAATGCCCAGACCTGAGAAAAGAGCCTTTATTTTTTCTGTTTTAACCATCGAGTCCAACTCATCAATCCTTGCGCAAATCACATCATCATCCCTGTGATCAAGCTCTTGAAGCGCCTTGTAAATAGCTGAAGAAAGTGTCCAGTAATTCATGACTGCCTCCGATAAAACAGGCTATGTGCCAGTTGAAATAAAACTTCGTCGTGCTTCTCTTGGGCTAAAAGCGCCATGAGTTGAACCGCTCTGATCACATTCATTACGGCTCTCCGCGCTGGTTGAGGATTCGATCAATCTTGATGAAGAAATCGATGAGAGGATTGCGAGGTGGTTGGTCAGAGCAGCCCACGCAAGGCCACCCTGCAAGCGCTTGTTGCATGGGATACTCCGGTTTAATTAGTAAGTTATTTGAATTGCTGAGACTTGGCCTTTGGCAATGGCTTTAACGCATTGCACGGCGCACTCTTCAGAGATGCCCGCGGCGACTAAGTCAGCCACGGCTTGTTGATTGATGGCTCGTTTGTGTTCGACGTTTGCAGCGCGGGCGGCGGCTTCATCAGCGATGCGCTTTTCTTCTGCTAGTCGCGCATCCTCTTTTTGCTTAGCCTTGAGTTGCTCGGCTGCGATAGCTTCCTGCTTTTGGCGTTCTGCTTGTTGTGCCGCCGCTAACCGGTCTGCTTCAGCCTTGGCTGCCGCGTCAATGCGGTCTTGCTCAGCTTTCTTCTCAGCTGCAATGCGGTTGGCTTCAGCCAGTGCGGCTTGAGCTTTCAGGTCAGCTTCGCGCTGCAATGCCGCTTCGCGTTCACGCTGCGCAGTTGCTTCTGCTTCGAGTCGAGCCTTCTCCACCGCCTCCTTGGCGATGCGCTCTTCGCGCTCCTTCTTCAGGCGCTCTGCTTCAGCTTTTGCGTCGGCAGCGTCACGGTCGAATTTGTCATTCATCAGGAGCGCGACTTCGTGGTCAGATTCAACTCGTCTCGCAAGTTCCGCTGCCTTATCCCGATCAAACAACTCGTTCATGTCATTGGCTTCATCTCGCATCTTGTCGTAAGCAACCTGAGCCGCAGCTTCTTCAGCCTCGACTCGTAGGCGCTCCTGCTCCGCATCCCATTCTGCGCGGGGAAGTAAGATTGCATCACGGATTGCATCGCACTCGCGGGTGAACCTTCGCAACTCCTCCTCAGCTGGTTTCACGGCTTCTTTCAAGTGTCGCAGGTAAGCTCGTCCGGGCTCTTCGATGGTCTTCTTACTTGAGCCAACTGCTCGAGCCAGAGAGCCGATACGGTCACGACCTTTCTGCGTGGTCACATCAGGCGCTTCTTTGGCGTACTCACGAATTTGATCCAGATACTTATCCAAACCATTCGGCACGTACAAAGCCGGAGCCTGTTCCGGCTTAATTTCGATAACGGTTAAATCGGTTGTTTCGCTCACGGCGTTACTCCTATTGGTTGGTTAATTGATGTAGGAGCCAGCTCTTGAACTGGCTTTTACATCCATTAAAAAAGCCGCACTAGGCGGCTGTCTCAGCATTCTGGTTGAAATTGTTAACGTACTCTCGAATGTCTTCGTGCTCATCGTCGAACCACTCAACCCACTTGTCGGAGAGTTCCATGTCGCGCATGTCCTCTTCCGACAAGTTCTCGTCCCACATCTCTAGGCCATTCATATTGCAGTAATCAGGCTTGATGTTTTTCTCGAACTGAAACAGGTCGTAGTCAGCCAAGGCATTTATCATTCTCGCGCCTTCTTCTACCGATGAAACCTCAACGTAAAACGGTTCCATTGGTACTTGAGGGATGTGCCACACGCGCAATTTCATATTTACTCCGTTAAAAAAATGACCCACCTAAGTGAGCCTAATAATTACAAGTTGAGGGAGATAAGGGGCGCTTATCACGATGCGCACTCAGTGAATGCGCATAGGGAAGGGTCTACTTATTACGAGCCTCGAGCATTGCGTCTGCCATCGAGTAAAATGCCAATGCCATATCAAGCATCTCTTCCTTGTGATTTGTTCCGATATGCATGGCCGTGCCCGACGCCATGACCCCTTGCATGGCCTTGACCGCAAAGTAATCCCGCGCGGATATCCCTTCTTGATGAATGTGCTGCTGCCCCGGATGCCCGCTTGCTGCAAACGCTGGGAAGTCGCTTTCTTTACTCATGTTTTTTCCTCAACTCTCTCAATCTCAGGTTTACGCAAATAAGCCGCATACTGCTCATGGTTCATGCGGACTCTGTTTCTTGTTCCTACTTCGCTAATCTGATACTCGTACTGGTTAGCCATCCTCGATACGAGAAAGGTCTCACCGGTTAAAGTGTTTGTTAATCGCATGTGGGATGGTTCCGGTTAGCTAGGAAGTTGGAGGTTCTGGCAGGGGCATCCAGTGAGGAACCTGATAAGCACTACCTGTTTTTCCATAAGTGTCACACCAAGCTCCAACCCATATTCCACTGCCTTTGTATTGCCCACTCTCTATGTTGAAATGACCGTTGCATGAGATTCGCATAAGAACTTCTTTCCCTATCTGTGGTAGCAGCTCGCTACACTTAATCCACTCATTCATACCTACCTCTCTAATGGGCAATAAAAAAGGCCACCTAAGCAGCCTCGAAACCTGACACCTCAACGCGACAAATCGGATAGGTGTAAAGCTTGTTGTCCTGAATTATCCTCTGCGCAGCTTCCATGCTGTCAGCGTCGTCGCAGAACTTGATGTTCTCGTAATACGCGCCGTCGTCGCTATCCGGCTTCCCAGCAAGAACTGTGAAACAAAGTGCCATAACTACCTCGCCGTTACTGTTTCAGCTGATTTACGATACCCAGCGTTGAAAATTGCCACATCTGCGAGGCAAATATTGTCAGCGCTGGCCTGTTCTTTACATCTCAATGGGAGTGAGATAGTTGCCTTGAGAACTCGACTGGAACACCCTGAGAGTCTCGTAGCGATGCTCTTGCCTAACTTCATGTCCTTCTGTGATTCTTCACGCTCAGAAGCTCTACGAAGCTTTCTGCGCATCTTGCAGCGTTCTTTTGCATTCATGTGGATTACTCCAGTTAGTTAGCTTTGGTGATGTGGTGGATTCGGCACCGAGACGCCACTCTCGCTTACTTCCTGACGCCCTTTTTTCTGTATTGGCAAAAAAACAATCTGCCCAGCCGGTTTTCAGGTCTTATCACACTGCCAGCGTTGCACCTCGCTTGAGGACACCGCCACCACATCCCAAAGCCAACTGCACTTTGGTGTACACCTTTCGGCATACCATCTGATTGTTAAAGAGCATATCGAGCGGGTCGTTTCGTTTCGATGAGTGAAGAATACGGCAGGTATTTTATTAAGTAAATACCCGCAGTATTTATTTTTAGCGTTTTTCTACAAGCTTATGATTACCTAGAGTATTTATTTTTTGATCTTCTTCAGTCGTTACTTATCGAACCTAGTCAAAAGCAGGTTGGCGGCGTAAAATTGAGCAAAATTCAAACGGAGGTTGATATGGATTTGCAGGAATGGCGGGATAAGCTGGCATGGATGTCTAACGAGCAGATGATTCAGGCGCATTTTGGTTTGCAGGAGCAGATCAAGAAGCATTACAAGTTGCGGGATGTGGGTAATAACCTGAAAAAAGCTATCAGTCTTTGCGAACAACAGATAGCAATGTCGCCGATGGTAATGAAAGCCATGAGGGAGAAGCATCTCGCAGATTGGAAGGCGGTTAGTGAGGTGAGTGGGGCGGTGGTTCGTCAGACTGTCATGCCGGAATTTTATGCGCCATCACATCATGGTTATCGCCAACTATGCGTGATTCTAAAAAAGCAAAAGAAACCAGAAGAAGCCGCAACACTAGAAGTTCAGAGGAGTGAGGAGGGATGGGCCAGATGACAGGCACAAAAAACCCAGCTCTGTGGCTGGGCTTTTAATTATTCTTTGCTGTTAGTACTGGTAAGCCATTTTATAAGCTTCAAATGCATCTTTATGTCTAACATATCCAGCTTGGCTGTCTGGAAGCTCTGCGAGAACCGCATCATCATTGGATGCTGGTATGCCCTTAGCTTTATTCAACATTGCAAGCTCGAATGCGCAGCCGGGACATTTATGTCTTCCTGTGTTCGCCTGACTTTCCGGCAGAACGCTGAACATCGGGTTGTAACGGTGGTTCTTATTACAGATATTATTCATTGAGCACCTTAAAAATTAGGCGCTGAATGCTTTACACGAGATCGGGCTTGAGATAATCTCAAACTCGAGTTCTCAAGAAAACATTCATGCACAGACTGTTTTTTCAAGCTCCGTTGGTCCTACCCTTCGGAGCTTTCCCTTTTATGCCGATCAAGTTTTAATCAACATAAGCTGTGATTATATCCATGCTGTAAAAATCCTCAATAAAAAGATCATGTTAGGATCTAGTGACTAAGTCTTTCTACTTTACTACCTCACCCGAACGTCTCTTCAGGCCACTGGGCTATAGCAGTCTGAGTTTTGTCTCCACGGCCACCCCAATGATTCGACAGTTACCGTTGATAGGAACCAGCGGCCAAGCAGGGTTTAGGCCTTTGAGGTATCTCTGACCGCCATCAATAATAAATTTTTTGAATGTTGCCTCATTGGAATCAGTGAGCTTAGCGATCACTAAATTGCCATTAGCTGCCTCGCGCCCAGTATCGAAAAGCACAAACGTTCCTTCCGGAATGCTTAATCCCACTGGGGCAGTCATTGAATCACCATCGACCTCAAGCCAGAAAGCATCACCCTGAATGTGAGCATCAGACTCAAGCCATAAATCAATATCCTTCAGGGTGTAGGCCTCTACAGCTTCGCTCCACACCCCAGCTTGCACCTTGCTGAGAACCGGATACTTAGAACCTGGCACATGCTTTCCGACGTAAGATACATTTGAGACAGATCCGGCATTTATAGATAGGCTAGAAGCCTCTTTAGCGAGCTTCGGACTGAAGTCAGCAATGCTAATCTCAAGAACCTTTGCAAAAGAAGCTGCAATCTTCGCATTGAGCGCATTCCTTCCATTAAGGTAATGGCCTACAGCGCCCTGAGATATCCCAAGCTCATCTGCAATGGTGTACTGAGTCACTTTTAGTTCTTTTTTCTTTGACTCATACAAAGCCTTTAGACGCTTCGCATCTTCAAGCTGTTCTGTCGTCAGGGAGTTATTGGTTTCCATAACCTTCATTTTAATACCACCACTACTTATATTAAAAATACCCACCATATTGAATATGATAAATACCTGTAGTATTCTTTGCCCATGGTAACTAAATGGAGTGTACCTATGAACCGCATGACATTAGCTGATTACGCAAAAATCCATGGGCAAGCAAAGGCAGCAGACGATTTTGGCGTTATTCAGTGCGCAATCAGTAAGGCAATTCGTGCAGGGCGGAACATCGTAGTTACTGTTCTGCCGAATGGGAATGTACAGGCTGAAGAAGTCCGCCCATTCCCAAGCACTAAGAAACACGCAGCTTAATCACCACCCGCTCTTTAACAGCCTTAGCCTCCCTGCCGCAATGTGGGGAACAAACAACAGTGGTCAATCCCACGGATAAGCCACGTACCCAACTAATTATTCAACACTGGAAGTATTACAAATGGAATTAGCAAAACCACGCAAAAACGGAGCGGTTGAATTCATCAGCCGACACTTGCTCTCATCGGCTCACCAAGCGCTTAGCTCTACCCGTCAAACGGTAGTGGCTAAGTTGCTTAACATCGCTGATTCAACCGTTCTACGTCGCACTGAGAAGTACCCAGAACTGATGGATAACTTAGCCGCAAGTGGGGTTAAGGATTTCGTCATGGAAGGGGAGAAGAAGATTAGCTTTGAGCACTTCAAGTTCATGGCTGATTGCACTCGTGCATGGCTTGAGTACACCACAAATGAAACGGCCCCAAAGCTCGACGAAAGCTTTGAGGCCTGAGCGAATTAACTGGATCAATTCACAGGAGTAATTATATGCGAAAGAGCAGAAAACTCAAGCAAGAAGAGGAGCGGCGTTACCCGGATTCACCTGATCCAATCTTAATGGCAGCCGCCACAAACAAGCCGTTCGCTGAGCGGTTTATTGGTTGTTTCAGACTGGCGAAAGCAGGGGTGAAGAATGGGCAACGCAGCTAGACATTTACAGCTGGTAGAAACCTCACCAGAGGTTCTGGAGCGGCGCGTGGCAGATACCGATGATGGTTACACGCGAATAGCTAACGAACTCCTAGAAGCGGTTATGTGCGCTGATTTAACGGCACGACAGCTTAAGGTTGCGTTAGCTGTTGTGCGCAAAACCTATGGGTTCGGCAAGAAGTTTGACCGAATCACTAACACGCAGATTGCAGGCATGACAGGCATTCACCACACGCATGTTTGCACTGCCAAGAACGAAATGATTGCCATGAAAATCATCATCACTTCTGGCTCTCAAATCGGAATTAACAAGGTAGTTTCTGATTGGAATTTCGACATTAGCCAAGGTAGCGAAACATTAGCCAAGTCAGCTAATAAAAGGTTAGCCGAAGTAGCTAATGGGTATTCGCCAACTCAGCTAAACACAAAAGAAACTATTCAAAAGAAAAAAGAAACTACCCCTAAATCCCCAGAGGGGAGTTTGGTTGAGCAGGATGAAACCAAACCAAAAAAACCGGCAGCATCGAAATTCACATTCGACCGTGAACGACTCCAAGATACTTGGAACTGCAAAGCCAAAAAGCACGGACTTCCACGCATCACAAGCATCAGCATCTCCACCGAGAAAGGTATTAAGCGCCTTTACGAATCCCATCTGTTGCACTGCAAGCAAACGAAGCGCAGCCCTGTAGACATCGACACGTTCATCAACGGCTACATCGAGTTTGGTTACACGCCATCTCCGTATGCCATGGGCGATAACCCTGAGGGGAAAAAGTACGGGATAGACACCGCGCTGACTCAGCGGATTATCGACAAAATCATCAGCCAGGAGGTTTGACATGGAGAGTTATGAATTCGAGGAGTTTTCGAGATTCTTTTCTGTAGATGAATCATCCAGTACGGGGTTGCGTTGGATTATCGCTCCATCCAGAAATGTTAGGGCCGGGCAAGAGGCGGGAGGCCTGCTTATGTCTGGGCATTACAGAGTAAAATTTGGTGGGAAATCTCATAAGGTTCATCGAATCATTTGGCTTTTAACACACAAGAAATGGCCTGATAAATTTATTGACCACATCGACGGAAACCCAGGCAACAACAAGATCGAAAATTTAAGAGAAGCAACCGTTCAGGAAAACCAGAGGAATATGCGCTGGGTGAAGGGTTATTGCTGGCATGCCACCCATAAAAAATGGATGGCAAGCATCAGGGATGGGGAAAAGCAGTTATTTCTTGGGTATTTCGACAACGAAAGAGAAGCGCGAATAGCTTATCTAAAAGCAAAGGTTCTTAAGCACGGGAATATCCCCAATTTCTACCATGAACAACTAGCAATGGAGGTTAAGAATGGAATCTTATGAGTTTGAAGAGCTACTTGTTGGGTCATTAATGATTAAGGGTGATCATATCGATGCAAGAGACATTGCCGGGAAGCTTCCTGCTGAGGCGTTTGAAAACTTCCACCTGCGCCGAATGTACACCGTCATCGTAGCTCTCCTGAGCAAAGCCGAGCCTACCGACATGTTCACCGTGCAGAACAGCGTGCCGGAAGAAACAAAGAACTTCGTGCTTGAGGTCGCCACCCGCTGTCGTTCCGCGGCAAACATCAAGGCATGGGCCAAGCGAGTTCGTCAGTGTTGGATGCTGCGACAGGGTGTGTCTGAATTACTCAAAGCAGCTGAGTTACTCCGCGGCGCATCTACGCATGACTTAGGCGAACGACTGGCAGAAGTTTCAGGAATGCTTTCCAAGCTTCAGTTTGAAACCAATGACCGCTTACCGCGAAGAATTGGCGACATGCTGGATGACTACATGGAAGTTCTGGAGAAGCGCATGAAAGGCGCAGAGTCAGGCATGTACCTGAAAACAGGCATTGACGCCATGGACGATGAGTATGGTGGGTTCGACCGCACAGACCTGATCATCATCGCTGGACGCCCGGGAATGGGTAAGACAGAGCTGGCAATCAACATCGCAAACTCAATCGGGCGGCAGAAGGGCAAAGGGCTTCTGGTATCGATGGAAATGTCTGACATGCAGGTTGTAGAGCGTCATGTTGCTGACCGAGCCGGCCTGTCAGTAGGCGCGCTGCGTAACCCACTGAACATGATTGATGAGCAATACACGCGACTCACCGCGGCTACCGGCATGTTGATCGAAGAGGACAACTACGTTATCGACGGCTCTTTCACTGTGGACGAAATCATTAGCCATGCAGAGCGTATGAATATGGACGGCGGCCTTAGCTTCCTAACCATCGACTACCTCGGCCTGATGAAGAAATCCAAAGCGGAGCGTAACGACATCGCCATCGGTGAAATCACCAGCAAGCTGAAGCAGTTCTGCCTTCGTAACAAAGTCCCTGTAATTCTCCTTTCCCAGCTTAACCGCGGCGTTGAATCTCGCATAGATAAGCGACCGGGCCTTGGAGACCTGAAGGACTCCAGCTCAATCGAGCAGGATGCAGATGTGATTATCTTCCCTTATCGAGACGAAGTTTACGACGAGCAAAGCGACATGAAAGGCATCGCTGAAATCATCGTTGGCAAGTATCGGTCAGGAAAGTCCGGCACGTTCTACATGGGCTGGAAGAACGGTCACTTTGTGAACATAGACCAAGGCGAGGCGGCAAAGAAATATGCAGAGAATACCAGCAAGCCAGTTGCTAACAACAATGCATGGCGCGGAGGAGAGTGATGTTAAACGGACTGCTTTTAATCATTGTTTCTGGATTGTTTGGTAGTGGTATTGGGTGGATGTTTGTAAACCTTGAATGGTTCAGAATCATCATGGCCTTCCTGTCATCAGTATCACTAGTTTTCGCATTTTCAGTATGCATATGCCTCAGATTTGGAGATTAAAAATGCTAGGTGAATGGATAAAAGACCAAGTATTCAAATCAGAACGCGAAGCATCCGACCGAAGATATACCCTCCTGTGCAAACTCCCAGCTAACACCTTTAAGGCCATCTATGACGAATGTCATCCGGTATGGGCTGGTGCTGTCTACAACGGCGTTTACTACAGCGAAGGTGAGATTTATTTCGCATCACTAACAAGAGACGAAGGCTACGAAGCCTTTCTTTAGGAGAAGAATATGTTCAGCTTTAAAAACGCCCTACTGGGTTGCCTGGTTTTCACTGCCGGCGCGGTAATTATGGTCGCGCTACTTTCATTTGCCTCATGGCAAAACTTTTTTGCCGACATTAGTTGGGGCTTGATTCGCTATGTAGCTGGCGTGTGGGTTCTTGCTTTTGCATTTGCTGCAACCTGCAAGCTTTACGAGTTGATTAAATCCCGCCAGCAGAAGGTGAAATCATGATGGGCAAAAACCGAGAGACGTTTGAAGCGGCATTTAAGGGATGGCATCCGGGAAAAACGGGGCCATACATAAAACACATTGCTGAGTACTTTTGGAATCAATCCCGTCAGGCGATTGAGGTTGAGCTAAACGGTGATGCTTGCCACAGCGATGACTACTTTAAAGACGGCTACCGCATTGCCACCGAGGCCGCAGAAGAGGCCATCACATCTCTCGGCATTCGAGTAAAGGGGAATGAAGAATGAAAAAAATGAATCATGTAAGCCATCTTATCGGAAAGAAAATAACAATACGCTTTACCGACCGTTCAAAATCACAAAGCTACCAGTGCGAGCTTGGTGCGACTGATGGCTATAACAGCATCATCTATTGCCAAGAAGGCATTCCACAACTGGTTGGCAATTCGTCTTTTGAAGTCGTAAAAGAAGGGTGGCGAGTATGAAAGAGCTTAAAGAATTTACCGTAGAGCGGCTGGAATTAATGATTGAGCATGACCATGCACAGACTGGCGATGTGGCCGCACTAGCCAAAATAGCGCTGGCAGCTAAGCAGGCTCAGATAGTCGCTTGGGAAGTTAAAGGTATTTTCTGCCACACCAAGGAAGAGGCCAGTATCTACGTTGGCGACCCTGAGCCACTTTACGACGCACCACCACTTAACCATACCGAGCAGCACATGGAGGCTCCTGACGGATGGAAGCTTGTTCCGATTGAGCCTACCGTAGAAATGCGCGAAGCGTTTCATGAGTCTTATGAAGATTTTGAAAACTGTGTAGGCGAATGCCCGGATAGCCAATGGAAAGCCATGCTGCGCGCCGCCCCTAAACCGGAGATGTGAATGATGAGAACTACAGCGCAACTTCTCAGCTCAGCCTTAACTGAGGGCTACCACCGGCGACTCCGATTCAGGCAAGCATCATCACTACCGTACATTGAGAAGATGAAGCTTCAGCCGGTCGGTAAGCCTTATCGCCGCGACAGGGTTCTCAGGCGAATAATCCAGATGAACCTCGACGCAGCAGTTGCAAGAATAGGGGGAAGGCAGTGACCAAACAAACCTACCAACTACGAAACCAACAAATCCTCAATAACGCAATAAACCACCTCCGCAACACTCCGCTTAATCCAGATAAACCCTACTTTGTGACCATACAGGAAGCCACTCGCTCTCTATCACAGAATGCGAAGCTTTGGGCTTGCCTGTCTGACATCAGCGAGCAGGTTGTTTGGTATGGGCAGAAGCTCAACACAGAAGACTGGAAGCACATGCTGACAGCATCACTGAAAGGCCAGCGTTCCGCGCCGGGCATCAATGGCGGCTTCGTTGTGCTGGGGCAATCAACCAGTCGTATGACCGTTGGTGAGATGAGTGAGCTTATTGAGTTGATGAGTGCTTTCGGCACCGAGCATGGCGTCAGGTGGTCTGACGAATCCAGATTAGCAATTGAATGGTCAGCCAGATATGGCGACAGCAAGAGGGCAGCATAATGAATTGTGAGAAAGAAAGATTCGAAAGTCACCGCGCAATGGTTCGCGATTACGCAACCAAAAACAATAGCTTTAGCGCCAGTGATGTTGAGCGGCTGTTAAATATTTCCAGAACATCAGCTAAGAACCTCGTTAATCGCTGCATCAACTTGGGCGACATCTACCGCTCAGGCAGCGGCCGAGGAAGTTCACTTTGGCTTAATGAGGATAAATTCATTAAGTACGGACTTGAGAAGGAAATGCAGCGTCAGGCTAATCGGAAGAGAAAGCCAGCATTCAAAGTAACCGACATGGACACCCTGATATTCCTCAGCAAGAAACGCCCATCAGGCACCAACACAATATTCGAAGAGTGCAAGCAGAACAGCGCAATGCTTCTTCCAGTTCTTCGCACAATGGCAGCAAGGAGAGTGGCATGAAAGATTATTCAGCAATGAGCGACTACCTGATTGACCAGCATGTGGCAGAGTCCTTGCCGGGCAAGTATCTCTATTATGCAGATTATATTTGGGATACCGAAGAGGAGAAAAAATTCGAGCCAACATCATCATGGGCAGATGCTGGGCCGATTATTGCTGAGCAGGGGATAAGCTTGCTGATGTACCGCAGAGGAAAGCGGAAAGCATACCCAGCAAGCCAAGGAATGCTAAGCCCGTGCGAATATCAAGATGAAAATCCACTCCGCTCCGCAATGATTTGCTACCTCATAATGAAAGACGCGGAGAAAGGCCATGGCTAAATCAACGTGGTTTACTCACGAAGTAATGACCACCCAGCAAGCCGAAGACCTCATCAACAGCTACACCCTCCGAAACATCCAAACCTCAAAGCAATTATCCGCTGATTACAAAGGCTGGTATGTCTCTGCTTTGTTACCTGAATTCAACAATGAACCACGACAAAGCTGGACGTGGCAGAACCCTATGTGGAGATAAACGTGACCACAAAACATGATGCAGGGAAATGGAGATTTAGCCTCATCCCATTCAGCGCACTGAGAAGCGTTATATCGGTACTGGAGTTTGGGGCTACCAAGTACGCGCCTGACAACTGGAAAACCGTTCCTGATGCGCGGAAAAGGTATTTTGACGCATCAATTCGCCACATCACAGCTTGGTGGGATGGAGAACGGCTAGATGAAGAGAGTGGTGAGCATCACTTGGCACATGCCATCTGCTGCCTGCTGTTTCTTTTATGGATTGATGGTGGCGGCGATGAGTGACGAACCAACATGCGCCGGATGCGGCATCCCACTAAGCCCAGATGAAGTTTACGCCTGTGCTGACTGTAGCGATTGGTGGGCTATGAATGGTCTGGATATTGAGAAGGAGAAGGGTGATGAAACTACCCAGAAGCCGAAAGTGTAAGGTGTGCGGCGAAAGATTCAAGCCAAACACTCTGTACGAGTGGTGGTGCAACGATGAACATAAAGCCGATTACGCAGTAGCCCTAGCAAATGAAGCTCGCCAGAAGCGCATACAGCAACAGGAGCGACAGCGAAAGGAAACCACCCAGCAGGAACGCCGAAACCTCAAGATTAGAAAGCTCGCAGTACAGCCCCGCAGTTACTTCATCAAGCAAGCCCAGCAAGCCGTTAATGCCTACATCCGTGAAAGAGACAAGCACCTCCCCTGCGTTTCATGTGGAACGTTGAGCGCTGCTCAATGGGATGCCGGCCATTATCGAACTACGGCAGCGGCCCCACAGCTAAGGTTCGACCCTCGACAAATATGGAAGCAGTGCAGCGTTTGCAATCAGCACAAAAGCGGGAATCTAGTTCCATATCGAGCAGAGTTAATTCTGCGCATTGGGATAGCTGAAGTGGAAAACATTGAAGGAAACCACGACCGGCACAGATGGACGATTGAAGAGTGCAAATCCATCAAGGCCGAGTATCAACAGAAACTTAAAGACCTGCGAAAAAGCGGGATGGAGGAGATGTGAATGAGTTGGCTCTTTTCGCAGGCGCTGGCGGAGGAATACTCGGCGGCCACCTGCTCGGATGGAACACAGTATGCGCAGTTGAACGTGATGCCTACGCCGCACAAGTTTTGGCGCAACGACAAAACGATAGAATTCTCAAGCCTTTCCCGATTTGGTCTGACGTGTGCAGTTTTGACGGAAAGCCATGGAGAGGAATTGTTGATGTCATTTCTGGCGGCTTTCCATGCCAAGACATCAGTGCAAATGGAATTGGTGCCGGCATCGAAGGAAGGCGATCAGGATTGTGGAGTGAAATGGCAAGAATCGTCGGTGAAGTACGACCTAGGTTCGTGTGCGTGGAAAACTCACCTCGACTTAGAAGAAAAGGGCTTGCCGTGGTCGTTAGTGACCTTGCCGAAATGGGGTATGACTGTGAATGGTTCCGTCTATCAGCATCAAACTGCGGAGCGCCCCATGAAAGAGACAGGATGTGGATTGTGGCCTACAGCAAAGGCAACGATCCGAGGGGACTGTCCAGCAGAAAGGTCACGAAGAACCCCGGACTTACCCAGCGCGATAAAGATGCGCCCATTACCGGATGGGTCGGATCCTTGCCAGAATGGACAGCTGAATCCGGACTGGGTCGAGTGGTTCATGGGGTGGCCCATCGGGTGGACAGAATTAAAGCCCTTGGCAATGGACAAGTTCCAAGAGTGGCGGCAGCAGCATTCAGCATGCTTGGTAAAAAATAAGGAGGCAGCATGAAGGAATTAATCACCAAACTCCTATCTCTATTCACCCCTATCAATCCTGAAATAGCGCCAGTTAAAGGCATCCAGTCATGGGATGCCAATCCTAGAAGGAGAAAGTCATGAGCCTAGAATCTTCAGTGAAGTATCACTTTGCAAAGACAGCTAACTTTACCGGCATGCCTCCTGCGACTCGCTCAGATGCTCTTACTGGCACAGATCAGATGGCGGCAATGGGAATGGTTCAGTCTATGGCCCCGATGGGGTTCAGCGCTTTCATGGGGAAGGTTGGAGTTAGCAACTACGACGCAGAACGCGCCGTATCGCTATTAACAGATTATGCATTACAAACTTGCGACAAGGTTGCAGCCTTACGCAAACTCGATACGGATGTTAAACCACTGGTGGCGCAAACTCTCGCAACTTATGCGTACATGGATTATTGCCGGGCAGCATCCAGCAAAAAGCCATGCGAATGTTGTAAGGGAGAGGGGTTCATTGAGGCTGATGTATTCAGCAATAAATCCCACATGCCAATGCGATCACGTGAGTTTGTGAAAGCTTCGGTGAAAATGGGAGTAGAAGGCTTTATCCCATCGGCATATGAGGCCCATCGCGAAGTTAGAGAAACCGTCAGGGTTTTGTGCCAGGAGTGCAAAGGCAAGTGCGTGGTGTCTACAGCCTGTAGTGATTGTAATGGACGTGGTCAGGCGATTAATCGGGAAGAAACTAAGAGGCAGGGCGTTCCGGTTAAGCATGATTGTAAGAGGTGCGGGAGTCGAGGGTTTGAAAGAATCCCATCGACTGATGCTCACCGAGCGGTTTGCGAAGTTACCGCTGCTATCAGTCTCGACACATGGAAGAAGTCCGTTAAGCCATTTTATGACGCCCTTATCACTAAGCTGGAGGTTGAAGAGGCATGGGCAGATAGCGCCCTAAGGAAGGTTACTGCATAGCGAGTGAAAATATTGTGCATTAATTTATCGATAACTATTTACTTTTCCCGAACCTGTGTTATTGTTTCCTAACACTAGAAATCCGTGAATCTGTTACGGTGAGTGAAAAGCATAATGAAAGCCCTTGCAGAGATGTGAGGGCTTTTTAGTTTCTGCGCAACAGGTAAGAGCATTGACTAATGACGGGGTCATATCCCAACCCATTAGTGGCGTCGTTGCCCACCGCCGCTAAGTGCTCTTTCCGTTGTGGTGAAGTACAAGATGACAGTGCTAATGAATCGGGGACATCAGAACCCTTGAGCCGGGTTATATGGGGACGGCAACAACGCGACTTTAGCCTCGCACTTGCGGGGCTTTTTCAATTTAGAGCCACGCCAATCAGCGACCCTTAAACCCTTTCTCCATGTGGCGGCGGCTCTATTCCCTATGACCACACGCCCAGCTCGAATAACGAGAGGGGGAGACTATGAGAATGGACAAACTAACTACTGGCGTTGCATACGGAGCATCGGCGGGTAGCGTCCTGAACGGCCTGTTAAACACATTTAGTCCGGATCAGTGGAATGCTATCGGCGTTCTGGCGGGTATCAGCGTTGCGATACTCACCTACATGACGAACCTGTATTTCAAAATCAAAGAAGATCGCCGCAAAGAACTGAGAGGTGAGTAATGGCAATGTCACCATCACTGCGCAAAAGCTTACTTGCTGCGTCAGGCGGCGGTGCAATTGCGATAGCCACCATTCTGGTATCTGACTTAGAGGGCGTTCGCTACGAGCCTTATCAGGACGTGGCTGGCATAACTACCGTTTGTTATGGGCATACCGGACCAGACATCATTCAAGGCAAGCGATACACGCCTGATGAATGCAAAAGGATGCTAGACCGTGACTTGCTCCCATTCGCCAAATCTGTTGAGCGTTCTGTAAAGGTTCCTGCTACCGAATACCAGAAAGCAGCACTCATCAGCTTCAGTTACAACGTAGGCTCACGGGCATTCGAAAACTCATCTCTGCTGCGCAACCTTAATGCCGGCAATTACTCCCAAGCCTGTGAAGGGCTGAAGGTATGGATTTATGCTGGCAAAAAGAAGTGGAAGGGCCTGATGAATCGCCGAGCCATTGAGCAGGAAGTCTGTGAGTGGGGGCAGAAGTGAGCAGGATTAGACTAACCCCCATACTGATAATTATCATGGCATGCTTGCTCTTTGGCGTCAGCTATTACCAAGGCCAAGTCGCAAAGCTCAAGCATGATGTTGCCGAAATATCTCAGGTGGCAAAAGAGCACCAAGCCACCATCGACCTGATGACGGCCAGAAACAAGCTGGCCGCTGAACTCGACATCAAATACGCAAAGGAGCTAGCAGATGCCAAATCTGAAAATGACAGGCTTCGTGCTGATGTCGAGTCTGGCGCTAAGCGCCTGCGGATCAACGCTACCTGCAAAGCGCCAAACGCCTCCGCCACCTCCAGCGTGGATGATGCAACCAGCCCCAGACTTAATGACTCCGCTCAGCGGGATTATCTCAATCTCAGAGAGCGAATCGGAACAGCCACAAAGCAAATAGCCGGGCTGCAAGATTACATCACCAACATCTGCCTGAAGTGATTACAAAGCGTCTGCATGTCGGGCGCTTGATAATGACAAGGCACCTGCAATCGGTGAAAATAAAACGCATAATCACAAAAAATAAATCCGATGGTATGCAAATGAAAATCATCAATAGAAAAGAATTTCTAGACCTTCCAGCCAATACGCTCTTTAGCAAATACGAGGAATGCTCATTCGGGCCCATTGAGATCAAAGGCGATACCGCCGTTGGTATAGATTTTCTAAGCCAGCAAATAGCAGATGCTATTGATGATTCAAGTGAAGATAGATTCGACATCCTTATAGAGGCTGAAAAATCAGGATCTTCCTTCAGAATGGACTTGCATTGTGAGTACCGAGATGGGTTTTTTGATAAAGACCAATTGTTCGCTGTCTGGGAAAAAGAAGACGTGAAAATGTTGATAGATAGGCTTAACGAGTGCCTATAAGCAAGCCGCCCTCGGGCGGTTTTATTATTTGGAGCCATTAATGACTCAGAAGTGGAATATCACAGTCGAGACACAATCAGGCGAAATCTACACTGGAGCAATGACGCGCCAGCAACCTGAAATAGTGAATGGATTCGTAGCTATAGCCACAGAGAGCGGTGAATGGAATTACCTGAAGCCTGACACCGTGACTCGCATGCACTTCGCGCCAGTGGTTGATAAGCCTGTAGAAGTCGCGCCAACACCAGAGGAAGGGAGAGATAATGAAGACATCGACACTGACCTACAAAGTAAGCCTGAAGCCAAAGATGAAGTGGGTTCTATTTCTGGCGGCGGTGCTTCACTGGAACTGGCTGGCGGGCAAATGCTTCACCCATGAAGTAGTAACTGGCGAATATGTGATTTTATAAAGCTCTGTCAAGCGCAACCATAATGGCGATACACAGAATTTTATATAGGTTTTGTAATGCTAGCGTGTCACCTAATCACGGGATGATACTTCGCGAAATAGAGGAATGTTCTAAATGGCACTAAGTAAAGAGCAGCAGGCAACTTACTTCATGATGAAGGGTGTCATTTCTGAGCTTCCAGGCGAGCAAAGAAAAAAGATTGAAAGCCTTCATAAGAAGATAGCCAGCATCATTAAAGAAGATCACGAAGAGGGAGTGACTGCAATGACGCTCCTGATTCTAGAGCTAACAAAAAACCTGAAGGAATAGACAATGGCAGGTCTGACAATTAAGCAAGAGGCTTTCTGTCAGGCATACATCGAAACGGGTAATGCTTCAGAGGCTTATCGGACGGCGTATGCTGCTGACAAGATGAAACCTGAGAGCGTGAACCGTAAGGCCAAAGAACTTTTGGATAACGGCAAGATTGCGGCAAGGGTGGCTGAATTACAGGGAGATATTAAGCAGAGGCACAATGTAACGGTTGACTCACTCCTGGCCGAGCTTGAAGAGTCGAGACAGAAGGCATTGAGTGCTGAAACCCCTCAGTCATCAGCAGCAGTGGCCGCAACAATGGGCAAGGCTAAGTTGGTAGGTTTGGACAAGCAGATTATTGACCACACCTCTTCAGATGGCACCATGACCACCAAGCCTACCGTTATCCAACTTCTCCCTGTTGAGCCAAAATGATGAGTGACGCCGTTCAGCTGCCAATCCCTGCAAAACTTGCTCCGCTATTCACTGCCATAAATAAGCGTTATCGCTGCTCACACGGTGGTCGTGGCTCCGCTAAGACCCGCACCTTCGCCATGATGACGGCCGTTAAGGCGTATCAGGCAATGATGAATGGTCAATCCGGGGTAATACTCTGCGCTCGTGAGTTCATGAACTCGCTTGAAGAGTCAAGCATGCAGGAAGTTAAGCAGGCGATACTCGGCGTTCCTTGGCTGGCATCCCACTTTGATATTGGTGAAAAGTACATTCGCACAAAAGATAAGAGCGTTAGCTATGTCTTCGCAGGCTTGCGACATAACTTGGACAGCATCAAGTCTAAGGCTCGAATCCTGCTGTGCTGGGTTGATGAGGCTGAGTCTGTAAGTGAAATTGCATGGCAGAAGCTAACACCTACCGTCCGTGAAGAAGGTTCTGAGGTTTGGGTGACATGGAACCCAGAACGAGACGGCAGCGCCACAGACAAGAGATTCAGGAAAGAGGCTGGCGAGGACTGCATAACCGTTGAGATGAACTACACGGATAACCCTTGGTTTCCTGATGTTCTCGATGGTGATCGTCTTAACGACATGCGCAGGCTCGACCCATCGACCTATGCATGGGTTTGGGAAGGCGCATATCTGGAAAACTCGGATAAGCAGGTTCTTGCAGGTAAATATCGAATTTCAGAGTTCTCGGAAAATCTGTGGAAAGAAGCTGATCGACTTCACTTTGGTGCCGACTTCGGCTTCGCCAAAGACCCGAACACACTTGTTCGCTCATTCATCCTCCATAACCGTCTCTATATCGAATACGAGGCGTACGGTAAGCAAACAGAGCTTGACCATATGGCTGACCTATATGACACCATTCCAGAAGTTCGTAACTGGCCCATCAAGGCGGATTCTGCGCGACCAGAAACTATTAGCTATCTAAAGCGCCAAGGCTTTGACATATCCGCCGCCGATAAGTGGCCCGGCAGCGTTGAAGACGGCGTTGCTCATCTGCGTGGGTTTGACGAGATAATCATTCACCCGCGCTGCAAGAACGTAGCCTTAGAGGCTCGCATGTGGTCATACAAAACTGACCGCATAACTGGCGAAGTACTGCCAAAGCTTGCTGATGGGTTTGAACACTGCTGGGATGGCATTCGATATGGCCTTGACGGGCACATTAAGCGCAAAGCTCAAATGGTCGGAATGATGATTCCTAAGAGGCTACAAGGTAAGTGAGTTGAAATTAAATTCTCCTTTAAATTAAAGAAAATAGATTTTCCGCCGAAATTAAATCTAGTTTTCAAAAAAAAGGAGAGGAAATGGAAAGCTGGTTTGCTTCATATGAAGTTTTGACTCGTGATGGGCAGCGAGGCAAGGGTCATGGTTTCTTTCAAAGAAATCCTGACGAATCGATTGAGAATTTGGCTAAAAGAATCCTCACGCAGATAGCAAAAGACAGAGGATGCGATCCGGACGGGGCAGTTATGATTTCATTCAATCGCCTATAATTTACAAAATACATCAAGGTCGCCAAGGCGGCCTTTTTTATTGCCTGAACCCCACCAAACGGACACAGCATGAACAACAAACTACAACTCGCAGTGAATCACGCTATCAGTGATGCACGGCTTGCTCGTGCCCGCATGGCAATGGTTAACCCATCCATGGGGCTTGATGCAAAGCGCAGTGCCGCATGGTGTGAGTATGGATTCAAGGAAGAGTTGACCTTTGAAGACCTGTACAAGCTTTATCGACGCGGCGGCATTGCATATGGCGCCGTGACTAAGATCATCTCTCACTGCTGGAAGACTAACCCCGAAATAATCCAAGGCGACAAGAAGGATAAGTCTAAGCCTTTAACGCCATGGGAATCATCAATCAAGCAGGTTTTCAATAGCCGGTTGTGGAAAGTATTTAGTCAGGCCGATGGGCGTCGCTTGGTTGGTCGATGGTCTGGAATCTTGCTTCACGTTCGTGACAATAAGGCGTGGAACCTGCCAGTTGTTAAGGGTAAGGGGCTGGCAAAGATTTCAGCCGTGTGGGCTGGCGCCCTTAAGCCATACGAGATTGATACTGACATCAACTCCACGGCTTATGGCCAGCCTAAAATGTGGGAATACACCGAGAGCCTGCCTAATGGCGCAAGCCGACGCGTCCAGATTCACCCAGACCGCGTGTTCATTCTTGGTGACTACTCAGAAGATGCTATCGGGTTCCTTGAGCCTTCGTATAACGCATTTGTGAGTTTAGAGAAGGTAGAAGGCGGCTCGGGCGAATCATTCCTCAAGAACGCAGCAAGACAGCTAAATATCAACTTTGACTCCGGTATCGACTTCAACAACCTTGCGTCGATATATGGCGTATCGGTCACTGATTTACAAGAGAAGTTCAACGAGGCCGCTGTAGAGGTTAACCGTGGTAACGATGTCCTCCTGACCACTCAGGGCGCCAGCGTCACGCCTCTGGTTACTGCCGTTGCAGACCCATCACCAACCTACGACGTGAACCTTCAGACCGCATCGGCAGGCGTGGACATTCCCGCCAAGGTTCTTGTAGGAATGCAGACGGGTGAGCGGGCCAGCACTGAAGACCAGAAGTATATGAACTCTCGATGCCAGTCTCGCCGCAACAATGAGCTGTCATTCGACATTGAAGACTTCGCGCAAAAGTTAACTGATTTGCAGATCATCAACCCAGTGCCAGAGAAGGCGGTTATTTGGGATGACCTCAACGAGCAGTCTTCTTCCGACAAGCTTGATAGTGCAGCGAAGATGAGCACCATTAATCAGACGTCTTTGGCTTCTGGTGTCGAAGTGTTCAGCGTGGAAGAGATACGGACAGCCGCAGGTTTCGAAAACGATGCTGACAAGCCTCTTGGTGAATTAGAAGAGGATGAAGATGATGAGGAAGCAGAAGCCGGCAATACTGCCGCGTGATAACGGCGACCCGACCGGACTCGACCCGCTAGAAAGAAAGGCGATGAAAGACTTCGCCAGGCGATTAAAGCAAATCGGTAAAGCATACGCATCAGCAGTAGAAAGAATCCCCGCAACACTCTCAGTAAATGCCAAATACACCTACCAACTTGACCCATATCTTCTTTCGATGGTTCTGGATGATTCCAGCCTTCTGGTGGATTCGGTCTTGCTAGATGGTGGGCAAAATAATCTCTGGTTTAACGATGACTACATTGATCCTGCTTCGATAAGAGGAACTGCGCAGGCATACGTGAACCTCAGCCAGCAATCGGCAGTTTACTTGGCTGCCAAAGAATCCCTTCAGACCATACTCCTCAGCTCACCATATCAGCGCCGAATGGCATTGGTATATGCACGAGTATTCGAAGAAATGAAAGGCTTTGCTGCTGACGTTAAGCGCGACATGGCAAGGGTTCTTACAGATGGCATTGGGCGAGGGCTAAACCCGAAAGAGGTTGCTAGAAATCTTCGCGATCAGGTTGGCGTAGAAACCCGCCGTGCAAACACAATTGCCCGCACTGAGATAACTACAGCTCTTCGCCGCGCCAGATGGGATGAAGCAGACGATGCCAAATCAAGCCTTGGCCTGAAGGTGATGCTTCTGCATTTTTCAGCGCTTAGTCCAACCACTCGGCAGTCACACGCAATCAGGCATGGACATCTCTACACCACTGATGAAATTAGAGAGTGGTATGCAACCGGCGCGAATGCCATTAACTGCAAGTGCACTCAGGTTGAGGTTCTTGTCGATGACAAGGGCGTACCGCTCAACTCAAGCATTATCGAAAAAGCCAAAAATGAGTTTGATAGCCAATGGAAGAAGATGGCTGCCAACAGTTCAACATGTCAATGCTGCTCTCTTGCGGCGTGATGAGGTCCCTCAATGACAATGCAAGTCAACATCACCACCAAGGTGAATAGCAAGTCTATTCGCCGAGAGGTTTACAACAACAAAGAGCACTGGGTTCTGCCTAGCTACACGCTACCCGCCAACGTTGTGATGAACGGTGGTCTTTATACCGCAGAGCAAATCGACGCTCACTATACGGGCCTAGAGGGGACGTTAGCGCCATTGGGCCACCCAACGCTGAATGGCGAATTCGTATCAGCCTTCTCTCCAGAGGGTATCAATCAGGGCCATATCGGCGCATGGAACCGCAACGTCAAGAAGGCTGGCAACCGAGTCTATTTAGAAAAGTGGGTGGATATCGAAGTTGCCAAGCAGTCTGAAAAGGGGCGTGAGTTCTTAGAGCGCGTTGAAGCCATTGAGCGTGGTGAAGATGTTCCGCCAATTCATACCAGCATGGCCGCATTCCTGAACGAAGACGAGCCAACCGATGAGCAGGCAGCCACCGGCGCTAAATGGGTTGCAGACATTGTGAAGATGGACCACGACGCCATCCTACTTAATGAAGTTGGGGCGGCAACACCAGAGCAGGGTGTTGGTCTCATGGTTAACGCTGACCTTGCGACACCAATTAAAGCCAATACTGGCGCCCTGATTGGTGAGTCATATCGTGAACGTGAAAGTCGATTAGACCGTGCTGCTAAAGAACGATTCGCAATTGGTAGCGACGACTATGCATGGGTAGCTGATTTTACCGACACGCAAGTGGTCATTATCACCAACGGCGGCGCCGCCCAGATTTACGGATACAAGAGCGAAGGCGGAAAAATAACCTTCGATGACGCTGGGACAGAAGTTGCCCGTCAGGAGTCTTGGGTAGCCGTAGTAACGAACAAATTCCTATCAATTTTTAAACCGCAGGAGAAACCTGCAACCAACTCGGAGGGCGATATGCCTTTAACCACAGAAGAGAAACAAGAACTGGTGACTGAAATCGGTAAAGGCCTCGCCGCTAACTTTGCAGAAGCGTTGAAGCCGATCACTGATAAGGTCGAAGCCTTACAGGCTAACCAAAATAAACTGTCCGAATCTCTGACAGCTAACAGCCGCGCTGAAGAGAAAGTTAAGCGCGACGCAGTGGCCGCAAAGTTTGGCGAGGTTGTCGCTAACTCCCTGTCAGGTGAAGCACTGGAAACCATGTTTAAAGAACTTGGCGAGCCAGCGCCTCTGGGCACCAACAGCGGCCAGGCTCAAACAGAAACTGGCGCGCCTGACGCAACTAAATATTTCTAAGGGGAATGATAATGGCTTCTCGCTATCGTCGCGTTAACATCGACGGGCAGTCCTTATACAAGACTGAAACCCGCATCACCGCCGCTGCTCTTTTGCCCGGCACCGCCGCAGTAATTAATGCCAATGAGGCGTTCGCTCAGGCAACCGCTTTAAAAGGCCGAATCTACATTATCGACAGCGCTTACCACCAAGGTCTTAACATCCGAGAGGCTGTTCCTGTTGGTGACTCTGCCGTGGGCAACTACGTAGAAGAGGGGCGTGAACTGGCTCTGCTCTGCATGCCGGGCGCCTACAAAAAAGACTCTCCGATTAAGCTTGGCGCGAATGGTCAGTTCACCTTGGCAACTGCGGACACCGATTCGGTGATCGGCTACAGCCAAGATGAGGCCACCATTGCAGCAAGCTCTACCGACTTCATTCGCGTACGCATGCGCGTTGGCACTGTTGCTGCCGCTCCGGCTGCCTAATAAGGAAAATATATGTATTTCTCTAAAGAAACACTGGCTGCAAACAGTCGTCTTGGCGGTCACTGGAATGAGCTGTGGGCGCACCGTAACATCTGGAACTCGCAAAACAACGCGATGATTGCAGCGAACCGAGCGCACCTCACGGCTGATATGCTTGCTGCAAACGCAGTTGACGGCCTAAGTCGTGACTTCTGGGCTGAAATTGACCGTCAGATTATCCAGTTGCGCGATCAGGAAGTTGGCATGGAAATCGTCAATGACCTCATGTCAGTCCAAACGATTCTGCCTGTCGGTAAAACAGCCAAACTGTACAACGTGATCGGCGATATTGCTGATGATGTTTCAATCAGTATTGATGGTCAGGCGCCGTTCTCGTTCGACCACACAGAGTACGCGAGCGATGGTGATCCAATTCCTGTGTTCACCGCTGGTTATGGCGTTAATTGGCGTCACGCAGCCGGTATGAGCACAGTTGGGATTGATTTGGTTCTCGACTCCCAGATGGCAAAAATGCGCAAGTTCAACCTGAAACGCGTTAACTACTATCTGAATGGTGACGGCAATATTTCAGTGCAGGGCTATAAGGCTCAAGGCCTGAAAAACCACCGCAACACTAAGAAGCTGAATCTTGGTTCAGGCGCAGGTGGTGCAAGTATTGACTTGACCAGCGCTACCCCTACTCAGTTGATTGAGTTCTTCGGTAAAGGCGCTTTCGGCTCTCTGGCACGTACCAACAAAATTGCACAGTACGACATCATGTGGGTGTCTCCAGAAATCTGGGCAAACTTGGCACAGCCATACGTGGTCAACGGCGTTATTAGTGGAAACTTGCTTCAAGCTGTTCTGCCATTCGCCCCAGTCAAAGAAATCCGTCCAACGTTTGCACTGACAGGTAACGAGTTCCTCGCTTATCAGCGCCGTCAGGATGTGGTCTCACCTCTAGTCGGCATGGCGGTTGGCGTTGTGCCATTGCCTCGCCCGCTACCAAACGTTAACTACAACTTCCAGATCATGTCTGCTGAAGGCCTGCAAATCACCGCAGATAGCCAAGGCCTGTCTGGTGTTGTCTACGGCGCCGTATTGGCATAAGGGGTTAGCATGGCTAAGTATGAAGTTATTCGACCATGGAACGGCGTGAAACAGGGTGATGTTATTGAGCTTAAAGCCTTGCACCCGGCGCTGGCGTCAAATGTCAGACTGATGACTGGAGAGGCTGGCGGTGAATTAAAACCAGCAACACCTGATTCATCCAGTGCCGCAAAAGATCGGAAAGCAAAAATTCAGGAACGACTCACCGAGTTGGGCATTGAGTTTAAAGGCAATCTCGGCGCCGACAAGTTAGCCGAGCTACTGCCGGAAGGTGAGCTAGAAAAGCTCTTCCCTGAAGAATAAGCCGCCAAGTTTGAGCGGCTTTTTTAATGCCCTTTTCGGAGGGCTTTATTCTGGAGTCAGTCATGTTAACCATAGAGCAGGCGAAGGAATATCTTCAGTCCGTTGGTATTACAATTCCCGATTTCGTTCTTCAGGCACTGGTTGATCAGGCCAATAGCATTCAGGAGTGCTTGGAAGCTAATTATCCGGCATCTACAGCACTTCTCATTCAGCTTTACCTACTTGGATTGATGGGGCTGGGGCAGGGCGATAAATATATCAGCTCTCAGACAGCCCCGTCAGGTGCCTCGCAGTCATTCAGATACCAGTCGTTTGGCGATAGATGGAAAAGCTCTCTCTCATTGCTTCGTGGGCTGGATAAGAAAGGCTGCGCCACTTCCCTGATACCGCCAGACCCAACGCAGAATTCATTTGCTGGCATCTGGATTGGCAAGGGTGGATGCATGTGTGGAGGAAAGTAATGGCAAATTGCATCGGTTACCCCTATTCGAAGCTTGAGGTTGAAGTGACCTACGACATCGGAGAAGGGAATCAGGTTTATGCGGAAACGCTAAGGCCTGATGAGCATAAATTTCGCTTCTTTGATTGGCTTGGATTCAGCAACCAGACGCCACCTGAATTCGTCGTTCTAGCTGATGGCGACTTCATCAGGTCGTTGTATGTGAAGAGGGTAACCATTCGCAGGTTCAAGAAGTGCGCAGAGGGTGACTGCCCAGATCAATTTAGCGAGTATCAGTTGTGAGCGCCTTAATGAGGTGGAGCTGCACAGCTGTAGCCACTTATTGGAAGCAGTTAGGGATTGGCGAGAATAGCGACCCGATAGGTTATGCGGCACCAGTGCAAATACTCTGCGACTACGGAGGTGATGCTACGGCGCGGCTTGGTTCTATTGGTGTTGAAATCAACATCAAGAACACTTTCTGGACTGAGTTCGCTGAGGCTGAGAAGGGTGATTACATTCTCATTGGCCCATCGGATAACCCTGACCCTGTTGAAGCTGGCGCAGATGAGGTTATGCACGTCGTGAGATGGGCTGACACCTTTGACCGCACGGCAGACGACTACGGGATCATCACTGGAGTCTGATATGGGAATCAAGGTTAAAGGAGTAAGAGAGGCCCAAGAGAAGCTTAATGCTGTAGTTGGTGACATCACCGGGCGCAAGGCTGTAAGGGCGATGACAGGAGCTTTGATAATCATCGGCTCAGAGGCTGATGCGATAACGCCAGTTGCCACATCTACACTGGTCAATTCCCAATTCAGGGAGCTATCAGTAACCGGAACAAGAATAACCGGACGCATAGGTTACTCTGCAAATTATGCGGTATACGTGCACGAGGCGAGCGGCAAACTCAAAGGGAGGCCAAGACCCAAAAAGAATGGCGTGGCTCAGGGTAATTACTGGGATACGGGCGGTGAACCTCAGTTCCTTGAGAAGGGTGCGGAGCGTGGAAAACCATCGGTTGATGCCTTCATCAAAAAGGAAATGCAGTTATGAATCCTCCGATGTATCGCCGCGTCAGGGATTGGCTCGTTGATTCTGGCCTGACGACTGGTTTCACCGTACAGACTTTGGTGTGGACGGATAGCGGGAAGCTAAGTGACGCCTTTGTCGTGTTCCGGCCCAACAATGGCACAGCCATCCAGCAAGGCCTTGGCGCTGACCATTACGTGCTGATTGATGTGATTGGCGCGAAGGGTAGGAACGGGCAAGCTGAGGATGTGGCGAGTGCCATTATCGACTTCATCCAATCCAACCCCATGCCTAATGATTGCATCGGTCATGTCCAAAATATGGGCGGCTTCCCATCACCTGTCTTAACGACTGAAGGCCGAATGGTTTTCAGGATTCAGTTCTCAGTCACCTACGGCGAATAACAGCCGACAAAGTTCTCAGGTCGCCAGATGGCGGCCTTTTTTTATACCTAAAAACCATCAAGAGGTTTGAATATGGCTATCTGCCAGACTGATAATTCCAAGCTATTTGGCCGCGCCATCGTTTTAGAGGTGGCAGATGGCTGTGCTGATACGGTTCCAACTGAGGCCCAGTGGAAAGCATTGGCGGCCGGTACGAGCAAGGGCTTCGACTTCAGCCCTAACACCGTAACCAGTGACGCCGATGACACCAAGGGCTATGTCGAGAACATCGTCACCAACTCTGACTTCACCGTCAGCTTTGAGGGCGAGGTTCGCAAGAACGACAAGCTTGACCAGTACGGCATCGGTAACTTCATCAAGTATTACAACTCTGAAATCAAAGCGGCTCGCCAGCCTACATTATGGGTGCGCATGGAGTATGGCCCTGTGACCTTCGTTGGCTACATGGTAATCACCGCGCTGAGCTCTGACGGCGGCACTAACGACATCGTTACGTTCACCACAGAGTTCAAAGTGGCGGATGCTGACACTGTTGACGTTACCGACACCACAGCGCCAGTCCCAGTAGCCAGCGTTAACGTTACTCCGGCAACATCTACCGGTGCAGTCGGCTCAACCGTGCAACTAACCGCGAACGTTCTTCCGGCGGATGCCACTAACAAGACTGGCGCGTGGTCTTCATCTGACACTACGAAGGCAACAATCACGCAGTCAGGTCTGGTGACTCGTGTTGCGGTGGGTTCTGCGACGATGACATACACCACCAACGACGGCGCTAAAACTGGCAGCAGCGCTATCACCATCACAGCGTAATTATCACAGTGGGTATTTTCGAATGCCCACGATGATAACTATTTGAGGCGTGATATGACCCCACTTAAAGAGATAGGCGAGCTGGTTGTATCAGACGCGAAAACCGATTACTTCTTCCGACCTTCATTCGTCAATATGGCGAAGATTGGCGAGCCGAAAGAGATTGTTGAGGCATTTGCAGAGCTGCACAGCGATGAGGTTATCGACACGCTATCAAGGGCGGTTGAGGCCTATGGTCATGTGCCGGCCTGGCTATCTGAAATCGTCCTGAAGCCAGAATTCAGCAAGAATGCCATCAGCGCTGCGATGAATGTGATGCAGGCCTGCTGTGATGCTGACCTGTCTCCAATTATCGGCGAGCTTCGACCCAGCAAGCGCGGCAAGAAGGCATTCACCTATCTGGCTGGCTCGATGCCGCTTAGTGACATGATAGTCATAGCTCGCTCCCTGATAACTCACGGCATTATCGGCAAGGCCAAGGTTCGCAGGCTTCAGCGCCACGAATCAGGCGCATTCGTTAACGAGTTTAACGCTTTCGAATACATCAGCGCTGCTCGAAATCACTTCAATATGCCACGCATTGAGGCTGAACAGCTGAGCATGACCGAGTTCCAGTTGATGATTTCAGCCAAGTATCCAGACCAAAAAGGATTCACTGCCGAAGAGTATGAATCCGTTGCAGATGAGTATCTTGCGAAGAAGAAAATGCGAATGGAAAATGCGGAGCAATCCGCCTTGAGATAACTATTTGAGGTGAGAAAGTGAAGGGTAAATATCAACCAAAAAATGACGAACATGATTCATTAGCCACTCCGCGCCACCGACCTCTCTCGAGCGAAACCAAACGGAGACTTTCTCATAGGTTCCCTGATACTCTAGAGGGGTGTATTCCCACGCAAGACAGCTTTGCGAATAAGCCAATGGATGGGGTTCCGATTTATCATCCAAGTATAATTCGCTAATCCATTTATAAAAGTGCTCATCCAATATGCGAAGATCTTCGGTAGTTCGTTTCCGCATTGAAGGGCGGAAAGAAAACTCAACGTATCCCGCGTAAAATTCTTCATCAGGGCCAAAATCGCAACCGAAGGTCATGAAGTGGCCATCTGAATTATTTACCTCGGATACAAATCTCTTAAGCCATGGCCAGTCTGAAATCTCGTGTATTTCTTCAATCCTGTTGGGTTCTAAAATTAAGTCAATGCCTCCATTATTGACTCCTCCATCTTCTCTAACCTCCTTCCTATAAGGAAATCTTGTGAAGTGGTCGTTTATCTTGGCCTTTTCCATGTGCTTAACCTCTAGCTTGGGATTTATCAGGTTACCTCGTGGACGATGGTTGTGAAATGCTGACAAATGATCAGTGCATAGTTTTGCGTTAGGTTGCGGTCATCATCTGCTAAAATATTTCCACTTGTTACGAATGGGGATATGGATGTGAAGAAGGTTATAGGGCTATTTTTGGTGACGCTAATCCTCACTGGGTGTCAAAAAGATGACGAAGAGACATTTAAGTTTGCAGAGAAAGTAATTTCTAATGAAATGAAAAACAGCGAACCACTAAAATTTGATGAGATGAAAGTCATACGAGTCGTAAAGTTTTCTAATGGCACGAGTAAGGGCGTCGTTTGCGGCGTGGTTTCTTCTCCTGGACAATACAAGGGCTACAAGCCATTCGTTGTAATGTATAAGGTTGAGTTTGGTGCTTTAAATGGGGCTAAGAGTTATGCCTTGGATGACAAAATACTTCCAGATGAAGATGACACCACGGCGATACTTATGTGCAAATAATTTTTTCACCAAATCATGCAATCCAACCCGCCTCGTGCGGGTTTTTTATTTTCGGAGAAACAAATGTCTACTGTCGATGGTGGGAAGCTTCAGTACGAAATAGATATCGAAACAGCAAAGCTTATTACTGGCAGTAGAAAGGCCTCGGTAGTAATTGAACAAATGAGGAAAGATGCAGAAGCAGCTGGTTCCGGTCTGGATAATATGGGCAGGAAGGGTAATAAAGCTGCCGGAGAAATGGGTTATTTGAAGTCTGCGCTAAGTGGTGTTGCCAGTGCAATCACCGTGGCGTTGGTGGTTGACTATGCCAAGGCGTTTCTCACTGTTGCAGACAATATAACTCAGCTTCAGTCGAGAATTTCACGACTAACAGCCGATGTCAGCCAAGCTTCTGCAACATTTCAAGCGCTTTCACAGATAGCTTCAGTATCTGGCGCGAGCTTACAGGACACGCAAAAGCTTTGGGAGAAGCTCACCTCATCATTAAAGGGTACTGGAACAACAAACGACCAGATTCTATTTTTAACAGATACCCTACAAAAAATCGGACGCGTTGGTGGGTCTTCTGCTGAAGAAATGGCAAATGCACTGCGCCAATTCGGTCAATCCATAGATGGTGGCGTGGTTAGAGCGCAAGAGTTCAACTCTGTAGTTGAGAGTATGCCCGAGCTGGCTAGGCAAATGGCCGCTGGATTGGGCATGTCAATGGGGCAGCTTCGGCAGGCGATGCTTGAAGGGAAGATCACAGCGGAGGCCGCACTTAACGCAATTGCAAAGCAATCTGGAGTGGTAAACGAAGAGTTCGGAAAGCTGCCAAGAACCATGGATCAGGCCAGCAACTCATTAACTATCTCGCTGCAAAACCTTATAGGAAAAATGAACGATGCCATGGGCGCAAGCACAGCCATGGTTAAGATCATTGACTCTGTAAGCTCAGCGATTGATAGGTTGAGCGGTAAGACAGATACCGCATCGCAGAAAATTGCTGATCTAACTTCAACCGCAGAAATGTATCAAAGAAGAGCTAGGACTTGGGCTTGGATTGGGCTTGACGGATGGTCAGCGCAGGACAAAGCAATTGCAGGGCTAAGCAATAGGGCTGCCACGCTAGTTGGTGACCTTGACTCCGTTTCCAAGGCAGGGGTTAAGGTCGGAAAGATCGATTTGGGTGCTCAAAAAAACCCAAAAGAAGATGTGTTAGTTAAGCGCTCTCAGCGAAGAATAGAGCTATCAAAGCTGGAGGGGGAGGAAAGGGCAAGACTTCAGGCGCAGTATGATGCGGAAGATGCGGGAATAGCCAAAGACGACCCTATTGTTAAGCGATTGCAAGATCAATACGCAGAGACAGAGAGAAACACCGCAGCCAGAAAGGCCAATAATTCGGAAGGTAAAAAATCCGCATCTCAGGCCCAAGCTATTGCAGAAAAGCTGGCAGACCTAAAGCAGCAGTCAGAGCTAACTGGTGACTCCACAAGGGAACTAAGCAGGCAGCAAGCAATATTAACAGCCCAGCAATCATTAGGTAGCGCCGCCACCGAAGAAGATATAAAACTAGCTGGAGAGTATGCTGCCGCCAAATGGGATACTGGCAATGCCATAAGAGCGCAGGCAGCAGCTGAGAAGCTTATTGCTGAGAAAGGGGAGTCTTCAAGGTATGAGCAGGAAACTAAGGATTTAAACACAGCCCTGTCAGCCAAGAAGATCACTCAAGACCAATACAATAAAGCCGCAGAGAAATCCGAACGAGAGCACCAAACAAATCTCGCCAAGATACGCTCAGATTCAGTGGTTAGCCCGCAACAGGAAGCGGCAGGTCTTGTTGACCCAGTTCAGCAACTCGCCAACGAAAACGCCAAAAAGCTTGCGCTCATCCAGCAGTTTGAAGCCAACAAGACCATCACCGAGCAACAGGCGATAGCTCTTAGAAGCGACGCCAATACTCAGTATGAGAAGCAGCGCATGGAGGCTCAGTGGGAAATATTCCGCAATCAGAGTCAGGCCAATGAAATGCTCGCATCATCTCTGGATGCATTGCAAGGCGGAGCATCAAGCGCAATAACCGGCCTGCTCAATGGCACCCAGAGCTTGCAGGAATCCTTCGCCAACATTGGCACCACTATTCTGAACAGCGTTGTAAGTAGCTTCGTTCAGATGGGTATCGAGTGGGTCAAGGCTCAGGTGATGGGTCAAGCGGCTGCTACTGCGGCTCTTGCAGCAACTATCGGGCAAGCCACCGCCGCAGCTTCTGCTTGGGCACCTGCTGCAATTAGCGCATCCATTGCCACCTTTGGCTCAGCCGCTGCTGTTGGTCAGACTGCATATGCAGGCTCTCTACTTGCAGCCAAGGGGATGGCTATAGCCGGGGCTCGTTATAACGGCGGGCCAGTCAGCGCCAACTCGATGTATAGAGTCGGCGAAAAGGGTAAGCCTGAAATCTATCAGGCGAGTAACGGGAGTCAGTACATGATTCCTGGTGACAATGGGCGAGTGATTAGCAACAAGGATATGCAAGGAGGTGGATCAGGCGCTCCATCTTTGAGTCAGGTTATGAATTTAACCATTAACACCACTGGTGGCGTTGATGATGCCACCATCAAGCAGCTAAGGAATGCTTGGAGAAGTGACACCCTTGCGCTGATTAAGGACCAGAGCACCAGACCAAATGGGATGATTGCACCTAGAAAATAGTGAGCGGCATTGCTGCCGCTTTTATCAATTTTCTGGCTTAGTTGTGGCAACGTTGATCATTCCCATCGCCGAATTTTTTATGTCTATAAAATGGTTTGAAAGTTTCGCATCTGAGGAAATCATGGCGTCTGTCATTGAGTCAGTTAAATTCTTCAATATTTCCTGATTCTCATCGCTCATTATGGCGATCATATTCTGCACTACTATTTTAATCGCCATGATCTCTTTTAGGGAAGTGCTTACGTTTTCCATTATTTTATCCTCCAATTTAACTATCTATAAACCCAATAAGAATATACTACGGAGTTAAAATGCCCGAAACATTCATCTGGTCACCGCAGAAAGGCTATACGGTAACTCAGCAGCCAAACGTTGCAGTTGTTAAGTTGGGTGACGGCTATGAGCAGCGTCAAGCGAAGGGCATTAACACACTCATGGATACTTATTCTCTTACCTTTCGCGGTATTGATGACAAGTGCGGCAGGCCGAATGTAGTCAAGGCTGTCAGGTCTTTCCTGAAGGCAAGAATGGCTGTTGAAGCGTTCTTCTGGACGCCGTCAGATACTGGGGTTAGGGCGCTCTATGTATGTCGGTCATGGTCGGTCACACCTACGGGGTCATTCTACGAACTAACAGCAACATTTGAGCAAGTGCCACGATAAGCCACCTACGGGTGGCTTTTTTAATGGGAGATATTTGTGCGCGACATACCCGCAGAACTAATTATTGAAAGCGTGGACGCAGGTGTCGGCGCATTCTTAGACCTGTTCGAAGCTGATTTACAACCGATGGGCGGTGACGTTCTTCGATTTCACTCAGGAACCAATGGCTTCTACACTGACGTGATATGGAAAGGCCGAGCATATCCAGCCTATCCGATCGCGGTGGAAGGGTTCGAGATGAAGAACGAGGGGACTTACTCTCGCCCTTCAATGGCTGTAGCGAACGTATCAGGGCTGATAACCGGCGTGAATCATGACTTTGCAGACATGATCGGCGTTGTAATAACGCGCAGACAGGTGCCGGTTAAGTTCCTCGACGCGGTTAACTTCCCCAATGGAAACCCAGACGCTGACCCAACCAAAGAAGGCGTTTCTCGTTACGTTATTACACGCATGACAGAGGAAACGTTCGAGCAGGTCACTTATGAGTTGGCTACGCCGGTTGATTGTGACAACGCTGTAATGCCAGCGAGAACAATACTGGCCGATGTTTGCCAGTGGATTTATCGCGGGGAAGGTTGCCGGTATAGCGGCCCTCCTGTGGCTGATGAGCGAGACAACCCAACAAACGACCCGTCAAAAGATAAGTGCTCCCATAGAAAGTCAGGTTGCAGATTCAGATACCCACGCCCGGCACCCATGCCAATCAGTAGCTTCCCCGGCTCTCAGAAGGTTACCTAATGCAAGAGTGCTTAGATTATGCGGCATCGTCGCAGGATGAGGTGTGCGCGCTGATCATCAACGAATCCATTTTTCACCCTTGCAAGAACGTTCATCCAACACCTGCTACAAACTTTCGCATCAGCGATGACGACTGGCTTGCTGCTGAAGAGATTGGTGAGGTTACAGCCGTATTTCACTCACACCCTAAGCCTAGGACAGTGCTATCCGGCGCTGACAGAAAGTCGCAACTGGATACAAGGCTGGATTGGTGGCTTGCTTCTGATGGTGAGTTGAAGAAGTTCAGGCCAGTGCCACGCCTTCTGGGGCGCAAGTTCGAGCATGGCGTTATGGACTGCTACACGATTTTCCGCGATGCCTATCACCTGTGCGGAATAGACCTCCCTGATTTTGAGCGAACCAATGGTTGGTGGCTAAGAGGCGAGAATCTTTATCTAAAAAACATGGTGGTGAATGGTTTCCATGAGGTTTCAGGCGCGGAAATCCAGCCGGGCGATGTGATTATCCGTCAACCATTTGCGGGCACAGACCCGTGCCACGCCATGGTCTATCTCGGAGAAGACACAGTCCTCCATCACGACTGCCAAGGACATATAAGCCGCAGAGAGCCATATCGGCTCGCTTACGTTAAGCAGACCCATTCCATCTGGAGGCATGAAAAGTGCTCATCTTTAAATTTGCAGGGCATCTTCGAAGACATATCCGCTCTATAGAGATGAACGTAGCCACGCCAGCTCAGGGGTTGAGATTGCTTCTGGCGCAGAACCATGAGCTTAAGAAGGACTTCATGAGTTCAAAAATACGAATGCGTGTAGCGGGCGAAGATGTTCTTGAGGAATCGATTAACTGGCAGATGGACAGAGAGTTGCCAGACGGTTCAGTAGTCATATTTGTTCCAGTTGTTGAAGGGGCTATCACCGGTACGGCTGTTCTTGTTGCCACTTTGATTGTGGCCGCCGCGTCAGTTGCTTACTCCATTTATATGGCGCGCAACATGAAGTCCAAAAACTCAGCTGACGCCGCACAAAGCAATAGCATCACCAACAACTCGTTTACCAGCGCAGAGAACCGCGTCGGTCAAGGTAGGCCTATTCCCATCCTTCTTGGCGAGATGGTGGTTGGCTCTAACGTTGCCTCTTTAGGTATCGACACGAGTAACAACCAAGACTGGTCAGAATCAATTAGCTAAAGGTGAATTATGTCTTCAGGCGGCGGAAAGGCCTCAACACCAACCCTCATCGATGATAACCTCAAATCAAAACAATTCCTCAAAGTTTTAGACCTCATCAGTGAGGGGCCAATTTACGGGCCGGTAGACCAAAATCACCTTTCATCGTTCATGCTCAACAATACTCCGGTGACTAATGCCAATGGCGATATAAGCCTGAATGGCGTGAGCGTGGCGTGGCGTCCCGGCTCTGAGTTTCAAAGCCCTATCAACGGGTTTTCTGCGATTGAAGCCACGACTATCGTAAATAATGATGTGACCTTCAACACGCCATTGGTCAGAACTATTTCTGACAGGGATGTAACCCGCGTTCGCTTGAATATTGGTGTTAGTTCGCTAGTCCAGCAGGACACCAAGGGCAATCAAAGCAACACATCTGTGACCATGGCTATCGATGTCAGGACTCAGAATGGCCCATTCCAGACCGTTAAGACGGTAACGATCGGGCCAAACAAGATATCTGGGCCATATCTGGAAGCGCATGTTATTGACGCGCCGGATATCAAACCTTTTGATGTTAGGGTTCGTCGCATCACGCCAGATAGCACCAGCGACCTGTTAAGCAATGGCACAGTCTGGAATAGCTACGTTGAGATTACAGACGATAACCTTTCATACCCATTCTCAGCGATGGCTGGAGCAGTAATCGACCGCGACCAGTATACGGATACCCCAAGCCGTACTTATCACCTTCGCGGGCTGATAGTTGATGTTCCTGATAACTATGACCCAATCAATCGAACATACACTGGCATTTGGACTGGCGGATTTAAGCAGGCTTGGACGAATAATCCGGCATGGCTTTTCAGAGCGCTTGTTAAGAATAACCGTTTTGGTCTTGCTAAGGTTGCTGGTTATGTCGATGTCGATGATGGCTCTCTTTATGTTCTTTCGCGCTATTGCGATCAGTTTGTAGATGACGGCTACGGTGGGCAAGAGCCACGCCTAACCCTAAACGCTTATATCACTGAGCAAACCAGCGCTAGGGAGCTTCTGGATAAGATTGCAGGCATGTTCCGTGGCATTGCGCTTTGGGATGGCTTGCGCCTTACCGTCATGATTGACGCACCGCAGGACCCGATTGCCGCAATCACAAATGCCAATGTAGTTGATGGAAAATTCACCCGTAGCTCCACTCAGCAATCAGAGCGCTTTAATGCCGTGGTTGTCTCATGGACCGATCCAAATAATGGTTGGCAGCAGGCTAAAGAATATGTGGCAGATGATGAACTGATTGTTGCAAGTGGAAAGTATAACGAAACCACGATTGAGGCGTTTGGTTGTACCACTCGGGGACAAGCTTGGCGGGCAGGTAAGTGGTTGCTTGAAACTGCCAAAAGAGAGGGTAAGCAGCAGACGTTCCAGATGGCTCGCGACGCAATTGGTTTCACTCCGGGCGATATAGTCGAAATCATCGACAACAACTACACCGCTGCAAGATTGGGTGGACGAATCATGTCGCACTCAGGTGCGGTTATAACGGTTGATGCTGACGTTTCCACACTTGCGACAGCGAATGACACCATGTCCATCATGGGCAGTACTGGCAAGCTGGTTAAATATCAAATCGCTAGCGTATCCGGGAAGGTGATCACCCTTAAAACAGTTCCGCCATGGGTGCGCGATGGAACCGTATTTGTCATTTCAAACTCTGCCGTAAAGTCCCAATTGTGGCGCGTTCTTGGCATTTCAGAAACTGAAAACAACTCTGTTTACTCAATTACCGTTGGCTTCCATGATCCAAACAAACAGGATGTTGTTGATAACGGAGCAGTTTTCGAAATACCAACTGACACTCTGAATGGCTACCGAGTTCCGAACGTTGAGAACCTTAAGATCATCAACACCAATTCTGAAACCGTGCAGGTAACTGCAACTTGGGAAACCGCCACGGCGACCAGAAAGTTGATGTTTGAGCTTAACGTTTACACTGAAGATGGGAAGGTTGTTGCTCAGTATGAAACAGACCAGTTCCGTTATGACTTTTACGGTCTGAATGCAGGGGTTTATTTCCTTGGGGTTCGCGGAAGAAACGACAACGGGATGAAGGGCGCTGAGACGCAAGTCAATCTTGTTATTGGCGCACCTCTGCCGCCATCCAGCGTTATCTGGACGCCGGGATTCCTCTCTGCTGGCATAGTTCCGGTAATGCGCATTACGGCAAGCTCTGATACCACGTTTGAGTTTTGGTTTTCTGGTGAAGTGAGGATAACTAATCCTGCGTTGATAGAAACACAGGCTCAGTTCCTCGGAAGGGGGAATCAGTGGAGTCTTCACAACCTTAAAACCGATAAAACCTACTACGTGTATGTCAGAACAAGAAACGCCTTTGGGGTATCTACCTTCGTGGAAGTTTCTGGGCAGGCATCATCTGATATCCCCGGAATTATTGACTACATTGACGAGGGAATTAAAGGCTCGGAGGCATTCAAAAATCTCACAAGCCAAATCGACACCAACACAGATGCAATCATCGAAACAGCAATCGCCAACGATGCTGACATCCAGCGCAGGCGGGTAGTTGATGGGCAGAACACCGCCGAATTCCTCAGCATTACTACCCTAATAGCAACCAATGATTCAGCATATGCGCAGAAATTTGAGCAGCTAACGGCAATATCAGGCCAGAACTCAGCTGCTGTTCAGCAGGTTTCTACCGCTGTTGCTGATTTGAACGGGAAGCTATCTGCACAGTGGGGTATAAAAGTTCAGGTTGACAGCAACGGCGTTAAATATGGCGCGGGAATGCAGCTTGGCGTAGAGGGAAGTGGTGGCGCAATTCAGTCATATGCATTATTCAGCGCTGACACCTTCGGTGTTTATAACCCAAATAATGGTTCATTTGATTTAGCATTCGTTATTAAAAATGGTCAGACGTATATCAAAGAGGCATTCATTGACTACGCGTCATTCACTCTTGCAAAGGTTGGCTCTTGGTATTCTGCAAATTATGTTGCGGGGCAATCAGGAACGATTATGCGTGCAGATGGGTCATTTGAATTAAATGGATCAACTGCCGGGGAGGGGGCCATGAAAATAAGCAACTCAACACAAAGTGTTAAGGACGGTAATGGTGTTCTTAGGGTGCAAATAGGAAGATTGACAGGAGTGTTCTAGTGGCAGTGTACGGGATACAGACATGGGACGCCAATGGCGTCCCTAACAACACAGGTATCGTACAGGTTATGACACTTGGTCATGTTTATCTATCCGCAGGTCAAGTGTCCGGTTCATGGGCCTACACCGTGCCGCCCGGTTTCAGAGTGCAGGCTGTACAATCACCCGTAACAGGCGATGCTTACTCTGATCAAAGAAGAAAATTAAACTTCAACGGAAACACTTTGACCATATCTAACGCCGTCAATGACTTCTCAGCTAACACCATGACGGCAGACGAGGCGTGGCTAGTCGTATACATGGTGAGGGCGTAATGGCTGAATTTGGGGCAACATTGGTAGACCAGTACGGTAATGTATGGTCCACACCGCAAACAACACCGATATCTTTAGTGCAGAAAATAGACATAAACCCTTCATCACCTGGATCTGTCAATTTATCTGTAAACGCATCAAGTCCTTTTTTGATAGCTGCACACGGTAGTGTTACTAACACTATTTTTTGGTTGTCAAAAATTAACGGAGGGTATGTTTTAAGCTATGCGACTTCTCAAGGCATAGGTGCTGTTGGGAATGTGACTATATACATATTCGGTTACGTGATACCTCAGCCACTACCTTCTTACGGGATCGCCATATGGAACAGCAACCAGCAGTGTATACTGACAAACGAAACGAAGGTAATGCCTGCGCCCGCTAGTTACGGCGATATAGGCGGAACAAATATCGGCTATCTGGTCGACGTAACAGTATCCGGCAAGTGGGCAGTTATGCCTAAAGTGATGGGTGTTATTACTGGAATAGTAAACACAGGCGGATTACCTAGGCCTGTATCATCCCCGATAGATACTTGTGCTTATTTTGACGGGTCTACTACACGAATAAGAGCAATGCAGCGGTCAAGCCTGACAGGCGCGAGCAATATATCTTTCGCAAACTCTAGAGATCAGATATTTGCTATAGACGTGTCAAAATTCTGAATTATAAATATTTCATCAAACCCGCCAAGTGCGGGTTTTTTATTTCCCGGAGAATATATGGCTTGGTATAGAGACGGAACGGTAAGAGTTACAAATGGCAGCGCGACAGTAACCGGCACTGGAACTTTGTGGGGTGACAATAAGCAGGGAATTGGCCCGGGGCAGATGCTACTTGTTCCTGCCGCTGGCACAGTTCAGGTTTATGAGATTCTGCGAGTAGACAGCAACACCCAGTTAACGCTGAAGGATAACTTTGTTGGCACGACCGCATCAGCGTCCGTATACGCAATTCCTTCTTTCTACACGGATTCGGTACCTGATTTCGCTCGGCGATTATCTGCTCAGCTCAGCTATTACCAGAGTCAAATGGATGGTTGGCAACAGATTATGACTGGTGCGGGGAGTGTCACTCTAACAACGCCAAACGGCCAGACCGTAACCATCAGTAGCCTTAAAAAACTTACTGATGATATGTCGAATAAAGCATCACTTGTCAGCGGCGCTGTACCGATTAATCAGGGCGGAACTGGAGCGACGAATGAAGGCGATGCGCGAAAAAATTTAGGCGTTCAGCCCACTAACAACCCTACATTTAAAGGTACTCTCACCGCTGAGGTGGTTGCGTTGTCGGCTGATTCGACAATAAAAGCTAACGGTAAAAATATAATTTTCAGTAATGGCGCAACAGATATAGCCTCAATTTCTTCAACCGGCATTTTCTCAGTAAACCCGATTGACTCACAAGGTTCATTCAGATCCAGACGGGGGACGGGGGGCGCAACAGGCGTTAATTTCTGGAACTTTTTCTATGATGGCGACGTACAGGTATATGTTGATTCATCAAATTTAGGCTCAATATCACTAAGAAAAGTTTCAGATAAGTTCCTAAAAAAAGACATTGGATATCAAGAAACATCCGGTTACTTACAGGAGGTCATGGAGTGGATTCCTGCAAAGTTCAAGTACATCGCAAGAGGTGTTATCAAAGAATCAAATGAGATGCTTGGCTTTATAGCAAACGACCTTGTTAAAGTGTCTCCAGACTGCGTTACAGGTAAAGGATTACAGGAGGGATTTGATATGTTTAATCCTGAAGGCGCTTACGGATTAGATCAGGTGGCTATGATAGCCAAGCTAACTGGTGCTATTCATGCTCAGCAGGCAATGATTGAAGCACTACAGAAACAGGTCGGCGATCTAACTAACAGTTCTGAACAGACCTCATAGTTTTCTTCCTTTAGCGATCAGCATCATAACGCAATCATTCAAAATCAGACTTCCCAACACAAAAAATGCATGATTATACTGTATGCATAATCAGTATTTTCTTGAGGCTTACCATGGGTGGAAAAGTAGATCACTACATCGTCGTCTGTCGCGGGCAGTATGAGGCATACATCGCGCCGGGCCAGTACGTATTCTTTCAGCGTGAAAAGCGATACGGGGGAGGTTTCTGGTTCGGCGTGGTTATGGACGGCTTCTTTCAGTTCGCGCTGGAGCATCCGGTGTCGCTTGGCCAGGGGATTGAGTATTGGTTTTCGATTCGGCGGGCCATGGAGGGCAGGGATGTGTTTGACGATAGCCTTGATGATTTCAAGCTAGTGAGTGGGTGAGAATTACGGTCTGCGTACATAAATGCGTACATACATGGAAGTTGGCGCTCCAACACCCAATATAAATCATCAAGTTAAGTGGCAATGTCTGTAATCATGAAAATAGAAGGTTTTTTGCGGCTTGTCTGACATTGCGGAATTGACCCTTAATCGCGGCGAAAAGTGATGTTGCGGCATAGCAAACAGCCGTTAAGGATACCATTCGACGGCCAGATGTCATGGGGAAATCTGTCAAGCTTCGGCATGTGCTGGATATTCGACTAAAGTTTGATTCAACCCCAGTAAAACCGCAGTGATCCCCCACCACAACTCGGCTAAACTACCCGCCATTGATTCTTCCGCTTTTTGAATGGGCACCGCATGCGTCTGGACAAGAAAATCTCGCCGCTGGATAACGTGATTTATAGCAATTACCGCATCACGCACGCACTGCGGATCGCGCTGGCGTTCATTCTGACGTTCCTGATTGTGCGCCTGACGGAGATCCCCGAAGGCACCTGGCCGTTGATCACCTTAGTGGTGGTGATGGGGCCGATCTCCTTCTGGGGCAATGTGTTACAGCGCGTGGCGGAGCGCATTGCGGGCACGGTTTTTGGCTCGGCGTCCGGGCTGATTGCGCTTTGGCTCGAACTTTATTCTCTGCCTTTAATGCTGATGTGGTGCGGCGTGGTGATGTTCGTCAGTGGCTATCTGACCCTCGGCAAGCGGCCCTACATGGCGTTGCTGATCGGCGTAACGCTGGCGGTGGTCTGCGGCGCGGGGCCGGGGGACATGCACACCGCGCTGTGGCGTTCGGGGGACGTGGTGTTCGGCTCCTTGCTGGCGCTGTTCTTCGCCAGTATCTACCCGCAGCGCGCCTTTATTCACTGGCGCATGCAGATGGCGGATTACCTGACCTCGCTGAATAAGCTTTACAGCGCCTGGCTGTCGCCGAACATGCTGGAAAGGCCCCATCTGGAAGGCAAGCTGAAAAAATCCATGAACCAGATGGTGAAGATGCGCGCCCTGTTTGCGCCAGCCAGTAAAGAGTCGCATATCCCGCGCGAAGTCTTTGACGCCATTCAGACCCTGAGCCGCAACCTGTTGTGTACGCTGGAATTACTGGCAGATGCCTACTGGAGTTCCCGCGAAAGCCACTACCTGATGCTCAATGCCCGCAGCTTGCGCAGCGCGCAGTTGCTGATGCTCGACTCGCTGGAAAAGCTCAGTGATATGCTGCTCAATGGCACGAAAGGTGATGAAGGCGCGCTGAATCATCAGTTGAATGAGTCAGTGGAAGAGCTGAAACAGCTTATGCAAGAGATGAACGCCAGCCAGCACTTGGAAGCGCCAATCTACGGCTATGTGTGGCTGAGCATGCAGGTTGCCGAGCAATTGCAGGCGTTGGGGGATCTGATAACCATGACCATGCGCAAGGAAGAGGTGCAAATTCCCGCCAATCCGCTGGAGAAAGCGTGATGGCATTTTTGTCTGCCCATGAAAACGGGTAAGATAAAGCAATTGGACTTTCGTTCTGAACGCGCAGGCTTTTCCTGCTACGCTGTAACCTACGTTCCGGGCAGTCAGTCACTGAATCTGTGTAACTTAATCGAAGGTGTTAAAATGGACAATATCAACAAGCCGAGTTTCCATGACGTACTGGAGTTCGTACGAATTTTCCGCCGCAAGAACAAACTGCAACGCGAAATTGCTGATAACGAAAAGAAAATCCGTGATAACCAGAAACGTGTGTTGCTGCTCGACAACCTGAGCGATTACATCAAACAGGGTATGAGCATCGACGAAATTCAGGCGATTATTGCCAGCATGCGCGGCGACTATGAAGATCGCGTTGATGACTACATCATCCGTAATGCTGACCTGTCAAAAGAACGCCGCGAGATGTCTAAAAAGCTGAAAGCGATGGGCGAAATCAAAGCCAACGAAAGCAAATAAGCCGCTGTAAAAGCGCCAAATAAACAAGGCCCTGTCATTAATGACAGGGCCTTTTGCTTTGTATTGAAGGCTGAATCAGACCGAAGCAGGCTGGGCTACCGAGCTTTCTTCTGGCTTCTCATTCTCCAGCTTTTGCCTTTTACGCAGGCTGGGGAACCATGCCATCCACAGGCCGACCACGATAATAGTACCCACGCCGCCGAGCGCGGCGGCGGGAACGGCCCCCAGCCAGGCGGCCAACAGCCCGGATTCAAATTCGCCCAGCTGATTTGAGGTGTTGATAAATATCGAGTTTACCGCGCTGACGCGCCCGCGCATGTCGTCCGGCGTATCGAGCTGCACCAGTGCGCCGCGAATAACCATGCTCACCATGTCGAATCCGCCGAGGAAGAACAGGGCAATAATTGACAGCCACAGGGTGCTCGACAGGGCAAATATCAGGGTTGCCACACCAAAACCGGCCACTGACATAAACATAATCATGCCGACGTTGCGGGTCATCGCCCGGCGGCTAAGCCAGAAGCCGACCAGCAGCCCACCCACCGCCGGCGCGCCGCGCAGCAGGCCAAGCCCCCAAGGGCCGGTGTGCAGAATATCTTTGGCGAAGATTGGCAACAGCGCGGTGGCGCCGCCGAGCAGTACGGCGAACAGGTCGAGGGAAATCACGCCCAGCACGTCTTTGCGATTGCGAATAAAGCGAATACCGGCAAACAGCGTGGCGAAGGTGGCTGGAACGCGCTTCGGCTGTGCCTGCTCATACTGTAAGCGGCTGACCATCACAATCGACAGCAGATACAGCGCGGCGCATACCGCGTAGGCGGCACCCGAACCGGCAATATACAAAAAACCGCCAATTGCCGGGCCAACCATGGCCGCCGCTTGCCCAGCCACCGCGTTGGCAGCCATGGCGCGTGCCAGCATGGATGGCGGCACCAGCGCGGGCAACATGGACTGCATCGAAGGCGCTTCCATGGCGCGCGCGGTCGAAATAAGAAAAATTAGCCCAAGAATACTGATTTCATTGATGTTCTGGGTAATGGCCAGCCCGGCCAGCGTGGCAATTGCCAGCCATTCGACAATTTGCCCCAGCAGCACAATGCGCCGACGGTCAAACTGATCCGCGACGTGGCCCGCCACCAGTGCCAGCGTCACCGACGGCAAGAACTGCGCGAGGCCGATGAGGCCGAGATCTAAGGCGCGGCCAGTGATCGAATAGATCTGCCAACTGACCACGATTGATAAGATTTGGAACCCAAAGCTGGAACCCGCGCGGGCTATCCAGAAGGCGACAAAAGAGCGGTGTTGCAGTAACGACGCCGAGTTTTCGGGGTGTGGGGGCATGATCAGTTCCTGAAAATCACTATTTTGCTGACAGCGGCAAAGGGAAAATCCTGCCGATGACCAGACAATAATTATTGGTATTAATAGCGGGGTAACTATTCGAATGAATATTTTTATCACGAATAGTTAAATATCACGAACGGTTAAAAACGCTTAATACTCATTTTTACTGAGTGACGGATAAAAGGTTCTGAAGGCTCACGCGCGCAGGTAGCGCTGCGGCGTGTCTCCCAGCGACTTCTTGAACATCGAGATAAAGGCGCTGGGGCTGTGATAGCCCAACTGGTTGGCGATAGCCATCACCGTCTGGCCCTGAGCCAGCTGGCCTACGGCTTCAGCCAGCCTTAGTTGCTGGCGCCACTGGGCGAAAGTCAGCCCGGTCTGCTCGCGGAACAGCCGGGCGAGGGTGCGCGAACTGGCTCCCACCTTGTTACCCCACAGCTCCAGCGTGTCATTGTTTTCCGGCGTCGCCAGCATCAGTTCGCAGATATTGCGCAGGCGGCGGTCGGTCGGCAGCGGCAAATTACACACCGTGCTGTTCTGCGCCTGACGCAACTCGTCGAGCAATAGCGGGGAGATAAGAGCAATGCGGGCGACATTCGGCGGCGTGGCAGACTGCCCGACCAGCAGTGCCTGCACCAGCTCGTTGAGCAGAGGGCTAACTTGCAAAGTGCGGCATTTTAACCACAATGAGCTTGCGGTATGCGGGTCGAGATAAAGGCTGAAAGTGGTGATGTCGCCAAGGGCGTGCAGCTCGTGCTGGCAGTCCGACGGCAGCCAGATAGCGCGCATCGGGCCGAGGGTCCACGAGGCTTGCGGGGTCAGGACGCGTATCACGCCTTGGGTGCAAAACAGCAGCTGCGCGGCGGAGTGAGAATGCCAGTTCTCGCGAGACTGATTGCTGTAAAAATGACTGCGGGCCACTAACTGCGGGGCCGCTGGTGGTATCTCCACCCCGTAACCTTTGCGCCAGATTTTGTCCATTTCCAACAATCGCTCATCAATTGCGTTAAATTCGCCGAATTCTGTCTGTTTCGCGCTATTTCCCGAACAAACATCGCAAGCATTCTATCCCGTCCTCTGTTCAATTAAAACTTAATGATTATCATTTGTATCCTCATTATTGAGTCATTGTTTTATTTTCGGGGACACACATGCAGGGTAAATTCGGGTTTAGGCTTAAACCGCTCAGCGCGGCGCTGTTGATGACATTGATTGCAGGACAAGTGCAGGCCGCAGCACAAAATCAGACCAGCGCTGCCGCGACCACGGTGCTGCCTTCAGTGACGGTTTCCTCGACGGCGGACAGTGACGAAAGCACCAATTTTGTCGCCAAGAAAGCCAGCGGCGCGACCAAAATTGACCGGCCACTGATTGAAACGTCGCAGAGCGTGTCAGTGGTGACGCAGGCGCAGATCGCCGCGCAGGGTGCGCAGAACGTGTCGCAGGCATTGCGCTATCTGGGTGGCGTGCAGTCGGAAGCGGGCGGGGCTGATACCCGCTTCGACACCATCATCATTCGCGGTTTCAACGCCGATGAATACCTCGACGGGCTGCGTTTGCCCACCGTGACCTACTGGTCGCGCCCGAACTACGACGCCTACCTGCTGGATAAGATTGAAGTGATCAAAGGGCCGAACTCGGTGCTTTATGGTCAAGCCAGTCCGGGCGGGGTGGTGAATCTGGTCAGCAAAAGGCCGACGGCGGACCCGCTGCATGAAATCTATGTCACCACCGGCAACAACAATCTGACCGAAGGCGGGCTGGATCTGTCCGGCTCGCTGGACAACGATCAGCACTGGCTCGGGCGTTTGACCGGCACCGCGTCGAAGACTGACACGCAGGTGGATTACACCAAGTATAAACATTACGACATCGCTCCAGCCCTGACGTGGCAGCCCGATGACAACACCAGCCTGACCTTCCTCAGCCAGTTCCGCAAAGACCCGGACGCCGGTTTCTTCAACCAATTGCCGGTCCAAGGCACGCTGGTGAATAACCCGAATGGCAAAATCTCTGACAACTTCTACGGTGGTCAGCCGGGCTTCGACAGCTATAGCCGTTCGCAGGAGAGCGTGGGTTATGAGTTCATGCACCATTTCGATGATGTCTGGACCCTGCACCAGAACCTGCGCTACATGCAGACCCGCAGCGACTACACCATGGTTTATCCGTTTGGCGTGGTTGCCAACGCGCCGGAGGTGCATCGCTACAGCATGCACATTAATGAGAAGTTAAAAGACTTCGACGTTGATACCCATTTGCAGGCCAAGTTCGACACCGGCCCGGTGGATCACGACATGCTGTTCGGCGTGGATTACGTGCATGACGACTTGACGCAAAACAGCGGCTACGGAGATGCCTCTGACCTTAACTACCTCAACCCGGATTACAGCACGCCGGTGCAGACCCCGGCGCTGACAGACCATTCGCGGCTGTATATGTCGCAAACCGGCTTCTATACCCAAGACCAGATGAAGTGGAATCAGTGGCTGCTGAACCTCGGCGGGCGCTACGACAAGGCTGAAAGCCACAGCAACGATCTGGATAACGACACGCGTAAAGAGCAAACCGACTACGCCACCACCGGCCGCGCCGGGCTGATGTATCTGTTCGACAGCGGCATCGCGCCTTATGTCAGCTACGCCACCTCATTCCAGCCGCAGGCCGGAACCACCTTCAGCGGCGATGTTTTCCGCCCAACTAAGGGCAAGCAGTCGGAAGTGGGGATCAAATACCAGCCGAAAAGCTTCGACGCCTTATTCACCGCGGCGCTGTATGACCTGACCCAGCAAAACGTACTGACGGCGGACTTGGATCACCCGAACTTCTCGGTGCAGACTGGCGAAATTCGTTCGCGCGGCCTTGAGCTGGAAGCCAAAGCCAATATCACCTCGCGATGGCTGGTGAGCAGCTCCTATGCCTATACCGACCCGGAAGTCACGGCGTCGAATACTGGCAATCAGGGCAAGGATCCGGTGGGCATTCCGCGCCAGACGGCGGCGGTATGGACCGAATACGCGCTGCCGGGCATGCTTGATGGTGTCACCCTTGGCGGCGGCGCGCGCTATGTCGGCACCAGTTATGCCACCAGCCAAAACAGCCTGAAAGTCCCGGCGGTCACTGTGTTCGACGCCGTTGCGCGCTACCGCTGGCAGTCGTGGCAACTGGCGCTTAATGTGCAAAACCTGACCGACAAGCAGTACCTGAACTACTGTCAGGACAATGGCTGTCACTTCGGCCTGCGCCGCCAATATCTGGCGACCCTGAGCTATCAGTGGTAAGCATGAATCGTCGTCAGTTTCTGCAACTCGCACTGGCCCTGAGCGCAAGCTCGGGGCTTTCCCCTCTCTGTAGCTTGGCCGCCGGAGGACCCGCGCCGCGCTGGGTGATCCTCGACTGGGGCCTGACCGAAATGGCGCTGGCGCTCGGCGTGGTGCCGGTCGGCGTGGCCGCGCCACAGTGGTATCGCCGCCTGTATGGCGAACCCGCGCTGCCTGCCGACGTCGCTGACGTGGGCCTGCTATTCCAACCCAATTTTGAAACCCTGCGCGAACTGCGTCCGACGCTGCTGCTGGTGACGCCCGGCCATCTGATGGCGAAAGCCCAACTGGAGCAGATTGCGCCGCTGTTGGTGCTCAACACTTACAGCAGTTCTCCGCTCGAGCAGGCGCAGGCTAATTTGCGCCAAATGGCGGGCGCGCTGGGGCAACCTGAGCGAGCCGAGCAGATCATCGCCGCCGTGAATGCGCGGATGGACAAAGCGCGGCTGGCGGTTCAGCCTTTCGCCGACACGCCGCTCTATCTGGCCCATCCGCTGGAGATTTTGCATCTGTACCTGTTTGGCAAAGGCAGCCTGTTTGATGACGTGCTGACACGCCTCGGCCTGAAAAATGCCAGCCAGTTGGCGACCAGCGCGCAGGGTCTCGCCATGACCTCTGTGGACCTGCTCGCCGCCGGAGGCCGTGGCCGCGTGGTGCTGCTGCCTTCCTATCCGCAGCCTGATATCAGCGACATTACCGGCTCGGCGCTGTGGCGCAGCCTGCCGCTTTTGCAGCCGGAAAACTGCATCACCTTGCCTGACGGCTTGCCGCAAAATGGCGCACTGATCACCGCCGTGCGCTTTGCTGAATCTCTGGCGCTAGGCCTGCAACAGCGAGGTCGCGCATGAGCCAAATCCCGCTGACAAGCCCGGCGCATCCCGCCACCTCTTTACTAAAAAATTCGCCGCTGTGGCTGTGTATTTTGCTCTATCTCGCTGCGCTGCTGCTCAGCGTGCAGCAGCTTTCACAGCTGTTGCCGGTGGCCCAGTGGAGCCAGCTTTGGCACGCCGATAGCCTGTTGGCGGGGGCCAAGCCGATTATTGCCCATGACATGTGGCTACCGCGCCAGTGGATGGCTACCGCGCCAGTGGATGGCGGTTCTTTGCGGCATGGCCTTGGCCTTTACCGGCGTGGTGATGCAGCAGGCGCTGCGCAACCCGCTGGCAGAACCCATGACTCTCGGCGTGGCGTCCGGCGCAACGTTGGCCCTGACTATGGTCAGCTTGGCGGCTCCGGCGTGGCTGGCGTGGGGCCGCGAATGGTTTGCCATGGGCGGCTCGCTGGTGGCCATGCTACTGGTGTTTGTACTCGCGTCGCGGCAGGCGTTTTCGCCACTGGCGCTGATCCTCGCCGGGATGCTGGTGAATCTCTATTGCGGCTCAGTTTCTCTGCTTTTATCGATTATTTACGACCAGTCGCTGGCGGCGATTTTCATCTGGGGCGGCGGTTCGCTGGTGCAGGAGAACAGCCAGACGCTGTTCTGGCTGCTGCCGCGTCTGGCGATTTGCGTGGTGCCGGTGCTACTGATGTTGCGGCCGCTCGGCCTGATGGCGCTGAATGAGCAGGTCACGCGCTCCCTCGGCATGTCGCCGGTGGCGGTGCGCAGCGTGGTTATCCTCTGCGCACTGGCGATCAGCAGCTTGGTTATCAGCGCCGTCGGGGTGATTGGCTTTATCGGGCTGGCGGCTCCGCATCTGGCGGCGCTGGCAGGAGCGCACAAGCTGCGCCAACGGCTGCTTTGGTCGCCGCTGATTGGCGGAGGCTTGCTGTGGCTGACCGATCAGGGCGTCAGTCGACTGACGGGGATTAACGGCATGCTGCTGCCGACCGGCATGATGACCGCGCTGGCCGGAGGCCCGCTACTGCTGTGGTATCTGCCGCGCATCCGCAGTATTTCGCTGCAAGCTATTAAGGAGACGGTGGCGCAAAGTCAGGCACGTATTCTCAAGCCGCGCTTTGGTCTGGTGCTGTTGCTGCTGGTGGCGAGCATTGTGCTGTCGCTGGCGGTGGGGCGCACGCTGCACGGCTGGCACTGGGACGCGTGGCACGACGTGCTGGCGCTGCTGCCATTCCGTCTGCCACGGATGATTGCCGCGATGTCAGCCGGGGTGCTGCTGGCGGCGGCCGGGGTGATTATTCAGCGAGTGACCGCCAACCCGATGGCTAGCCCTGAGCTGCTGGGGATTGGCGCGGGGGCGTCGCTGGGTATTACGCTGATGCTGCTGATTATCCCAACAGCCGGGATTGCGGGCATGATGCTGAGCAGCGCGGTCGGCGCGTTTATCACACTTTTACTGACTCTGTGGACGGCGCGACAGGGGCGATTTACCCCACAGCGCGTGCTGCTCAGTGGTTTGGCGATCACCGCGATTTTCCAGTCAGTAGCGGGAGTGGTGATGACCAACAACGGCATGGCGGCCAACATGCTGCGCCAACTGATGACCGGCTCGACCTACTACGTCACCACGCCGATGGCCGTCGCCGCGCTGGCTCTGGCGCTGCTTCTATTGCTGTTTACACCGCTGGTGCGGCGCTACCTGCTGCTGTTGCCGCTGGAGTCGGTGCCGCACTCGCTGGGTTTACGCACCCAGCGCGCCCGCCTGACGGTCATGGCGCTGGCGGCGCTGATGACCGGCGTTGCGACGCTGATTGTCGGGCCGCTGTCGTTTATTGGCCTGCTCGGCCCGCACATCGCCCGTCAGCTTGGGGCGCGACGCCCGCTGGCCCAGCTGCTGCTAGCGGTGATGATTGCGGCGCTGTTGATGATTTTTGCTGACTGGCTGAGCCGCAATCTCCTCTATCCACGCCAGTTACCCGCCGGGTTAATGGCAACGCTACTCGGCGGCCCGTGGCTGGCCGTCCTGCTTTATCGGCGGCAGCATGTTAGCTGAATCCGCCTTTTCCGGAGATTCTCCCATGCCGAAACGCGGCCTGAAAATGCTGATTATTGCAGCGGTGGTCCTGCTGTTGCATCTCGGGCTGCTGCTGTTTCTGCGTATGAACCCGCCGCAAGTTGCTGAGATTAACGCGCCGCTGATGGCGGTCGAAATGGTGCAACTGGCCCCAGAGCCTCAGCATGAGCCAGAGCCTATCCCCACGCCGCCAGAGCCGGTTAAACCGGTAGAAAAAACGCCGCCGCCGGTGGTGGAGAAGGCGGCCATAAGCCTGCCGAAGGCGGAAAAGCCCAAGCCGCGCCCGGTGCATGACGAGAAGCCGAAACACCCGCCAAAACCCCAACCGCAGCACGAGGCGCAACCCGCCACTGCGCCCAAGGCTCCGGCCCTCAGCAAAGCCCCGGCGGCCAGCAAAGTAGTGACGCCGCCGCAGTTCAGTGCGGCTTACTTAAATAACCCCGCGCCGGACTACCCCCGTTTGTCGAAAAAGCTGCACGAGCAGGGTACGGTGAGATTACGGGTGGAAGTCAGCGCCAACGGGCTGGCGGCGTCGGTGGCGGTCAGCCAGTCGAGTGGCTATCCGCGCCTCGACGAGGCTGCCGTGGCGGCAGTGAAGCGTTGGAAGTTTATTGCGGCGAAGCAGGGCGACCAGCCGGTGGCCGCCCAAGTGATTGTACCGTTAGTTTTCGCGCTGGAGGGCTAACGGCGGCTTTCTTAGACTAAAACGAACATGCCGTAAGGGTGGATTTGCAGGTAGAACTGGTCCCCGGCGCTCGGCTGGAGCTGGGTAGCGTTGACCTGCAACAGCAGCGATTGGCCGTTCCACTCCACCGTCACTTCATACTGCGGCCCCATGTAGGCGACGTGCGTGATGAAGCAGCGCTGGCTGTCATCGCCCTGCAAGCCCAGCGTGATGGCCTCCGGGCGAACTCCCACCGTGCATTGTTGCAGCCCGTCGGCAAAGCCCGCCGGTTTCGGGATGTGGTAGCCAAAGATCTCCACGGTTTCGCGATGCAGATCGGCCGGGAAGACGTTGGCGTCGCCCATAAAACTGGCCATAAAGCGCGACGCGGGCTGGCGATACAGCTCCTGCGGCGCGCCAATCTGCATAATTTTGCCTTTATTCATCACCAGCACGGTATCGGATACGGCAAACGCCTCGCTCTGATCGTGGGTGACGTACAGCGAGGTGATGTTGAACTGCTGCTGCAACTCGCGGATTTTCTCGCGCATGCTGCGGCGCAGGTTGGCGTCGAGGTTACTCAGCGGCTCATCGAAAAGCAGCACTTTCGGTTTGAGGATCAGGGCGCGGGCCAGCGCCACGCGCTGCTGCTGGCCGCCGGAAATCTGGTCCACGTAGCGATCTTCGAAACCTTCTAAATCCACCAGAGAGAGCGCCTCGCGCACTCGCTCGCGAATTTCCGCCTTAGGTCTTCCCAGCATTTTCAGGCCATAGCCAATGTTCTCGCCCAGCGACATGTGCGGGAACAGGGCATAAGACTGGAACACCATGCAGATATCACGCTGCTGGATGGATCGGTCGGTCACGTCTTCGCCATCAATGAAAATCCGGCCCTCGGTTGGCTTCTCCAGCCCGGCGACCATACGCAGCACGGTGGTCTTGCCGCAGCCGGACGGGCCGAGCAGGGTAACCATTTTGCCTTTGGGGATCGCCAGATCCAGGCCTTCCAGCACGGTATTATTTCCAAAACGCTTGGCGACACCTTTCAGTTCAACAAAGCTTTTGGTGGTTTCAACCGGCGCGCGGCGCTCGGTTTGTAGAATCGTTGTCATAACAGCTCACTCCAGAATTATTGGCCGGTTTTGGCTTTGGAGCGGGAAATGCGCGCTTCGCCAACCAGATAGTCAAAGATGAAAATGATCGCCAGCATCACCACGATAAGAATCGAGCCGTAGGCGATAGCCACCCCGTACTCGCCATCTTCCACCCGGTTAAGGATATAGGCCGTGGCGACGCGGGTGTCCGGCGTCACGAGGAAAACAATGGCGCTGACGGTAGTAATGGCGCGCACGAAGCTGTAAATCAGCGCCGACAGAATCGCCGGGCGCAGCAGCGGCAGCAGGATGTACATCACGGTGCGCATCGAGCCAGCGCGCAGGCTGAGCGAGGCTTCGTCGAGGGATTTGTCCAACTGGCCCAGCCCGGCGATACCGGCGCGGATACCCACCGGCACGTTACGCATCACCATCGAAATGATCACGATGGCGGCGGTTCCGGTGAGGTAAACCGGCGCGCTGTTAAAGGCCAGAATGTAGGAGATACCCGCCACGGTGCCCGGCACCGCGAAGCACAGCATGGTGCTGAACTCGATGGTCTTTTTGCCGCGGAACTGCTGGCGCACCACGATGTAGGCGATGAGCAGGCCGAACAGCGCGGTAATTGGCGCGGCGATACCGGCGTAGAGCAGGGTGTCGAGCAGCGAAGGCCAGGCCCCGTCGCTAAAGCCTTGACCAAACAGCTTGGTGAAGTTAGCGAAGGTCAGGGTGTAATCCACGCCCCAGTTGACGGTGAAGCTGCCGTAGAAAATGCTGCCGTAGAGTAGGGCATTGAAGGCGACCCAGATGGCCAGCAGCAGCGTCACGCCCCACACCAGCGTCACCGGCAGCGGCTGCACGTCGCCACGGGAGGTTTTGCCAGAAATGGTGACGTAGGAGCGTTTGCCAATCCACATGTACTGCACGCAGAACACCAGCAGCGAGAACACCAGCAGAATCACCCCGAGGGTGCTGGCGGCCTGATAGTCGAGCTGCGCGCCGGTAATGTAGAAGTAGATTTGCGTGGCCAGCACGTCGAAGTTGCCGCCCAGCACCAGTGGGTTACTGAAGTCCGCCAGCGACTGCACGATAACAATCAGGAAGGCGTTAGCCAGCGCCGGTTTCAGCAGCGGCAGGAAGACGCGGTGGAAGGTCTGCCAGCGGCTGGCGCGCAGGGTGTATGAGGCTTCTTCCAGCGAGGGGTGAATGGTTTTAATCGCGCCGTCGAGGATCATAAAGGCCATCGGCGTAAATGCTAACACCTGCGCCAGCCAAATCCCGGTAAAGCCGTACAGCCAGTTAGTGTTGGTCAGCCCAAACCAGTTAGCCATAAATTCAGTGACATAGCCCGAGCGGCCCATCATCAGCGTGACGCCCAGTCCGACGATAAACGGCGGGGTGACAATCGGCAGAATCGAGAACACTCGGCCAATGATCGCCGAACGCTTGGCAATGCGCGTGGTGTAAATCGCCAGCACTAAGCCGAAGAAGGTACAGCCAATTCCTACCGCCACGGATAGCAGGAAGGAGTTCCAAATCACCTGCAAGATGTGCGACTGGCCGAGCACGGCCATAAAGGCCAGCGGCGCAAATTCTCCGGCGTCGTTGGTGAACATTGGGATGAAAATCGCAATGCTCGGGAAGATGATAAACACGCCAATCATGGCGATGATGCAAATCAGCGAGCCGAGCACAAAACGGTCGCCGCCCAGCCACTCAAGGCGTGACAGTGCCAGCGTGCAGACCGCTCCGAGGGCGATGAAAATCCCGATGCTGCCGTAGCCAAGGCCGCGCCCGACTAAGGTGGCGCTGACAATCATAAACAGCGCGCAGAACACTGACCATGCGGCGTCGAACTGGTGGCGACGGCGAGCTTCCAGCCGCTGCGCGTGGCGCGGGCGGAACAGCAGAACCATCGGCAACAGCAGCCACAGCAGGCTGACGTTCAGCCCCGACCAGCCGTAAGCCGCCAGAATTTCGTCCGCGGTGGATTCCAGCAAGCCATAGTCGAGGCTCCAGGCTGGCAGCAGTGCAAAGGCCAGCAGGATAAGCCCCAGCCACGCGAAAATCGGGTCGCGGCGCTGGATATCAGGCAGGCTGAGTGTATGAGACATGTTGTCCCCTCACATTTTAGGTGTTGAAAGAAAAAACTGAGTTAGAACCACTCTGCTCGTTCTAAAAGAAGAGCAGTTTTGCTCCCTCCCCTGGTAAGGGAAGGGCTGGGTTGGGGTATAAATGGCATCTCTGGCGTTGCCTGCCTCATCCCAGCCTTCCCCCTGAAGAGAAGGCGCTTTAGGCACTCAATAAATCGCGTGGGCCTTATTGTGTCGCTTTGCCCATCTTCACTTCGTTAACCCATTTAGTGATCAACGCCTTACGCATATCGGACGCGCCGTACTTGTCCATGTCGTAGTTGATCAATTTAAGGTCACTCATTTTCAGCGAGTTTGGCGAGGTTTCAGCCGTGGTGTTGGTGAGAATTTGGTAGGACTGACCTTTCTTCCACGCCAGCTCCTGCGCGTCTTTGGACAGCGCCCAGTCGACGAACAGCTTGGCGTTGTCCAGGTTGCGCGCGCCTTTCAGGATGCTGACACCGCCAATCTCATAGCCGGAACCTTCACACGGGGAGATCAGCTTCAGCGGCGCGCCGCTCTCTTTCTCCTGCGCGTAGTCGTGCAAGAAGCCGATACCAATCGCGGTTTCACCACGGGCGGCATTGCGGGCCGGGGCGATGCCCGACTTGGTGTATTGGGAGATGTTGCCGTTGAGCTGTTTCAGGTAGTCGAAAGCCTGATCCTCGCCCCACAGCTGGGAGAAGGTCGCCAGCGCGGTGTAGGCCGTGCCGGAGCTTTGTGGGTCGGCGATTTGGATTTCGTTTTTATAAATCGGGTTGGTCAGGTCCTTCCAGCACTTTGGCTCTGGCAGGTTTTTCTCTTTCAGGCGATTGGTGTTCACCCCTATGCCCAGAATGCCGATGTACACCGCAGAAGAGTAGTTGCCTTTGCGCTTCGCCGGGTCGCGGAAGTTCGGCATGATCTGCTCGAGGTTCGGCGACTTGTAGGCTTGCAGCAGGTCCATTTCACCGGCCTGAGATTGCGGATCCAGCGTGCCGCCGTACCAGACGTCAGCCTGCGGGTTCTTTTTCTCCGCTTCGACTTTTGCCAGCGTGCTGCCGGAGCCGTTGCGGATAAACGAGGTCTTCACGTCGTACTTCTCGCCGAAGGCTTTGGTTTCTTCTTCACACATGGCGTTGGTGGCGCTGCAATACACCACCAGGCGGCCCTTGGCTTGAGCCGCGCCGGTGAAGGCGGTGAGGGCCACGGCGGCGGCCAAAAGCGAGTATTTGTAGAGGGTAGGAGAGGGATGTTTTTTCATGGTGTTTTACCTTTTCTTCTTATGTTGTGGGACAGAACCTTGTTATATGTCCGGCGGCGCGGCGCTCAGTTCGCGCTTACTGATACCCGCCATCATCATCGGCATCAGCAGTAACCCAACGCAGGCCGAAGCCAGCGTCAGCACGGCGAAGAAGCCGGACCAACCGTAATGCTGCATCACCACCGCCAGCGGCCAACCCGCCAGTGCGGCACCGAGGTAGGCAAACAGCCCGAGAAAGCCGGTCACCGTGCCCGCAGCGTCTTTGTGTGAATACTCCGTTGCTGCCAGCCCGATCAGCATCTGCGGGCCGAAAACAAAAAATCCGATACTGAAAAAGCTCAGGGCCAACAGGCCGAAGTGGTGGACCGGCGCCAGCCACAGGGCGGTGACCGTGACGAACAGCCCGAGCGAAAACAGCAAAATCATTGGGGCGCGCTGGCCGCGAAACAGCAGGTCGGAACCCCATCCGGCGAACAACGCGCCGAGCAGTCCGCCCAGCTCGAACAGCGACAGCGTGGCGTTGGCGCTCAGCAGATTGACGCCGTGATTCTCCGCCAGCCAGATATTGCCCCAGTCATTTAGCGCGATGCGGATCAGGTAGACCAGCACGTAAGAGACGCCGAGCAGCCAGATGGTGCGGTTCTGCAAAATGGTCTGGCGCAGAATTTGCGTCATGCTCATCGGCGGACTTTGCTGCTCCTGCCGCAGCTCCAGCGGGTCGCGTCGCCACGCGCCCACCGTCGGCAAACCTTGCTGTTGCGGCGTGCCGCACAGCTGGCGGCACAGCCATAATCCAATCACTATTGCCACCACGCCAGGCACTAGCAGCGCCGCCTGCCAGCCCCACATCGAGGCCAAAAGCCCGGACAGCAGGGGCACCGCCGCGCCGCCGATATTGATCGAGGTGTTCCAGCATCCCCACCAGAAACCGCGCTCATTGCGCGAATACCAGTGGGTCAGCAATCGGGCGCACGGTGGCCAGCCCCAGCCTTGAAAGAACCCGTTTAGCGTCCAGACCACCAGCAGCGCGGTCAGCGAATGGCAGAAGGCGAACAGGATATTCAGCACCCCGGTCATCAGCAGGCCGACACCCATAAACCAGCGCGCGCCGGTCTTATCGCTATAAATCCCCGAAACAAATTTCGAGCTGCCATAAGCCAGATAAAACAGCGTGCCGAGCAGGCCGATGTCGCCTTTGGTCAGGCCAAGTTCCAGTTGCATCACCGGCATCGCGAAATTGACGCTTTTGCGCGTCAGGTAGAACGCGGCGTAGCCAATCACCATCGACAGCAGCAGGTGAACTCGCCAATAGCGATAGTTTTTGTCGACAAGTGAGGCTGACATCTGGGACATCGTTTACTCCAACCTTATGCGCCGAGTGTAGGCAGGTGATTTTTGCAGCGGATGAGACAAGGTTTTAGATGACTAGGAATTATTCCTAGTCAGGGGGGAGTTCTTTGCAAATCTGTGGGCAACTTAACAATTATGTGGGTGCCGTTGCGCTGTTCGAGCAGCCATTCGCCGCCCAAGGCGCGCACTCGCTCCTCAATACCGCGCAGGCCAAACCCTTCTTTGACGGGATGAGCAAAGCCCTTGCCGTTGTCGCTGACTTCCAGCACCAGCATTGGGTGCTGCTCGGTCAGGCAGATGCGCACCTGCGTGGCCTCGGCGTGTTTGCTGATGTTGTTGAGCAGCTCCTGCACCAGCCGATAGAGCGTGAAGGTTAGGGTTTCGTCGCGAGGCAGCTCCGGCAGCCGATAGTCGAGGTGAAAGTCGATACCCTGTTCGGAGAAGGCGAACTCGTTGGCCAGATGATGCAGGGCTTTATCCAGCGACATCTCGTCTAGCACCGGCGGGCGCAGCTGGCGCAGCAGCTGGCGGGTGGTGTGGTGAATGCGCTGCGACAGCTCGCCAATCTGCTTCGCCGCGCTGTGGGTGGCCGGGCCGTGCGGGCTCCTGTCCACCAGCATGGCCTGAATCTGAATGGCAGTGATGTTCTGGCCGATCTCATCATGCAGTTCGCGGGCAATCTCTTTGCGCACCGCCTCTTCGGTATGCACCAGCCGCTCGGTGAGCTGGCGGCGGGTGTCCAGCTCCTGTTCTAGCTGCAAACGGTAGCGATTAAGATGCGACGCCAGCTGCTGCTGGCGGCTGATGGCTATTCCCAAGCCAATGCCGAGCAGCGCCTGGGTGGAGAGGAACAGCTCCAGCTCGAGCAAATCGTGAAACGCGCCGCTCATCTGCCGGGTGACGGTGATCATCAGGCTGCCAAGCACCGCCGCCAGCACGCCCCCCTGCCAGCCGAAGGCGTAGGCCATCACCACGTTGGGCAGAAACACCAAAATGATCAGCAGCCGCTCGACCTCCGGGGCCAGACTCATTTGCAGGCAAACGGCGAGGGCGAAGAACAACGAGCACCAAATCAGCAGCGAGGTGCGCAGCGGCGGGTCGGGGATCTCCTGCGCCAGCAGGTTTTGCAGATGCTGCTGTTTAAGATATTCGTAAATCAGATAGATAAAAGGCGTCAGCAAAATCCCGCCGGTGAAGGAGGCCAGCAGGGTTTGGCTCAGCGTCGCGCTCAGCCATAAACCCGGCACCGCCATCTGCAACAGGCTATTGCCCGCCACTGCCCCGAGTAGCAGCAACAGCCGCTGCCAATAGAGGGTAAAGCGCCGCCACAGATGCTGCACCAGCGCGGCGGGGATTAAGCTGAGCAGGGGCGACAGCAGCATGATCCAGTGGGTTTGCAGCTGTTCGCTGTGCAGCCAGACGCCAATTGCCGCCTCTGAGAGCAGCATGGCGGGCCAGTAGCGCCGCGACAGTAGCGTCATCAGCGCCAGTCGCAAGCCCTGCGGCAGCAACAACATCGCCTGCTGGCCGTTTTGGGTCAGATAGAAGCTGATCGACCAGAGCGCCAGCCAGCAGAGGCTGTAGAAAATCGCCAGAAAAAGGGTGAGACCGAGCTTTCTCATTAGGCAAGCAGGCTGTGCTGAATGGCAAAATGCACCAGTTCGATGGTGGTGTCGCACTGGAGTTTGCCGAGGATGTTGGCGCGGTGAACGTGCACGGTTTTGTGGCTTAGCTCCAGCTGTTCGGCTATCGCCTTGACGCTCAGCCCGTTAACCAGCAGGTCGAAAATCTCGCGCTCGCGGGGCGTGAGGGATTGCAGCGCCTTGGGCGTTTGCTGACTTTGGCGCAGCGCCAGCAGGGCGTCGGAGCAGAGATAGCGGCCACCGGCGTGGACGGTGCGCACGGCCTGCACCAGCTCCTCTGGCCCGCAGCGCTTGGTCAGATAGCCACTGGCCCCGGCGTCCAGCGCGCTTTGCACGAAGGCGGTGGTGTCGTAAATGCTCAAAATAATGGCGCGGAAATTGGGCCGCTGCTGGCGCAGGCGGCTCAGCAGGCTTAGCCCACTTTCATCTGGCATTGCGATATCCATCACCGCCACGTCAATGTTCATCTTCAGCAGCGACGACCAGGCGTTAGCCGCCGACGCGTACTGACCGACAATTTTGATGTCAGATTCCAGCCCCAGCAACTGAGCAAAGCCGGAGCGGACTACCACGTGGTCATCAATTAGGGCAACGTTAATCATCTGGAGTAACTGAATGTAAATGGAATTTACATAATGGTCATGAATGCTTGCCGCTGGCAACTGGCAGATGTGGAAATGCAGGGTGGGTAACGGAATTTGATTTAAGAATTCGCTCACCCATCCTGAGTAATCGTTAAATCGACAGCACTCTGACTGGGTTTCCCGCTAAGAATGATTCGATATTTTCGACCGCTTCGCTGAAATAGATGCGGTAATTGTCGTCTGAGACATAGCCAATATGCGGCGTCGCCAGCACGTTAGGCAGCGAGCGGAAAGGGTGCTCGGCGGGGAGCGGCTCGACGTCAAACACGTCCAGTCCCGCGCCGCCGATTTTGCCCTGTTGCAGTGCGGCAATCAGCGCCGGTTGGTCAACAATGGCGGCGCGCGAGGTGTTGATCAGCAGGGCGGAAGGTTTCATCAGCGCCAGATCGGCGGCATCCACCAGTCCCCGGCTGCGATCGCTGAGCACCAGATGAATCGATACCACGTCGCTGGTGGCCAATAGGGCTTCTTTGCTGGCCGCCAGCTCCACGCTGTGTTTAGCCGCGTGCTCGGCGGTGAGGTTTTGGCTCCAGGCCACCACTTTCATGCCAAAGGCGTGGCCTATCTTGGCCATCTGCTGGCCAATTTTACCCAGTCCAATTAGGCCCAGACGCTTGCCGCTTAGGCCTAGTCCGACGGTGCTCTGCCACGTGCCGTTGTCGCGCAGGGCGTTATTTTCGGTGACCAGATGGCGGGCCAAACCGAGGATCAGCCCCCAGGTCAGCTCCGTCGGTGCGCTGCCGCCGCTGCCAGTGCCGCATACCGTGACGCCGTGCAGTTTCGCCGCCTCAAGATCAACGGAGGCATTACGCATCCCTGAGGTGATCAGCAATTTGAGCTTAGGCAGGCGGGCAAACAGCGCGGCGGTAAAAGGCGTGCGTTCGCGCATGATGACCACAATTTCGGCGTCGGCGAGGGTTTTCACCAGCATTTCTTCATCAGCAATGTGCTGGTTAATCACTTGGGTATCGACTTTATCGTCCAGCGAAGACCAATCGGCGTAGGTGAGGGCAACGTTTTGGTAATCATCAAGAATGGCACAGCGAATTTTGGCGGACATCGGACGATCCTTAGCGGAAAAGATTCATTAGCGAGTAAAGGATATATAACACCCCACCTAAATAATTCCAGCCAACATCTAAGGATGGGCACAAAAATGCCGGTTATTACAGGCAATGCTTCCCTCAGAGAGGAAGTTGCGGTAAAGAATGAAGCGAAAACAGAGTTAACACTTATATCAATAAATAATAGTAATAATTAATGGGGAGAGGAGTCAGGAATGACGGTCTGGCAATGTTATTTACAGGGTTGGAAGCGCTACGTTGATTTTAGTGGTCGCTCAACCAGAAAAGAGTTTTGGGTATTCTTGCTCGGCAGCATGCTGATTTCCGTGCTGTTGGGCTTCTCGGTTGCCATCATCACCACGCTGGTGGGGGTGACGAACGCCATCTTCTACGGCAGCCTGGCGCAGTGGATATTTTTGCTGGCGGTGATTGTGCCGATTATGGCCGTGGGCATCCGTCGCATGCATGACATCAATCGTTCCGGCTGGTGGTTCGGTATGCTTTATCTGATCCAACTGGCACTGCGGCTGATTAATACTATCTTGCAGCACTTCGCCTCGCCGCAGGTGTATGTCTACGCCAAGCTGACGCTGGGCACGCTGGCGTGGATCCCACTGATTTATGTCCTGTATTTGTGCTGCAAGAAAACGGCAGCGCCGCTGGCGGAACCCGCGTTGGTCACGCCATAAATCGCATTTTTGCAAAAGCGAAGGGGCCAGATTTGGCCCCTTTTTATGTGCTGATTGCCTCCATTAGCTTGGCGTGGGAATACCAAACTGTTTGAGGGTGGGGTCAACGTTGTGGTCGAAGGTTTTCTGATCTTTGTGCTTTTTCACCGCGTCAATAATGGCTTTGATCCCGAAACCTAAGCCCATCGCCGCGTCGACGATCCAGCCGACCGGCCCGGCGGCTGCACCCAGCGCCTCGGCAGCGGCAGCACCGGCTGCTTCACCTGCGACCGTGCCAGCCACGCGACCGGCCACGCTGCCTGCGATACGGCCCAGCCCCACGGAAGCATCTTTGCCCAAGGCTTCGGCGGCGGTGTTAAAGCCGAGTTTGCCCAGCTCCGAGCTGCCTTTGATGCCGTCATAAATGGTTTTCGCCGCGCCCGCTTTATCGCCCGATTTCAACTGCTCAGACACCGACGCCAGACCCGCGACGCTCATGATCCCGCTGCCACTGAGTGAGGCTCTTTTCGCCATGCTCAGCCCCATCTCGCTGGTTTGCTTCTCCACCCCTTCGCGCAGCTGCGAGTACATCTCTTTGCCGGTCATCTTGGTCAAATCGCTATCTTTAGGCAGGGTGCCGGCGTCCTTCAGCGTGTTGAGGAAGCTCATGCCTTTGCTGGTGGTGCTTAGGGCTTTCATGGTGGCTTCGGCGTAGCCATCTTCCGAGGCCGCCGTCACGCTGTCTGGGATAGCATCTTCATAGGCGGCTTTCTTCTGATCGACACTCGCCAGTACGTCTTTGGCATCGGCCTTGCTGTTATTTTTCAGACCACTTTCTACCGCCTGACCTTGGGTAAAGTTCTGCTCGTAGGAAGTCTGAATTTGCTGTTTGAGGTCAGGGCGGCTGTTGATCACCTGCGCGGTGGTGGGCAGGTTCGCCCCTTTGCCCTGAAGGTCGCCCTGCAATTGCAGCTCTGAATTGAGGCTGTTAATGGCGTCGCTGTAATCCACCGGCTGCTGGTCTTCCGGCTTCTTACCGGCATTGGCCTTGGCGGCGGCGTCGCGCGCGGCCTGCATATCTTGGTCCATGGTTTTGCCTGAAATCAGATCCTGATAGCATTGATTCACCGCTTTGCTTAGACCGGGGTCATTGCCAATCATCATCTTTTCCTGTCCAGGCACGGCCTGCGCCATAAACTTCTGCACGTCCGGGTCGCTCTGCAATTGCGCGATATCATCTTGCAGCGCCTGCGAGGTTTTGTCGGTTTTACGCAGCGAGCTGCCGCCATCTACTTGGCCCTGCGTTTGTTGCAGTTTGACCAACACCGCCGCTTTCTGCGCACCGCTGTAGTTTTGCGGGTTCTGGAACACGTCGGCCCCGAGATTGCTGATATCCACGTTTGCCACGGCGTTGCGGGTCGCCGCGTCATTCATCATGCTGGCGAACTCGCCGCTGTTGGTCGGCGCCTGCTTGGCGATCCAGTTGTCGATATTGCTGCCGCTGATTTTCTGATCCGGGTTGTGCAGCGCCAAATCTTTACCTTCTAACCCGCCCTGATCCAGCATGTATAAGAAGCCGGGCTGGGAGAAGGTTTTGGCCGCTTGCTGCAGAGCAGGGGACAAGCCCGGATTATTTTGCTGAATGGCCTTCAGCGAGTCGGCGGTGATGTAGGAATCAACCTTGCCGTTGGAGTCTAGCGAGGCGCATTTCACCAGAGGTTCGCTGGCGCGCAGCGTTGCCGCCGAGGTTACCATCTGCAAGGACTGCGGATCGGCATTAGGGTGAGCCTTCTGGTAATCCGTGACGTCTTTGACCGCCGCGTCGCGGGCTTTGTCCATATTATTGGCGAAGGCGGCATAGTCACCGTTGGTGGTTTTGCCATCAGGCTTGCCGCCGTGCTTGCCGACGTCAGTGGCGGTTTTCAGCGCCGGGTTGGCGTCGATAAAGGCTTTGGCATGAGCGGCGTCAGGGCCACCGGCCGCCGCCATCTTGGCCGCCGCCGCTGGGCGATTCATCTCTTTTTCAGCTTGCAACTGCTGGTCTGGCGGCAGGTTCGCCACCAGCGGGGCATACTTTTTTAACTCCTCGGGAGAAGAGTATTTCGAGTTATCGATAAAGTTAGCGTCGGCCGAAGAGGCAGTAGAACTGGCTGCAGCGCTAGCCGAACTGGCGGAGGTGGCTGAAGTTGCCGAAGTAGCCGAAGTCGGGCTTGCGCTCTGCGACGCATTCACACCCGAGCTGGCGGGCGCTGGGGTGCCAGTCGGTGCAGATGGAGTGCCTGAAGCCGCGCCGTTTTGCGCGTCACTCATTTTTCGTAATAAACCGGCAATCATCGACGCCAGCTCGTTGATAATATCGCCCGGATCATTGGCGGCCGCCGCGCTGTTGGCCTGATTATTGGTCTGACCGTACTGAATTGACAGATTTGAACCCGAACTTGCCCGGTTCAAGGTGCTGGCAGGCGGCTGGGTTCCAAAAGAGGTTTCATCAGCCGACGAAGAAATTGAGCCATTGAAGGTCGGACCAGATTGGGAAGGCAATACGCGCATTTTAACTCACCTCAAATAGCTTCCTAAGCTAAGTGAGTGGTGAAAATGGCGGAGGAGTTCCGCCACCTAGCACTGCCTCAAAAATTACCGCTATAATCGCAGAAATTATTTAACGAGTTTAGAAACGAAAATGACAAAACTGACCTTACAAGAGCAACTGCTAAAAGCCGGATTAGTGACCAGCAAAAAGGTGGCTAAAGTTCAGAGAACGGCTAAAAAGTCACGGGTTCAGGCGCGTGAGGCAAGAGAAGCGGTGGAAGAAAATAAAAAAACGCAGCTTGAGCGTGATAAACAGTTAAATGAACAACACAAACAGGCTGTGTTATCTAAAGAACATAAAGCTCAGGTTAAACAACTGATTGAAATGAATAGAATTGATATTGCAAAAGGCGATATTGGTTTTAACTTCACCGATAATAATCTTATCAAAAAAATAATGGTTGATAAGGTCACTCAGGCCCAGTTGATTAGCGGGCGTCTCGCCATTGCTCGTTGGGTTACCGATAACCCGAGTGAGAGTCAGTACGCCATTATTCCTGCAAGCGTCGCTGATAAAATTGCCCAGCGAGACGCCGGCAGCATTGCTTTAAACAGCGCGCTCAGTCAGGAAGAGCAGGATGAAGAAGATCCGTATGCTGACTTTAAAGTGCCCGACGATTTGATGTGGTGATCAAGGGTTGCGTATGGAGGTTGTGGCTTAGAAAGGACTGGCATGACGGGCTTCGATTTTCTCTCCACTGATGGGATGCACAAAATGCAGCTCGCTGGCGTGCAGCATCAGGCGAGGTGTCTGTTCAGTCCCCGGCAGCAGCAGGCCGCCATACAAATCACAGCCTAAAATGGGGTGGCCCAGTAGCTGACAGTGAATGCGCAACTGGTGCGTGCGCCCGGTTTCTGGCGTCAGCTCTACCCGCGTCAAGGGCAGCAATGCGCCGTTTTCTAACTCACGGTAGAAGCGTTCAATCACCCGATAGCCGGAGCGCGCGGGCTTGCCGTGAATGGCGCAAATTGACATCAGCGGGAACAGCGCCGGGTCTTTGGCAATGGGCGCATCAATCACCCCTTCATCTTCATCCAGATGCCCGCAGAGCAGGGCGCTGTAGATTTTCCTCACGCTGCGCTGACTGAACTGCTGGCAAAGTGCGGCATTGATTGGCTTATTGCGGGCAATCACCATCAGGCCAGAAGTACCGAAATCGAGGCGATGAACCAGAGTGCAGCCGGGGAATGTCTGCACCAGCCGATGATGGACCGAATCGAGATTGAGCGGATTTTTACCCGACAGGCTCAGCAGCCCGGCAGGCTTATTGATCAGCAGCAGATGCTCGTCCTGATAGAGCGTCTCGATCTCGTCGTGGCACGGCGGGGCGATAAAGGTATCGATAATCGTAGACATCAGGCTTTCCGCAGGAAGAGGGGGGGCGGATGATAACCAATTTTGAGCCAACTGACGAATCAGTCGGCGAAAACACCAAAGCAAAACGCCCGCTTAAGTTTCCTTAAGCGGGCGTTTTGCTATTTTATAAGGATTAACAAGTGTGATGTTCCCAGCTATGGACTTGTCTCGGTTGTATTTTTATTGTCGGTGTGCTCAGGTTGATAACCATCATATTTAGAGAGATAAACAATTAAAATAGCCAGTACGCACATACTTGCTGCGAGGATCCATACTACGAAGTAATCGCCCAGTCGTATTCTTAGATAACTCGCTAAAAAGGCCATTGCTCCGGCGCCAATCTGATGAAAAGCATTTGTCCATGAAAAAAGTGCTGGGCCTCTGTCAGAGAAAACTTTGTTGCATAAAGTAATCACGGGCGGAACGGTGGCAACATCTAAAATCCCAAAAAGAATTGCAAAAGTGATCAGGTTAACGTCTAGGTTGGAATTTAAGATAAATGGAAGCCAAAATAAAACCGCCGCCCTAAATAAGAAGACTGCCGCCAGGATATGTTTTGGGTTTATTTTATCGGTCAGCCAACCAGTCAAAAGCGTACCAATGATATTGGAGAACCCTATAATAAGAAGTATGGTGGATGCAACTGTAGCATGCATACCATGATCATGTGCTGCGGGAATGAAGTTGCTCCACATCAAACCATTTGTTGTTGCTCCACATATCATAAAGAACAGCGATATCACCCAGAATGTTGGAGACTTTAAACCATAGACAAGGTTGAAATACACTTCAGATATGGAATTTTTTTGTTTTAATTTTTTTTCCTTTTCATTTGTAGTTATAGGGCTAAAGATATTCATTATTATTGCTAAAAAAGAAATGATGGCACAACCGGCTAATGGATAAAACCATGCTTTTGATTCTGCAAGGTGGGACCATAGAGGGAGTAGTGCAAACTGCCCAACTACTGCTGAGGCCGTCATGATACCGACGGGTAATCCTTGATTTTCTCTAAAGTATCTTTGAGCAATATACGCACCATAAGCCATAGTTAGCATACCCGTGCCGCTTCCAACTAAAACACCCCATGCAAAGTTAAACACAATCGGATTAGGGATGAGCGCGATTGAAGCTCCCGCTGCCAACAAAAAAAGTGCCAAATATGTTATATTCTTAATTCCATATCGGTCCATCAGGAAAATAGAGAACGGGGCGACTAACCCATACAGAATCATATTTAATGACACTCCAAAGCTTGTGTAAGTTAGAGGCCATCCAAAACTGCTCTGAAACTGAGAGATTAGTAATCCTGAAAGAGTGGAAAACGAACCCGCTGTAAAGATAGTTAAAGATGCAATAACTACAATCAATTTTAGCTTTGAAGTGTCAGATAATTTCATATTTTCCTCTTTTAAATTTTATTAAAAAATCAAGATAGTTTGTATGAACCATCTTCATCATGGTCTTCATTGCCTGTGACTGGGGGATTAAACACGCACAGATATCTTGATAAAGAATTTTCAATTTCCTTAATGAACGGATTATCTTTCCAATACTTTTCAACTGCTGAGTGTGCAGTGATAAAGGCATCGTTATTTCCTCTTAATATCTCATTATGTTCTCCTGGGGACTAGGTATCATATTTCTCCTTAATCAAAATTAAGAATGGTAGAAGTCCGTAACCACTAATGCTATATTTTATAATCTAGGTGTCTTGGGGATAAGATGTTTTTTGTAAGGTTTTTATAAACATTTCTTTAGCTGATGTCATCATATCGATAGAGTCGGTGATTCCATCAGAGGTTATATATTCAATTAAATTTTTCTTAATTAAATAATTGTTCTAACCATAATTTAGTGCGCCAACTCCACTAAAAAAATCCGTATATTCATCACCACTCTCAGAAAATACTATTGATCCTTTCACATGATGAAAAATTTCAGGGAAGCTATGTGGATATGTCCTTACTTTGGATTCATACGTCGCTATGTAGTTAATTGGTGACTCCTGTACTTCGCTCATGATAACTCCTAGCTTAAGATTAAATATTTAATTTGGCTTTTTATTCACTCGATATGTAATAAAATTAATGTGATTTTCAGCCTCTGTCAAAATTACTACCCTCAATTCCTTATCTAAATATAGGGTTTTATTTTCTTGATTTTGGGAGTAGGCTCTTAACTTGCTGAATTTTAGGAGAAGAATTATTATCGGTGATGGATTATCCGCGGTATGATTATCTTGCCGGGATTCATCAATGGAATTTGTGTGCTTATATACAATTAGTTGATATTTTTTAAGGCTTTATATGGTAAACATCAGCTTGATATAATTGCTATCAGATTGGATCCCTTACTTACCTATTTAACCTATAAAAGAATGCGGGCGGTTATTTCTACTAATATTGTATTTGAAATTGAGAAGCACTGAGAAGCTGAATTCGCCTAATAGGTATAAACCTCATAACCAGATATCTTGACGATTTTTGAAGGGTATTTAAATTCTAGCTTTCAGTATTGATAAGGAACGCGCTACAGGTGGTCATTTCTAGTCGATCTGAAGTGACACAAAATCTGGCTGCGAATTTTTCCGGTGTAGGGAGACTGAAAACGTATGGGAAAGATTTTCACACTAGTTTTTTGAATTAAAAAGTGATTCATAAATAGGCATAAAAATCCCAAAGCAAAACGCCCGCTTAAGTTTCCTTAAGCGGGCGTCTCTAATATGGCTCCTCTGACTGGACTCGAACCAGTGACATACGGATTAACAGTCCGCCGTTCTACCGACTGAACTACAGAGGAATCGTTGGAACGGGGCGAATAATAGCGACTGCCCGCAGGCATGTCAAAGGGTTAACGAAAAATAGATGTTGTTTGGTGAGTCTTTGGTCAGGTTGTTGATTTTTATAGCGTGGTAATTTGGAATACGCCTCGCATGGCGTGAAAACAAACCCTTTCTCATCCCCTCCTTTGGCTTATTTTAGTGCTTTGTTAATCTCTGAATATAGATTACAGTCTATAAAAGGTGGCGCCATGTGGACGGTACTAACCACGGATTTGTTTGATCAATGGTTTGATCAGCAAAATGATGGAACTCAGGAGAAAGTTCTTGCGGGTTTATTAGCTCTTCGTCGAGGAGGGCCGCAGCTCGGAAGGCCGTTGGTCGATACTGTTTGTGGCTCGGGTTACCCGCACTTGAAGGAGTTGCGGATACAGCACAAAGGGGAGCCACTTCGTGCTTTCTTTGCTTTTGATCCTTTCCGCCAGGCCATTGTACTGTGCGCGGGGAGCAAAAAGGGCAAGGAAAAGCAGTTCTACAAACGGATGCTTCACATTGCCGATCAGGCGTATCTGAGGCATCTACGGGAAGAATAAGGAGCATTAAAATGGCGAAAAATTTACAAGACTTACTGGCTGCACGCAGCAGTGAAAGCCAAAAGCGCATCTCCGAGGCGGCTGATGAAATGCTGCTTGAGGTGAAGCTCTACGCCCTGCGCGAGCAGTTGGCGATGTCGCAGGCGGCGGTAGCCAAGGCGATGGGAATTAGCCAGCCTTCGGTGGTGGCGATTGAGCAGCGCGGCAATGATATCAAGCTGTCGACCATGAAACGTTATGTTGAAGCGATGGGCGGGAAACTGCGCATTGATGTCGAGCTGCCTGACGGCAAACATACAAGCTTTGTGGTGTGAGCAGAAAGAAAAAACCGGCTGCTAAATCGGACGGGTGGACCGAATAACAGCCGGTGATCATCAAAATTGATGAGCTAAGGAGAAACTGAGGTCGTCAGTTACCTTTTAATGCAGCTTCTGTGCCAGTTTTTGTGAGTCGACGATTTTTAAGTAATGCATTGAGCAAGATAGCGCCGAAGGTTGCCGTGCCGATACCGCCCAGCGTGAAGCCGCCGAGCGTCAGGGAGAAGTTGCCCGCGCCTAGCACCAGCGTCACTGCGACCATTATCAGGTTACCGTTTTCATTGAGATCAACCTTGTTCTGCAACCAGATGCGCGCCCCTGAAACCGCAATTAAACCAAAGACCACGATGGATGCCCCGCCGAGTACCGGGCCGGGAATGGTGTGGATCACTGCACCAAATTTGGGAGAGAAGCCCAAAACGATGGCAACGGCGGCGGCGGCAACAAAAATAAGCGTGGAATAGATTTTGGTGACCGCCATGACGCCAATGTTTTCTGCATAAGTGGTCACGCCGCTGCTGCCGACCGCGCCGGAGAGCATGGTTGCCAATCCGTCGCCAACAAAGGCGCGGCCCATATAAGGGTCGAGATTTTTTCCGGTCATGCCCGCCACGGCCTTGATGTGCCCGAGGTTCTCGGCCACCAGGATCACCGCGACCGGCGCGATCAGCAGCATGGCGTGAGTGCTAAACGTTGGGGTAGTCATGGTCGGCAGGCCAAACCACGCGGCTTGCGAGATGATGCTGAAATCGACCGGTTTGCCTAACCCCAGGCCGTTAGTGACGACTACGTAAATAGCGTAGGCGGCGACCAGCCCCAGCAAGAGCAACAGCTTTTGCACCAGCCCGCGCGTAAATACCGCCACGGCGCCGATGCACAGCACGGTGACCACCGCCATCCAGCTGTCGAATGAAGAGGCGGACACGCTGTGAATGGCGATGGGTGCCAGATTCAGGCCGATCGCCATGACCACGGCGCCCGTTACCACCGGCGGCATCAGCTTTTCAATCCAGCGCGTCCCGACTGCCATCACCACAAAGCCTATCAGCATATACACAGCGCCACAGGCGATAATGCCGCCGAGGGCTAAGGCGATATTCGGGTTGGCGCCTTGCCCGCTGTAGCCCGTCACGGCAATCACCAGCCCGACAAAAGAGGCGCTGGAGCCAAGGTAGCTAGGCACTCGCCCACCAACTACCAGGAAGAATAGCAGGGTGCCAATCCCTGACATTAGGATGGCCATGTTGGCGTCAAAGCCCATCAGCAGCGGCATGAGCACCGTCGCGCCAAACATGGCTACCGTGTGCTGTATGCCCATCACCATCGTCTGCCCTAAGGGCAGACGCTCATCCGGCGCGACAACGGCGCCATCCAGATTGCCCTGCCGTAAACGCCATTTTGGAAACCAGGAATTCGCCATATTGTGCTCCGCAGTGAGAAAACATCACGAGTAAAGGTGAAAAGAGCCTGCTTTGACAGGCGCGTTAGGGACCATTAAGAACCTGAATTTGCCGCACGCATTAAGGAGTGATAGCGGCGGTCGAAATAGGCAAGTCCGTGGCTTTCATCGTTGCGCACCAGCGCCACGGCTTCGCATATCAGAATGTCGTGAGTGCCGACGCTGGTGATTTGGGTGATGTTGCAGTCGAAAGAGACCAGCGCGCCGCTCAAAATGGGCGAGCCGGTTGCCAGCGTTGACCACTCGGCGGCCTCGAATCGCTGTTCCATCGGCGTTTTGCCGCCAAACAGGTTGGATAGCGACTCATGGTTATGGGCCAGCGTGTTGACGCACAGCACGTGGTTCTGTTTGAACATCGGGTAGACCGAGGCCGAGCGATTCAGGCACACCAGCAGGGTCGGTGGGGTGTCGGTCACGCTGCACACCGCCGAGGCGGTAAATCCGGCGCGTCCCGCCGGGCCATCTGTCGTGATGATGTTCACCGCCGTGCCGAGCCGCGCCATAGCATCGCGAAAATCCTGCTTTTCCACCGGCAGGGTCGGGTGATGTGGGGTTGCCGTTTGCATCAGGTTTCTCCCTTTTCAGACCAGCCTACAGGCGCGGTCAAAGTCAAGGCGCGGCAGACGGGCGTAGACTTTGCTGCTGTCGCCATAGCCGATGTTTATCAGGAAGTTGGACTTCCAGCCCAGCTCTGACAGAAATTCGGCATCCACCTTAGTAGGGTCAAAGCCGGACATCGGCCCGGTGTCTAAACCCAGCGAACGGCAGGCCATGATCAGGTAAGCCGCCTGCAAGCTGCTGTTACGAAATGCCGTCTCATGGGCCAGTTCCGGGCTGGAGGTAAACCACGAACGGGCGTCGCCGTGAGGAAATAGCTCGGGAAGCGCCTCGTAAAACTCGGGGTCCCAGCCGACAATGGCGGTCACCGGCGCGGACATAGTTTTAGCCAGATTGCCGCTGGAAAGCGCCGGAGCCAGCTTCTCCTTAGCCTCTTGACTGCGCACAAACACCATGCGCGCCGGGCTACAGTTGGCCGAGGTTGGCCCCATGCGCGCCAGCTCGTAAACCTGCTGGAGCAGTTCATCGCTAACCGGCTTTTCCAGCCAGCCGTTATGGGTGCGGGCTTCGGTGAATAGGGTTGCCAGCGCGCTGGCGGTTAATGCTTCGGCCATGGGATCTCCGTCGGGTTAAGGCTTGAAATGGGGTTCTGGTTTTGCAGGCCGTGGGTCTGCAACCATGCCAATAAAAGGGGGTTAAAGGTGTCACTGTCGGTCACGCTCATGGCATGACCGCCGTAATTCATCTGCTGATGCTCGCCGTGGGGCAGGGCCTGCGCCAGCGAAACCGACTGATGCCAAGGCACTAGCAGGTCGTCTTTACTGCTTAGAGCCAGCACCGGCGCAATCACCTGACTGAGCGAATCGGTCAGGTCAGAGGTCATCAGCGCTTCTAACCGCCGCAGCAGGTTTTCCATCCCCTGAAAATGCGCAACCTGATGCTGCCTCTCCTGCTCAAGCAAATCGCGATGAGCAGAAAGCCAGTCGGCAGGATAAAGAAACAGCGGCTGGGCCTGCACATAGGCATCAACCCCGCTGTTTAATAACAGGTTTTGGCGCACTTCGAAGCAGCGGCGGGTTTGCGAATCAAGCCTGGCCCAGCCGTTAACCACCACCAGACTTTGCAGCAGGGAAGGGTAGCGCAGAGCCAAATGCAGCCCAATAATTCCCCCCAGCGCGTGGCCGACGATATGACAACGGTCGATGTGCAGTTCATTCAGCAGCCCCGCCAGCTCGTCGGCCATATCTTCCATTCTGTAACCCGCAGGCACCTCGCCCTGACTAACGCCGGTGCCCTGCTGGTCATACAGCACCACGCGAAACTGCTCTGCTAACATCGCCAGCTGTGGCTGCCAAAAGCCGTGCACGCCGCCCAGCCCCGATGACAGCACAACGGTATCCACCGACGGAGAGTCTTTACCCAATACTTTGTAATACATGGTTAATCTCCTAGGTGAACTTGGGTTTATCACTTGCCGATATGGGCGATTGAGGCGATTTCTATCAGGGCGTCCGGCTTAACCAGTCCACACTGAATGCAGAAGCGCGCGGGTTTTTCGCCGGGGAAGTATTCGGCATACACCTGATTCACGGCGCCATAATTGGCCCAGTCGGTAATGAAAATGGAGTTCATGGTGACGTCATCCATGGTGCCGCCCGCCGTTTCAATCACCTTTTTGATGATTTCCAGCACGTGGCGAGTTTGCGCAGCGGCATCGCCGATATGCACCACATTGTTGTCTTTATCAAAGGGCAGGGTTCCCGAGACGTAAACCACGCCATCGGCCAAAGTGCCCGGAACAAATGGAGCCAGCGGAACGCCGCTGCCTGCTGGAATAATCGCGCTTTTAGGCATTATTTTTCCTCAATTTATTATCAGGCTGATTTACTCAGCGGCTGCTCGCTATAACCCACGGCATCGCAGAAGCTATTGACGTTGGACACCCAGCCGAAGAAGGTTTCAATGTTGTAAATCGCGGCTTTTTGCGCGAAGTCCGGCCCGGCCTGATGAGTCGCGTCTTCCAGCACTACGCCGAAATATTCTAGGAAGAAGCCGTCGCGCAGGGTGGATTCCACGCAAACGTTAGTGGCAATGCCGGTAAACACCAGATGATGAATGCCGTAGCTGCGCAACAGGCTGTCGAGCTGGGTGTTGAAGAAGCCGCTGTAGCGCGGTTTCGGCAGCACGATGTCACCCGGCTGTGGCTGAAGTTGGTCCACTAAGTCGTAGTCCCAGTCGCCTTTTGCCAGCAGTTTTCCCATCAATTCCGGACGTTTTCGCATGGTCTTGAGTGCATTGGACTTGTGATAATTTGGCGAGCCGCTGCCGCCCGCTTCGACATACTGATTGTCCCAGCCGTTTTGGAAGAAAATGACTTTGATGCCCGCCGAGCGCGCCGCGGCAATCGCCCGCTGGATGTTTTTAATCACCGGGCCGGTGGCCGACACGTCAAAGCCCGCCAAATCCAGATAGCCGCCCTGCGAGGCGTAGGCGTTTTGCATATCCACCACGATCAGCGCGGCCTGCTGCGGGGTAAACGCAATAGTTTCCGGGCGAGCTTTTAATAGTGTTTCTTGGCCGCTGCTTTGGGTATCGCGGCGAACAACGTTGTCAGCTTTCGATTGATCAAACACGGTCATCAGGCCACCTCTTTCTGTTCAATGTTGTGAGTCAGCACGTCTTGACGGGTTTTCATCAGCGGTTGGATGTACTGGCCGAAGTTTTCAATGCCGTTTACGAAGTCGTCGAATGTCAGCAGGATGCCCTCAGTGCCGGGGACGGTCGCGATTTCATCCAGCATTTTGGCGACGTTGGCATAGGAGCCGACCAGCGTGCCCATGTTGATATTCACCGCCGAGGTTGGGTCGGCCATCTGGCGCACATTGGTGTCGCTGCCTGACTTGGTGTCTTTGCTGCTCTGGTCGGTGAGCCACGCCAGCGCGTCGGCGTCGGCCCCGGATTTGTACAGTTCCCACTTGGCGCGGGCGGCGGCGTCGGTTTCATCGGCGATGATCATGAATAAGACATAAGAGGCGACGTCGCGCTGCTCGGCGTCTGCTGCGGTTTTCATCCGCGCGGCGGTCGGGGCGAAGGCGGTGGGCGTGTTGACGCCTTTGCCGAAGCAGAAGTTGAAATCGGCATGTTTGGCGGAAAAGGCCATGCCCGCGTCACTCTGCCCGGCGCAGATCACTTTCATCTCGGCCTGCGGGCGTGGGCTGACGCGGCAGTCATCCATCTTGAAGAACTCGCCGTCTAAGTCACAGTGGCCGGTGCCCCACAGGTCGCGCAGCACGGTGACGTATTCGGTCAGGTAGTCGTAGCGGCGGCTGAAGTAGTCGTCGCCCGGCCACATGCCCATTTGCTCATATTCCGGTTTCTGCCAGCCGGTGACCACGTTGACGCCAAACCGGCCGTTGGAGATGGAGTCAATGGTCGCGGCCATGCGGGCCACTATGGCCGGTGGCATCACTAATGTGGCGGCGGTGGCATAGAGTTTAATGCGGGAAGTCACCGCGGCGAGGCCCGCCATCAGGGTGAACGACTCCATATTGTGTTCCCAGAACTCGGTTTTGCCGCCGAAGCCGCGCAGCTTGATCATCGATAGCGCGAAGTCGAAGTTGTAGTGTTCGGCTTTTTGCACAATGGTTTTATTCAGCTCAAAAGTAGGCTGGTACTGCGGCGCAGTAGAGGAAATTAACCAGCCGTTGTTGCCGATGGGAATAAAGACACCGATTTTCATAGCTCACCTCAATTTCGTTAATCTTAACAATGGCTTGCCTGAGTCATTTGGACGGCAGACAGCGCTGTGTGAAAACGTATTGACGAGGAAGCTATTGCAAAGCCAATGCCAGTTTTTAAATCGGCTTATTTTTCAGTCGGTTGAAAAATACGCAGCATGTTTTCTGGAGTAATTGGTCTAATTCGGACCATTTGGTAAAAATTAACTGCACGCAAAACAGGCAGAGGTGGGCAAAAATGGTGCGGTTTTGTTAAAAAGTTACCTCTTTGTGGTTAATTGCAGAAATGCTCACGGGGTAAGGGATTGACGATAGTCGCAGTGAAAGTCATTTGTTATGCTCGGAATATTGCAGAAAGCGGGGCGGGAGAGGTTGTGAGTCAGCAGATTGAGCAGCAGAAGAAAGCGCCGACCCGGCGTTCAAAAGCCGTCGCGGCAAAGCGCAGCACCATTATGGCTGCCGCGCTGGAGTTTTTCTCGTTGTACGGCATCCACGGTACCAGTCTGGATCAGGTCGCCGAGCGCGCCGATGTGTCCAAAACCAACCTGCTGTATTACTTCCCATCAAAAGAGGATTTGTATATCGCCGTGCTGCGCGGGCTGTTGGACGTGTGGGTCGCGCCGCTGATTGCCCTGCGCGCCGAGCAGCATCCGCTATCTGCCATCAGCGAGTATATCCGCCTCAAGCTTTGCGTCTCCCGCGACCACCCGCAAGCCTCGCGGCTGTTCTGTCTGGAGATGGTGCAGGGCGCGCCGTTGTTGAAACAGGAGTTGGGCGGCAGTCTCAAGACGCTGGTGGAGGATAAGTCCGACGTCATTCGCGGCTGGATAAAGCAGGAGTTGATAGCCCCCATCGAGCCTCTGCATTTGATATTCATGCTCTGGGCGACCACCCAGCATTACGCGGATTTCAGCGTGCAAGTCGAAGCCATCAGCGGCAAAACCCTCAACGATGAGGCGTTCTTTGAACAAACAGTTCAGGGGATTCAAAGAATCATCATAGGGGGGATTCGGGTTTGAAAACCCTTTGAAACTTTTACTAGACCAGATCATTTTGTGGTTTTTTCTTGCTCCTCCCCCTCCTGAAAGGGGAAGGAGCAAAACCAAAACATCTAAAAGACAAAGTGTTGAGTTAAATAATTCAGACCTTTCGATTTCTTGTCCGGATCCAATATCCCACCGCCAACACCACAAACCACAGCGGCGTCACCATCAGGGCCTGGCGGGTATCATCCTGCAAGGTTAACAGCACCAGCACGCAGGCGAAGAACGCCATACAGACCCAGCACATCAACTTGCCTAACGGCATTTTGTAGATGGATTTTTCATGCAACTGCGGGCGCTGGCGGCGATATACCAGATACGAGCAGAGGATGATGGTCCAAACGAACATAAACAAAATGGCCGAAACCGTTGTCACCAGCGTGAATACTGTCACCACGTCGGGGATCAGATAAATCAGTACCACGCCACCCAGCAGGCAGATACAGGAGAAGGTCAGGCCGTTTGACGGCACCGCGCGGGAGGACAATTTACCAAAGGCTTTCGGCGCATTGCCTTCCTGTGCCAGACCAAACAACATGCGGCTGGTGGAGAACACGCCGCTGTTGGCGGAAGAGGCCGCCGAGGTCAGCACCACGAAGTTAATAATGCTGGCGGCAGCGGGCAAGCCGGCAATCACGAACAGCTCGACGAACGGGCTCTTATCCGGCACTACGGAGTTCCACGGCGTGACTGACATAATCATAATCAACGAGAAAACGTAGAACATGATGATGCGCAGCGGGATGGCGTTGATGGCGCGCGGCAGAGACTTCTCCGGATCTTTGGTTTCGGCTGCGGTCGTTCCGACTAATTCAATGCCGACAAAGGCGAAAATCGCTATCTGGAAGCCAGCAAAGAAGCCGCTAATGCCGTGGGGGAAGAAGCCGCCGTCATTCCACAAGTTACTGAACGAGGCAACCGAGCCGGTTGGCGTCTCAAAGTGAGTCAATACCATCACCAGGCCGGTGATAATTAAGCCGACGATGGCGACGATTTTAATCATCGCGAACCAGAACTCCATCTCACCAAACATTTTAACGGTGGCGAGGTTCAGGCTCAGCAAGAGTAAAACGCAGAGTAAAGAGGCTATCCACTGCGACAAGCCGGGGAACCAGAATTGTGCATAAGCAGTAATGGCCACCACGTCGGCGATGCCGGTGACTACCCAGCAGAACCAGTAGGTCCAGCCCGTAAAGTAGCCCGCCCACGGACCCAGCAGGTCAGCGGCGAAGTCGCTGAAGGATTTATATTCAAGGTTAGAAAGCAGCAGTTCACCCATCGCACGCATTACGAAAAACAGCATAAAGCCGATGATCATATAAACGAAGATGATGGATGGACCCGCCAGGCTGATGGTTTTCCCCGATCCCATGAACAGGCCGGTACCAATAGCGCCACCGATAGCAATAAGCTGGATATGCCGGTTACTGAGGTTGCGCCGCAGGTTATCTGCGCCTTCCTCTTCCGGCTTGCTGAGGATTTTAGACTCGTCTTGCATGTTGTATTGATTCCTGTTTTTTCGCCCTAATAGCGCTGAACGCTGCACCATATCGCGCTTTTTCTCATCTATTGAGCTCTGAATGGCTCTTTTTCGTACTTCTCAGTCATGAATACCGATAAGTGCTGTAATACTAATGTTAAAACGTAGCTTATTATAACCAACGTGAAAATTAAGGATGAAACTAACGTATAGTATTTTTTACATAAATGATGAATGTCTGTTAATTAAACAACCCACGATCCATCAGGCGCGAATAATACGCGTTTTACACGTGATGGGAATCACAAATGTTTATGAGAATGACTGCAAGATAATTGAAAAACGCGAGGTAGGCCTAGAGGCAGAGTAATTATTCATCACAATGATGCTGGTGCGACAGGTGCGACGACTGATTTTTCTATAAAAATTTGTTCGAATGCCGGATAGATACAGGCCAATTGCATAAGATTTTTGATATTTTTGATCTTGTAACAGGGGCATAAGAAATGAGCTTGGTAGATAACACTATGAAGAAAAGCACTACTTAAAGGGAAGGTTAGGGGCTGGTTTATTATTATTTTATAAGAAACTTTAATGGGTAAATATTAAGCAATAAAAAGCTAGTGTGAACGTTTATTATATTAAGGATTTGTTATTTCCATGATGTATGAGATTTATTTCATTTGTTGGGTTTTTCAGATAAATGTTTATTTAATTTATATTTAAATAGTTGAGTTGAGTGGCTGTATTTATTATTCATCATTATACCGAAGAATACCAATATTAACGAAGCTGAATCAAAAAAATCATATATCAGGTTAGTGGTGAAAGTCTTGTGATCGGTGTTTCGCAGAGATCAACCCCACAGGAGTTGCAATGTGAAGTGATTTGAATGTATGTGAACTTTGTGTGACGAAAAAATCACCAGTGAAGCCAGGTCTAGGTTGAGATGAGTCTATGGGTTGAGTGCCTGTAAGCAAATGTAAGTTATCATTTTTATAATATTTATTAGATGATTACGCTTCAAGTTAACCCTTTTATAAAAAGATTTAGTAAGAAAAACTATCAATAGACAGCTTTGTAACCTAAGTAGCTTCTAAAATTTCCACTTTCACCCAATGGTTATAAATCTTGAACTTTTTTGTATGATAGTGGTGGAAATCATAAAAATTTAGGATTATTCTGTACGCGCTCTCACTTATTTGTGTTTTCTACAGGTATCATGATGATGAAAATTAAGCCATTGTTTTTGTGCGTGATTCCACTTGCACTAGTTGCTTCATTTGCATACGGGAATTATGGAAGTGCTAAAACCCCAATTTATGTAAAGGACGCAGTTGCCTCTGTAAGTTCTAAAATGTCATATAGCTTTGGAATGAGTAAATGCCTGCCTGCTGCTGAAAAAGACGGTTCATGGCAAATTCAATGCTCGCCAATTAAGGGTGGGGAGCCTCTTCAGTTTGTCGTCTACCCAGCAGAAAAATCGCCTTATGATGTCGCAACGTCATTTTATCTAATCGCCAATAACGATATGGCTAGAAAAAATGCCGACAGAGGTCTTTTAAGCTATTTAATGATCGACGTTGATAAAAAAGAACATAAGATTTAACGTTTTTGATATATAAATAGAATAAAAGTGAAAAATAAACCTCGCCATTGCGAGGTTTTTTTTGTAACAGCCAAAAAAAAGCCTGCAATTAAGCAGGCTTATTCATTTTCAATGTTTAAACGATTAACGTTTAAACTAATTCGATGACGTCGAAGTTCACTTCGGCGCTGACGTCAGCGTCGTAATCCACGCCTTTCAGGCCGAAGCCGAACAGGCGCAGGAACTCTTCTTTATAGCTCTGGTAATCAGTCAGCTGATAGATATTGTCATCGTTCAGTTGCTTCCAGATCTCGCCACAGGTTTTCTGCACTTCGTCACGCAGTTCCCAGTCATCAAGGCGCAGACGGTTTTTGTCGTCGGTGGATGGAGTCTGGTCATTGTACATTTTGGTCGCAAACAGGCGTTGGATCTGCTCGATACAGCCTTCGTGGATACCTTGCTCTTTCATGATTTTGAACACGATAGAGATGTACAGAGGCATAACCGGAATCGCAGCAGAAGCCTGAGTCACGACAGATTTCAGTACTGCAACGTTAGCCGAGCCGCCTTTGGCTTTCAGTTTGGTATCGATAGCCTGGGCTGCGCGATCCAAGTCTTCTTTCGCCTTGCCCAACGTACCGTGCCAGTAGATTGGCCAGGTCAGCTCAGTACCGATGTAGGAGTAAGCCACGGACTTGGCGTTGTCCGCCAACACGCCAGCGTCTGCCAGAGCGTTGATCCACAGCTCCCAGTCCTGGCCGCCCATCACTTTGATGGTATCAGCGATTTCTTGCTCGTTTGCAGGCTCAACCACGGCAGAAACCAGCTTGTCTTTGTTGGTGTCCAGCGCGGTAGATTGATACGGTTCGCCGATAGGTTTCAGGGCTGAACGCACCAGCTCGCCGCTGTCAGGCATTTTGCGCACTGGAGAAGCCAGTGAGTAAACGACCAGATCGATTTGGCCGAGATCTTCTTTAATCAGCTTGATCACGGTGTCGCGGCATTCGTTAGAGAATGCATCGCCGTTGACGCTTTTAGAGTACAGACCTTCTTCTTTGGCTGCTTTATCGAAGGCCGCGGCGTTGTACCAGCCAGCAGAACCGGTTTTCGCTTCGCTACCCGGTTTTTCGAAGAACACGCCGATGGTGGCTGCGTCTGAACCGAAAGCAGCATTAATTCTTGAGGCAAGCCCATAACCCGTAGAGGCACCGATGACCAGGACGCGTTTTGGTCCGTCTTTCAGTTTGCCTTGCGCTTTCACGTAGGCAATTTGCTCACGCACGTTGGCTTCACAGCCTACCGGATGAGTGGTCGTACAGATAAAGCCGCGAATTTTAGGTTTGATTATCATGAATGGTTTATCTTGGTTGCTTATAAAAGGAAGACAATATTACTTAATATTGGCTCTTATTTCTCGTAGAAATTTCTGAAGGCCTTTGGCGTGTCCACGCTGGCCCAGCGTATTTCACTCTCAGGGTGCAGGCTGATGGTGCCATCGCCCCACGCAATGTAGTAAGAAACATCCCCCGATAGCGGTTCAAAGATGTTGGTGACAACACCCTTAATTTCGCCGGATTGATGCTTAACGATGCTGCCTTTCTGGAAAATCATACCGCCTCCCTTAGCACGACCGCGATGTTTCATGCCAGCATAATTCCAACTTAGCATAGCGCAAAGTGAGCGGGGGAGAATGTGGCGAATTTAGAAGGCTTCTGGCATAAATAGCGCAGGAAAAAGTTATATCATCAGGGTGTGATAGTGCTAACTTCCGCTGTGCAAGATTCGGTGCTAATTTCGATTGTGCAGAATTAACCAAGGGTGCCCAAATGAAAAATTTAATGATCGATGTGCTGATCAAACTGTCCAAAGTCGAAGTAGAGGCTAAAGAGCTGGTGGCTCAGGTTGAAGCGCAATCCTTGCTTATTGCTGCTCTGGTTCTTTCGGTGAGTAAAGAATCAAAGGACGATATTTCAACCAATATCCACAATGCGGTTTTAGCGGCGGCGAAATCGTCGGATGAGATTCTACAATCAGACGTGGAACTCATTCTTTCCCACTTTGATCGCTTATTAAAAGTCACACGCTTTGTGGCTGAAAACGCAGAAGAGTAAATCGCTTTGGGCTACAGAATTCTGTAGCCCATTTCGTTTGCCCAACCCCTCCCATCTCTCCCTTTTTCCGGTTGTCCGTTTCTCACGGGTCACTGTCAGTTAGCGAGGCGCGCCGTCTGGCGGCTTGCGGCATACTCTTTTCAGGCTGCGGCATGAGGCCAGCAGTGTTGAATGGAGAATTACCATGTTAGTCGACCCTTCTCAGAAATATCGTTCCTTTCCGCCAGTCAATCTGGCCGATCGTCAATGGCCGGGAAAAGTGCTGAATAAGGTGCCGCAGTGGTGTTCAAGCGATCTACGCGATGGCAACCAGTCACTCGCCGAACCGATGGATAACGAGCGTAAACGCCAGTTCTTTGATGTGTTGGTGCGCTGTGGTTTCAAGCAGATAGAAGTGGCTTTTCCCTCGGCGTCGCAAACCGATTTTGATTTCGTGCGTGGGCTGATTGAAGACAACGCGATCCCGGAAGATGTCTATATTCAGGTGCTTACGCCATCACGCCCGGACCTGATCGAGCGTACTTTTGAAGCGTTAAAGGACGTGCCGCGCGCTATCGTCCACCTTTATAACGCCACGGCGCCGATTTTCCGCGACGTGGTTTTCAATCAGGATAAAGCGGCAACGCGCGAACTGGCGGTGCGCGGCGCTAAGCAGATTCGCCAACTGTGCGAACAGTATCCGCAAACCCAGTGGACCTTCGAATATTCGCCGGAAACCTTCTGTTTTACCGAGCTGGAATTCTCTTTAGAGATTTGCGAAGCCGTGGCTGAAGTGTGGCAACCCAACGCCCAGCGCCCGATGATCATCAACTTGCCCGCCACCGTCGAGGTCAGCACGCCGAACATCTATGCCGATCAGATTGAGTGGTTCTGTCGTCACTTTAGCCGTCGCGATCGGGTGTCGATCAGTGTGCATCCGCACAATGACCGTGGAACTGGCGTAGCCTGTGCCGAACTGGCAATGCTGGCAGGGGCCGACCGGGTAGAAGGTTGCCTGTTTGGCAACGGCGAGCGCACGGGCAATGTGGATTTGGTCACCCTGGCGCTGAATTTCTACACGCAGGGTATTTCGCCTGGCTTAGATTTCAGCAACTTGCAGAGCCTGGTGGAGATTGTCGAGCAGTGCAACCAGCTGCCGGTACATCCGCGCCACCCGTATGCGGGTGAGCTGGTGTTTACCGCTTTCTCCGGTTCTCATCAAGATGCAATCAAAAAAGGCTTCGCAGCTCAGGCCAGCCGTGGCGATGCTTACTGGCAAGTCCCTTACTTGCCGCTGGACCCTGCCGACGTGGGCTGCAGCTATGAGGCGGTGATCCGCGTCAACAGCCAGTCAGGGAAAAGCGGCGCGGCATGGCTGCTCGAGCAAAATCATGGTCTGAAATTGCCACGCGGCTTGCAGATAGCCTTCAGTAAAGCCGTCCAGCGCGAAACCGATACCACCGGCAAAGAGATGAGCACCAGCGATATATGGCGTCTGTTCCGCCAGCGCTATGGCTTGGTGGATCAGCCGGTGCTGCAACTGCTGGGTTATGACATCCGCAGCGATGAGCGAAACCAGTACCACTTCAGCGCCCGAGTGAAATATCAGGGGCAGGATCTGACATTGTCAGGCAGCGGCAACGGCCTGTTGTCCGGCGCGGTGGATGCTCTGAGCGGGCACTTTGACTTGCAGCTCGACATCGGCGATTACCACGAGCACACGCTGGGGCATCAGAGCCACAGCCGCGCGGTGGCGTACGTCAGTTGCCAGCGCAGGCAGGGGGAAACCTTCTACGGCGTAGGGATTGATAGCGATGTGTCCAGCGCCTCGTTGCAGGCCCTGTTTAACGCCGTCGCTCAATTTTTGAATTAAGCGACGGGCAGAGGGAAATCGAGAGAGAAATAGTCGCTGGGCGATACGCCCAGCGCGCGTTTAAACATCGCACTAAAGGCGCTGGGGCTGTCATAGCCCAGCTCTAGCGCCACGTCCAAGACTGAGGTTCCCGCCGCCAAGGCGTTAATTCCCGCCAGTAGCCTTGCTCGCCTAACCCAATCACTAAACCGCAGGCCGGTTTCACGCTGAAATCGGCGCGACAGGGTGCGCCCGCTGATTTGCAGTTGTGCAGCCACATCTTCTAACTCCCACGGGTAAGAGAGAGCCTGCTGAATTTCACGGCAAATCGCCAACAGTGCGGCATCTCTTGGCTCCGGCAGGTGTAAAGGCAGCACCGGCAGCAGCCGCAGCTCATCGAGCAGCAACTCCATCACACGCTCCTCGCGCCCGCCAATCAGGTAGTCTGCGGGAATTGCCAAAGAAGAGGAGATCAGCTCGCGCAGCAAAGGCGATATTTGAACTACCTGACATTGCGAAGGAAGGTCCGCGCGGGCCAGAGAGTCAACAAACACCGTTCTGGCTTTGACGCCGCCGATAAAGCGCAACCCGTGGCGGACATGGGCCGGAAGCCACACCCCGCGCCCCGGCGGTACCATCCAAATCCCCATTTCGGTACTGACTTCCACCACGCCGTTCAAAGTGTGAATGAGCTGCGAGCAGCTGTGGCTATGAGGGGCTTCGCACTCGCCGTGTTGATATTCTACCGCGCGTGAAGCAAGGGATTGAAAAGGTGAAAGTGGGGAAGTGTGCTGCATCGGTCGATTATCCGGGCTAAAAATAAAGCGCGTTGGGGCTAAACAGGCTGAAATGGCAGGGACGCTCTCCCTGCCCAACGATAGCATCGCGCTTTATCCGTGACTGAAGGACTTATTTATGGCGGTTTTTCTTCGCTTCTTCAACAGCTTGTTTGGCCTCTTCGGCTTTTTGCTGAAGCTCTTCTTCGGTCATTTGCTCGGCAACTTCGTGCAATTTCGCCAATCCGTCGCTGATATGAACTTCATCAGCCTTGGTTTTATTTTCGCTCTTATTCTCGCTCATCGTTTTTATCCTATTTGTAAGACATCTCTCGGGAGAAACGGTCTGGTAGAGAAAGTTGAAGTTAGATTTTAGCAGAAAGCGGGGGAAGGTGAGGGAGGGAAGTGTGCTAGAAGCCGCGAAGGCCCGCAGCGCGGCGGGCCTGACAGTCACGGCTTACTGGCGGTAAGCGAACTTAATCTGTTGCAGGGAGTTTCTGAAGATCTCAGCCTGTTTTTCATCTTCCATTTGAGCGGCAAATCTTTCCATGTTGAGCATCACTTTGCCCGCGTCTGCCTGGCCAATGGCTTTGAGGATCAACGTTAAAGTGGCTTTTAAACAGGCAACTTCCGTGGCCAGAGTTTCGACGTTGGCTTCAGTGGTAAAATCACATTGACTCATTTGGGCTCCAAAGCTGTTTTCCAGCTCAATCAGATAATGATATTTCAGACAGTTTTCAGCAGCCTGAAAGAAAGTGCGGCCATTCTACCACATTCATTCCCCGCTCGTTACGGGCGTGTTTTGGAGCAGGGCAGCAGAAACGTGCAGGCAAGGGTGGGTGAGGATGGTAAAGAGACTCGAACTGATTTTGAGATTGAGTATTTTTCATGTCTAAACGGATTTTTATTCATTTAGCATTCATAAGAATTTACTGAGGAAAATAATAATAAATCTTCATATGATAGATATAGAAGCAGTAAGCCCCGTTGTTTAATTGAGCGTTAATTTTTACCGCACTTAGATTCACTGTCTATGGCTGGTTAATGTTTTACACCTTATTGTTTTAATGGTGAGAGTGGATTTTTTCTTGTTGATTTTTATAGATTTTTAGTTGAAATGTTGCTGGTGAAGATGGCATCTTGTTTTTACATGCTATCTCGCATTTTTTTACAGACATTCCGTGGTCAAGCGCAGGTGTATGGAGTAAAATGTCGCTGTTAATTAAATTAGCATACATTTCTGAGGTTTTATTTATATCCGCTGTCAATGTCTGACAGCCAGGTCAGCAGCCCCATATTAGACCTGTTAATGCTGCACTCTCTTGGTTTACAAGCTGTCCAAAGTTCTTTATTGACGTGCATAACGTAATATCGCCTGCCGACAAGCCATGAAACATGACTGTGTGTCGCCTTTATTTTTGGAGAATTCTCTTTGATTAGCGTTCTTCTTGTTGATGACCACGAATTGGTGCGCGCAGGGATTCGACGCATTCTGGAAGACATCAAAGGCATCAAAGTTGTGGGTGAAGCCCAGTGTGGCGAGGACGCCGTGAAGTGGTGTCGCAGCAATGATGTTGATATTGTTTTGATGGATATGAATATGCCGGGGATCGGCGGGTTGGAAGCGACCAAAAAAATCGTCCGCTTTTCTCCAGATATTAAGATAATCATGTTGACTATCTACACTGAGAATCCACTGCCAGCCAAAGTGATGCAGGCGGGGGCTTCCGGCTATCTGAGCAAAGGCGCTGCGCCACAAGAAGTGGTGAATGCGATTCGCTTAGTTGATTCCGGCCAGCGTTACATCGCCTCTGATATCGCCCAGCAGATGGCCCTTAGCCAGATTGAACCTCAGTCAGAAACGCCGTTCGACAGCCTTTCCGAGCGTGAGTTGCAGATTATGTTGATGATCACCAAGGGTCAGAAGGTGAATGAGATTTCGGAGCAACTTAGCTTGAGTCCGAAGACCGTTAACAGTTATCGTTATCGGATGTTTAGTAAATTGAATATCAGCGGTGATGTTGAATTGACCCACCTTGCTATCCGGCACGGTTTGTTTAACGCGGAGACTTTGTCTGGCAGTGAGTGATGAGCGATTCGACCCAAAAGCCTTTCTAAAAACGGTCACCAGCCAACCGGGCGTCTACAGGATGTACGACGCCAGCGGCACCGTTATTTATGTCGGCAAAGCAAAAGACCTGAAAAAACGTCTTTCCAGCTACTTCCGCGTCCAGGTTTCCAGTCGCAAAACCGAAACTCTGGTCAAAAATATCGCCCAAATTGACGTCACCGTCACCCATACCGAAACCGAAGCGCTGCTGCTCGAGCATAACTACATCAAGCTCTATCAGCCTCGCTACAACGTGCTGCTGCGCGATGATAAATCTTATCCGCTAATTTTCTTAAGTGCTGATAATCATCCGCGCCTCTCCATTCATCGCGGAGCTAAGCACGCCAAGGGCGAGTATTTTGGTCCTTTCCCCAACTCCTACGCCGTGCGCGAGTCTCTGGCACTGCTACAAAAACTTTTCCCAATTCGCCAATGTGAAAACAGCGTTTATCGCAACCGTTCGCGCCCCTGTTTGCAATATCAAATTGGCCGCTGCCTTGGCCCTTGCGTCAAAGGCTTGGTCAGCGAGGAAGAGTACAAAGCACAGGTCGAATACGTGCGTTTATTCTTGGCCGGCAAAGATCAGCAAGTGTTAACTCAGCTGATTGCCAGAATGGAAGAGGCCAGCAAGGCATTACATTTTGAAGAAGCTGGGCGCATTCGCGACCAGATTCAGGCAGTGCGTCGCGTCACCGAACGGCAATTTGTGTCGGGTAACAGCGAAGATTTGGACGTCATCGGCGTCTCCTTCGAGTCCGGCATGGCCTGTCTGCACGTGCTGTTTATTCGCCAAGGCAAAGTATTGGGTAGCCGCAGTTACTACCCGAAAGTGCCGGGCGGCACCGATTTAGCCGAAGTGGTGCAAACCTTCGTCGGCCAGTTCTATCTGCAGGGCAGCCAGTCGCGCACTCTGCCGGGGGAAATCCTGCTCGACTTCACTCTGCCGGAAAAAGATTTGTTGGCGGAGTCGCTCAGCGAGCTTGCTGGCCGCAAGGTGCAGATTCAGAGCAAACCGCGCGGCGACCGCGCGCGCTATTTGAAATTGGCCCGTACCAACGCTTCGACCGCGCTCACCACCAAATTAGCCCAACAGTCGACTATCCATCAGCGCATGGCTGAATTGGCCAAAACGCTGCATTTGTCGGAAATTAACCGTATGGAATGCTTCGATATCAGCCATACTATGGGCGAGCAGACCGTGGCGTCTTGCGTTGTTTTCGATGCTAATGGCCCATTACGCTCCGAATATCGCCGCTATAACATTACCGGCATCACGCCGGGCGATGATTACGCGGCGATGGCGCAGGTACTGAGCCGACGTTATGGCAAATCGCTCGAAGAGAAAAAAATTCCTGACGTGATCTTTATCGATGGCGGTAAAGGCCAGTTGGGCATGGCAAAAGACGTTTTTGCTTCTCTCGACGTGGACTGGGATAAATCCAAGCCGCTGCTGATTGGTATCGCCAAAGGCGCTGACCGTAAAGCGGGCCTAGAGACGCTGTTCTTTGTGCCAGAAGGCGAGGGGATTTCACTGCCTTCTGACTCGCCGGCGCTGCACCTTATTCAACATATTCGTGATGATTCTCATAATCATGCGATCACCGGCCACCGGCAGAAACGGGCTAAAGTCCGCAATACCAGTGCATTAGAAGAGATAGAAGGCGTCGGCCCGAAACGTCGGCAAGTTTTACTGAAATACATGGGGGGCATTCAGCCATTGTTGAATGCCAGTATTGAGGAAATTGCACAGGTGCCGGGTATTTCTCACGCATTGGCAGAAAAGATCCATAATGCGTTGAAACCCTAAGAGCGATGTAGCAACATACTCATAATAACCACACAAGACAGACAGTTACCTACGCCATGCAATTTAATATACCGACGTGCCTCACCCTGTTTCGCGTTGTACTTATCCCGTTTTTCGTGCTGGCGTTCTATTTGCCCTATGTCTGGGCACCTATGGCCTGCGCGCTGATCTTCGTTTTTGCGGCCATCACCGACTGGTTTGATGGTTATCTGGCTCGCCGCTGGAAGCAAACCACGCGTTTTGGCGCCTTCCTCGACCCTGTGGCTGATAAAGTCATGGTGGCGATGGCGCTGGTGCTGGTGGCCGAATACTTCCACGCCTGGTGGATAACCCTGCCTGCGGCAACCATGATTGCTCGTGAGATCATTATTTCAGCCCTGCGCGAGTGGATGGCTGAAATTGGTAAACGCAGCAGCGTGGCGGTTTCTTGGATTGGCAAAGTGAAAACTACTGCGCAGATGTTATCGCTGGTGGCGCTGCTTTGGCGTCCTGATGCCATCGTTATTTGGGTTGGCGTCGGTGCTTTATACATTGCTGCGGTGCTGACTTTCTGGTCAATGTTCCAATATTTGAACGCTGCGCGTCACGATTTGCTGGAACCCTGATCAAACTGAGTTAAAAACCGTCAAACGATCGTTATGTGTGGATAATTTTATTGACTCATTGCGTCAGGTAAGTAGAATGCATCGCATCAGACGGCAGCCAAGCGCAAGCCTGAAGATAGTTAAAAAAATCAGCAAGTTCTGATTATTGCGGGAATAGCTCAGTTGGTAGAGCACGACCTTGCCAAGGTCGGGGTCGCGAGTTCGAGTCTCGTTTCCCGCTCCAAATTTATTAAACAGGTTCAGATATCTGTTTAAGTGCAAGATTAGTAGTAAGAATTAAAGGCGCGTTAACAAAGCGGTTATGTAGCGGATTGCAAATCCGTCTAGTCCGGTTCGACTCCGGAACGCGCCTCCAATTTTCCCGGAGCCCGGGTGGTGGAATCGGTAGACACAAGGGATTTAAAATCCCTCGGCCTTAGGCTGTACGAGTTCAAGTCTCGTCCCGGGTACCATGGGAAAATTAGCTGAATAATCAAAAGCAATATGTAGTAATGTCGTTATAGCCACCTTCGGGTGGTTTTTTTATGCCTAAAATTCACCTAATCATCTGCAAATAACGCATTGAATCGACAAGAGATCCAATGCGCTTCTTTATGGGCAATCAGCACACGCCAAAATCGCCGTCTTCGTGGTACAGGTTGACGGAGTCAGCCTGCACGCTGATCTCTTTCTTGGCGCTGTCGTCTGCCCGCACGCAAAGCAGCGTATTTCCCTCTACCGCGGTCACGATCATTTTTGGCCCGCCGGTCTTTGATTGCACAACGTCTTGTGGCTTAAACATGGTGTCTCCTTGGTTTTAACTCTTCACAATATCAGGATTTATCATAGGACAATCCATGCCTACCAGCACTGAATCTTTAAGTGAGATGAAGTGGGGAAGGGGAGCAGCCATAGAAAAGCCGGTCAGCTTGCACTGACCGGCTTGGAGTACACATCAACCCGTCGTGGGATTAATTAATCTCAGGGTGCTGGGCGATAAGATTTTTACGCTTAGTCTCGAGTTCGGCAATCTGAGCATCAATATCTTCGATTTTCTGCTCAATATTGTCGTGGTGTTCTTGTAGGATCTCTTTAGCCTCTGCTTTGTCAGACGCCGCAGGCGTTGCCCCTTTTAGTGGGCGGTTAGCCGTTTCCTTCATGAACACGCCCGTAACCAGACCAATCACCGACACCGTCATCAGGTAGTAGGCAGGCATATAGAGGTTCTGAGTGGACTCTACCAGCCATGCTGCGAAGGTTGGAGTGATACCCGCTACCATAATGGAAATATTAAAGGCGATGGCCAGTGCGCTATAGCGAATATTGGTTGGGAACATCGCTGGCAGTGTGGACGCCATGACGCCGATGAAACAGTTCAGCAGCACCGCCAACATCAGCAAACCACAGAAAATCAGGCCAATCACGCCACTGTTAATCAAAATGAAGCTTGGGATCGCCAGAATGAACAGGCCAATACTACCGGTGATGATAAAGGGTTTACGACCAATTTTATCACTCAGCATACCGATGAACGGCTGCACAAACAGCATCCCGACCATGATAGCGATGATGATCAACACGCCGTGGTCTTCAGAGTAGTGCAGGCTGTGTGACAGATAGCTCGGCATGTAGGTCAACAGCATGTAGTAGGTCACGTTGGTGGTAATAACGATACCTACGCAGACAATCAGGCTTTTCCACTGCTTGGTGAAGATTTCACGGAAAGAGACCTTCGGCGGCTCGGCAATGTTGTTGCGCGAGTCGGTATCCATCTTATCAACGTGCTGCTGGAAAGTTGGGGTTTCTTCCAAAGCGTGGCGCAAGTAGATACCAATCAGGCCCAGCGGCGCGGCGATGAAGAACGGAATACGCCAGCCCCAGTCGAGGAAGTTCTGCTCGCCGACGATGCTGGAAATCAGGATAACGACACCGGCACCTAAGACGAAACCGGCGATGGAACCGAAGTCCAGCCAGCTGCCCAGGAAGCCACGCTTTCTGTCTGGAGAGTATTCGGAAACAAAGATAGCTGCGCCGGTGTATTCACCACCCACCGAGAAGCCCTGTGCCAGTTTCGCTAATAGCAGCAGAATCGGCGCCCAGATACCAATAGTGGCGTAGCCCGGTATTAAGCCGATACAGAAGGTACTGACCGACATAATGATAATGGTGATCGACAGGACTTTCTGGCGACCAAACTTATCACCTAAAGCCCCAAAGAAAAGACCGCCCAGAGGTCTAACAAGGAAAGGAACCGAGAACGTGGCCAATGCCGCGATCATCTGAATGCCGGGATCTGCACCAGGGAAGAACACCTGTCCTAATGCGAAAGCAACAAAGCCATAAACACCGAAATCGAACCATTCCATCGCGTTACCCAACGCAGCGGCGGTGATGGCTTTTTTCAATTTTGTATCGTCAATGATAGTAATATCATTGATTTGCATCGGTTTAACGCGTTTTTTTCTTAATCTCATTTATTACGTCCTTTGTTCAAATAACTCCACGGTGCAAAGCGTGAGATATTGAGCTGCTAACTACTTTTTAGATTTTTCAAATCATTATAGGACGCTTTTGTAAGCTTGTGCAAAGAGCGACTATTTTGTGAACAGTCGCAGCACAAAATGAATTTGAGTTAAGTATTGCAGGGGAAGGGCAGCAGAAGAGGGTCAAAACAGCCCCGAGGGGCGTTTTTAGGGTTAGATTTCACCCGATGTATCAGTATTGCTCAGCGCTCTGATGGACAAAGGCAGATGGTAGTTAGGCTGGCTGGTAAAGAAAGCCTGTAACGCTACGCGTTTCTTACGGTCTATCGAGATCTCTTCCATGGTCTTGCGGAAAATACTGTAGCGGCCACAAGAGGTGCAGGTCACGGTAACGATTTTCGCCGACAGGTTAACCGACGTCTTATTGGTGCTTTGGCACAAAGGGCACTCATCACGAGTGTTTGCTTCTGTGGAACTCATAAAACCTCCGGTTTTACTCCGAGCGGGCCACAGTATAGCGCGAAAAGGCGTCAATTACTTCACGGAAATTTTTTTATTAGTGGATTTTCGGCGCGACAACGTGTAGGGCAATTCTGAGTTTCAGCCGTATGCCTTGATACAGCGCCATTTGGCTGTTTCCAGCGTTGTTAAAAAAGGCCAATAAACGCGTGAAAATATTTCCTATCGCTGGGCTATTCATCAGTTACATGCCGATCAGTTACACTCAAAGATTACCCATAATAATGGATTGGCCTTGAAAACTATGACCCCGATTATTTATCAACGCATTGAAGGTGCCGAGTATCGCCACATTTATGTGGTGGGCGATCTGCATGGCTGTCTCTCAATGTTGGAGGATCAGCTTGCCCGCGTGCGCTTTGACGCTGCCAGCGATCTGCTGCTTTCCGTGGGGGATCTGGTGGATCGCGGTCCTGACATTATGGGGTGCTTAAAACTGATTGAAGAGCCTTGGTTTGCCTGCGTGCGCGGCAATCATGAGCAAATGGCCATTGATGCTCTGAATGAAACCAATATAGAGCGCTGGTTGAGAAACGGCGGTGAGTGGTTTTACGCGCTGGAAGGTGCGCAAGAGCAGGAGGCGCGGCGTCTCATCAAGCTGACCGATGAGCTGCCTCATGTGCTGGAAGTGAATACGGAGTCAGGCAATATCGTTGTGGCCCACGCGGATTATCTTTCCGATCGCTATGAATTTGGCAAGCCGATGGATGGTTACGAGGTTATCTGGAATCGCGATCGCATAAACCACGCCCTTGCCGGGCGTTTTACTGAAATCACGGGCGCCAAGGCGTTCTATTTCGGCCACACGCCGGTGGAGCACCCTATGGTATATGCCAACCAGCATTATATCGATACGGGCGCGGTCTTCGGCGGATACCTCACGCTGCAACAAATCCAATAGCAATCAGGCGCCGCGCGGGGCGGTGGTTTGCCGTGAACACGGGGCAACGGTATAGTGGCTGCCAGCCTGAGCAGGGGAAAAAATAAAATAACATCATGGAAAATAAGCGCGAAGACCGTATCCACCGCCTATTGCTGGCGTTAAAAAAAGCCGACAAAATTCATCTGAAAGAGGCCGCACGGTTGCTGGATGTGTCAGAAATGACTATCCGCCGCGACCTGAACTCCGCGCCTTCGCCAGTCATCCTGTTGGGCGGCTATATCGTGATTGATCCGAAGAATAGCCCGGCGACGCACTACTTCGTTAGTGAACAAAAGATGCGTCAGGTTGAGGAGAAGCGTCGTTTGGGCGCGCTGGCGGCGGCCTTGGTGGAGAACGACGATACGGTGTTTTTTGATTGTGGCACCACCACGCCCTATATCATTGAAAGTATTCCCGAAGAGCGCGTTTTTACCGCCGTTTGTTACTCTCTCAATACCTTTTTGGCATTGCAGGAGAAGCCCCATTGCGAAGTGATTTTATGCGGCGGAGTGTTTAAAGCCAGCAACAGCATTTATACGCCTATTGGCCGCAGCAACGAGCTGGACTATATTCGCCCGAACAAGGCCTTTATCTCGGCGGCAGGGGTCAGCATTCAACATGGTGTGAGCTGTTTTAACTTCGATGAGTTGCTGATGAAACATCAGGCGATGGAGAAGTCCGAACAGAACATTCTGGTAGCGGATAGCAGTAAGTTTGATCGGGTGCGACCTGCGGCGATCGCACCTTTAGCTCGATTCAATATGTTAATTACCGATGCTCTGCCTTCCCAGGCTTTCATCGATTTTTGCCATGACGCAGACGTTGAGCTGGTGGTTTAAGGGATATCAGCGAATGGTCGGGATCTTCTCGACGTGCTGGTAAAATACCACCTCCCAAATTCCGTTTGCCGTGCCGTCGTTTAAGTAGTGCTCAAAACAGGCTTTACCATCGGCGCGGTAGCCGCTTTCGGCAATGTGGTGGTAATAGAAGTCCTGCCACGCTTTGGCGAAATTGCCGTCCACAATGGTGGTGTGATAAGCCGCGTAAGTGCCGCCCGGCAAGGTTTGCAGGCAAAGCCCTTCGGCATCATCAAGAATAAAATTATCCGCCACGCAGACGGAAGGGTCTGCGCGAAGCTGCTCTGCCGGCGTCTTCTCCGGGTCGTCATGGAACAGGGTTAACCACTCAAGATGCTTCTGATGATGGCGTTCCGTCCAGTCCATTAAGTGGCGAAACCCTTCCTTAATAGACTTTTCGTACGGGCCAATAACCCGATAACTAACCAATTTTTTAGCCGGTCTTTCGACTATCATAAATGCCATGATTGACTCCTTGTGTTACATGCCAGTGAGTTGAGTCCTTTTAGAAGGGGGTTGGGGTATAACAGTTTCAACCGGAACAGAAGATAACTGCTCTACGTGCTATAACAGTGACCATGATAAAATCAGGTCATCAGTTTGCATTATAGTCGTACCTGTCGTGAGGTTATGAGATGGACGTGATCAAAAATGTATTAAATAGTGAAATCGAGCGCATCAACCGTCTGGAAGGTCGCGACGGCAAGCCGAGAATCAACAGCGAGTTCTTCGTCAACCACCCGTGGCTGTGCCTTGCTATGCTCGCTGGTTATATTCTGGTAGGGGTGGTGATGTACGTTTCACCCTATATGGGCCTCGGTTGGTTTATCGGTTTCACTGCATTTTTACTCTTTATGTCAGCAATGCTGCTGATGGAAATCAAACCCACTTATCGTTACGAAGATATCGGCGTGCTTGACCTGCGGGTTTGCTATAACGGTGAATGGTATTTCAGCCGCGAAATTTCAGAGGATGCGGTTCAGCAGCTGCTGGCGTCTAACGAGGTGAGTGCGCGAATTAAAAACCGGATCGAAGCTATCGTGCGTAATAAAGGGGCAATAGATTTCTACGACGTTTACGACCTGGCGCGTCAGGACAAGTTACAGTTTGCTGGCACGACCACGGCGCAGGCCGCACATTAAATTTTTACTGCTTCTGACCTCATTGCTGCGGTTCTGATAAGCTGAGTTTTACCTGTCTTAGATAATTACCCTCTGGGTTTTCAGGCAGGTTAGCTCAGCTTTTTGCTGTCTGGCGCGCTGCTTTTTACGCCCGAATGGCGTGTCCAAATGTGCCCTGATCGCCTCACCGGGGTGAGTTATGGCGAGATCACGGGTAGAATAAGCAGAGATCGACATTTAAGGGGGCGTATGATGACGTTTATCAACAATGAATTTGAATATCGTAACTGGATCATCGAAGAAATCTTTCAGGTCAGTGCGGTGAGCGAAGCCTCTGAATTCGCTGATCAAGAAGTTGATGATTTTATCTTCGACGCGCGCCCGGTGGCTTATCCCTGTATCGCCGTCATGATTCAAACGCCGGGCCAGCCGGGCGTTTGTGAGCCTCGCTTCGTCTATAAGGAGCAGGTGTTTGAGTGGGCGCACCAGATGGGGTTTGGCTTCGACAGCTAAGCAATGCTTTCACCCCTGAGCGCGAAGCTCAGGGGTGATATATCCAGCTTTTCAACGCCAGTTAGACGTTTTTACGATCAATCTTCTCCTCTCCCCAGAACAAGTGATCTTCCTTAGTTTTTGCGAAAGCGATTGGCAGAACTTCATCATTACCTTCTTCCCAAATCTTCTGTGCCAGCACTTCATCGTTGTCCGCTAGCTCGAAAATGGCTTCAGCAATCTCATGTGACGTTTCACGCGTATTGGCCCAGGCTTTGATATTTGATGTGGTCATTTGTCACTCCCGTGGTTTGCTTAAACTAAAAATAGCTCTCCCTTTAACTATGGTAGGCGATGGCGGGGTAAGCAAACCTGTTCGCTCACAAAACGTCCATCATGGTGTTTTTGCCGTCGGTAGGCACTATATGTGGTGACAAAATGTGCCCGCGAGCTGAGAAAGAGGAGCGTCATTTATGGCCGTGGTTTATACTCAACGGGCTTTGGATAATTTAAGGTGAAGAGAATGAGCGACGATATTTTTGATTTTGACATTGATGCAGCATTAGAAAAAGCGGAAGAGAAAGCAGCCGAAAAGGCCTCTGCCGTGCCTGAAGTGGTTCAGGATGAAAGTGACTGCGAAGGCTGCAAGATTTAATTTCAGCCCCAAGCCGCAAAACATCTGCTTTACATATCAATAAAAGAACCGCCTCGGCGGTTTTTTTTATGGCTGAAATTTACAGCATAAAGTGAAATATCCCTTGCGTGTTATAGCCTTGCGAAAAGGCTTTTTATGTCGTTTTTGATGCAAATGTAAGGAGAGTGTGAGGGCTGAGTAAATGGGATAAATTCCTATAGAACAGTAAGATAGCTGGCAGTAATTTGAACCTACCTGATAAGCAGGTCGTGAGGTTTCGAATGAAAAAAATAGTGTTAGTTCTCGCTGTCATGCTGAGTTTACCGGCTCTCGCTCATGCCAACGTTGAGATAGGCATAAATGTTCCAGGCGTCTCTTTGCACATTGGCGATCGTGATAACCGGGGTTATTACTGGGACGGCGGAGGCTGGCGTGATCCAGGCTGGTGGGACCACCACTATCGCGACAATGGCTATGGTCACTGGGTGTACTACGAGCCAGCACCGCCGCCTCCGCCGCGTTATTGGCATCACGATCACTATTGGCGTGAGGGGCCTCCTCCTGGCTATTGGCACCGTGGGCCTCCTCCAGGTTACTGGCATGAAGGGCCGCCTCCGGGACGCTGGTAATATTATCTCTTTGCCATTCAAGAATTTGAGAACAGGGTTGGCGGTGGGAATGCTGCGGCATTTGTAACGTCAATTCTGTTCTTCTTCTTTTGGCGCTTTAGATCTACTTTGCAACATAATCGATATGTTTCTCTTTCAATAATTCATGCTGTTTATCAATTGATGTGTGTGCATAATTCTTTGTTATATAAAGAATTTATTTTTCATTTCGGGCGTAAATGTTGCTTGCTAGTTGGTCGCTATATTGTTAATTTTCTGTTGCACAGATCAGCAACGGATGGCTCGATTATTTCTCACCTCATGATTTGCTCTAATGAAAGAGGCATGTAGGTGATATTCCCAACATTGAGAACATCCTCATGTTTATGATTAAAAGCGATTTTGAATACCGCAACTGGATGATGAAAACCTATTTCCGTCTTGATGGCATACATGGCGAAAGCCTGTTGACCGATGAAGAACTGGAAGATTTCTTGTTTGAGAGCAAACCGGTAGCCTACCCGTGTCTGGCGATGATCACTCCTTCTAGCACTCAGCTATTAGAGAATGAAATTTCCTATATCTACCGGGAGCAGATCAGCCTATGGGCCAGAGAGATGGGCGTGTTGAAGTGTTGAGAACAGATTAACCTATTGATTACCACGCTAAAGCGCTCATCCGAGCGCTTTTTTAGTTTTGGCGTTAGTCTTTATTGCCGCGAACTTCCACCAATACCGGACAGGGGGAATGGGCTATCACTTCGGCACTCACCGAACCCGTGAGTAATCGACCAAACAGCGACTGATGGCGATGGCCCATCAAGATAACTGAGGCATTTTTAATCCGCGCTTCTTCCACCAGAGCCACCTCCGGCGTGCCGACAATGATATTACTCACCGCGTCGATCGACCGCGCCCGAAGTTTGGCTAAGGTGTGTTGGACCAACGCCTGCGCGCTGCCTTCTTCATAGTTCGCCGGGGCGTAGTCGGCGGCCAGTTGGTCAGCCACTGGATGATTATTTAGCGCGTAGGCCTCATCAACACAGCAGGTGACATACACCGTGGACGCCGTGCCCGTCGCCAATGTGCAGGCTAATTCCACCAGATACTCCGTCTGCCTCGAGCCATCTATGGCCAGCAAAATGGTGTCAAACATTTGATTTCTCCTTCTGCTACTGCCTTCCAAATAGCCTAATTACTTGCCGATTTCACAGAGCAGCGCGGCTTTGCAATTCAGCAGGGCTTGGCGCATTTCGTCTTCTTTGCTGCTCAACCGCGCGGTGGGCAAGATAACGGATACCGCGTAGCGGCCAAGGATGGTGTCGAGTGAAACCGCCATGGTGGAAATCCCCTCGACCGTTTCGCCGGTTTCGGTCGAAACGCCGGTTTCCCGCACTCGGGCCACCTTGGCTAACAAGCTTATAATGTCGCGTACGGTATTTTCAGTGGCGGGTTCAAAGGTGTCGCCGAGCAGGCTATGAATTTCCTCATCGGTCTTCAAAGCCAGCAGGGCGCGGCCCGCCGAGGTGCCGTAGATAGGCAAGTTCAGCCCTACGCGCGGCGACACGCGCAGTTCTCGCTCTGCCACCACGTTGTAAATATTGGCAATTTTGGTGCCGCTGGTGCGGCTCAGGGCGACGGTTTCATTAATATCGTCGCTAAGCTGCTTGAGGTAAGGGGAGGCGATAGCTATGACATCCGTATGCACGGTGGACACCAGCCGCAACAGGGTCGGGCCTAATCGTACACCGGCCATGCCCTCTGAGCGCACCAGACCTTCTTCGGCCAGCGCCGCTACGATGCGTTGCACCGTCGAGCGGGGGAGCTGCACTTCGTTGGCGATGGTGCCGAGGCTCATTCCCTGCGGGTTCTTGCCTAAGGCATTAAGGATTTTTGCTGCGCGCGAAATGACCTGAATACCGCCACTGCGCTCTTCATCGACCGAATGGTCATCACTCATAACTTGTCCTTTTCATCCATGGCGAATTTTTGCCGTGCCGAGTTTTGCCAATGTAATGGCTGGGCGCGGAGAAAACAACGTTAATCACATTGCAATACAGTGTCCCGTATTATAGTATTTTCTCGCTGTATCACATTGCGATGCAGTGCATCATTAAAAAGCGCAGCACCTATAACGCGCTGTGATAAATATAACTTTTCACCTGCCAACGCTTCCCATCAGTCAGGGTATTTTACAGAAAAATTAATCCCTTACCGATGGATCACATCGCGGAGTAAACGCGTAAACATGAGTCAGACGATGTTAATGAACGGGCCTGCGCCCGGCGTGTCGCCGCCACCTGCGCCTCCCGTTGCCCAACCTTTTACCCTGCGTCTGATCATTGGAATGGTAGGCGTGCTGATTGCGTCACTATGTTCAGGATTGAACGATCGCGTGACGGATATCGCGCTGGCAGACGTGCGCGGCGCATTGAGCATCAGCAGCGATCAGGGCTCGTGGCTGATTGGCAGCTATCAGGCGGCCGAGGTCGCGGCCATGCTGGTAGCCCCCTGGCTGGCGATGACCTTTTCCATTCGCCGCTTTGCAATGGCGACCACCGCGGGCTTTGTGCTGATCGCGATTATCATCCCTTTTGCCCCGAATTTGCCGATTTTCATTGCACTGCGCGTGGTCCAAGGCGCCTTTGGCGGGGCTTTGCCGCCTTTGCTGATGACCGTCGCACTGCGTTTTCTGCCGCCACACTTTAAATTATATGGCCTGAGCGCCTATGCCCTGACCGCCACCTTCGGGCCGAATGTCGCCACGTCGTTAGCGGCGCTGTGGACGGACTCCGTGGGTTGGCAATTTGTTTTCTGGCAGATCGTTCCACCCTGCGTGGTGGGTATTTTTATGATTGGCTATGGACTGCCGCAGGACCCGATCCGTCTGGAAAGATTCAAGCAGATTGATGCCATCGGCATGCTAACCGGATGCAGCGGGCTGGCCTTGCTAGTACTAACTCTGCAACAGGGAGAGCGGCTGGACTGGTTCAATTCCCCCTTGATTACCCTGATGTTTTTCTCAGCAGTGGTCCTGTTGACGCTGTTCGCGGCTAACGAGTGGTATCACCCGCTGCCACTATTCAAACTGCAGATGCTGCGTCGCCACAATCTTTCCCACGGTCTGCTGACGCTGTTTGGCCTGATGCTGCTGTTTTTGTCCGGCTCGGCTATTCCGTCTGGCTATATGGCGCAGGTTGAGGGTTTCCGCGCAGTGCAGTTTGGGCCTTTGGCTCTCAGCGTGGGCCTGCCCCAGCTGTTACTTGCCCCTCTTGTCGCCGCCGTTTTGAACATGCGCTGGGTTGATAGCCGCTGGATTTTGGCCGCCGGCCTGACGCTGCTCGCGGTTTCTTGCTACTGGGGAAGCCAACTGACGTCGGACTGGTCGCGCGACAACTTCTATCTCATTCAGGCGATGCAGGCCTTTGGTCAGCCGATGGCGGTCATGCCGATCCTGATGGGGGCGACCAGCGTGGTGCAGCCGATGGAAGGGCCATTTGCCTCGGCGATGTTCAACGTCACCCGCGCCATGGGCAGTATTTTTGCCGGCGCCATGATGGAAACCTTCCTCAGCCATCGCCAACAACTGCACTCCAATATTTTGCTCAACCACGTCGGCAGCAATAGCTATTTACTCTCCCAGCCTTATGACGGGGCGGGCAGCCACCTCGCGCCGCTGAATCAAGACGGTTCGGCGGTGTCACCTGAACTCATGCAGCAGTTTGCCGTGCAGGTCAGGCACCAAACCCAAGTGCTGGCCTTGTCTGATACCTATCTGGCCTTTATTGCGGTTGCCGTAGGGCTAGCACTGCTGACGTTTGTGGTTGCTAAGCGAACTTATCCGCCACAGTCAGTGATGAAGCAGACGTAAGGCCGAAGAAATTATTAAATAACTGATTTATTGCAAAAAATTATGCGCGAGAGAAATTAAAATGATCAAGAAATCTGCAATTCGCCCCGTTTGGCTGCTGGCCTTCGCCATCATCGTGCTGGTGGTGATCGCCGCATTCTGGGTATTGAGCCGTCAGGGCGAGCCAGAAACCGATGACGCCTTTGTCTCGGCAGACTCCACGCTGGTCGCGCCGCGCATCTCTGGCACCATTTCGCAGGTGCTGGTGGCGGATAACCAGCAGGTGAAAGCCGGACAGGTGCTGGCGGTGATTGACGACGGCGACTATCGCAATGCTGTGCTCAGTGCTCAGGCTAATCTAGAAACGGCCAGCGCCCAGTTGCTGAGTTTTACCGCGCAACTGGCCCAGCAGCAGCAAACCATCCTGCAAACCAAGGCGCAGGTGAATGCGGATAACGCCAATCTGGTGTATGCCCGCCAAAGCGCTGAGCGCTACCAGCGATTGCTGCAAAATGGCTCAGGCACGGCCGATCAGCGTGACCAGTCGGATGCCAATTATCGCGCTAAAGTCGCCCAGCAGCAGAGCGACGTAGCGGCGTCTCAGGCGGCGGAAAAGCAGATTGACGTATTAAAGGCCGGACAGGCGCAGGCTCAGGCCGCGATTGATTCCGCCAAAAGCCAGTTGGCGCAGGCCAAGTTGAATCTAAGCTATACCCAAATTAAAGCGCCGATAGACGGCACCGTCGGCCAGCGTTCAGTGCGGGTGGGTGGCTATGTCAGTGCCGGGACGCGCGTGCTGGCGGTGGTCCCGCTGCATCAGGCCTTTGTTATTGCCAACTACCTTGAAACGCAGTTAGCGGACGTCACGCCAAATCAGAGGGTCAGCATCAAGGTGGATGCACTGCCGGGCGTGGAGTTTTCCGGCAAGGTTGATAGCATCTCTCCGGCCACCGGCGTGACTTTCTCGCCGATAGCGCCAGATAACGCCACGGGAAATTACACCAAAGTGGTTCAGCGGGTGGCGGTGAAAATCCTGTTAGATCAGGGCCAAAAGGATTTAGAGCGGCTTAAAGTCGGTATGTCAGTGATACCAACCATCAATACGGCGGCAAAGGGCTAACAGGTTTTATCTTAAGGATCCCTCAGAAAAAGGCGGCAGCGAATTCATTTCACTGCCGCCTTTTTTGTGGTGTCACTCAGTCAACTGAGTGATTACGAATGCTGTTTCTGCGGCGGGGTGGGACCATGGCCACTTTTCTCATGCATGGTCTGCGGCTTGCCGGAGAACAAGAAACGCAGGATCGGAATGCGTTTGTGGATCTCATACAGCATAAAGGCGATACCGAAGACAAACACCAGCCCCAGCAGGAAGCCTACCCAGTCGTTATTGATTTTCGGCGTGATAAATGCGCCATAAATCAGCGTCAGCGGGTGGTGAACCAGATAGATGAACAGGGAAGAGTTCACCAAATAGGTTATCCACGGCGACTGGAAGTTCAGGACATAGTGGCTGAAGGAGAACACCACGTTGACCATCAAAATGCCCAGCAGTGAGGTGATAATGGCATCAAGCTCCATCGAGTAAAGCTGCGGCGTGTTGACGTGTTGGTTAAACATGTAGGCCACAAACAGGAACAGGCTGACCACGCCAGCCCATCCCGACGGCTTGATGAACAACTCTTTTAGCCAGGTAAACTTGTAGGCAAAGGCGCCGATCACGAAAAATGGCAGGTAAAACAGCGTCTGCATTACGATGAAATTAAATGCGCCATTGGAGAGTAAATCCGGGGCGAAAATATAAATCGCGCGATTAAAGGCTGCGTAAATAAAGCCAATAATTAAAAATATAATTGAGAGTTTTCCTAGGCTATTTGTTTTATTCTTAATAGCGGAAATACGATTATTCTTAATTTGTTTAATCGATTTAAATAAGTAAAAGCAGATGCTGGTCAGTATTACCAAGGTCAATAAGAACCACAAATGTGAGACCATTTCCCACACGGTGATATTGATTTTCTGGTACAGGCCCAACTGATCCCAGTTCGAGAACTTGTCGGTAAACTTCATCAGGAAGTAGAGCTGCGGCAGGGTGATCAGCGGGAAAGCCGCGGCCAGCGGGATTGCCACGCGCTCAAGGCGGACCTTCAGCCACTTCTGCGAGTCATAGCGCTCGTAGAGCATGTAGGAGAAATAGCCCGAAATGACAAAGAACACCTGCATCCGGAAGGCGTGAATAAAGTCATTAAATATGGTCAGTCCATCCGACGGCACAGCACTGTTTACTGCCCAGATGTGGCTGGAGTAAATCAATGATATATGGAATGGAATGCCGAGCAGCATCAAATAGGCTCGGATAGAGTCCAAAAAGAACTCGCGCTGTTGAGTTTGTGGTTTCATTACGTATCCGTTGTATGAAGCTTATCCTGATTTTAGTGCTTAAATCGCGAACAGGTAATTAGAGACTGGTAAGAAAAAGTTTTCGATCCTTACATTAGCTTAATATTCGTCAAAGGAAGAACCTACTATGTTATCGGACAAGTTTCCATAGCCGGAGTTTCAACGAATTGATATCCTTGTGCCGTTGTGTGCTTAAACGGTTCATCAATGGGATGAACCATCAATCTCTCATGTTGTCGGAAACCTGACAGTTCAATTAAAATAGACTGAATGAGTTAAGCGCACGTAAAGGAGGGGATGTGCCGGGTAAAAATTTTTCCAAAGGGCCACGTATGACTAAAGTCCGTTTGCTGAGTGCCGCAGTGTTGATGTCCATGATTTCTTCATCTGCATGGGCTTTTTCTATTGATGATGTAGCTAAACAAGCAAAAGCGTTAGCTGACAAGGGCTATGAAGCTCCCAAAAGCAACCTGCCGTCTCAATTCCGTGATTTGAAATTTGCGGATTATCAACAAATTCAATTCAATCATGATAAAGCGTACTGGAAAAACCAGAACACGCCTTTCAAGCTTGAGTTCTATCATCAGGGGATGTACTTCGACACTCCGGTGAAAATCAATGAAGTGACGGCCAATACCGTTAAAGAGATTAAATACAATCCCGACTATTTCAATTTTGGCAATGTGAAGCATGATGCTGACACGGTCAAAAACCTCGGCTTTGCCGGTTTCAAAGTACTTTATCCAATTAATAAAGCGGATAAAGATGATGAAATCATGAGCGTGCTGGGTGCCAGCTATTTCCGCGTTATTGGTAAAGGTCAGGTGTATGGCCTGTCTGCCCGCGGCTTGGCTATCGACACCGCGCTGGCCTCTGGTGAAGAATTCCCTCGCTTCCGTGAGTTCTGGATTGAGCGCCCAAATCCAGATGAAAAGCACTTAGTCATTTACGCCTTGCTCGACTCTCCTCGTGCAACCGGTGCTTATCGCCTCGACGTTTACCCGGGTAAAGAAGCGACCGTTGACGTGCAATCCAAAGTTTACCTGCGCGACAAAGTCGGCAAACTGGGTATTGCTCCGCTGACCAGCATGTACTTGTTTGGTGCTAACCAGCCTTCGCCGGTGATGAATTACCGTCCGGCACTGCACGATTCCAACGGTCTTTCTATTCAGGCTGGCAATGGTGAATGGATTTGGCGTCCGCTGAATAATCCAAAACACCTGTCCGTGAGTCAGTTCACCATGGAAAATCCAAAAGGCTTTGGTCTGCTGCAACGCGGCCGTGACTTCTCCAACTTCGAGGATTTAGACGATCGTTACGATCTGCGTCCAAGTGGCTGGGTTGAAACTAAAGGCGATTGGGGCAAAGGCAAAGTCGAGCTGGTGGAAATTCCAACTGCTGATGAAACCAATGACAACATCGTGGCTTTCTGGACTCCGGATCAGTTGCCAGAAGTGGGTAAACCTTTAGATCTGAACTATCGCCTGCACTTCAGCCGTGAAGAAGAGAAATTGCACTCTCCTGATCTGGCGTGGGTACAGCGCACCATGCGCTCAACGGGGGACGTTAAGCAGTCCAACCTGACGCGTGATGCAGACGGTAGCGTGGCGTTCCTGGTGGACTTCGTCGGCCCTAACCTGAAAGCGCTGAAAGATGACACCCCGGTCGCTTCGCAGGTGAGTGTCGGTGACAACGGTGATCTGGTAGAAAATAATGTCCGCTATAATCCAGTAACTAAAGGCTGGCGTTTAACGCTGCGCCTGAAAGTGAAAGATCCTAAGAAGCCAATCGAAATGCGCGCTTCTCTGGTTAATGGCGAGAAAACACTGAGTGAAACTTGGAGCTATCAGCTGCCTGCCAATGAATAAGTCAACGCATTCTACTCAAGATTACGTAAAGGCTTTGCCGCTCTCTGAAGAGCAGAAAGCGGCGCTAATTCAGCAACTCCCTCAGTCCGAGGGAGAAGCCTTTGCGACCGTTCACCGCCAAATCGGCGGTGAATCAACGATGACTACTGACGTTTCCGACGCTGATGCCCCTCTGCTTTCCGTTAAGACGCGTGTGGCAGGAAGCTGGCCAGACGCCATGGAAAACGGCAGCTTGTCTGAAGTAGACAACGAAGGCCGCACCATTTTGAATGCCATGCCGCCGGTGAAGCGTTCCAGCATGTTCCCTGATGTTTGGCGTACCAACCCGGTAGGGCGTTTTTGGGACAGTCTGCGGGGGCGCAGCACCGTTTCCCGTCGCGACGGCTCATCTGAAATGCCAGAGTCGGAAAAAAGATGGCGTCACGCCGGTTCAGTGCGTCGCTACATTCTGCTGGTGTTGATGCTGGTGCAAACCGCCATCGCCACCTGGTACATGAAAACCATCTTGCCATATCAGGGCTGGGCGCTCATCGACCCCGCAGATATGTTGAATCAAGACTGGTTGCAATCCGTCTTGCAGTTACTGCCTTATGTCTTGCAGACCGGGATTCTGGTGCTGTTCGCCATCCTGTTCTGTTGGGTTTCGGCGGGCTTCTGGACCGCGCTGATGGGCTTCTTACAGCTGCTGATCGGGCGCGATAAATACAGTATTACCGCCTCGACGACCGGTAATGAGCCGCTGAACCCGAACAATCGCACCGCGCTTATCATGCCGATTTGTAATGAAGACGTTGAACGCGTATTCGCGGGCTTACGTGCGACTTATGAATCCGTGAAAGCCACCGGCGATCTCGACCAGTTCGACATCTACGTCCTGAGTGACAGTTACGACCCGGATATCTGCGTGGCCGAGCAAAAGGCGTGGATGGAAGTGTGTCGCGACGTTGATGGCCATGGCCGCATCTTCTATCGTCGCCGTCGCCGCCGTGTAAAACGTAAAAGCGGCAACATTGATGACTGGTGCCGCCGCTGGGGCGGGGAATATGCCTACATGGTTATTCTCGATGCCGACAGCGTCATGAGTGGTGAATGTCTGACGGGCCTGGCGCGTCTGATGGACGCCAACCCGAACGCCGGTATTATCCAGTCTGCGCCTAAGGCGTCTGGCATGGATACGCTGTACGCGCGCTGTCAGCAGTTTGCGACGCGCGTTTACGGCCCGCTGTTCACCGCCGGCCTGCATTTCTGGCAGTTGGGTGAGTCTCACTACTGGGGCCACAACGCCATTATCCGCGTGAAACCTTTCATTGAGCACTGCGCCCTTGCGCCGCTGCCGGGTGAAGGTTCCTTCGCGGGTTCTATCATGTCCCATGACTTCGTCGAAGCTGCCTTGATGCGTCGCGCGGGTTGGGGCGTGTGGATTGCTTATGACCTGCCGGGCAGTTATGAAGAGTTGCCACCGAACCTGCTGGACGAGCTGAAACGCGACCGCCGCTGGTGTCACGGTAACCTGATGAACTTCCGTCTGTTCTTAGTTAAAGGCATGCACCCGGTGCACCGCGCGGTGTTCCTGACGGGCGTGATGTCCTACCTGTCTGCTCCGCTGTGGTTTATGTTCCTGGCGCTCTCTACCGCGCTGCAAGTGGTGCATACACTGATGGAGCCGCAATACTTCCTGCAGCCAAGGCAGCTGTTCCCGGTTTGGCCGCAATGGCGTCCTGAGCTGGCGATAGCCCTGTTCTCTACCACGTTGGTGCTGCTGTTCTTACCTAAATTGCTGAGTATTGTGCTGATTTGGGCCAAGGGCGCGAAAGAGTATGGCGGCGGCATTCGTCTGTTCTTCTCTATGCTGCTTGAGATGCTGTTCTCCGTCTTGCTGGCTCCAGTGCGCATGCTGTTCCACACCGTCTTCGTGGTGAGCGCGTTCTTGGGTTGGGAAGTGGTGTGGAACTCTCCACAGCGTGATGATGACGACACTCCTTGGGGCGAAGCCTTCAAGCGCCACGGTTCGCAACTGCTGTTGGGTGCCGTGTGGGCTGGCGGGATGGCGTGGCTGGACCTGCGCTTCCTGTGGTGGTTGGCGCCAATCGTCTTCTCCCTGATTCTGTCGCCGTTCGTTTCCGTGCTGTCGAGCCGTGCAACGCTGGGTATTAAGAGCAAGAAAGCCAAACTGTTCTTGATCCCTGAAGAGTACAACCCGCCGCGCGAGCTGGTGGCGACTGATGAATATCTGATGTTGAACCGTTCTCGTTCGCTGAAAAACGGCTTCATGCACGCGGTATTTGACCCAAGCTTCAATGCACTGGCAACGGCCATGGCGACCTCGCGTCACCTGCTGCGCCCAAGCATTGAGAATGGCCGTCAGTATCGTCTGGAGCAGGCATTCAACACCGGGCCGAAAGCCTTGAGCAAAGCAGACCGCCTGGTCCTGCTGAGTGACCCGGTGATCATGGCACGTCTGCACTCTGCGGTCTGGACTCAACCTGATCAACACGCGTGGAGCGCCTACTACAGCGAGCTGCCGCGTAACGTTCAGGCTTTCCCTGAGACACAGACTCTGGAAGCCAAGCCGGTCTAAATGCCTTGAGTTAACGCTGTTGTAAAGCACAACGGTGAGAGAGATAAAAGGCAGGATGCATCAGCATCCTGCCTTTTTTATGAGTGGTTTTTTATCAGCGGGGAAGGGTGTGACAAGACATTCAATGCTACGCGCTGTCGCCCTCGGGGCGCTGGTCATTACCCTGACAGGCTGCGGCAGCATTATCAGCCGAACCGTTCCGGGGCAGGGGCACGGTAATCAATACTACCCGGGCGTGCAGTGGGACGTGCGAGACGGCCCGTGGCGCTATGTCACTATTATCGACGTTCCGCTGTCGATGATTGTCGACACATTCATGCTGCCGATTGACGCCCGCCACGGGCCTTATGAGTGAGGGATTGCTTCGGGCGTTAGTCTATATCCTTGCCCGGGTAATCATCCTCATCATCCCACTCATCGGCCGCGGCTTTGCCCTCTTCGGTATCTAAGGGCGGCTCATACTGATATTCACCTTCGTCCCATTCGTAGAGCGTACCTTCGTCCAGCCACTCCTCCTCCAGCTCTTGCGCGTCGTAGTCGCCATCAAAAATAGCCTGAGCCGCCTCGCCGCTGCGGAAATTGGTGCTCTCAACGGCATCGCCATCGCGGGTAAAGAACTCAGCTTCCCACATGATATCGCCGTCCTGCATCACATACTTTTGCAGGTTGAACTGTTCAGGGATTGCCTCTTCATCGTTATCGGTGGCGTCTCGCGCAGCCTCAAGAAACACTTCCCGGGCGGCATCAACGGCTTCTTCTAAGGTTGCATACATGCTCATCTTTTTCTCCTGAGTTGCTTTGACGAGGATAGTGGATAATGTTTAATGCGTTAGTTATTAGGTGCTAACGGCTGAGTTATAAAAATTCTGTGTGTGTTTTTCTAACTCACTAATTGTTGACGCTACGGCTGAGGTTGCAAGTTTTCACCGGCTAATAACGCAGAAATTAACCGTTTTTTTGCTTTTTTCAGACCACTTCACCCACAAGGAGATTGGCGCTCATGATTTCAAGGCAGGCCGTTTTGCGCATTGCTCGCCCCACCGACAATATTCGGATCATCGCGCAGATGTATCAGCAGGGGTTGGGGTTTGAGCTGTTAGGACAGTTTGAAAATTGGGATGAAACCGGCAGCACCTTTGTAGATGCTGACGGTTATCGCGTGGTCTTGGCGCGGCGCGACTGGACGGTCTGATTTACTCCGCCGTCACTTCGCGTTGGCGGCGTTGCAGGCTCCAGTAGGAGTAAACGGCGTTAAAAAGCACCACCACGGCAGTGACGCAAAACACCGTGCGGAAGCCGTAGCTTGCGGAGACGGCGGCACCTAGTAGCGGGCCGGTCACGTTACCCACGTCGCGGAACGACTGGTTATAGCTGAACACTCGCCCGGCGACCTGATTAGTACAGTTATAGATAAGCAAAGTTTGCACCGCAGGCAGCAGCGCCCCGTCTGCCGCGCCAAGCATAAAGCGCAGGATCCCCAGTTGCAGCGGGCTCTGCACAAAGGCCATCGGAATGAGAAGCAGCACCGACACGCCCAGCATGGCCACCAGAATTTTCTCCGGGCCAATCCTATCCCCCAGCTTACCTAGCCTTGGCGCACTCATCAGCGCCGCCACGCCCGGCACCGAGGCGATCATGCCGCTGATAAAGGCCAGGTTCTGCGTGTTCCCCGCCAGTTCGCGGACGTACAGCGTCAAGATTGGCGCAATCGACCCCGTCGCCACCTGAATAATCATGGTGGTAATGAATAGGCACAGCACTAACTTGGGATTTTTCAGCGAGGCGAAAACCTGTTTGCGATTCAGCATATCCTTCTTGTTAACCGGCATAAACTGTTCGCGAATGAAGTATAACGTCATGATAAAGCACAGGAAAAGCACGAAGGCGGTGATGAAGAACACCGGGCGAAGCCCGTAGCTGTCGGCCAGCAGCCCGCCGACCAGTGGGCCAATCAAAGCGCCGCTAACCGCGCCCGTGGATAAAGTCCCTAGCGCCCAGCCACTTTTATTGCGGGGGATTTGAGTAGCAATCAGCGCGTTGGCGTTGGGCACAAAGCCGCCGAGCAGGCCGAGCAGAGCACGTAACACCAGAAACTGCCAAATATTGGTTGCCAGACCCATCAAGGCCATCACAATCGCCATGCCGAGGGCAGAGCGCAACAGCATGATTTTACGACCTTTACGGTCAGCCAGGCTGCCCCAGAAGGGTGAGGCGATGGCGGAGAACAGGAACGTAATGCTGAACACCAGGCCGGACCACATGTTCAGGGATTCATGGCCGGTTACACCGAGGGTTTCAACGTACAGGGGCAGGAAGGGCATGATCAGACTGAATGCTGCGCCAGTCAGGAAACATCCTATCCAAGCAACGAAGAGATTTCGCTTCCAATTTATAGGGTCTGGTGCCGTTTCTGCTGCGGGTTCCGATGTCATAAATTACCGATATGAAAGGTCCATTGGCTCTGAGCTGTCGGGCGAGTGCCAGAGCGGATTAACTATCATGCGTTAGTGTGATAATTATGCGCCTATTAATCAGTCACATCAATGATGTTACGGAAAAGTTAACGCAGAAAATAAAATACCGGTTTAAGAATTTTGCTGCATTGCAAAAGATCAATGATTAGCGAGATAAGTATTACGCAGAGGGCAGGAGGCAGGGCTGGGAAAGCCCAAGGCAGTGCACCTTGGGCGGCAAAACGCAGGCATTATTCGAGAGCTTGATATAAAGAAGGTTCACCCTCTGGACGGGTTTTAAAGCGACGGTGCAGCCACATGTACTGCTCAGGCGCGAGGCGAATCTCATCCTCAACCACTTTATTCATATAAGCCGCAGCGACCACTTCATCTTCCAGCGGGAAGTTTTCAACTGCCGGATGAAGAAGTAACTCATAGCCCTTACCGTTTTCCAAACGGCGCGGCGTGAACGGAATGATCGCCGGTTTACCCATGCGAGCCAGCAGGTAAGTCCCGGTAGTGGTCGCGGCTTTGTCCACGGCGAAGAAGGGCACGAAGACGCTGCTGCGCGGGCCGTAGTCGTGGTCCGGCGCGTACCAGATGATGTCACCCTGTTTCAGGCTGCGGATCATGCCTTTCAGGTCTTTGCGGTCGATCATCGCTTTATTGGAGCGCATGCGGCCTTTAGTCTGGATCCAATCCATCAGTTTGTTATCGTGCGGGCGATAGACCCCAACCCCCGGATTATGGATGCCGAAGATGCGCGCGCCGAGTTCCAGCGTCAGGAAGTGGACGCCGATCAGCAATACGCCTTGCTGGTTGTCTCGCGCTTTCTGGATGTGCTCAAGCCCGCTGACTTTGAACCAGCGTTCAATACGCCGGTCTGGCCAGAACCACGCCATGCCCGTTTCAAACAGCCCCATCCCCACGGATTCAAAATTCTTCAGCACCATATGGTCGCGCTGTTCAGGGCTCATTTCTGGGAAGCAGAGTTCGAGATTGCGTTGAGCAATATTAAAGCGGCGTCTTAAAAAACGCATAGAAAAACGGCCTAGCCCAGTACCCAGGCGATAAATAACCGGGTACGGCAGAAGCACCAGCAGGTAAAGCAGGCCTAATCCTAGCCATGTTATCCAATAACGTGGATGCAGTAGTGAACGTGTAAAGGTCGGTACCTGAGTCATAAAATCTCTGCGTCAATGTGTCGAAGTAAGAAGATATAAGCTCTGTCTATATGCAGTAGCCAGCCACAGAAAACACACCACAACCCGGCTTTCATAGCCGCTGCGAGTCATTCCCTTAAGCGAAGTGAAGTATTGTGGCATTTTTTAGGTTTCAGGTGAAAATTAACGGCATGAATAGTTCATTTGTTAGCTATCTGCCTATCAATAGCGCAAAGGGTGCCGCTTTTGTGAGCAAGCCCCAGAATCATCGTGCGGTTAAGATCGTTTGAATATCGGCAGACATCGCTATTTTGTCAATTTTCCACGTCATAAAATTTGATTTAAAAAGGCTGAATTAACACAAATTGAAGGTGTGCTGGTTTTTACAATAAAAAAGGGCAACTTGCGTTGCCCCTCTTATTAATAATAATGCGCTTAAACTCTGATTATTCTGACCAGAATAACCCTTTAACATTGTGCGGCTCGCTGCGCCAATATTGCTTCGGTGCTGAAACTTTTGCGCCAAGTTTAGCCGCGGCGTGCCACGGCCAGCGCGGGTTATAGAGAATTCCGCGTGCCAGAGCCACCATATCCGCCTGACCTGTGCCAACAATAGCTTCGGCCTGATCTGGCTCCGTTATCAGCCCTACGGCGATCACCGGCATGCTGACTTCCTGCTTGATGCGTTCGGCAAAGGGCACTTGGTAATTCGGGCCAATGGTGATTTTCTGCTGCGGGCTCAGGCCGCCGCTGGAGACGTGAATATAGCTGCAACCCAGCTTTTCTAGCTCTTTCGCCAGCACCACCGACTGCTCTAAGTCCCAGCCACCTTCAACCCAGTCCGTGGCGGAAATACGCACGCCGATAGGCTTGTCGGCAGAAAAGGCCTGACGAATTTCCTGATAGATTTCAAGCAGCAGGCGCATACGGTTTTCCAGCGAGCCGCCGTAGTTATCGGTGCGCTGGTTGGAGAGTGGCGACAGGAACTGGTGCAGCAGATAGCCATGCGCGCCGTGCAGCTCCAGCAGGTCAAAGCCCAGGCTGTCAGCTCTTTTAGCGGATTCCACATAAGCCGCTTTCAGTTGGGCAATGCGTTCTAACGAAATGGCTTCTGGCGTGGCATCGGTATCTGCGAAGGGTATGGCAGAAGGAGCGATGGTCTGCCAGCCGCCTTCTTCCCTCGTCAGCTGCTTGCCACCTTTCCACGGCACGTGGCAGGAGGCCTTGCGTCCGGCGTGGCCCAGCTGTAAGCCGAGAGGAATGTCGCTGTTATCGCGAAGGGAAGCGACCAGATCTTTCATGGCGGCTTCGGTTTCGTCATCCCACAAACCTAAATCTTGGGGCGAGATGCCGCCAATGGCTTCTACCGCGGTGGCTTCGAGGATAAGCAACCCCGCGCCGGAGAAAGAGAGCTGCCCAAGATGAGCATGATGCCAGGTTGTTGCCTTGCCGTTATCAGAAGAGTATTGGCACATCGGGGCAATGATAATGCGGTTAGCTAATGTCAGATTACCTAGCGAGATGGGTTGGAAAAGCTTACTCATAGTTTCCTCATTATCTTGGTTTAATGGCTGAGAATTCACCCTAACTCATTTGAGGTTATCCCATTTCCCGCGCTTTGCCTTAGCACTTGCCGCCTTTCCTCAATCTTTTAACCGAAATTTTGCAACGGAAGATGTCGAAAATGTTGGTTTAATGTATGATGTTGCCGCTCGAAAAGTGGTGCTGTGGTCCATTACCAGCCCCGCTGATTAACTAAGCATTAACCTCGAAAGACAGGAAAGTACACCATGCCAGTGTTACATAACCGAATTTCTAACGAGGAACTGAAGGCGCGCATGTTGGCTGAAACTGAGCCGCGTACCACGGTTTCTTTTTATAAATACTTCCATCTCGAAGACCCAAAAGCCTTCCGCGACATGCTCTACGTCTGCCTGACCAAACTGAATGTATTTGGTCGAATCTATGTGGCACACGAAGGGATCAACGCGCAAATCAGCGTGCCAAACAATCAGTTCGAAGCGTTCAAAACCGCGCTTTTCGCTAGCCATCCCGCATTGGACCAGATTCGTTTGAATATCGCTTTGGAAGACGATGGCAAATCCTTCTGGGTTCTGCGTCTTAAAGTGCGCGATCGCATCGTGGCTGACGGCATTGATGACGATACCTTTGACCCGTCGAACGTCGGGCAATATCTCAAAGCCGAAGAAGTCAACGCGATGATTGACGACCCCGACGCGCTGTTTGTCGACATGCGTAACCACTACGAGTATGAAGTGGGCCATTTTGACAAGGCGATTGAAGTACCTTCAGACACTTTCCGCGACCAACTGCCGATGGCGGTGGACATGCTGAAAGAAGATAAAGAGAAGAAAATCGTCATGTACTGCACCGGCGGCATTCGCTGCGAAAAAGCCAGTGCTTATATGATGCATAACGGTTTTAAAAATGTTTATCACGTTGAAGGTGGCATCATTGAGTACGCCCGTCGTGCCAAAGAGCAGGGCCTGCCGGTCAAATTCAAAGGTAAGAACTTTGTGTTTGACGAACGCATGGGCGAGCGCATTTCAGACGACGTCATTGCCCACTGCCACCAGTGCGGCGCCGAGTGCGACAGCCACACCAACTGCCTTAACGACGGCTGCCATCTACTGTTCATCCAGTGCCCGAGCTGCGCGGCCAAGTTTGAGGGATGCTGTAGCGAAATGTGCCAGACCGAGCTGAAATTGCCGCTAGAAGAGCAGCGCGCACTGCGAGCCGGGCGGGAAAATGGCATCAAAGTCTTCAATAAGTCCAAAGGACTGTTGCAGACCACCATGCACATTCCCGCACCTGAAAAACAGTAATTTGCCAGTATGAAGTGAAAAGGGCCTGTATCAGATACAGGCCCTTTTTTTAGCGAGATTGTCAGGCGAAATTACTTCTCCTGAACCCCTTCCACCGAGATGATCAGCTCCACTTCTTGCGAGGCCGGTCCCAAATCGGTCGTGATGCCGTAATCTTTCAGCTTGATGTTCCCTGCCGCTTCAAAGCCTGCACGGTAGCCGCCCCACGGATCTTTACCTTGGCCGAGCAACTTAGCTTGCAGAGTTACAGGCTTGGTGACGCCGTTTAGCGTTAAATCGCCAGTGACAGCAAGACCATCACCCTCTTTTGTCACCGACGTTGAGGTGAAGGTCGCCTGCGGGTGCTTGGTGACATTAAGGAATTCGTCACTGCGCAAATGCTTGTCGCGCTCGGCATGGTTGGTGAAGACGCTGGTGGTATTAATGGTGACATTCACCTTGTCAGCCGATGGGTCTTTCTCATCGAAGGTAAAACCGCCGTCGAAATCATTAAAGCTGCCGTACAGCCAGCTGTAACCCAAGTGCTTGATACGAAACTCGATAAAGGCGTGCTGCCACTCTTTATCAATCTTATAGTTAGCCGCCGTTGCGCTACCAGCAGCGAGTAACAAAGACGCCAGCGTTAAGCCCAGAGTGGTTTTTTTGAACATGATGATCCTCCATTATCCAACAAGTTAATCGGAACGCGGCCGTTGCCCCAGCATGCGGGTTAGGGTGATGTCCCGGTCAATAAAATGATGTTTAAGCGCCGCAAGGCCGTGAAGTACAGAAACAATGACGATGCCCCAAGCCACCCAGAGATGAATCACGCCCGCGATGTCTGCCTGCTGGTTCAAACCAAACAGGGTGGCGGGGATCTCAAACCAGCCAAAGACGCTAATGGGCTGACCTTCGGCAGTGGAAATGAGATAGCCACTGATCAAAATGGTAAACAAGCCAATAAACAGCACCACGTGGGCCAGCCAGGCACCAAGGCGTGTTGCCTTGCTGTAGCTTTTTAACGGGGAAGGGGGCGGAGAGAGAAAACGCCAAACCAGACGCAAGACCATCACCGCGAAAACGCAGACGCCGATGCTTTTATGCAGCTCGGGCGCACGGTGATACCAACCATCGTAATACCCCAGCCCGACCATCCATAGCCCCAAGGCAAACATGGCGTAAAAAGCCACAGCAACCAGCCAATGCATCAGCACGGAAAGATGGCCAAATTGAACGGGTGTGTTTTTCCACTGCACGGCAATTCCTTAATTAAGCAGCATCTTTAAATGAAAATAAACATGTGGAAACATTTAATCAATAATAAATCCCAATCTATTTAACTTATTTAAACTTGTTCTTTATATTTGAATAAGATTCATGGTTTTTATTCAATGGCGCAGTGTTAAATATAGGTATTCAGATAAGGTTGGCTTTTTGTCAGGTTTTGCAAGGCTTGGTAAAATTATTTATATATCAATATATTTGATATAAAAAAACACATTCTTCGCTAATTTTTCCTCTTTTTTTAGTTTTGCATAGCTAATTTGGCGATATGCTACTCTTTGAAATGTAAATTCCGGAGTGGCATAAGAAAATAAGTCATACTAATTAAATCAGCAGCTAATCGCGTGACGAGACTCAATATAAGCAATAAAGGGAGAGATGAATGGCCAAGTCCGTGGTGACGGTAAAGGGTTTGAAGATCGCCATTATGATGGGCATGCTGGTGATCATCTTCGCAGGGATCAAATCGGCGGCGGATATTATCGTGCCTTTTATTCTGGCACTGTTTTTGGCTTTCGTGTTCAACCCGCTGATTGTTCGCCTGGAGCGAATTCGCTTTCCACGCCCTCTGGCCGTTCTGTTAGTCGCGGCCATTGTCGTCATGATGATGGTTTTCCTTACCAGTATGCTGATTGTGACGCTCAATGACTTTGGCCGCACGCTGCCACAATACCGCGGCCTGATTTCGCAGAAGTTCGAAGATTTGCAGAGCCTTTTACAGATTAATGGGCTGGGGTTTTCCTCTGAAACGCTGGCCGGGTATTTTGATCCTGGCTATGCCATCAACCTGATTAGTGGCCTTATCACTCATCTTTCCAATGCCATGGCGGGCGTTTTCCTGTTGGTCATGACCGTCGTATTTATGCTGCTTGAAGTGCCGCAGTTGCCCTACAAGTTAAATCAGTTATCCGAAAACAGAGAACAGGGAGCGGGAAGTATTCAACGCGCTTTAGACAGCGTGACGCGCTATCTGGTGATCAAAACGTTAATTAGCATAGCCACCGGGTTAACGATTTGGGCATTGCTGGCTTTGCTCGGAGTACGTTTTGCTTTTCTCTGGGGCTTATTAGCCTTTGCATTAAATTATATCCCTAACATTGGTTCGATAATTGCCGCCATTCCGCCGATCATTCAGGCTTTTTTATTTAATGGTGTCAGTGAGGGGATAACCTTAATTGCCGGTTATTTGGCGATAAATCTTATTATTGGCAATATTGTTGAGCCGAGAATATTAGGAAAAGGATTGGGGTTATCCACTTTAGTTGTATTCATTTCATTAATATTCTGGGGATGGCTGATGGGACCGGTAGGAATGCTGCTTTCGGTGCCGCTAACCATTGTGCTCAAGATAGCATTTGAACCTACGGTAGCGGGGCATAAGATTGCTGTACTGCTCGGGGATGGCAAGCCGGCCAAGTAAAATTGAAGAGATCTAAACAAAGAGAAAGAAAGGTCTTTCTCTTTGTTTTTTATGTGTTTTATTGTTTGTAGAGCGTCAGGATTTCGTCTTTTATCTGCCGACTGATAGGCGCGCGAGCTGATTCGTTGATCGGCCAAAAAAGGTATTTGATAAAGTTATACACAAAACAGAACTCGAGCCTGTTTCTCACTTTAATTTTCTGCGCCAGATGGCGTTTATGCACATATACCGTTCTATTACTGATCTCAAGCTTGCGCGCAATCTTGTGATTGGGCATTTCCGACATCCAGTAATTCATCACCAGTATTTCTTGCTCGCTAAAGATACAGCGAGTGTTATAAGGCGGATAATAGGTGCTACCTTCAGCGATGGTTTTCAACAAGGTCGTCACAAGCTGTTTATTAAGAATATAAACATCGTTAGTGATGTGTACCGGATGGTTAGTGACAGGATATTGCGAATCCAGATAACAAAACATTGCCGTATCTTGCAGAAGATCGAGGAAGGTTTTTATTTCTGTCGAGAATTTCGAGTTTTGGCAAAGCTGGGTGATATTAATCAGCACCAGCTCAGGGTTAAATTGCGTCATGTGAGGAATAGCATCGGCTATGCTAACAAAGTCGAGAATTTCTATCTGATTGTTATTGAATAAGAAAGAGTGTATTCCGAGACGGGTAAAGCCGCAGGGTTCAATAATTAATATTTTCATAAAACGTCCTTGTCCATGCGCAATCGTTGCGCGACAACCACCACTCCTGTGATAGCTATTGGAAGGATAGATTCATAATGGCAAATGTGTCAATTCGAAAACGCTTGGGAATAAGATTAACGGCCATTCTTGCTAGCTGAATGGCCTTTTGACGATATTTTCTGGTTATTAAAACCGAAAAATAGTTGAGTGATTTTAGTTAAAACGCGAAAGCGAGAAAGGCGTAAAGTCAAACTCGGTTTTTTGGTTTGCACCAAATTGGGCAACGATTTCACCTAATACGCTGGCGAATTTAAAACCATGGCCACTCAAACCGGTGATGATAAGCGTATTGTCATGCTCAGGCAGGGTATCAATAATGAAATCTTCATCGGCAGTCACGTCATAGGTGCAAGCAGCGCCGTGAAGGCAAACGCCGACGCCTGGCAGGTGGTGGCGCAGGAAATTGAACACTTCTGTGCCGTCTGCGGCGATGCTGCCGAAGGGTTTACGCCCTTCAGGGCCAGCGATCGGCTGACCGCCATTGTGTTTGCCCAGCTTCAGGGCATCTTTTACCGCCGGGAAACCATAGTATTGGTCACCGTTGAGGGTCTGGAAAGTAAACGCCGGGAAGTGATTCTCTTCGCTGTAGCGGCCATCGGCGTGGTGCCACGCAAACACCTTGCGCACCGGGCTAACAGGCAGCTCTGGCAGCAGGGTTTTAATCCAGGTGCCTGCCGTTAAAGCAATGCGCGGCGCACGATAGCTGCCTTCATGAGTAGTGACCGTAACGCCGCCATCCTCATTGTAGCTTATCGATTCCACCGGGCATTTAAACAGTTGTGCACAGCCTGCCTCGCGCGCAAGGCGAATATAAGCGGCAACGGCCAGCTCGCTTTGCAGATAGCCCGAATCCTTTTCAAACACACCGCAGTATTCGTCGGAGATAGCAATCAGAGGCCATTTAGCCCTGATCTCCTCGGCGCTCATCGACTGGGTATTCAGTTGATAATCAACGGCGGTGCTTTTTACATTGTTGATGAATTCTGAGTCCAGCGGCCCTATGTTAATTACGCCGCTGCGATGAAAAATCTTCTCGCCACTTAGCGTTGCCAGCTCATCCCACAGCTGCTGGGCGCGCAGCACTATCGGCACGTAGCGCGCACCTTCGCCATAGGCGTGACGGATAATTCGCGTCTCGCCGTGGTGGCTGCCTTCCTGATGGGGCGGCATGGCGCTGTCTATCATCAATACTTTTAGACCGGCGCGCGTTGCATAGTACCCTGCCGCTGAACCGACAGAACCGCTGCCGACAATAATGAGGTCGTATTGCATTTCAGCTTCCTCTGATGATTTTTAAGAAAATATTGTTGGGCATAATAGAGAGATAGCTCACCGAAAGGCAAGTTAACTCCGGCCATGCAGTGTGGTTAAGTGTGCGGATGTTGCGGTGAGAGCCATAAAAAAAAGCACCCTGACATCAATGTGAGGGTGCTTTTAGAGTGGTAGGTGAAAACTAGTGTTTGCGATGGTCAATGTACTCGTACTCGTTCGATTCAATCTTTTCTATACCAGCTTCGAGAATGTTAATCAGTTGTCGCGCTACGTCTGTCGTTAACCACAATGTTCTGTCTACTTTGGCATCTTCTGCCGGTTGGTCTTTTGAAGACAGGTAATGAAGACGTATCATCATTGCATCGTAAGAGTCGACGGTACTGATATCCCAGCCCACAAGTGGGTGTGTTTGAATAACTTCATCATTTCTGTCCATATAGACCCCTTAATTTGTAGTGACTAGCATGAGTAACTAACGAGGATCAATGCGGCTCATTATCTGGTGAGCAATTCAAGTATAAACACTTAAGGAGGCTTTTGGGGGCTATAAATGTTTTTAACAGTAAAAAAAGTGTGATGAAAGATGAATAAAGAGGACGAAAACAATTAAAACAGGGAATAATCTTAGAAATAAGGCAAATGAAAAAAACCGGACAGCGACGCCCGGTGAAAACTGCTCTTGAGAGCCTGGTTATATATCAACCTAATTATTATTTATCCTTTAATACCGCAATTAAGATTGAGCGACCAATCAGGATCGCGACAATGACGTTATTCATCTGTGGAAAACCATTCGTCGGCGCTTTCCCAGGTTTCTTGCAGAATTTCTTCTATACGATCGCGGTCTGTCTTCGGCGCACCCATAACGGAGAGGTTATTAGAGCCGGCGTAGCGAACCTGAACTTTGTTGTCGGTGTCAGAAAATTGTTGGTTTATTCGTTTACTAAATTCACCTGACAGCGCTTCTAGAGCACCGGCTGGAAGAGGTTTGGTTTTATCGATTGTGACTTCAACACGCATATGACCCCCTGAATTGATATGACTGTATATTTATACAGTCATATTATGCAGTAAGCAAGGGGTACATGGATTTATGTCACCGCCAGACGAGAAACTGCCATCTGGCGGCACTTTCACTTAATAAGAAGTGACTTTCCACTGCAAGGTCTGCCCGGCGAGGAAAGGAACCACCGTCTCATCACCCAAGGCAATTTCTTCCGGCTGGGTCACGGCGACTTTTGTGATTTCGATGAAATCTTCATTCACTGGCAGGCCGTAGAAACGCGGGCCGTTCAAAGAGCAGAAAGCTTCGAAATGCTGCAGGGCATTCATCTCTTCAAACACGGTGGCATAGGCAGGGATTGCCAGAGGGGCGTTAAAGCAGCCCGCGCAACCACAGCTCGACTCTTTGCGGCCTTTGGTATGAGGTGCTGAGTCGGTGCCGAGGAAGAAGCGATTAGAGCCGCTGGCGATAACGTCGCGCAGGGCCTGCTGATGCACGTTACGCTTCAAAATCGGCAAGCAGAACAGGTGAGGGCGGATGCCGCCAACCAGCATGTGATTGCGGTTAAACATTAGATGCTGTGGGGTGATAGTCGCGCCAATATACTCATTGCCACTGAGCACGTACTGAGCCGCTTCTTTAGTGGTGATGTGTTCAAAAACAATCTTCAGTTCAGGGAAGTGGGTGCGGATAGGGTCCATCACTTCATCGATAAAGCGCGCTTCGCGGTCGAAAATGTCTACGTCGCTATGCGTTACTTCACCGTGGATCAGCAGCGGCATGCCAATCGATTGCATGCGCTCGAAAATAGGGTAAATCGCTTTAACGTTGGACACGCCGTGTTGTGAGTTGGTGGTCGCATTAGCCGGGTAAAGTTTGGCGGCAGTAAACACGCCTTCCAGAAAACCACGAGCAACTTCTTCCGGGTCGAGAGAGTCCGTCAAATAGCAGGTCATCAGGGGGGTGAAGTTGTGACCAGCAGGGATAGCCGCGTTGATGCGATCGCGATAAGCCACTGCGGCTGCAACGCTGGTGACCGGCGGTGTCAGATTAGGCATAACGATGGCGCGGGCAAAAACTTCACTGGTATAAGGCAAAACGGTAGCGAGCATTTCATCATCGCGCAGATGAATATGCCAATCGTCTGGGCGGCGAATTTTCAAAACTTGCGGTGTTGCGGTCATCAGGCAGGGCTCCGGCGTTGAAAAGCAATACGTGAATTTCAGATGCATTAACGGCGGGGAACAAGGATAAGCTGAAAACTGTTCAGTTGCATCTGTTTAATAAAGTTAACATTGAAATTGAGGCAAACAGAGGGCCATAGTAGGGGCAGGGTTTCACTAATCCTCATCTTCATCCATATTTAAAGGCTACTGCTAAAGGAGAAGTTATGGAAGTCAGAGTCGTTGCTACCGTCGTCGCTAAGCCTGAATTTCTGAAAGAAGTCACGGACGCTATGCACCAGTTGATCGAGCATAGCCGCCAGGAGTTAGGCTGCCTTCAGTATGATTTACACCAGGATATCGACCATCCCGAGACTTTTATTTTCTATGAACGCTGGGCCACGCAAGAAGCTCTGTCCCAGCACAATGAAACTGAACACTTGGTAGGTTTTGCGCGCTTTATCGAGAAAAAGGTTTCTCGTTTGGACATCAAGCGTCTGAAAAAAATCGGCTAATTCACTTCTTAGCTCGTGAATCATGACCAATAAAAAACCCGCCGAAGCGGGTTTTTTCATGACCAGAATGCCCTATTACTCAGTTGGCATTGCTGGCTTGGTTGCCGGAGCTGTTGCAGTAGTCGCTGCAGCATGGCCACCCGCTGAACCTTTACCATCAAAGTTGAACTCTGGACGCACCCAGTCACTCTGACGAGCAGGCTCTGGAACATAAGCCGGAGCAGGCGCTTTGGTCATTGGCGCGGTAGCGTGATGTTTGAAGCGCGGAGCAACCACATCGGCAGTGACTGCCTCAGCCGGAGCTGGAGCTTTAACTTCTGCTGGCTGGACGGCTTCAACTTTTGGCTCACTCGCTACAGCCACTGGTTCAACAACAACAGGCTGCTGAGCTTCAGGTTTAACTTCAACCACTGGCGTCGGCTCGACTGGCTCAGCAGTTTCTGCTTCAACCAATACTGGCTCGTCAGCAACAGGCTGCTCTACAACCTCTGGTTCTGCATTCACTGATTCTGTGACTTCAGGCTTAGCAACTTCTTCAACCGGAGCCACTGCTGGCGCGGGTTCTTCAACTGCCGGAGCTTGAGTTTCTGCTGGTGCTTCTGCTACTGGCGTTTCAACAGCAGGTTGTTTCTGCGCTTCAACCACTTCAGTGACGACAGGTGCAGGGGTATTTTCCTGAGCAATTTCAACCTGATTAGTCAGTGTCTCGGCCTTCTCAACCACGGCTGCATGTTCATCTTGCTGTTCAGCGGCCTGAGCCACTGGGTAGCTGATCCACACTTTGCCAGATGCCATTTCTGGCGAAGCGAACGCACCCACTAATGGCATCGGTGACTGTGATGGATAACGCTCATCACGGTAACGGCGACGACGCTGACCGCTGACGCGCAGGTGGCGAGGTGAACGACGCGAGCGACGTGGCATACCACCTTCGCGGCCGCCTTCGTTCTGACTGTCATCTGTCTCGACTGCGGCAGTTTGCTCAACTTCTGGCTCAGCGCGTGTTTCTTGCGCGGCTGGCGTTACCGTTGGCATGACGCCGGTGATCAACTGCTGGGCAGCTGCTTCAGCTTCATGATCGATTTCAGACTCGAAGCGTACTTTCTGGGAAAGCTGACGACGCTGGCGACGTTGAGTTGGCTGACGATCTTCCTGAGCCGTTTCTTCAACAACGTTAGCGACAACTTCCTGAGCAACAACTTCTTGGACTTTATCTTCTGGGGTATTTTTGCGTTTGTCATCGGAACGACGACGTGAACGATCGCCACGCTCACGGCGCGGAGCTTGCTGCTGCTCGTCGCGAGAAGAGGTGTTTTCTTCTTCGTTACGGGTTTCAGCGGCGACGACAGGTTCTTGATTGCGACGGTTACGACGCTGATCTTCACGCGGCTCGCGATTGTTCTCGCGGTTATCACGGCCTTCGCCACGGTTATCACGATTGTTTTCGCGACCTTCGCTGCGATTATCACGATTGCCACGCTCACCGCGCTCACCGCGCTCACCGTTGCGATCGCGACGACCATTGCCCTGACGGCGCTGGTTACGACGATCACCGTTACGGCGATTTTCGTTCTCTGTGGTTTCAGGTTCAACTTTCGCTACTTCAACTGGCTTAGCTTCAGCCTGCGGCTCAGAGGCGAACAGACCTTTCAACCCGCTAAAGAAGCGGCTGACCAGACCCGGCTTAGCGGCAGCAGGCGCTGCTACAGCGGCTGGGCGAGTCGGTGCTGCTGGCTGCTCAACGGCTTCAGGACGGTCGAAAGAGCTTGGCGGCGCTTCGCTTTGCAGAGCAAATGCGGCAAGTGCAGGCTGCTCTGGGCGTTTACGCTCAGCAGGCATATCTTCAGAAGGTTGCAGCATCTCTGCTTCATGAATCTGCGGCAGCAAGTAGCTCAGTACCGAAGACTCTTCACCTTTACGTACGCGAAGTACGGAATAGTGAGGTGTTTGCATCTGATCGTTAGGCACGATCACTGCGCGCACGCCGCCTTGACGTTTTTCAATCGCATTGACTGATTCACGTTTTTCGTTCAACAGATACGAAGCAATCGGCACTGGAACAATGGCGTGAACTTCTTTGGTGTTTTCTTTCAACGCTTCTTCTTCGATTAAACGAAGAATCGATAGTGACAGGGATTCGTTATCACGAATGGTCCCGGTACCGGCACAGCGTGGGCAGATGTGGTGCGTAGACTCACCCAGAGAAGGGCTGAGACGCTGACGCGACATCTCCAGCAAACCAAAGCGAGAGATACGGCCAATCTGAATGCGAGCACGGTCTTGACGAACGGCATCACGCAGACGGTTTTCAACTTCACGCTGATGGCGCACTGGCGTCATGTCGATGAAGTCGATAACAATCAGGCCACCCAAGTCGCGCAGGCGCAATTGGCGAGCAATTTCGTCTGCTGCTTCAAGGTTGGTGTTGAATGCGGTTTCTTCGATATCGCCGCCGCGCGTTGCACGTGCGGAGTTGATGTCGATAGCGGTTAGGGCTTCGGTGCTGTCGATAACAATGGAACCACCGGAAGGGAGACGCACTTCACGCTGGAACGCAGATTCAATCTGAGATTCAATCTGGTAATGGCTAAACAGCGGGATTTCACCGATGTAAGGCTTAATTTTGCTGCTGAAATCTGGACGACCCAAGGCTGCGATATGCTCTTTAGCCAAATCGAGAATTTTAGGGTTGTCGATCAGGATTTCGCCAATGTCTGGGCGCAGGTAATCGCGGAATGCGCGCACGATGACGTTGCTTTCCTGATGGATCAGGAAGGGAGCAGGGCGGCCTTCGGCGGCTTTTTTGATGGCGTCCCAGTGCTTCAGACGGAAGGTCAAATCCCACTGGAGTGCTTCAGCGGATTTACCTACACCGGCGGTACGCACGATGAGGCCCATGCCGTCCGGCAGTTGCAGCGAAGATAACGCTTCTTTCAGTTCAGTTCGGTCATCACCTTCAATCCGGCGGGAAATACCCCCAGCGCGAGGATTGTTAGGCATTAACACTAAATAGCTACCGGCCAGACTGATGAAGGTCGTCAGTGCTGCACCTTTATTACCACGCTCTTCTTTATCTACCTGAACAATAACTTCCTGACCTTCGCGCAGAACATCTTTGATGTTTGGGCGGCCATGCGAGGAGTAATTGCTAGGGAAGTATTCGCGAGAAATTTCTTTGAGGGGGAGGAAACCATGTCGCTCAGCGCCATAATCAACGAATGCCGCTTCCAGACTTGGTTCAATGCGGGTGATTTTACCCTTGTAAATATTGGCTTTTTTCTGTTCATGACCCGGACTTTCGATATCCAAATCATAGAGCCGCTGTCCATCCACAAGGGCAACGCGCAACTCTTCTTGCTGAGTTGCGTTTATCAACATTCTTTTCATCTTAACTTACTCGTTATTTTTGCATTATTGACAGAGCTGCGGGCAAAATAACCTCATGGCCGGATAAACCGTTGGCCCCGAGTCTTCTCGCAAAGTCGTCAACCTCACGGTTGTCGCTTGCATAGGGGCGCATTATTTCGGTAAGCCTGCTTTTGCCGTATTAACCATACCAGCGTTATGAAAGCAGTACTTTTAGTAGGGGAATAGCTTCTGAATTTAGGTTAACAGATCTCATTCCATTTGCCGGCCAAGCTGCAATCCGCAGCCCGCTAATTGCTTGATTTCACATTACGTCTTACGCCATTGCTGCGCTTTTGTTCGATCAGACAAATCTATAATTCCTGCGTTTTCCCTAACTTAAGGAAAAGAACGCGGAAAGTGACCTCATTATTCCATTGCATGCACAGTGATAGCAAGGTGACTTTAGTAGTTGCAGTAAAGATTCTTATCCTTATGCGATGTAACCCGCATTGATTATCCCTTCATTCTTACTGCTCGTCGGGTTTTCCAGCCCAGTTGCTGATAAACTAAACGCTAAGCTCATAAAAACCAGTGGCGCGAACCGTGCCGGATATTTAGAATCGCGACCCATGAAAACTGAGAATCCATCTGTACAATTAATCCCCATTTCCGAAGACGAAGCCGGACAGCGCATAGATAACTTCCTGCGCAACATCCTTAAAGGCGTACCTAAGAGCATGATTTATCGCATCGTGCGCAAGGGTGAAGTGCGGGTAAACAAAAAGCGTATTAAACCTGAATACAAGCTGTTGGCTGGCGACGAAGTGCGCGTACCTCCGGTTCGCGTTGCCGAGCGAGATGAAGCGCCGGTCTCTGCCAAACTCGATAAAGTTGCCGCGTTAGCTGACTGCATCCTTTATGAAGACGATCATCTGCTGATCCTCAACAAACCTTCCGGCACCGCGGTGCATGGCGGGAGTGGGTTGAGCTTTGGCGTTATCGAAGGCTTAAGAGCTTTGCGCCCCGACGCGCGTTTCCTTGAGTTAGTGCACCGTCTTGACAGAGACACCTCAGGCGTTCTGCTGGTGGCCAAAAAGCGTTCGGCATTGCGTTCGCTGCATGAGCAACTGCGTTTAAAAAGCATGCAGAAAGATTACCTCGCGCTGGTTCAGGGCGAATGGCAATCCCACTGCAAAGTGGTACAGGCCCCCTTGCTGAAAAACATTTTACAGAGCGGTGAGCGTATCGTCAGGGTGAGTGCGGAAGGCAAGCCTTCTGAAACCCGCTTTAAAATTGAAGAGCGCTACGAGTTCGCCACGCTGATTAAAGCCAGCCCGGTAACTGGAAGAACGCACCAGATCCGTGTGCACGCCCAGTATGCGGGGCACCCGATTGCTTTTGACGACAGATATGGCGATCGCGATTTTGACGGACAATTAGCCGGAACGGGTTTGAATCGCCTATTCCTGCATGCCGCTGCTTTGCGTTTTGAGCACCCTGGTACCGGCGAGACGTTGCGCATTGAGGCTCCAATGGATGCCAAACTGCGCAACTGCTTGAAGAAGCTGCGTCTCAAACCCGCCAAAGGTTAATGCTTTTATACTGACTGTTGGCGCAGCAGGGGGTTCACGCCCTTAGCGCGCAACAGTTCCAGCAGTGCAATCAACGGCAGACCAATCAGCGTATTGGGATCTCTGCCGTTGAGTTGGCTAAATAAACTGATCCCCAACCCCTCGCACTTAAAACTCCCCGCGCAATCGTAAGGCTGTTCCATCTCTAAATAGTTGCTTATCTCTTCATCGCTTAACGCCCGGAAGGAAACCTCAAAGGGTTCGCATAAGGTAACGGCTTGCTGAGTGCGGCTATCGAGCAGTGACAGCCCAGTATAGAAGGTAACAACCTTGCCGCTAGCCAAGCGCAATTGCTGTTTAGCCTTCTCAAAGTTGTGTGGCTTGCCGGTGATTTTTCCCTCGATTGCACAGACCTGGTCTGAACCGATGATCAAATGATTGGGATGCGAGTGCATCAAAGCCCGCGCCTTGGCTTCGGCCAATCGTTTGACTAAAGTTTCAGGCGATTCATTAGCATAGGGCGACTCGTCGATATTCGGCGCGGCACAGCTAAACTCAAGGTTCAGCTTTTCCAGCAGTGCGCGGCGGTAGGTTGATGTCGACGCGAGCAGAATAGGGGGTAAAGTTGGCATTATTATTTTTTCACAAAGCGTAGCGTTATTTATTTGCACATCTTAAACTGTTGGCCGCTGTGGAAGCGAATATTGGTGAAAGGTGCGGTTTTGAGGCCTTTTTCTTTGACTCTATGTCGTTACAAAGTTAATATGCGCGCCCTATGCAAAAAGTAAAATTACCCTTGGCCGTTGATGCGGTTCGTACAGCCCAAAAGCGTTTAGATTACTCCGGTGTCTACACGCCTGATCAGGTAACACGAGTTGCGGCATCAGTGGTTAGTGTTGATTCTGATGTGGAAACATCTTTGTCGTTTAATATCGACAATCAACGGCTGGCCGTTATCGAAGGCAAATCAGCAGTTCTCGTAACTCTGGAATGTCAGCGATGTGGTAAGACGTTTGAGCATCAGGTTCACACAACATATTGTTTTAGCCCTGTTCGCAATGATGAACAGGCTGAGGCATTACCGGAAGCGTACGAGCCGATCGAAGTCGACGACTTTGGCGAAGTTGATCTGCTGGCAATGATTGAAGATGAAATCATTCTTTCTTTGCCTGTCGTTCCGGTACATGAATCTGAACACTGTGAAGTGTCCGACGCGGACATGGTATTCGGTAAACTGCCTGAAGAGGCGGAGAAACCAAATCCATTTGCCGTATTAGCGAGTTTAAAGAAAAGTACTTAAGGAGTAAGGTCCATGGCCGTACAACAGAATAAACCAACCCGTTCTAAACGTGGCATGCGTCGCTCTCACGATGCTCTGACCACTTCCACTCTGTCTGTGGACAAAACTTCTGGTGAAACTCACCTGCGTCACCATATCACTGCCGACGGTTTCTACCGCGGTCGCAAGGTAATCGGCTGAGATTTGCTTGCTACTTATTTGCGTGATAACTCACTCATGATAAGTACTAGCAAGGCGATACCTTGAATCGTCTAACCCTTGCGTTAGATGTAATGGGCGGGGACTTCGGTCCTTCCGTCACAGTGCCTGCTTCATTGCAGGCACTGATCTCTAATTCTGAACTCCATCTTCTTCTGGTCGGCGATCCCGACGCTATCACGCCTTTCCTTGCTAAAGCCGATCCTTCTCTGAGAGAACGAATTCGGATTATTCCTGCTGAATCAGTTATAGCCAGCGACGCTCGCGCATCGCAAGCTATCCGGGCCAGCAAAGGAAGTTCAATGCGGGTGGCCTTAGAGCTGATTAAGAGTGGAGACGCGCAGGCCTGTGTCAGTGCTGGTAATACTGGTGCACTGATGGGACTCGCAAAAATGGTTATAAAGCCCCTGGAAGGTATTGAACGCCCGGCGCTGATGACGGTGTTACCGAATCAGCTGCGTAGTAAAACGGTGGTGTTGGATCTTGGGGCGAATGTTGAATGTGACAGCACGATGCTGGTCCAGTTTGCCGTGATGGGTTCTGTGATGGCTGAAGAAGTCATCGGCATTGAGAACCCGCGCGTAGCCTTGCTGAATATCGGCGAGGAAGAGTCGAAAGGGCTGGATAACATTCGTGACGCGGCAGCCATTTTAAAAAATACGCCAGCTATCAACTATATCGGCTATCTTGAAGGCAATGAGCTGTTAACCGGTAAAACTGATGTGATGGTGTGTGATGGCTTTGTCGGGAATGTCACACTCAAGACCATGGAAGGTGTAATAAGGATGTTTTTGTCACTGTTAAAATCCTCTGGGGAGGGTGGCAAGAAGGCTTGGTGGCTGAAATGGTTAGGCCGTATTTTGCAGAAGAAATTAGCAAAGCGCTTCGGCCATCTCAATCCAGACCAGTATAATGGCGCATGTTTAGTAGGATTACGGGGCATCGTTATTAAAAGCCACGGCGGAGCAAATCAGCGAGCGTTCGCTGTTGCTATCGAACAGGCTGTGCAGGCGGTGCAGCGGCAAGTTCCACATCGGATAGCCGCGCGCCTTGAGGCTGTATTACCCAAGAGTGACTGATCGTACATGTATACAAAAATTCTCGGTACGGGGAGCTATTTACCCGTGCAAGTTCGGACTAATGCCGACTTAGAAAAAATGGTGGATACCTCCGACGAGTGGATTGTCACCCGTACAGGTATTCGTGAACGTCGTATCGCTGCACCGGATGAGTCTGTGGCCACAATGGGCCTGCATGCAGCAGAGAAGGCACTTGAAATGGCAGGCGTTAGCGCAAGCGAAGTCGGTCTGATCATTGTTGCGACAACCTCATCTACCCACGCATTCCCAAGCTCGGCATGTCAGATTCAAAACATGTTGGGTATCAAAGATACTGCGGCATTTGACTTAGCAGCAGCTTGCGCAGGCTTCACCTATGCGCTGAGCGTTGCAGATCAATACGTCAAGAACGGTGCTGTTCGCTATGCATTAGTGATCGGCTCTGACACCTTGTCGCGCAAGCTAGATCCGGAAGATCGCGGCACCGTGATTCTGTTCGGTGACGGCGCGGGTGCTGTACTGCTTGGCGCGTCAGAAGAGCAGGGGATTATCTCCACTCACATGCACGCCGATGGTCACTATGGCAACTTGTTGACGCTGGCTTATCCAGATCAATCCGCGCCAGAAAAACCAGCTTATGTCACGATGGCCGGCAATGAAGTCTTTAAAGTCGCCGTGACCGAATTGGCTCATATCGTTGAAGAAACTCTCGAGGCCAATAATCTTGACCGTTCAGAGCTTGATTGGCTGGTTCCGCATCAGGCGAACCTGCGCATCATCAGCGCAACGGCTAAGAAACTGGGTATGGGCATGGACAAAGTCGTCGTGACCCTCGATCGCCATGGTAATACCTCTGCAGCGTCTGTTCCTGCAGCATTCGATGAAGCCGTTCGCGATGGCCGTATCAAGCGCGGGCAACTGGTTCTTCTCGAAGCATTTGGCGGTGGCTTTACCTGGGGCTCGGCGCTGGTACGTTTCTGATTTAACAGGATAATCAAAATGACAAAAATAGCAGTTGTTTTTCCTGGGCAGGGCTCTCAAGCCTTGGGGATGTTGGCTGATTTAGCGGCTGCGCATCCGATTGTTGAGGAAACCTTTGCAGAGGCTTCATCTGCGCTAGGGTACAATTTGTGGGAACTGGTACAACAGGGGCCTGCAGAAGAACTGAATAAAACCTGGCAGACCCAGCCTGCGTTGCTGGCGGCGTCTGTCGCTATCTGGCGCGTATGGCAGCAAAGCAATGGCGCGAAGCCTGCTTATCTCGCCGGTCACAGTCTGGGCGAGTATTCCGCTCTGGTTTGTGCTGGCGTGCTGGACTTCAAACAGGCTATTTCGCTGGTTGAACTGCGCGGGAAACTGATGCAAGAAGCCGTGCCAGAAGGCACTGGCGCGATGTCCGCCATTATTGGCCTGGACAACGACGCTATTGCCAAAGCTTGTGAAGAGTCGACACAGGGGCAGGTAGTCTCCCCAGTGAACTTCAACTCTCCGGGCCAAGTGGTTATCGCCGGGCATAAAGAAGCCGTTGAGCGCGCGGGTGCTGCTTGTAAAGCCGCCGGTGCAAAACGCGCACTGCCTCTGCCTGTTAGCGTGCCGTCTCACTGTGCGCTGATGAAGCCTGCTGCCGATAAAATGGCCGTTGCGCTTGAGAACGTCACTTTTAGCGAGCCGCAATATCCGGTTGTGAACAATGTGGATGTCAAAGTTGAAACGTCGCCTGAAGCTATCCGCAGCGCGCTGGTTCGTCAGCTTTACAACCCGGTTCGCTGGACTGAATCTGTCGAATTCATGGCAGCGCAGGGCGTTGAACATTTAGTTGAAGTTGGACCAGGTAAAGTTCTTACCGGCCTGACTAAACGTATTGTTGATACTTTAACAGCAGCGGCCGTAAATGATACTGCCAGCCTGACTGCTGCGCTCGAACAAGAATAAGAGGAACATCATGAGCTTCGAAGGTAAAATTGCCCTCGTCACAGGCGCAAGCCGTGGCATTGGTCGTGCTATTGCAGAAAAGTTGGTTGCCGGTGGCGCGAAAGTCATTGGTACTGCAACAAGCGAAAGCGGCGCGGCTGCAATTAGCGAATATTTAGGTGAAAACGGCAAGGGCATCGCCCTGAATGTGGTTGATTCTGCATCGATCGAACAAACATTGGCTACGATTCGAGCTGAATTTGGCGAAATTGACATTTTAGTTAATAATGCCGGTATCACACGTGATAACCTTCTCATGCGAATGAAAGATGACGAGTGGCAGGATATTCTTGATACGAATCTGACTTCAGTATTTCGGCTGTCAAAAGCAGTAATGCGGGCTATGATGAAAAAGCGTTTTGGCCGGATCATTACAATTGGTTCTGTTGTTGGGACTATGGGTAACGCAGGGCAGGCGAACTACGCGGCAGCTAAAGCCGGGTTAATCGGTTTTAGCAAGTCTTTGGCGCGTGAAGTGGCTTCACGCGGCATTACTGTCAACGTCGTTGCTCCCGGCTTTATTGAGACGGACATGACAAGGGCGTTGACAGATGATCAACGCGCAGGCATTTTGTCATCAGTTCCAGCCAACCGGTTGGGTGATGCCAAAGAAATTGCTAGCGCAGTTGCTTTTTTAGCCTCTGATGAGGCCAGCTACATCACTGGTGAAACATTACATGTCAATGGCGGCATGTACATGATTTAAAAATTACGAAACTATTTGCGTTATTTGCGGTAAAAACCGCAAAATAGAGCAAATTCGTGGTTTGACCAGCCGGGATTTAGTTGCATCTTTTTCAACATTTTATACACTACGAAAACCATCGCGAAAGCGAGTTTTGATAGGAAATTTAAGAGTATGAGCACTATCGAAGAACGCGTTAAGAAAATCATCGTTGAACAGCTGGGTGTTAAACAGGAAGAAGTAGTTAATGCTGCGTCTTTCGTAGACGACCTTGGCGCTGATTCTCTCGACACCGTTGAGCTGGTTATGGCTCTGGAAGAAGAGTTTGATACCGAGATCCCTGACGAAGAAGCTGAAAAGATCACCACTGTTCAGGCAGCTATTGATTTTATCAACGCTAGCCAGCAGTAAGCTAATCTGCTTTTAGTTTAGATAGTTAGGCGGTCATTCGACCGCCTAAGTTTTTTCTGACCCACCGTATCAATTTTCCCTCCCTGGAGGACACAACGTGTCTAAGCGTCGAGTTGTAGTGACTGGACTTGGCATGCTGTCTCCTGTCGGCAATACTGTAGAGTCCACTTGGAACGCTCTCCTTGCCGGTCAGAGTGGCATTAGCCTAATCGACCATTTTGATACTAGTGCCTTTGCAACGCGTTTTGCTGGCTTAGTAAAAGATTTTAACTGTGAAGAGTACATTTCGCGCAAAGATGCCCGCAAAATGGACGCCTTCATCCAGTACGGCATTGCTGCCGGCATCCAAGCGATGCAAGACTCTGGGCTTGAAGTCACTGCCGAAAACGCCCCGCGAATTGGTGCGGCAATAGGTTCAGGTATTGGCGGTCTCGGTCTAATCGAAGAAAACCATACTTCATTGGTTAACGGCGGACCCCGCAAAATTAGCCCATTTTTCGTTCCTTCCACTATCGTAAACATGATTGCCGGTCATCTGAGCATTATGTTTGGCTTACGTGGACCGAGCATTTCAATTGCCACAGCTTGTACTTCTGGTGTTCACAATATTGGTCATGCCGCGCGAATCATTGCTTATGATGATGCCGACGTCATGCTAGCCGGCGGTGCCGAAAAGGCCAGTACCCCATTGGGCGTTGGCGGTTTTGGCGCTGCACGTGCTTTATCTACGCGTAATGATAATCCGCAGGCGGCGAGCCGTCCGTGGGATAAAGAACGTGATGGTTTCGTACTTGGCGATGGCGCTGGCATTATGGTGCTGGAAGAGTACGAACACGCGAAAAAGCGCGGTGCGAAGATTTATGCTGAAATCGTTGGTTTTGGTATGAGCAGCGACGCATTCCATATGACCTCTCCTCCTGAGGATGGCGCTGGCGCCGCTCTCGCGATGGAAAATGCGTTGCGCGATGCTGGCATTGCCGCCTCTAAAATTGGCTATATCAACGCGCACGGTACCTCTACCGCCGCCGGGGACAAAGCCGAAGCACAGGCCGTTAAATCGGTGTTTGGTGCTGATGCACAGCGCGTGCTGGTGAGTTCGACCAAGTCTATGACCGGCCACCTGCTGGGCGCGGCGGGCGCGGTTGAATCCATCTTTACCCTGCTGGCGCTGCGTGACCAGGCTGTGCCTCCAACCATCAACCTGGATAACCCCGATGAAGGTTGTGATTTGGACTTTGTGCCGCACGAAGCTCGTCAGGTAAGCAATATGGAATACACGCTGTGTAACTCGTTCGGCTTTGGCGGCACCAATGGTTCATTGGTCTTCCGTAAGGTCTGACGGGATATTTCCAGCCTGTTGAAGATGTCTGAAAGGCCCGATATTCGGGCCTTTTTGTTATCTGATACTCGCGGTATAAAGTCGGAATGCTCTACTTGATAGGCTAAGCGAACTGCCTCAGGCTTCGCAGGGGACTGGCTCACAAGCGTCACAGCGGGAGTAAGTAATGTGGATTAACGGTGTCTCGACCAATTTACTGCCAGCAGGCGACCGTTCTGCGCAATTTGGCGACGGCAGCTTTACAACGGCCCATATCTCAGAGGGGAAGGTAAAGCTGCTGTCAGCGCACCTCGACCGGCTAAAAGCCGCGACCGAGCGTTTGATGATTACGGGCGTGGATTGGGCATTGCTCGAGGCCGAAATGGTCCACGCCGCCAGCCTGCGCGACGAAGCTGTGCTCAAGGTGATGGTCACGCGCGGAGTAGGCGGTCGGGGCTATAGCCCTCAAGGCTGTATCTCGCCGACGCGAATTATCTCCACCTCTGATTATCCGGCGCACTATCACGCATGGCGCGAACAAGGCATTAAACTGGCCCTTAGCCCAGTGGCGCTCAGCCAAAACCCGCTGTTAGCCGGTATTAAGCATCTTAACCGCCTCGAGCAGGTGATGGTACGTCTTCACCTTGACCAAACAGATGCCCAAGAGGCACTAGTGGTTGATACCGCCGGGATGCTGGTAGAATGCTGTGCCGCCAATCTTTTCTGGCGCAAAGGGGAGAAGGTTTTTACCCCCGATCTGTCACTGTCAGGGGTGTCTGGCGTGATGCGTAACCATATTATTGCGTTGCTTGAGCAAAGTGGCCAGTTTAGCGTTTCTGTTGTTTCAGAGCCGCCACAGACCCTGAGCGATGCAGACGAAGTGATTATTTGTAATGCCCTGATGCCCTTTATGCCGGTGCGTCAGGTTGAAGATTGGCATTTTACGTCGTCAACCTTGAACGACTTTTTACATCAGGTTTGTTAAACCAGCGCATCAGAAGTGAACATTTATGAAGAATAAAAAACTCAAAATCCCTGCTCTTATTATCGTCATTCTGCTTGCTGCGCTGGCTTTTGGTTACCATAAAGTGAAAACTTTTGGCGATCGCCCGATCAATGTCAGTAGTGAGACTATCTTTACTCTGCCTGCCGGTACGGGCCGCGTGGTGCTGGAAACCCTCCTGGTGAAGCACCAGATAATGCAAAAAAATCCCTACTTCTCTTGGCTGCTGCGCATTGAGCCGGAGCTGAGTAATTTCAAAGCTGGGACCTATCGCTTTGAAAAAGGCATGACGGTTCGCCAAATGCTCGAATTACTGAGAAGTGGCAAAGAGGCGCAGTTTAGCGTGCGTCTGGTGGAAGGCTTTAAACTCAGCGACTGGATGAAAGTGCTGGATAACGCGGGCTATCTCAAACATGAATTGAGTGGCAAAACCGGCGAAGAAATTGCCGCCGCGCTGGGCATGACCGACACCAAAAACGCCGAAGGCTGGCTCTATCCTGATACTTATCTCTATACCGCGGGCATGACTGACCTGTCTCTGCTCAAGCGCGCTCACCAGCATATGGAGAAGACGGTAGACACTATTTGGAAAGGCCGGGCTGATTCACTGCCTTATAAAACGCCAACCGATATGCTGACCATGGCGTCTATTATTGAAAAAGAGACGGCGGTCAAAGAGGAGCGCGCGGAAGTGGCTTCGGTGTTTATCAACCGTTTGCGCATTGGCATGCGCTTGCAGACTGACCCCACGGTGATTTACGGCATGGGTGAGAGCTACAAAGGTAACATCAGCCGTAAAGATCTGGAGACGCCGACGCCTTACAACACCTATGTAATTTCTGGTTTGCCGCCATCGCCAATCGCGATGCCGAGCGAAGCCTCGATCGAAGCCGCGGCTCATCCGGCAACGACCAATTACCTCTATTTTGTGGCTGACGGCAAAGGCGGCCACACCTTTACGACTAACCTCGAAAATCACAATAAAGCGGTGCGTGTGTATCGCGAGGCATTGAAAAATAAGAATGAAAAGTAAGTTTATTGTTATTGAAGGTCTGGAAGGGGCCGGTAAAACCACGGCGCGCGACGTCGTGGTAAACCAACTTCGCCAACTCGGCGTCGAGGAGATTGTCTTCACCCGCGAGCCGGGCGGGACGCCTTTGGCTGAAAAACTGCGCGACCTGTTTAAACGCGGCGTTGACGACGACAAGCCGACGGTGAAAGCCGAAGTGCTGATGCTCTACGCCGCCCGCGTGCAGTTGGTGGAAACCGTTATTATGCCCGCCTTAGCGCGTGGAGCCTGGGTGGTGGGCGATCGTCATGACCTCTCTTCGCAAGCTTATCAGGGCGGCGGTCGTGGCATCGACCCTGAGCTGATGCGCTCGCTGCGTGATATCTCGCTGGGGGACTTCCGTCCTGATCTGACGCTGTATCTCGACTTGCCGCCTGAAATTGGTTTGCAACGCGCCAGCGCGCGCGGCGAGCTGGATCGCATTGAGAAAGAGGCTCTGCCGTTCTTTGAGCGGACGCGCGCGCGCTACCTTAGTCTGGTAGCGCAAGACTCGCGGATCAAAACCATTGACGCTTCGCAGCCTCTGGAGCAGGTCACGGCCTCTATTCAGCAGACTTTGCAACAGTGGTTTGCCGAGCAGCAGGGCGAAGCGCAATGACATGGTATCCGTGGCTGAGCGCCCCTTATCGTCAACTGGTGAGCCAATACCAATCTGGCCGGGGCCACCATGCCTTGCTGATGCACGCGGCGCGCGGTATGGGCGAGGACGCTCTGGTTTACGGACTGAGCCGCTGGTTGCTGTGCCAGCATCAAGACGGCGAGAAAAGCTGCGGTACCTGCCACAGCTGCCAACTGATGATTGCCGGAAACCATCCTGACTGGCACGTGTTAACGCCAGAAAAAGGCAAGAATTCGCTCGGTATTGATCCCGTCCGTCAACTGATTGAAACGCTCTACAACTATTCTCAGCAGGGTGGGGCGAAAGTGGTCTGGCTGCCCGACGCCGAGTTGCTGACCGAGGCGGCGGCCAACGCGCTGTTGAAAACGCTGGAAGAGCCGCCGGTGAAAACCTATTTCCTGATGGGTTGCACCGAACCGGCCAGCCTGCTGGCGACTTTGCGCAGCCGCTGCCAGTATTGGCATTTGGCGACGCCAGACGAAAATCTGGCGGCGCAGTGGCTCAATCGCCAACTGAGCGCCGATCCGGTAGCTATTAAAACTGCTCTCAGGCTTGGCAACGGTACGCCGCTATCGGCTCAGGCGCTGTTGCAGCCCGAGCGCTGGAAGCAGCGAGTGGCGCTGTGCCAGCAGTTGGCCGAAAGCTGCCAGCAGCGGGATATGCTCTCATTGCTGCCGCAGCTTAATCATGATGACGTCGGCGAGCGCGTGCAGTGGCTATGCTCACTGCTGCTCGACGCCATTAAATGGCAGCAAAACGCCGGACAGTTCATCATCAATCACGACCAACAGAATTTGATTAGCCAGATTGCCCATCTGCAAACCAATGATTCATTGCAGAAAAGCGTGCAGGGCTGGATGCACTGCCGCCAGCAGTTGCTGACCATTACTGGCGTCAACCGGGAGCTTATCCTCACCGAGCAATTGCTCGAGTGGGAACAGCTGCTGGGCTAATTAAGTCCGAAAGATTATTCAGCAGCGCGTCATTTCATCGGCGCGCTGACCTGCCAAAACCATCGTAAAGAGTTAAATATTATGTTTTTAGTCGACTCCCATTGTCATCTCGACAGTCTGGATTACAACGAGCTGCACAGCGGCGTGGATGCAGTAGTAGAAAAAGCCCGTGAGCGTGACGTGAAGTTTATGCTGGCGGTGGCGACCACTTTACCGGGCTACCGTGCCATGACCCAGCTGATTGGCGATCGCCCGGAAGTGGCGTTTTCCTGCGGCGTACACCCATTGAACATTGATGGTGGTTATGATTTCGACGAGCTGCGCCAGCTGGCGGCGGACCCGAAAGTGGTTGCCATGGGTGAGACGGGCCTCGACTACTTCTACCAGAAAGAAGAGCAGCAGATTGCCTTGCAGCAAGAGTCTTTCCGCCATCACATCCGCGTGGGCCGCGAGCTGAACAAGCCGGTGATTGTGCATACGCGCGACGCGCGACAGGACACGCTGGATATCCTGCGCGATGAGAAAGCCGGTGAGTGCGGCGGCGTGCTGCACTGCTTCACGGAAGACCTGCCGACGGCGGAGTTCTTACTGGATCTGGGCTTTTATATCTCCTTCTCAGGGATTGTCACCTTCCGTAATGCCGAACAGCTGCGCGAAGTGGCTCGCTATGTGCCGCTGGATCGCCTGCTGATTGAAACCGACTCGCCTTATCTGGCGCCGGTTCCGCACCGTGGTAAAGAGAACCAGCCAGCCTATGTTCGCGACGTGGCTGAGTATATGGCCGTATTGAAAGGGGTGAGTCTGGACGCTCTGGCTGAAGCCACAACCGCCAACTTTTCACGCCTTTTACATCTCAACACTTCCTCCCTGAGCTAGCCTTAAAAAGCAGTCACATTCACTGGAATTATTTTACGGCTCGTAATTAATGGCCTGAACGGGTAATGTGCACATCCGTTTTAGGCTGCTTAACGCGACTAATTTGAGATTTTCTTTAACGAATGTCTCATTTTTAAACGCACTTGCCGTCTTTTTTCAATAAAACGTGACTGCCATCAAACATTAAAAAAGGGAATTATTTTACCCTTCGTAAAAATTCAAAGGGGTGCTTAGACACCCTGAACGTCAAGGGTTTTCATAACCTTGCAACGCGGCAGTTTGCGGACTCATATAAGCGGACGCCGTGAGAAGTATCTAAAGCATCATTACTCAGGAGCACACTCAATTATGTTTAAGAACGCGTTTGCAAACCTTCAAAAGGTGGGTAAATCGCTGATGTTGCCAGTATCCGTACTGCCAATCGCAGGTATTCTGCTTGGCGTCGGGTCGGCAAACTTCAGCTGGCTGCCAATGATCGTTTCCCACGTTATGGCCGAAGCTGGTGGTTCAGTCTTCGCCAACATGCCGCTGATTTTCGCCATCGGTGTAGCACTGGGCTTTACTAACAACGACGGTGTTTCTGCACTGGCGGCGGTAGTAGCCTATGGCATCATGGTGAAAACCATGGCAGTGGTTGCGCCACTGGTACTGCACTTACCGGCGGAAGAAATTGCCGCTAAACACTTAGCAGACACCGGCGTTCTCGGCGGTATCATTGCAGGTGCGATTGCAGCCTACATGTTCAACCGCTTCTACCGCATCAAGCTGCCTGAGTACCTGGGCTTCTTCGCGGGCAAACGCTTTGTCCCAATCATTTCCGGCCTGGCTGCTATCTTCCTGGGCGTGGTGCTGTCCTTCATCTGGCCACCAGTGGGTACGGCTATCCAGACCTTCTCCCAATGGGCGGCTTACCAGAACCCAGTGGTTGCTTTCGGCATCTACGGCGTGGTTGAGCGTGCTCTGGTTCCATTCGGTCTGCATCATATCTGGAACGTTCCATTCCAGATGCAAATCGGTGAATACGTGAACTCAGCCGGTCAGGTGTTCCACGGTGACATCCCTCGCTACATGGCGGGTGACCCAACTGCGGGCAAACTGTCTGGTGGCTTCCTGTTCAAAATGTATGGTCTGCCAGCGGCTGCGATCGCTATCTGGCACTCAGCGAAACCTGAAAACCGCGCTAAAGTTGGCGGCATCATGATCTCCGCTGCGTTGACTTCATTCTTGACCGGTATCACCGAGCCAATCGAATTCTCCTTCATGTTCGTGGCACCAATCCTGTACGCAATCCACGCGATTCTGGCAGGTCTGGCCTTCCCAATCTGTATCCTGTTGGGTATGCGTGACGGTACCAGCTTCTCACACGGTCTGATTGACTTCATCGTGCTGAGCGGCAACAGCAGCCGTATCTGGCTGTTCCCTGTGGTGGGTATCATCTATGCCATCGTTTACTACAGCATCTTCCGTTTCCTGATTGTGAAACTGAACCTGAAGACACCAGGTCGCGAAGAGAGCAGCAGCGAACAATCTGCTCAGGGTGGCTCAGAAATGTCCGCTTCTCTGGTTCAGGCGTTCGGTGGTAAAGAGAACATCACTAACCTTGATGCTTGCATCACCCGTCTGCGCGTTAGCGTGGCTGATGTCTCCAAAGTGGATCAGGCTGGCCTGAAGAAACTGGGTGCAGCAGGCGTGGTCGTCGCGGGTTCGGGCGTTCAGGCAATCTTCGGTACTAAGTCTGATAACCTGAAAACGGATATGGACGAATACATGCGCAACAACTAATCCACGGATTAGCGGTGAGCAGGAGTAGAAAAGGAGGCCTCGGCCTCCTTTTTTCATGTCTGTTATCGGGCAAAACGGCATTTCGGGCTAGGGATGGCGCTTTCTAAGCCAATTGAGGTTTAAAAAGCGTAATCAGGTTGAAAGGAATAGAAATTGTCACTCATACTGGTGGCATTGCTTTTGACTAAGATAAGGAGTGGCAAGATGGCCGAAGAGACAATTTTCAGCAAAATTATCCGCCGTGAGATCCCTGCGGACGTGGTTTATCAAGATGAGTTAGTCACCGCGTTTCGCGACATAGCTCCTCAGGCACCCAACCATATCCTGATCATTCCTAACGTGTTAATCCCGACCATGAATGACGTGACCACCGAGCATGAAGCCGCGCTGGGCCGCATGATGACCGTCGCGGCTAAAATTGCCGAGCAGGAGGGCATTGCTGAAAACGGTTATCGCCTGATTGTGAACTGCAATCGCGATGGTGGTCAGGAGGTTTATCACATTCATATGCATCTGGTTGGCGGCCGTAAGCTTGGCCCGATGTTGGTGCGTCCATAACGCTTTGTTTTCATAAAGCCCTTTGTTAAAAGGAAGTACCATGCGTTTTTTGATGGCGTTGTTACCCGTTGTATTACTGATGGGTTGTAGCAGTGACCCGCATATTGCACTAAACAATCAGCAGACCGTCATCATGGAATCGCCGGTGCTGACGGCGGGGATCATCCCAAGCTCGCCGTCTATTTCCGAAGTCGGTGGGCGTAAACAAGCCAGCAGCGTGCTGAGCAACAGCCAGCCTCACGCCGTGACCTTGCACTACCGTTTCTATTGGTATGACAAGCAGGGGCTGGATTTACTGCCTATTGCCGAAGCCAGAACCATTACCGTTCCGGCCAATAGCGATCTCACCATCTCCTCCCTGAACGGCAATCTCGATGCCTACAGGGTGCGTGTTCACCTCTACCTTTAATTTCCTCTACGGAGTAGGTTGATGAAAAAGTATTTCCTCATGGTGGCCTTTGCCGCCCTGATCCTCGGTGGTTGTACCTTGCCAAACAAACAGCAGCAGCAGCCTGAGCAGCCAACCGCGCCAGTCACACCGGTTGAGCCAGAGAAACCGCAAACTGAAGTGCCGCCGCCGCCAGAAACCGTGCCGCAGCCGCCGAAAGAGCAGACCATTAATTGGAATGCCAGCGTTCAACCGATGGTAGCGAAAATGCTGCAGGCCGACGGCGTTCAGGCGGGTAGCGTGCTGCTGCTCGACAGCGTGAAAAACAGCACCAACGGCTCTCTGCAGGTAGCCAACGCCACGGCGGCGCTGCACAATGCGCTGGCCACCAATAACAAATTCCAGGTGGTTCCTGATACCCAGTTAGCCAGCGCCAAGCAGGCGTTAGGCCTGTCGGTTGACGACAGTCTGGGTTCGCGCAGCAAGGCCATCGGTCTGGCGCGCTACGTTAACGCCCAGTACGTGCTCTACAGCACGGTGACCGGCGACGTGAAGTCACCGACGCTGAAAATGCAGATGATGACCGTGCCGAGTGGCGAAATTGTGTGGTCGGGCAACGGTGCCGTCCAGCATTAAGGCCTCACTCGAGCAGCGCTTAGCACAACAACTTCCGGCGGTCTTTTCCGCCGGTTGTCATTTAAGTCCTGTGGCTGGGTTAACGGGCGAAAGCTGGAAAATCGAGACGGTGGGCCAAACGCTGTTGGCGCGCATGCAGTCGGCTGATAAAGCCGCGCTGGGAGTGAATCGCCGCCGCGAGCACGACCTGCTGCGTCATGTTTCCCCCTTGAATATAGCGCCACAAACCCGCCTCATCTCCCCACCGTGGTTAGTGGTGACATGGCTGAATGGCGAACCCTGCGCGCCGGGATTTTTTTCTAGTCCGCATAATGTGGAGCGCATAAGCCAAAGGGTCGTCGCGCTACAGCGGCTGCCGCCAAGTGGGCATCGGCTGCAACTGCACCAGCAATTTTCCCGCTATTGGCAACAAATTGACCGTTCGCGCCTGACTCCCGAGTGGCTGCGCCTGCACCAGCGCTTTATGCGCCAGCCCGAGCCACAGCCATTGAAGCTGGCGGTGATGCATATGGACATTCACCCCGGCAATCTGGTGGACGGTGAGCAGGGGCTACGGCTGATTGACTGGGAGTACGCCGCCGACGGCGACGTCGCCTTAGAGCTGGCGGCGTTGTTTCGCGGCAACGGCTGGAGCGGCGAGCAGCAGCAATATTTTCTACAAGCTTATGCTGCCGCTGGCGGCTATGGCGGCAATAAAGCGACCCGGCGTCTTCAGCAGCAAATTCGCCGCTGGACGCCGTGGGTAGAGTACTTAATGTTGATGTGGTTTGAAGTTCGCTGGCAGCAGACCGGCGATCGGCTATTTACAGACTGGGCGCAGCCGCTGCGTGAGAGCCTATTCACCAGCGCCATTCCCGGTAGCAAGCATAATAAATAAAGGAGAAACGACGTGGGCCCAGTAATGTTAGACGTTGCCGGCTATGAGCTGGATGCTGAAGAGCGCGAGATTTTGCAACACCCGCTGGTTGGCGGCCTGATTCTGTTTACCCGTAACTACCATGACGTGGACCAGCTGCACGAGCTGATTCGCCAAATCCGCGAAGCATCCAGAGAGCGTCTGGTGCTGGCGGTCGACCAAGAGGGTGGTCGGGTACAGCGTTTCCGCGAGGGCTTTACACGCATTCCTGCCGCGCAGTCTTTTGCTGAAATCAACGAGCTGCACGAAGGCAAGCGTCTGGCGCAGGAAGCGGGCTGGCTGATGGCGTCTGAGATGATTGCGATGGATATTGATATCAGCTTCGCGCCGGTGCTGGATATCGGTCATATCAGCGCCGCTATCGGCGAACGCTCATTCCACGCCGAACCGCAAAAAGCGCTGGAGATGGCCGAACAGTTCATCCTCGGCATGCACAGCGCGGGGATGAAAGTCACCGGCAAACACTTCCCCGGCCATGGCGCGGTGAGTGCTGACTCGCACAAAGAGACGCCGCGCGACGACCGCCCGCTGTCAGTCATCCGCGAACACGACATGGCGATTTTCCGCCAGCTCAACGAGAAAAAGCTGCTCGATGCGGTGATGCCCGCTCACGTTATCTATACTCAAGCTGACCCGCGTCCGGCGAGTGGTTCTCCTTACTGGTTGCAGCAGATTTTGCGTCAGGAGCTGGGCTTCAACGGTGTTATCTTCTCCGACGACCTGTCGATGGAAGGGGCGGCGATCATGGGCAGCTATGCCGAGCGCGGACAGGCGTCGCTGGATGCCGGGTGCGACATGATTCTGGTTTGCAACAATCGTCAGGGAGCCGTGAGCGTGTTAGATAACCTGTCTCCGGTCAAAGCAGACAAGGTGGCTGGCCTGTACCATCGGGGCAAGTACAGTGGGAAAGATGCGCGCCGCGATTTGTTAAATTCCAGCCGCTGGCAGCAGTCCAACCGTGAACTCACCGCGCTGGACGCCCGCTGGCAGGAGCATAAACAGTCGGCTCGCTAATCTAATCAACGCACAGTCAGGACGAGGAAAACGATGATCATTTATTTGCATGGCTTTGACTCAACCAGCCCCGGCAACCATGAAAAGGTGCTGCAACTCCAGTTTATCGACCCGGACGTTCGGTTCATCAGCTACAGCACGCTGCATCCGCGTCACGACATGCAGCATTTGTTAAAAGAAGTGGATAAAGCCATTCAGCAATCCGGCGATCAGCGGGCGCTGATTTGCGGCGTGGGGCTGGGCGGTTTCTGGGCCGAGCGTATCGGCTTCCTGTGCGGGATTCGTCAGGTGATGTTCAACCCGAACCTTGCGCCGCAGGATAATATGACCGGCAAAATCGACCGCCCGGAAGAGTATCTGGACATCGCCACCAAGTGCGTCAGCGATTTTCGCGAGAAAAACCGCGATCGCTGTCTGGTGATTTTATCCCGCGAGGATGGCGTGCTCGATAGCAATGAAAGCGCCAGCGCGCTGCACCATTACTATGAGATTGTCTGGGACGACAAGCAGGGCCACAAATTCAAAGACATCTCGCCACACCTGCAACGCATCAAAGCCTTCAAAAACCTCGCCTGAGTTTGCGACGAGTAACAAAAAAACGGCCAGCGAATAACATTTGCAGCCGTTTTTTAACTTTTTGCCTGACCAAACTCCCCTAAACTTGCCACTGAGGCAGGACTTTTTTCTCGCCTTTCTGCGCGCTAACTCCCTGATTAAAAACGGTCAAAAGCCGTGCCATTTTCGTAACTAAAATTAGCCAAATGAATTTAAATTGATGTAGGTCAATTTTGGTATGACCAAATCACCACGCGTGTTATTCTCGGGAAAGATACCGAATTAACTTAAGCCAACCCTATGTAATCTAAGGATATTAATTTTACTCTTAGATAACAATTGGTTCACATTTGAGGGGGGTCATTTGACTGCTACTATGAAGAAAATTGTCATTATTGGCGGCGGAGCGGGTGGATTGGAGCTGGCGACAAGCCTGGGCCATAAACTGGGCCGTAAGAAGAAAGCCGAAATCATCTTAGTGGATCGCAACCACAGCCATTTATGGAAACCTTTGCTGCATGAAGTAGCAACCGGCAGTCTGGATGACGGCGTGGATGCCCTGAGCTATCTGGCCCATGCGCGGAATCACGGTTTTAACTTCCAGATTGGTTCTCTGATCAATATCGATCGCGAGGCTCAGACCCTACAGCTGGCTGAGATCCGCGACGAGAAGAACGGCGAAGTGCTGGTGCCAGCGCGTGATATCGCCTATGACACTTTGGTCATGGCGCTGGGCAGTACCTCAAACGACTTCGGCACGCCGGGCGTCAAAGAGAACTGCATCTTCTTGGACAACCCGCATCAGGCACACCGTTTCCACAACGAAATGCTCAATTTGTTCCTCAAATTCTCTGCAAACCCTGACAAGCAGAAGAAGGTGAATATCGCCATTGTCGGCGGCGGGGCGACCGGCGTTGAGCTGTCCGCCGAGCTGCATAACGCGGTGAAACAGCTGCACAGCTATGGCTTTGAAGGTCTGGATAATCAGGCGCTTAACGTCACACTGGTGGAAGCGGGCGAGCGTATTCTTCCTGCACTGCCACCGCGCATTTCTGCGGCGGCGCATCAGGAACTCACCAAGATTGGCGTGCGCGTGCTGACCAAAACCATGGTCACCAGTGCCGATGCCAATGGCTTGAACACTAAAGACGGCGAGTTTATCGACGCTGACCTGATGGTGTGGGCGGCGGGGATCAAAGCACCGGACTTTATGAAAGATATCGCCGGGCTGGAAACCAACCGTATCAACCAGCTGGTGGTTGAGCCAACGCTGCAAACCACTCGCGACCCGAACATCTTCGCCATAGGCGACTGCGCGTCATGCCCGCAAAAGAGCGGCGGCTTCGTGCCTCCTCGCGCGCAGTCTGCTCACCAGATGGCGTCGCGCTGCTTCGACAACATCATGGCGCAGCGCAACGGCCATAGCCTGAAAGACTATGTCTATAAAGACCACGGCTCGTTGGTCTCCCTGTCGCGCTTTAGCACCGTCGGCAGCCTGATGGGCAACCTAATGAAAGGCTCGATGATGGTCGAAGGGCGTCTGGCGCGTATCGTGTATGTTTCTCTGTATCGTATGCACCAGATAGCGTTGCACGGCTACACCAAAACCGGCCTAATGATGCTGGTGGGCGGCATAAACAAAGTGATTCGCCCGCGCCTGAAATTGCATTAATGCTGTAGGGCACGGCCTTAAGCACTGATGAATCAAAAAGCCTGTATTAACAGGCTTTTTTCTTTTTGCCAGCCAGTCGGTTCAATTCAGCATAAGATGTTATATAAATCCCTTCGCTAGCTAAGAATTCTCCTAAACAAGCATTTCTGCCTTATAAACCCGCCCTTTTCATCCCTGAGTCTTATTGTCGGAATAGGAAACATTGTGCAGACTTTGCATTGTTTACAGACGGCGATTCACGCACGCCGATCCCTCAACCTAGCGGCTTAGCCCTTTGAGGTTCTGTCTCTTGACGCTGGCGTACAGCGTCAGCCACTCCGGCAGCGGGAGACAAAATGCGTGGTAACATTTCAGGAGGATGTCCTGTGAACAAGTCAATGTTAGCTGGCGTAGGTATTGGTGTAGCGGCTGCGCTCGGTATTGCAGCTGTCGCAAGTATGAATGTTTTTTCATCTGGCCCAGAGTATGCACAAGTGCTCAGCGCGACGCCGATTAAAGAAACGCTGAAAACTCCACGCCAGGAGTGCCGTAACGTGACTGTTACCCACAGACGCCCTGTGCAGGATGAGCATCAGATTGCCGGTTCCGTACTGGGTGCGGTCGCCGGTGGCGTACTGGGTCACCAGTTTGGTGGCGGTCGCGGTCGTGATGTTGCGACCATCGCGGGCGCACTGGGCGGCGGATACGCCGGTAACCGAGTCCAAAGCAGCATGCAGGAAGGTGACACTTACACCACTCAGCAGCAGCGTTGTAACACCGTTTACGACAAGTCAGAAAAAATGCTGGGTTATGACGTGACCTATAAAATCGGCAACCAGCAAGGCAAAGTGCGTATGGACCATGATCCAGGCACGCAAATCCCGTTGGACAAAAGCGGCCAGTTGCAGCTTACCCGCAGCTAATAGCACGCCGTTCGACGCAGAAAAAAGCCTGGGGCAAATGCTTCAGGCTTTTTTGTTTTCAGGCCGTGCCGTTTTTGTGTTTCACAATATCGGCCATCACTGCCAGCGCTATCTCCGCCGGGGTCTTACTGCCGATATTTAACCCGACGGGGGCGTGCAGCCGCTCGAAATCTTCAGGAGCGAATTGTGCAATATTGCGTAGCCTTTCCCGACGGCGGGCGCTGTTAAGCTGTGAACCCATAGCGCCAATATAAAAGGCTGGCGTGTTCACGGCTTCCATCAGCGTTAAATCATCCATTCGCGGGTCGTGGGTTAGCGCCACGATGGCGGTATTGGCGTGGCAACCCTGTTCCTCAAGGTATTTCGCCGGGAAGCTGTGTTCGAACTTCACATCGGCTTTCAGCATTGAGGCGAAGTTCTCCAGCACCTCTTCACGGCATTCGCACACCACCACTTCGAACCCCAAGGCGCAGGCGAAATCGGCGCAGTAAAGGGCCACGCTGGATAATCCGGCGATCAGCAGGCGCGGCGCGGCGGCAATATGTAGCTGAATATTATTGCCCTGTCGGCTGACCTTGGTGTGGCTGTGGTAGCCGGTCAGCGCCAGATGGTCGCAAGCCTGCGGCAGCGTCAGGGTTTTATTCAGCGCGTAGTGCCCGCGCAGGGCCTGCGCCATGCGCGACAGGTACTCTCGGCTTGAATCCGAGGCGGGAAGATACTCTACCAGCACGTCGAGCGAGCCGCCGCAGGGCAGGGCGACATTGGGCGTCATGCCTCCTTCGCCATAGCGAATCACCTGACTGGCCGCCAGATACTCGCCCTCGGCAATGCGCTGTAAAAAATCATCTTCCACGCAGCCACCGGAGAGCGAGCCGCAGTAGGAGCCATCGCGAGTCGCTGCCATCAGCGCGCCGGGCGCACGCGGGGAAGATCCATAAGTGGTAAGCACGGTACACAGCCACACAGGCTGCTGCTGGAGCCATTCTCCTGCCCGTTCAATAACCTGAATATCAAGGTGTTGCATGAGAATTCCTGTCTAAAGCGCGTTACCAAGCTGGGCGGGAAGATCGATATCGATGAAGGTCGTAGGGCCGTCGGCGGCGATGGCCAACGCGGGGTATCTCTTCAGCAGTTCGCGAGCGCCCGCGTCGCCGCGCAGGGCAAGCAGCTCGTCGCGCAGCATGCTGCTAAAGCCGACCGGATGGCCCGGCTGCTCTTGACAGTAAGGGCGTGCAGTGCAGGTTTTTTGCAACGCCTGAGAGACGCGCAGGAAGAGGGCGGCGGGCACGAAAGGCATGTCGGCGAGATGCACCAGCCAGCCGGACCAGTGCTGGGTAGCCTTTACCCCGGCGGCAATGGAGTCGCCACTTCCGGCGCTGTCGAGCAGGGTGGTGGTCACGCCAGCCTTGGCGCATTCGGCCTGCACCTGTTGGTTGTCAGGGCGAGTGACGACATGCACCGGCAATCCGCTGGTCAGCGCCTGCTGTAAGGTCGTGGCGAAGAGGCTTGATGTGTTGCCCGGCAGGCTGGCGTTGAGCTTATTACCTTGGCCTCCGGCGGCGCGGAAGCGGCTGGCGCTACCGGCAGCCAGTAAAATTATCCCTATCACTGCTAATCCCTTGGTTTGCTGGCTGGAGTCTAAAATACACGGTTAGTGTAAATGAATTCTTAAAAAAGGGTTTTGACCGATGATGTTGTTCACCGAGAAAGGCATAAAAAAGCCTGTGGCAGCATTGGCTGACACAGGCTTTGGGTGAAGCTTTTAGCGGTTAAACCAGATGCTCGCTAAAGGCTTCCAGTAGATCATCAACAAATTTCAAACGCTTTGGCCGGTCCGTCAGGTCAATCATGAACTTCAGCTTGGTCGGCCCGTCGAGGCGATATACCTGCGGCTGTTTCTGCAACAGGCCAATCAGATAGCCCGGATCGACGCGGTTCTTCTCGCTGAACTCCACAAAGCCGCCGCGCTCATTGCCCTCAATACGCTTGATGCCCAGCTCCTTGGCCTTCAGGCGCAGCACGGCGATGTGTAGCAGGTTGCGCGCGCCGTCCGGCAGGGTGCCAAAACGGTCAATCAGCTCAACGCGCAGCTCGTCCACTTCCCCTTCGCTACGGGCGCTGGCGATGCGTTTGTACAGCGACAGGCGAGTGTTGACGTCAGGGATGAAGTCCTCCGGCAGCAGGGCCGGCATACGCATTTCGACATCGGTTTGGCTGGTGGTTAAATCTTCCAGCGACGGCTCGCGGCCCTCTTTCAGCGCCTCGACGGCGTTCTCCAACAACTCCATGTACAGCGTGAAGCCGATGCTGGTCATCTGGCCGCTTTGGCCTTCACCCAGCAGCTCACCGGCCCCGCGAATTTCCAAATCATGGGTCGCCAGCGCGAAGCCTGCGCCAAGATCTTCCAGTGACGCAATGGCTTCCAGGCGCTTGTGGGCGTCGGTAGACATGGCTTTTGGCGGCGGCGTCAGCAGGTAGGCATAAGCCTGATGGTGCGAACGGCCGACGCGACCGCGCAGCTGGTGCAGCTGCGCCAGGCCGAGATGGTCGGCGCGCTCAATGATAATGGTGTTGGCGCTCGGAATATCGATACCGGTTTCGATGATCGTGGTGCAGACCAGCACGTTAAAACGCTGATGGTGGAAGTCGTTCATCACCCGTTCAAGGTCGCGTTCGCGCATCTGGCCGTGGCCAATGGCAATGCGCGCTTCCGGCACTAGCTCGGCCAGCCGGTCGGCGGCTTTTTCAATGTTTTCAACATCGTTGTACAGGTAGTAAACCTGCCCGCCGCGCAGCACTTCGCGCAGAATCGCCTCGCGAACCACCAGACTGTCGTACTCACGCACGAAGGTTTTCACCGCCAGACGGCGCGCCGGTGGCGTGGCAATAATCGACAGGTCGCGCATGCCGCTCATCGCCATATTCAGCGTACGTGGGATAGGGGTGGCGGTCAGCGTCAGGATGTCCACATCGGCGCGCATCGCCTTAATTCGCTCTTTGTGGCGCACGCCGAAACGGTGCTCTTCGTCGACAATCAGCAGGCCGAGGTCTTTCCAGTGCAAATCGCTCTGCAACAGCTTGTGGGTGCCGATGATGATATCCACCTTGCCGTCCACAGCCTGCTCCAGCACCGCGTTTTGCTCTTTGGCGCTGCGAAAGCGCGACATCATCTCAATGCGAATCGGCCAATTGGCAAAACGATCGCGGAAGTTGTCGAAGTGCTGCTGCGCCAGCAGGGTAGTTGGCACCAGCACCGCCACCTGCTTGTTATTCGATACCGCCAGAAACGCGGCGCGCATCGCCACTTCGGTCTTGCCGAAGCCGACGTCGCCACACACCAGACGGTCCATCGCCAGCGGCTGGGTCATGTCGGTGAGCACGGCGTTGATAGCCTGCGCCTGGTCCGGCGTGGTTTCGAACGGGAAGCTCTGGCAGAACAGCTGGTACTGCTCCTTGTCATGCTTGAAGGCAAAACCGCTTTTGGCTTCGCGCTGGGCGTAGATATCCAACAGCTCGGCGGCGACGTCGCGCACTTTCTCGGCGGCTTTTTGCCGCGCTTTCGACCATGCTTCGCCACCCAGTTTGTGCAGCGGGGCGCTTTCATCCGCGCCACCGGCGTAGCGGCTGATCATGTGCAGGGAGGAAACCGGCACGTACAGCTTGTCTTCGCCCGAATAGGTCAGGATCAGGTATTCGGCGGTGAAACCGCCAGTTTCCAGCGTAGTTAGGCCCTGATAGCGACCGACGCCGTGCTCCATATGCACCACCGGCTGGCCGGGGCGCAGCTCGGCGAGGTTGCGGATCAGCGTGTCGGTGTTGATGGCGCGGCGGCTGTCCTGACGGCGGCGGGCGACGCGTTCGCCCAGCAGATCGCTTTCGCAAATCAGCGCCAGCTGTTTGTCGCTGTCGAGGAAACCGCGTTCGCAGGCGCCAATCATAATGTAGCGGCCCGCCGTGGCGGCCTGCTCAATGCGGGTGATCAGCGTCGGGTTAAGCTTGATACGGGCCAGCAGGTCTTGCAGTGTTTCGCGGCGTCCCTCGCTTTCAACCGAGAACACCAGACTGCCGCTGAACGACTCATTAAAGCGGCGCAAATTGTCCAGCGGCGCTTTGTTTTGCGGCTGAACCGACAGATCCGGCAGGGCCTGATAGCTCAGGTTGGTATTGGCGGCTTTCTTCGGCAACTCTTCCGTTTTTAACTGAATGCGCGGCCACGCTTTCAGCTCGCTAAACAGGGAATCCACCCGCAGCCACAGGGCTTCAGGCTCGAGCAGCGGGCGCATTGGGTCAACGCGGCGGCTCTCGTAGCGCTGGTTGGCGTCGAGCCAGAAACGCTCGGCTGCGCCTTCTAAATCGCCGGTATTCAGCAGCAGGGTGTTTTTTGGCAGATAGCTAAACAGCGTGCTTAAAGGCTGGCTGAAGAACAGCGGCTGCCAGTACTCGATCCCCGCCGGGAAGGTGCCTTTGCTGACTTGCTGATAAACGTGCTCAGCGTCGCGGCGCACTTCGAACTTTTCGCGCCACTGGCTGCGGAACAGCTCGATGGCGTTTTTGTCGGTCGGGAATTCGTGCGCCGGCAGCAGGTTAATCTGCTCCACTTCGCTTAGCGTGCGCTGGGTATCGACGTCGAACACGCGCAGACTGTCGATTTCATCATCAAAGAAGTCGATGCGATAAGGCTCGTCGCTGCCCATCGGGTAGAGGTCGAGCAGGGCGCCGCGGGTGGCGAATTCGCCGTGCTCCATCACCTGATCGACGCTGCGATACCCCGCCTGTTCGAGCTGGGCGCGCAGTTTGTCGCGGGAGAGCTGCTGGCCTTTCTTCATCACCAGTGCGTGGCCGTGCAAGAATTCGTGCGGGCAAACCCGCTGCATCAGCGTGTTGACCGGCAGAATAATGATGCCGCGTTCGAGGGTCGGCAGCTGGTACAGGCTGGAAAGGCGCGAGGAGATTATCTCCTGATGCGGCGAGAAGCTGTCGTATGGCAGCGTTTCCCAGTCGGAAATATTGATCACTTTCAGGTCGGTGAACTGCTGAATTTCATCGCGCAGGCGCAGGGCATTTTGCATGTCGGGCGCAATAAGCATCACCGGACCTGCATGGCGCTCGCTGATGTCGGCACATTCCAGCGCGCAGGCTGAGCCAGTCAGTTGGCCCAGAACTCGGGTGTCACCAGCGCGTTCAGGCAAAGAATAACGATGATCTTGAGGCATAGGCAGTGTTGTTATCTCGTTGTCGGCGGCCATAGGGACCTGATTTACAGAGCGTATCTTGCGACGTGCTCCTAATCGGGGTCAACCCGAATTATTTTGGGCAGAAAGCTTAAAGGTTTAACCGATTACTTTAGGTATTATGGTTCCATAAAGCCAAGCGAGCCTTTATTATCCTTGACAACTTTTGTCTTCGCCACGCACTTAATACGGATGTCATGTATCAACCTGTCGCGTTATTCATAGGTCTGCGCTATATGCGCGGACGTGCTTCAGACCGCTTTGGGCGGTTTGTCTCCTGGCTTTCTACTATTGGTATCACCCTCGGGGTGATGGCACTGGTCACTGTCTTGTCGGTTATGAACGGTTTTGAGAAGGATCTGGAAAACAACATTCTGGGTCTGATGCCTCAGGCGTTAGTCACCACAGCACAGGGTTCGCTGGATCCGCAGAAAATCAACCATGACGCCGTCGCCGGACTGAAAGGCGTTAACCGCGCCGTGCCTTTCACCACTGGCGATGTGGTGCTGCAAAGCCCGGGTAGCGTCGCCGTTGGCGTGATGCTCGGAGTCAATCCTGAGGAAAAAGATCCGCTGTCGAACTACATGGTGGCGGTCAATCAACAGGTGCTGCAACCCGGTCAGTACAACATCATTCTTGGCGATCAGCTGGCACAACAGTTGAAAGTGAAACGCGGCGACCAGCTGCGCCTGATGGTCACCAGCGTCAGCCAGTTCACGCCGATGGGTCGCATTCCAAGCCAGCGCCTGTTTACCGTGGCGGGCACTTTTGCTGCGAACAGTGAAGTAGATGGCTACCAGATGCTGGTTAACCAGCAGGATGCCTCGCGCCTGATGCTCTATCCGAAAGGCAACGTGACCGGCTGGCGTCTTTACCTCAACCAGCCGTTGGATGTGGATAACCTGAGCACCCAAACCTTGCCGCAGGGCACCGAGTGGAAAGATTGGCGCGAGCGTCGCGGCGAGCTGTTCCAGGCCGTGCGCATGGAGAAGAACATGATGGGCCTGCTGCTCAGCCTGATTGTGGCAGTCGCCGCGTTTAACATCATTACTTCTCTCGGCCTGCTGGTGATGGAGAAGCAGGGCGAAGTGGCGATTCTGAAAACTCAGGGTCTGACCCGTCGCCAGATTATGGCGCTATTTATGGTGCAGGGCGCGAGTGCCGGGATCATCGGCGCGCTGCTCGGTGCCGTGCTTGGCGTGGTGCTGGCGACCCAGCTCAACACCATTATGCCAGCTCTTGGCCTGATGCTGGACGGCGGCTCACTGCCGGTCGATATCGAACCTATGCAAGTCGTGGTCATCGCGCTGGTCGCCATGGTCATCGCTCTACTGTCTACGCTTTACCCTTCGTGGCGCGCAGCTGCCGCCCAACCCGCAGAGGCTTTACGTTATGAGTAACATTTTATCGTCGCAGGGCGGAATCTTATTGCAGTGCGAAAACCTCTGTAAGACCTATCAGGAAGGCAAAATGCACACCGACGTGCTGCGCGATGTCTCTTTCGCCATTCAACAGGGCGAAATGATGGCCATCGTCGGCAGTTCGGGATCGGGTAAAAGTACCTTGCTGCACCTGCTGGGCGGGCTAGACTCGCCAACCTCGGGTGACGTGGTATTCAAAAACACCTCGCTTAACACCATGTCTTCTGCCGCCAAGGCCGAGCTGCGTAACCGCGAGCTGGGCTTTATCTATCAGTTCCACCACCTGCTGCCGGACTTCACTGCGTTGGAAAACGTGGCCATGCCGCTGCTGATTGGCAAAGGCAAGAAGGCCGAAGTGGAAGAGAAAGCCATGGCGATGCTGGCGGCGGTGGGCTTACAGCACCGCAGCAAACACCGCCCGTCCGAACTGTCCGGCGGTGAGCGTCAGCGCGTCGCCATTGCCCGCGCGCTGGTTAACAGCCCGTCGCTGGTGCTGGCCGATGAGCCAACCGGTAACCTCGACCAGAAAAACGCTGATAGTATCTTCGACCTGCTCGGCGAGCTGAATGTCCGTCAGGGCACGGCGTTTCTGGTGGTCACCCATGACCTGCAACTGGCGAAACGGATGAATCGCCAGTTGGAGATGCGTGACGGCAAGCTGCAACAGGACTCGACCCTGCTGGGAGCGAAGTAATGTCAGCTATTCCCTTTTCTCTATTAATTGGCCTGCGTTTTAGTCGCGGGCGTCGCCGTAGCGGCATGGTGTCGCTGATTTCGGTTATCTCCACGCTGGGTATCGCCCTTGGCGTGGCAGTGCTGATCGTCGGTCTAAGCGCGATGAACGGCTTTGAACGTGAGCTAAAAGAGCGCGTTCTTGCCGTGGTGCCGCATGGTGAAATTCGCCCGGTTAATCAGCCTTTCAATGGCTGGCAGGGCGTGCTGGAGCGCGTAGAAAAAGTGCCCGGCATTGCCGCCGCCGCCCCTTATATTGAATTTAACGGCCTGATTGAGCACGGCGCTAAGCTGCGCGCCATCAAGCTGAAAGGGGTGGATCCGCAGCAGGAATCACGCGTCAGCGCTGCGCCAAACTTCGTGCAGGGCGATGCCTGGAAAAACTTTAAAGCCGGTGAACAGCAGCTGATTCTGGGTAAAGGCGTGGCGGATGCCATTGGCGTGAAGCAGGATGACTGGGTCACCGTGATGGTGCCGAACAGCGACCCTGAAATGAAGCTGTTGCAGCCTAAGCGCATTCGCCTGCACGTTACCGGTATCCTGCAACTCAGCGGCCAGCTGGACCACAGCTTTGCCATGGTGCCGCTGGCGGATGCCCAGCAGTATCAGGAAATGGGCAGCAGCGTCACCGGGATTGATATCAAAGTTAATGACGTATTTGCCGCGCAAAAGCTGGTGCGAGATGCGGGCGAAGTGACCCACGCTTATGTCTACATCAGCAGTTGGATTGGCACTTACGGCTACATGTATCGCGATATTCAGATGGTTCGCGCCATTATGTATATGGCGATGGTGTTAGTCATCGGAGTGGCATGTTTCAATATCGTGTCTACGCTGGTGATGGCGGTAAAAGATAAAAGTAGCGATATTGCGATTTTGCGCACGCTGGGTGCCAAAGACGGGCTTATTCGCGCGGTGTTCATCTGGTACGGTTTACTTTCCGGGCTGGTGGGCAGCATCGTTGGCGTGGTGGTGGGGGTTATCGCCTCCTTCCAACTGACCAACATCATTAATGCATTGCAGAGCTTCACCGGGCATAAGTTCCTGTCAGGCGATATCTATTTCATCGACTTTTTACCGTCGGAGCTACACTGGATTGACGTAGCGGGCGTACTGTTTACCGCACTGGTACTGAGCCTGCTGGCCAGTTGGTATCCAGCGAGACGAGCCAGCCGGATAGATCCTGCGCGCGTGTTGAGTGGCGGACAGTAATACCAAGACGTCTACTGTTAAAAGTAGGCGTTAGAAGATTTACCTAAGTTTCCAAGAGCAGGAGCACATATGCGCACACGCCATCGTCTGTGTCGATTTCGCAAAAACAAGCGCATACGGCACCAACGTTTTCGCTCAAATATTTTCCATCGAGACAATATGGCCGCCGCATCGCTGAAGCGGCCTTTTGTTGTGGTGCTGACCGGGGCGGGGATCTCCGCTGAGTCTGGCATCCGCACCTTTCGCGCCGCCGACGGCCTGTGGGAAGAGCACAAGGTCGAGGACGTGGCGACGCCGGAAGGCTATCGCAACGATCCTGAACTGGTGCAGGCGTTCTACAACGCTCGCCGCCAGCAGTTGCAAAACGCCGAGATTGAGCCCAACGCGGCGCATCACGCTTTAGCCACGCTCGAAGACGCGCTGGGCGATAACTTTATGCTGGTGACGCAGAACATCGATAACCTGCACGAGCGCGCCGGAAACAAGCGCGTGATGCATATGCACGGTGAATTGCTCAAAGTGCGCTGTACCCACTCCGGTCAAGTGTTCGACTGGCCGGGCGACCTGTCGGTGAATGACAAATGCCACTGTTGCCAGTTCCCCGCGCCGCTGCGCCCGCACGTGGTGTGGTTCGGCGAAATGCCTATTGGCATGGATGAGATTTATCAGGCGCTGGCGAAAGCGGATTTCTTTATCGCTATTGGCACTTCGGGCCATGTCTATCCGGCGGCGGGATTTGTCCACGAAGCCAAGATGGGCGGGGCTTACACCATTGAGCTGAATCTCGAGCCAAGTCAGGTGGAGAGCCAGTTTGATGAACGCAAGTATGGCCTTGCCAGTCAGGTGGTGCCTGAGTTTATTCATGCCTTCCTGACCAAACAAGAAAACGCCTGGCGCTAGCCGGGCTTTTTTTCGTCTGTCATTCCATTTTGCTAAAATTGCGTCTGAGCAGAAGACTTCATTGGCTAAACTCGGTGAAAACTGACCTGACGCAATATCCGAGGTATTCATGCTGCGCATAATAAAACTCGGTCGCTAGAGGATACCTAATTATGGATAAGTTGCTTGATCGTTTCTTACACTACGTTTCGTTTGATACCCAATCGAAGGTCAACGTTCGACACACGCCTAGCACGGAAGGGCAGTTGAAGCTGGCGCGTGAACTTCAGAAAGAATTGATTGCACTCGGCCTTGATCAGGTCACGCTCAGTGACAAAGGCTGCGTGATGGCAACCTTGCCTGGCAATGTCGACTGGCCTGTGCCGACTATCGGCTTTATCTCTCATTTAGACACGGCGCCGGATTTCACGGCGAAGCACGTCAATCCTCAAATTGTTGAAAATTATCGCGGTGGTGATATTGCGCTGGGTAACGGCGACGAAGTGCTTTCGCCGGTGATGTTCCCGGTGCTACACCAGCTGCTGGGCCAGACGCTGATCACCACCGATGGCAAAACCCTGCTCGGCTCGGATGATAAAGCAGGCATCGCCACTATCGTTACCGCCATGGCGCGTCTGAAAAATAGCGCGATCCCGCACGGGCCGCTGCGCATTGCTTTTACCCCAGACGAAGAGATCGGCAAGGGCGCGCAGTCTTTCGACGTCCCGGCTTTTGCCGCCCAATGGGCATACACCGTGGACGGCGGTGGCGTCGGGGAGCTGGAGTTTGAGAATTTCAACGCCGCCTCGGCGACCATCAAAATTGTCGGTAATAATGTCCATCCCGGCAGCGCCAAAGGGGTGATGGTCAACGCCTTGTCGCTGGCGGTACGAATTCATGCCGAACTGCCAGCTGATGAAACACCTGAAAAAACAGAAGGTTACGAAGGTTTCTACCATCTGACGTCGATGAAAGGCTCGGTCGAACGCGCCGAAATGCACTACATTATTCGCGATTTCGATCAGGCGAACTTTGAAGCGCGTAAGCAGAAAATCATCGATATCGCTCATCTGGTGGGCGAAGGGCTGCACCGCGACTGCTATATCGAGGTGACTCTTGATGACCATTATTACAATATGCGCGACAAAGTGGCGCAGCATCCACACATCATTGAAATTGCCAAACAGGCGATGATTGATTGTGAAATCGAACCGCTGATGAAGCCAATTCGCGGCGGCACCGACGGCGCGCAGCTCTCCTTCCGCGGCCTGCCTTGCCCGAACATTTTCACCGGCGGCTACAACTTCCACGGCAAGCATGAGTTTGTCACGCTGGAGGGGATGGAGAAGGCGGTCAGCGTGGTGATGCGTATTGCCGAACTGACGGCCAAGAACGCCAAAAGCTAACTCTGCTTTTCAGCAGGGCGAAACAAAAAGGGTGCGCTCCGCGAGGATACGCACCCTTTTTTATATGGCTAACTTCAACGATTAATCATTGAAGTACCAGTAGCCGCTGTTAACCAAAGCAGAGATCAATGCGAGGAATGACGGGTCATCCAGCGCGTCGCCTAGCATCTCGCGAGTTACCGTCAGGTGACGCGTTAAGGCGTCAGCGGCGGCAACTTGCTCCGTGGTGATAGCTTCGCCATTGACGTAGCACACGTCGCCGATGCGCAACACGCGCAGGCCGCCGAGGCGCTGCAAGGTTTCGCCCGATTCCAGCAGCTCATAAATTTCACCGGCCTGATAAGGCGGCTCCGGCGGCGCTAAGTCAAGCTCGTGGCGCGACTGGGAGATAAACTCGCCAAACCAGCTGTTGAAGTGCTCGGGGTCGCCCGCCAGCTCCAGCATCATATTGCGCAGACCGTCCAGCTCGTTTGGCAGGATTTGCGCCGGGTGCTCGCGCTCAACCAGCTCCGGATCGCCATAACGCTTACTACCAAGCTCGCGGGAGAGCACATAGTCGGCAAAGCCGCTGAGCATTTCGCGGGCGTTCGGCGCGCGGAAACCGACCGAGTAGTTCAGGGCATGTTCCAGCGAGTAGCCTTCGTGCGGGAAGCCCGGCGGAATATAGACGATATCGCCCGGCTCCAGCTCTTCATCAATAATGGCTTCGAACGGCTCAACCTGAAGCAAATCCGGGTGCGGGCAGTGCTGTTTCATGGGGATTTTCTCCCCAACGCGCCAGCGACGGCGGCCGGTACCCTGAATGATAAACACGTCATACTGGTCCAGATGCGGGCCAACGCCGCCGCCCGGCACTGAATAGGAGATCATCAGGTCATCCATACGCCAGTCAGGAATATGGCGGAAAGGACGCATCAGGTGGGAAGAGGGCTCATGCCAATGATCAACCGCCTGAACCAGAATCGACCAGTTATTTTCACCCAGGTGATCATAGCTTTCGAAAGGCCCGTGGCTGACCTGCCAGCGACCGTCTTCATGACTGACCAGACGGCTGTCGACTTCGTTCTCCATCGCCAGTCCGGCCAGTTCGTCTGGAGAGATAGGGTCGATGAAGTTTTTGAAGCCACGTTTAAGAACCACCGGACGTTTTTGCCAATAACGCTGCAAAAAGTCATTCCAGTCCAAGTCGAGTTGATAATCCATAAATGTTTTCCATGGCGTAAATGAGAGTCACTGAGAGGATTATAACGGAAGGCGAGGCGGCTGCATTGGGCAATCGCCTGCAAATTTCATTAATAACCGGCAACTCGGACGAATTGCCGGGGGAAAGCTTAATCGTTGTCCACGTCGTGCTGCTTACCGAAACAAACCCGCATGCTGGCACCGCCGAGTGGGCTGTCGCCAATAATAATCTGGCCGTCATATTGCTCAATAATTTCACTGGCCAGGGATAAGCCTAAACCTTGGCCGGGGCGCAGCGTATCAGCGCGCTGGCCGCGCTGGAAAATCACTTCGCGTTTGCTTTCTGGAATGCCGGGACCGTCATCTTCAATCAGGATCACCAGCTGTTTTTCGGCATACACGGCGCTGATCTCTACAAATTCCAGACAGTATTTGCAGGCGTTATCGATGACATTACCCATCACTTCGATAAAGTCATTTTTCTCGCCAATAAAGGTGATTTCTGGCGAAATATCCAGCGTCAGCACCACGCCTTTGCGCTGATACACCTTATTCAAGGCGGAACATAAACTGTCAAGCAGGCCCGGCACCGAATGCACTTCGCGCACCAAAATGTTGTGCTCGGAACGCAGCGTAGCGCGATGCAAATAGTAGCCAATTTGCTGCGAAATGCGGCTAATTTGCTCCAACATCACGGGTTCTGCTTGTTCAATAGTCATCTGTTTGCCGTTACGCAGAGAGCGCAGCGTGGACTGCAACACTGCCAGCGGCGTCTTCAGGCTGTGGGTCAAATCCGCCAGCGTAGTGCGATAGCGGTCATAGCGTTCGCGCTCGCCGTGCAGCAGAGTATTAAGATTGCGCACCAAGCCTTTCAACTCGCTCGGCGGGTTTTCATCCAAGGCTTCGCGCTCGTGGGTTTCCAGCTCAGCCACTTGCCGGATCAGCGCCTTAATGGGCCGCAGGCTCCAGTAGGCCGCCAGCCACAGCAGCGGGATAACCAGCAGCAAGTTGGCGATCAGCACATAGCTGAACCACTCCCACACCAAATCGGAACGCTGTAGCTCTTGCGGGATGGTATCTACCACCACGATATTCAGCGCGGGCAGGCGCGAGGTGGCCGAGTAGGTATTTACCGCAATGGAGTGGGTGAGGGCGTTGGCGTCAGTGTCGTCATAATTTTTCAGCTTGTCTTTGGCTTGTTGATTATCGCCAATGACCTCGCTACTGACCTGGGTGTCCGTGTCGATTTCGTAGAAACCGGGCTTGTTCATCCACTCTTTGTCGATATGTGTCTCAAGCTCCGGCACGCGGCGCTGGGCCCACAGCAGGTTGCCTTTGTCGTCATAGATAAAGACTAAGGTTGGCGAGTTGAGATCCAAATCTGGCGGCACATTGATTGTCAGCTTGTTATCGCGCCACTGGGCAAGGCTGAAGAACAGATTACTTTCACCGCGCAGCAGGCGGTAGGCGGTTTTGTCGAAGCTGACCATATAGCCGACCACCGCCACCAGCCCGTAAGCCAGTGACAGCGCCAGCACCACGCCAGCGGTGGCGACCATAAAACGCGAGCGCAGTGAGAAGGGCTTTCCTTTGCGAAATCTCATAAAAGTGTGCTCGACGGCGTTACGGACGAATGTCGAAACGATAACCCTGACCGCGCACGGTGGTTATCACGTCGGTAGGATATTCAGCCTGCAATTTTTTGCGTAAACGGCCCATCAATACGTCAACGGTGTGGCTCTCGCGCAGCTCGGCATCAGGATACAATTGCAGCATCAGGGAGTCCTTGCTGACCACTTTACCGGCATTGCGGATCAGGGTTTCAATGATGGTGTACTCAAAGGCGGTCAGCTTGACCGGCTGTTCGCTGACGGTGAGTTCGCGGCGCGACAGGTCAATCTGGAAAGGTGCGAGGGTGATCACCTGTGACGCCAGGCCGCTGTTGCGGCGCATCAGTGCCTGCATGCGGGCGATAACCTCTTCCAAATGGAAAGGTTTGGTGACGTAATCGTCAGCACCCGCTTCCAGCACGGCCACTTTGTCCTGCCAGCTTTCGCGGGCGGTCAGCACCAGAATCGGCAATTTTGCCTGATGACTACGCCAGCGTTGGATCAGGCTCAGGCCATCTTCACCGGGCAGGCCGAGGTCAACGATGGCGATGTCCGGCGCGTGTTCCTGCAAAAAGTAGTCGGCTTCCTTGGCGTCTTCAGCAGCATCAACCTGATGGCCCATTTCGCGCATTTGCACCGAGAGGTGATGGCGCAGCAGCGCATTGTCTTCGACAACCAGAATTCGCATAACAACTCCTTTTTAATGCAGGGTACAACGAACCCCGGCCAATATTTGCATAGTGATCCCGAGGTTGTTAGCGCGAGTAAGAGGCATTGTTACGCCCATTTGGCTGAAATCTCGAGGATAAATCGTGACACAACTCTAACGTATCCAGAAACATTTGCTTCAACGCCAGATAAACACGACGGGGGGTAACTTAAATGAAAGCTAAACCAATTATAAACGCCCCTCAGGAGTGATGACAGGAAATGTGAGAAAGATCGCGGTAAGATTTTAAATGTATTATTAAGGTATTATAAAGGTATCTGATAGATGCCTTTATCTGCCTGTAGCCGACCTGAGATTCGTGCTAAAGGTGTCTCATTCAGCAAGGATATAATAATGAAACGTACCCATCTGAAGCTGTCCGTCATGATGTTTATTGAATGGTTTATCTGGGGGGCGTGGTTTGTGCCTCTCTGGCAATACCTCAATAAACTGGGCTTTAGCCCATCTGAAATCGCCTGGTCTTATAGCAGCACCGCCATCGCCGCTATTCTCTCGCCGGTATTGGTAGGGGTTATCGCTGACCGCTATTTTGCCGCGCAAAAGGTTCTCGCCTGGCTCTTATTGGCAGGGGGCGCGTTGATGTGTTTCATCGCGCTGCAAACCCAATTCTCCTCTTTCTTCCCGCTGCTGGTGGTCTATGCCATCACCTACATGCCTACCGTGGCGCTGACTAATAGCATCGCGTTCGCCAATATTGGCGACCCCGAAAAAGAGTTCCCGCGCATCCGCGTGCTGGGCACCTTGGGCTGGATTGCCTCGGGCCTGTTCATCGGTTTTGTCCTGCCACCGATGCTCGGTATGGGCAATATCTCTGATACCAACCTGCCGCTGTGGCTGACCGCCGCGGCCTCTATCGCGCTGGGGCTTTATAGCTTCTGGCTGCCGGATACGCCGGCCAAGGGCAGTGGCCCGGTGGATATCAAGGCGCTGTTTGGCCTGAATGCGCTGGCGATGCTGAAAGACCGTTCTTTCGCGATTTTCGCGCTGTGCTCCTTCCTGTTCTGCATGCCGCTGGCGTTTTACTACCAGTTCGCCAACGGCTATCTGACGCAGGTCGGGCTGAATGAAGCCACCGGCTGGATGACGCTGGGTCAGGTTTCGGAGATTTTTGCACTGCTGGCCTTGCCGCTGCTGCTCAAACGCTTCGGCATTAAGAAGGTGCTGATGCTCGGCTTCATCACGGCGGCCATTCGCTACATCTTCTTTATCTACGGCGGCACCGAGGACGTGTGGGGCTACAGCATGCTGTTCCTCGGCATCCTGCTGCACGGCGTGAGCTACGACTTCTATTTCGTCACCGGCTATATCTATGTCGATAAAAAAGCCCCGGCGCACATGCGCACCGCGGCACAGGGGCTGATCACCCTGATTTGCCAAGGGCTGGGCAGCTTTATCGGCAACTGGCTGGGGGGCCGCGCGATGACCACTTTCGCCCTGACTACGCCGCGCAACGGCATGACCTTCGACTGGTTCGCCGTGTGGGGCGTTGGCGCGGCGATGGTGGTCGCGGTGATGCTGTTATTCCTGCTGTTCTTCCGCGAGCGCAGCAAAACGATTGAACCGGTAACACTGGCACGTTCTTGATTTTAATGATTTCTCTGGCGGGCGCGCTGCTCGCCAATGGTCCTATTTATGGAGATAACAGATGCAACAGATAACCCGCGAAAACCGCATTCTTGGCGCGCTCTATGGGCAAATGCTGGGCGACGCCTTGGGTATGCCGTCAGAGCTTTGGCCGCGTGAACGGGTGAAAAAGCATTTTGGCTGGATTGACCGTTTTCTTGATGGCCCGGCTGAAAACAACGCTGCCTGCTACTTCACCGCCGCGCAGTTTACCGACGACACTTCCATGGCGCTGGCGCTGGCCGATGCCCTGATTGAAGCCGATGGCGAAGTGGTGCCGGAGCTGATTGCCCGCAACGTCATTCGCTGGGTGGACGGCTTTGACGCTTTTAACAAAAACATTCTGGGACCAAGCTCGAAGCTGGCGCTGGCCGAGCAGAAGAAGGGCGTGGCAATCAGTGAGCTGGAGAACAACGGCGTGACCAACGGCGCGGCGATGCGCGTGTCGCCACTGGGCTGCGTGCTGCCTTCTGCGCCGCTGGAGCACTTCTGCCAACAGGTGTGGCTGGCTTCCAGCCCGACCCATAAGTCTGATATCGCGGTGGCCGGTGCCGTAGTGATTGCCTGGGCGGTGTCCAAAGCAATTGAAGGAGCGAGCTGGGCGGAGATTAAACTGGCGTTGCCGGACATTGCCAAATACGCCCAGACCCGCCAGAGCACCACCTTCAGCGCCTCTTTGGCCGCTCGTATCGAGTTGGCGCTGGAGGTAGTGGCGAAATCCACCGGCAGCGAGCGGGCTTCCGAGCAGGTTTACCAACTGGTGGGCGCGGGAGTGAGCACCATTGAGTCGGTTCCGGCGGCAATCGCCATGGTTGAACTGGCCGAAGGCTGCCCGAACCGCTGCGCCGTGCTGTGCGCCAACTTGGGTGGAGATACCGACACCATCGGCGCAATGGCGACGGCGATCTGCGGCGCCTTGCAGGGCATTGACGCCTTCGACGCGCAGTACCTTGCCGAATTAAAACGCGTCAATCCGCTGGATATGACCACCTACAGCAGCGCCTTCCTGCGCTTCCGCCAGCGCGCTGAGGGGGCGGCATGAGCAACCAGCACGGCGAACTGCTTCACACACTGATGCAGGGGAACTGGCACCAGCAGTGCCGGGTGACGGTGGTCGGCGCGGCGGTAATGGACATGGTGGCGCACGCCGATGCTCTGCCGGAGCGCGGTGGCGACACCGCTGCCAGCGTGTCGGGGTTTCACCTCGGCGGCTGTGCACTGAATATCGCCCTCGGCCTGAAACAGCTGGGGATCAACAGCCACAACCTGCTGCCGCTGGGAGAGGGCATGTGGGCCACACGCCTGCGTGATGAAATGGCCCAGCGCGGCATTCAGTCTGACTTGCAGGTCGGCGGCGCGGATAACGGCTGGTGCCTGGCGCTGGTGGAACCCGACGGTGAACGCACTTTTATCTCCATCGACGGCGTCGAGAACCAGTGGCAGACCGCGTGGCTGGAGAACCGCACGCCGACCAGCGGGCTGGTGTATCTCTCCGGCTATCAGCTAGGCGCCAAACAGGGCGGGGTGCTGGTGGCGTGGATGCAGGCGCTGCCCGCCGAGGTGCGCGTGGTGCTGGACCTAGGCCCGCGTCTCGACACCATGTCGCCAGAGTTCATCGACGGGCTGCTGCGTCCGGGGGTGATCATGACCCTCAATCAGCGCGAAGCGGGCCTGCTCGGCTATCGCGACGACGAAGAGCATTTCTGCCGCCAGCTGCACGGCAAAACCGGCGAACTGGTAGTGCTGCGCTGCGGCGCGAAGGGGAGTTACTACTTTGGCGGAGAAAGCGACCACGGCTGGATTGCGCCGCGCAAAGTGACCATGGTGGACAGCATTGGCGCGGGCGACAGCCACTGCGCCGGGCTGCTGGCGGGGCTATCCCTGGGATTAAGTCACTGGCAGAGCATGATGCTGGCGAACTGCGTGGCGGCCTACGTGGTGTCTAAGCCGGGCGGCGACTGTGCGCCGACGCTGGCCCAGCTCGCCGATGAGATGAGCCGCGAGGATTAATCCTCGCTGATAAATTCGTACATGTCGCTGCGACAGAAGCTTTCACTGTACTCGATGGGGCGGTTTTGCCCATCGAACAGGGTTTGGCGAATGATTAAGATCGGCATCGGGGTTTTCAACTGGAGCGATTGCATCAGTTCGTCGTCAGACATGGCGGCACTGACGCGGCTTTGCAGCGCGCCTAACTCGATGTTATTGCGGTGAAAATAGTCGTAGAGCGAAACGCCGATATCCTGCACGTCGGCAATGGCGTCCACCACCACGTAGGAGAGGGCGACGGACATCGGGCGCGTATCAATATAGTGAATACGCTTGAGGCGATAGACCGGCGTGCGCTCGGTGATGGCTAATTTACTGGCGACCAGTGCGTCGGCGGGCACCTTTTCGCGGCTGATCCACAGAGTGTCAGGCTTACGGCCCTGCAGCATTACTTCGCGCGAGAAGCCTTTCACATCGGCCAGCGAATAAGAGAGTTTGGCCTCGCCGGCCTTTTTAATAAAGGTGCCGTAACCGCGCGAACGCCCAATATTGCCTGCTTCTTCCAGCCTCGCCAGTGCCTTGCGCACCGTGATGCGCGAGATCCCCAGCTCTTCGGTGAACTGACGCTCACTGGGTAGAAAATCCCCTTCAGCCAGAATTCCCTCTTTGATCGCCTGCGCGACAACATCGCTAAAACAGAGATAAAGCGGCTGCGTCCCGGCGGCGGCCAGGTTTTGTTTGAGAAGCTCGAGTAGGCGTTGGTTGGTGTCCGTGCTCATAAACCGCAGTTTTCCTGTAGCCAGCGTGATTCTAGTAATGGTTTCTATTCTATAACAAAAAAGGCGACCCGCAGGTCGCCTGATATCACTGATTTGCGCTATGTGAAGGCAAAAAGCTATTTCAGCTCGTCAACCATCTTCGCCGCGCGGCCAATGTAGTTGCCCGGCGTCATGGCTTTCAGGCGCACTTTCTCTTCTTCAGGCAGTGGCAGGCCGTCGATGAAACTGTGCATTCCGGCTTCGTCAACGCGCTTACCGCGAGTCAGCTCTTTCAGTTTCTCATAAGGCTTTTCGATGCCGTAGCGGCGCATCACAGTCTGGATCGGCTCAGCCAGCACTTCCCAGTTGTGATCCAGCTCGAAGGCCAGATTGGCTTCGTTCACTTCCAGCTTGCTCACGCCTTTCATGGTGGCCTGATAGGCAATCAGCGCGTAGCCCAAGCCCACGCCGAGGTTACGCAGCACGGTGGAGTCAGTCAGGTCGCGCTGCCAGCGGGAAACTGGCAGTTTGCTCGCCAAGTGTTGCAGCACGGCGTTAGACAGGCCGAGGTTACCTTCGGAGTTTTCGAAATCGATTGGGTTCACTTTGTGCGGCATGGTGGATGAACCGATTTCGCCAGCGATAGTGCGCTGTTTGAAGTGGTTCAGAGCGATGTAGCCCCAGATGTCGCGGTCGAAGTCGATCAGGATAGTATTGAAGCGCGCCACGCAGTCAAACAGCTCGGCGATGTAGTCGTGCGGCTCGATTTGGGTGGTGTACGGATTCCAGGTCACGCCCAGCGAGGTGACGAACTCTTCGCTGAATTTATGCCAGTCTACTTCCGGGTAAGCCACGATGTGGGCATTGTAGTTGCCGACCGCGCCGTTAATTTTGCCCAGCACTTCAACCTGTTGCAGCTGTTTGTACTGGCGGTCCATACGGTAAGCGACGTTAGCCAGCTCTTTACCGATGGTGGATGGCGTAGCAGGCTGGCCGTGAGTACGGGAGAGCAGCGGGATGTCGCGGAACTGGTGCGCCAGGCCTTTAATGGCATCAATGATTTTCAGCCAGTAAGGAGCAATCACCTCTTCGCGAGCGGTTTTCAGCATCAGCGCGTGGGACAGGTTGTTGATGTCCTCAGAAGTACAGGCGAAGTGGATAAACTCAGACACCGCGTGCAGGGCAGGGATCGCTTCGACTTTTTCTTTCAGGAAATACTCAACGGCTTTAACGTCATGGTTAGTGGTTTTTTCGATGTCTTTGATGCGTTGAGCATCCTTTTCAGCAAAATTTGCCACCAACTGGTCAAGGAAAGCGTTTGCGTCAGCATCAAAAGCAGGAACTTCTTTGATTTCTGCGCACGCTGCCAGTTTTTGCAGCCAACGTACTTCAACCTGCACGCGGAATTTCAGCAGGCCAAATTCGCTGAAGATTGCGCGCAGCGCGCTGACTTTATCACCGTAGCGTCCATCAACGGGGGAAACGGCGGTCAGTGAGGATAATTCCATCGGTAGCAACTCCTGGTCTTAACAATGAGCTAAAATATTTTTCGCCTGTTCAAACAAGCGATTACGGGAAAACATCAGTTGCAGGCGTCCACCGCCTACTTGCTGCCACAGCACGGCTGAGCGGATACCCGCCAGCAGCACGGCCCGGACTTTGGCCTGAACCTGAGGGTTTTGCAAAATGGTAGGTGAACCCGTGACCTGAATGCGCGGGCCGACCGGGCTGACGATATCGACATAAATCGCCGCCAGTGAGCTGATGATCGTCTCAGATTCAAGTTCGAAATGGGCTACTTGACGGTCGAGCTGATCGAGGCGTTCGCCAAGCTTGTTCATCGCCGCTTTATTGGCATTCAGTTTGCGCTCTAACACCATCAGGCTTAGCGCATAGCGGGTTAATTCCGCGCCCGGCCCCTGACGGTTAGCGTTGAGCACGCCAAGCAGCGTTTCTAAACCCATTTTCAAATTGGCTTCATTATTGCCGTAGACCGCGAGCGTTGAGGCCGGATTCATCTCCAGCAGGCTGCGCAACGACACTGACATTTCATGCTGCGCGCAATTCCCTTCATGGGCTAATTGCTGCACCAGACGTGCTGACTGGCACATTCCGGCCAATGCCAACGTAATGTCATAATAATTTTTAGCCACGTCTACTCCTGTAAGCGTTGTTCGGACACCAACCGGCTGGCCGAATCTGAGCCGCAGATCATGCCATAAAATCCTTTTTAAACCCAGTTCGGAATAAGTGCAGATTTACGGGCATATTCTGGTCAAAAATTCGGGACGCATTGGCGTCCCGAATTGATATTTACTGCGTTACAGCGGGTGGCGCTGCTCGATGATACCGCCACCGAGGCAGATCTCATCGATGTAGAACACCGCCGATTGCCCCGGCGTCACTGCCGCCACCGGCGCGTCGAAGCGCACGTCGATGCGATCTTCGCCCAGCGGCGTGACGGTGCAAGGGATGTCCTGCTGGCGATAGCGGGTTTTCACCACGCAGCGCAGCGGGTCGGTCAGGGTTTTGCGATCCACCCAGTGGAGCTGTTGAGCAATCAGGCCCACTGACATCAGGCGCGGGTGTTCACCGCCCTGCGCGACGTACAAAATGTTGTTCGCCACGTCTTTATCCACCACGTACCACGGATCTTCGCCGCCGTCTTTCTGGCCGCCAATGCCCAGACCTTTACGTTGGCCGAGGGTGTGATACATCAGGCCTTGATGCTGTCCCATATCCTGACCATCAACACTCTTGATTGGGCCGGGTTGAGCGGGCAAGTAGCGGCCGAGGAAGTCTTTGAACTTGCGCTCACCGATGAAGCAGATCCCGGTGGAATCCTTCTTCTTGGCGGTGATCAGGTCCAGTTCTTCGGCAATGCGGCGCACTTCAGGTTTTTCCAGCTCACCCACCGGGAACAGGCTCTGGGCGATTTGGTCCGTGCCTAAGGTGTAGAGGAAGTAGCTCTGGTCTTTATTGCCGTCGGTGCCGCGCAGCAGGTGGCTGATGCCGTCAAAGTCCTTGCGGCGCACATAGTGGCCGGTAGCGATGAAATCAGCCCCTAAATCTTCGGCGGCAAATTCCAAGAAGGCTTTGAATTTAATCTCTTTATTGCACAGGATATCCGGGTTTGGCGTGCGTCCCGCTTTGTACTCTTCGAGGAATAATTCGAACACGTTGTCCCAATATTCCGCCGCAAAGTTGACGGTGTGCAGCTTGATGCCCAGCTTGTCACAGACTGCCTGCGCGTCGGCAAGGTCAGTGGCTGCGGTGCAATACTCTTCATTGTCGTCCTCTTCCCAATTTTTCATGAAGAGGCCCTCCACCTGATAGCCTTGCTGTTGCAGCAAATAGGCCGATACGGAGGAGTCGACACCGCCGGACATTCCGACGATCACTTTTTTCTGGCTGTTGTCTTCAGACATTGTCATTCCGAATGATTTTACCGAATTGCATAAATAAATTGCCCGACGGGTGGCGCTTTTGACTGACATTTCACTGCCAGAAGGTCACACGAGGATGAAGGCCGCGCGCAACAAAAAGTCACTCCGGACCGGACAGAGGGTACTACCTAAAAACTAAGCGCGGGATTTTAGCACGTCAGGCGGCCTGCTGCACCGTCGTTTGGTGCCTCAGGCCATCAGCCGTGGATGGCTGTTTGAGCTAGTTCGGCAGATTAAAATTGGCCAGCAGGTCGAGAGGGTAGCGTGCGCTCTGCTGGTAACAGCGAATACTTTCCGCCACCAGTGGCGAACGCAGCTGTTTCGAGCTGAGGATATCTTCCGCGCTGGCCCACACGCAGCGGTCGATATCGCTATCCTGCGGCGCGGTGGCAGGCTGCTGGTCCAAATCAATCACAAAGGCAAAACGCAGGAATGGCGTGCCGTCGGGCGCTTGCCACTGGTGCAATTTCAAGAAGGATTGCGGCTCGGCGTGGATCCCCGTCTCTTCGTAGAGTTCGCGTTTCGCCGCGCTAAAGAGCGTTTCGTCTGCCTCAAGGTGTCCGGCGGGCTGGTTCCAGGTCACTTTGCCATTGACTGTCTCTTCGACAATCAAAAACTGCCCCTGCGATTGCACCACGCAGGCCACGGTAACGTGGGGTTTAAACATCAGTAATCTCCTTCCATTGGCCGGGCTGTAAGTCGCTAAGCTGGTACTCGCCCATGCTAAAACGAATCAGACGTAAAGTGGGAAAGCCGACGTGGGCCGTCATGCGGCGCACCTGTCGGTTGCGACCTTCATATAAGGTGATTTTCAGCCAGCGGGTTGGGATCGCTTTGCGTTCGCGAATTGGCGGGTTGCGCGGCCACAGCCACTCAGGCTCGGCCACCAGCTCCACGCCCGCTGGCAGGGTTTTGCCATCTTTTAGCTCCACGCCTGAACGCAGGGCAGTAATCGCCCCATCGTCGGGTTCACCCTCCACCTGCACATAATAGACTTTGCCGGTGCGTTTGCCCGGCTGAGTTAACGCGGCTTGCAGTTTGCCGTCGTTGGTCAGCACCAGTAAACCTTCGCTATCGCGGTCCAGCCTGCCTGCGGCGTAGACACCTGTTAATGAGATGTAGTCTTTTAGCGTGGCGCGTCCGGCTTCGTCAGTAAACTGCGGTAGCACATCGTAAGGTTTATTGAACAATAGCACTTTTCGTGGCGCGTTTTGTTCGGGACGAACCCTGTCAGGCCGCTTGCTGAAACGTTTAACGTGGTGATTTTTAACAGACATTGTTCTCACAGACATTGAGATAAAAGATAATTGGCGCATTATACGTGAAAACCGTTTCGGATTGGCGCGGGGCGATTATTGAAGTAATATCGACCCGCATCTTACAAATTTTTAACAAAAATGCGCTCGAAGGAGAGGTTAATGGAAAGCAAAGTAGTTGTTCCGGCTGAAGGTAAGAAGATCACAGTTGACGCCCAGGGTAAACTGAACGTTCCTAATAATCCTATTATCCCGTTCATTGAAGGCGACGGTATTGGCGTTGACGTGACCCCAGCCATGATCAAGGTTGTGGATGCGGCGGTTAAAAAAGCCTACAACGGCGAACGCAAAATTTCCTGGATGGAAATCTACACCGGTGAGAAATCGGTTGAACTGTACGGTAAAGACGTATGGCTGCCAGAAGAGACTCTGGACCTGATTCGTGATTACCGCGTGGCTATCAAAGGCCCACTGACTACCCCAGTCGGCGGCGGTATTCGCTCCCTGAACGTTGCCCTGCGCCAGCAGCTTGACCTGTACATCTGCCTGCGTCCGGTTCGTTACTACACCGGTACTCCAAGCCCGGTTAAACGTCCAGAAGACACCGACATGGTTATCTTCCGTGAGAACTCCGAAGACATCTACGCGGGTATCGAGTGGAAAGCCGGTTCTGCTGAAGCAGACAAAGTGATCAAGTTCCTGCAAGACGAAATGGGCGTGAAGAAAATTCGCTTCCCACAAGAATGCGGTATCGGCATCAAGCCTTGTTCTGAAGAAGGCACCAAGCGTCTGGTTCGCGCGGCTATCGAATACACCATCACCAACGATCGTGATTCCCTGACTTTGGTTCACAAAGGCAACATCATGAAGTTCACCGAAGGCGCGTTCAAAGACTGGGGTTACCAGTTGGCACGTGAAGAATTCGGCGGTGAGCTGATTGACGGCGGCCCATGGGTGAAAATCAAGAACCCAAACAACGGCAAAGACATCATCATTAAAGACGTGATTGCTGATGCATTCCTGCAACAGATCCTGCTGCGTCCGGCTGAATACGACGTTATCGCCTGTATGAACCTGAACGGTGACTACATCTCTGACGCCCTGGCGGCGCAGGTTGGCGGTATCGGTATCGCACCGGGTGCTAACATCGGTTCCGATTGCGCACTGTTCGAAGCAACCCACGGTACTGCACCTAAGTACGCAGGTCAGGATAAAGTGAACCCAGGTTCCATCATCCTGTCCGCAGAAATGATGCTGCGCCACATGGAGTGGTTCGAAGCCGCAGACCTGATCGTTAAAGGTATGGAAGGCGCTATCGCTAACAAAACTGTGACTTACGATTTCGAGCGTCTGATGGACGGCGCGAAACTGCGTAAATGCAGCGAGTTCGGCGACGACATCATTTCCAACATGTAATTTGCTGGAATGAATGAGAAAGGAGCCTTAAGGCTCCTTTTTTATCGCCTGCGCTAAGTCTATTTCCTGCTCCTATCTGCTAATTTCAAGGATTTTTCCAGCGTCCTCCTTGTGCCGCGTAACGGGCAGTGGTAAACATGAGCCACTTTTTCCACAAGGGCTATTTTCTTGTCACTCTCATCCTTTTTCAGCGCCTTTTTCCGTCTCGATCTTCGCCGTCTGATCCTGATTTTGGCCGTGACAAGTGCCTTCGTGACGCTGGCTAACAGTTTCTACGCCAGCTATAGCGTGCAGCGCCAACTGCTGATTGATAACACGCTGGAAGCCAATCGGGTATACGCCACCAAGCTTGCCGCGAGCACGGAACTGTTTATCCGCAGCATGCAAAAACAGCTGTTTTACAGCAGCCGTATTGCCGCCGAGCATTTTGACGATCCGGCGATTTTGCAGGCTGAAACTGCCCGTCTCAAATACCAGAGCGACAGCTTTAACTCGGTGGTGATCACCGATGCCCACGGGCTGATCCGCGCTACGTCGCCAGACAGTTTGCAGCTGATGGGGCGCACCATCTCCACCCCAGGCTCGGTCGAGGCGCTGAAGAAGAGGCGGCCTCTGGTCAGCAAGCCCTATATTTCCGCTGCCAATAATTTGGTTATCAATATCTCTACGCCGATTGTCACCGCCGATGGCCGCTATCGTGGTTATATCGGCGGCACCATTTATCTCAAGCAGAAGAGCATTCTTAACGAGCTGCTGGGCGAACACTATTATCGCGATGGCTCTTATATCGCGGTGATCGACAGCGACCGGCGCGTGCTCTACCACCCCAATATGGACAACGTGGGCAAAGTGTTACCGCCACGGCCCATCACCGATGCGGTGAAAAAAGCCGGTAACGGCAGTCTGGTGATGGAGAATTACACCGGCGAAGCCGTGTTAGCGGGCTATGCGCAGGTCCCCTCGACCGGCTGGGAAATCGTGACGCTGCGCCCGACTGACTCCACCCTCAAGCCGTTGCAGGGGTTGATGTTTAAAGTGTTGCGCCATCTGACGCCGTTGGCGCTGGTGACGCTGCTCTGCGTGTGGCTGCTTTCGCGGCTGATTGCCCGGCCTCTGCGCCAGCTGGCTCGTAGCGCCAATGAGATGGATAAGCCAGACGTTTCCAATAATATTCGCATGATCCCGGACTGGTATTTCGAAGTGACGCAGTTGAAACGCGCCCTGCTGGTGGGCATCAGCCTGCTGCAAAAGAAAATCGGCAAGCTGAAGTTTGAGGTACAAACCGATCCACTGACCGGGCTGTTTAACCGGCGCGGGCTGGCGACGGCGCTGGAATATATTCAGCAGATGAAGCTGAGCTTCTCGGTGATCGCGCTAGATATCGACCACTTCAAAAAGGTTAACGACACCTATGGTCACGATGTGGGCGATGAGGTGATTAAGCAGCTTGCCCAGCAGATCCGCGCCAGTTCGCGTGAGAGCGATATTCTTTGTCGCAACGGCGGCGAGGAGTTTTTGATGGTACTGCCGGGCACCGGGCTGGACGTAGCGGCGCAAATCGCCGAGCGTTTGCGCGGTATGGTGGCTGAAATGGACGTGGTGGATATCGATAAAATCACTATCTCTCTCGGGGTGGCCGCGGGGGTGTCGAGCAAAAATCACGCAGAGAAAGTATTGAAAAAGGCCGACGAAGCCCTGTATCTTGCCAAGCAGGAAGGGCGAAACCGTGTGATTGTGTCGTCCTAATGGCAATACAGAGATAAGTGAGAACGTTTGAGGAATTTGTCCCGCAGCGAGTTTGCCGCTGAAATTTACCAATATCCTGAGCATCTGCGAGATAATTTGGCGCAGTTGCCTTCTTCTCCCGGCGTTTATATTTTTCACGGTGTGAGCGAGCAGATGCCGCTCTACATCGGCAAAAGCGTCAATATTCGTACTCGCGTGATGTCCCATTTTCGCGCGAAAGACGAAGCCCGCATGTTGCGCCAGACCACCCATATCTCCTTTGTCGAAACGGCAGGGGAGCTGGGCGCGCTGCTGACCGAGGCGCGGATGATTAAGGAGCAGCAGCCGCTATTTAATAAAAGGCTGCGGCGTTCCAAACAGCTATGCTCGTTGCATATTCAAGAGGGCAAGGTGGCGGTGGCTTATGCCAAAGAGATCGACTTCTCCAGCACGCCGGGGCTGTTTGGGCTGTTTGCCAATCGCACCGTGGCGTTAGAAAAGCTGCGGCAGTTGGCGGATGAGCAGAAGCTCTGTTATGGCATTTTGGGCATTGAGAAGCTGGCTAAAAATCGCGCCTGTTTTCGTTACAGCCTGAAGCGCTGCGCCGGGGCATGCTGTGGCGCGGAATCACTGGACGCGCATCAACAGCGTCTGGAAGCGTCGCTGGCGTCGTTGCGGCTGCACTGCTGGAACTGGCCGGGACGCATTGCCATTGTTGAGAAAGGGGCGAACTTCACCCAGTACCATATTATTCAGGATTGGTTCTATCTCGGCACCGTGGATTCGCTGCAAGATGAGGAGAGTCTGCAAAAAGTCTCCACTTACTTTGACAGCGACGGCTACAAGATCCTCTGCAAGCCGCTGCTGGATGGCCGTTTCGAGACCATTCAGCTGTAGCAGAACGCGACTGTGGAAAATAATCAGGGAGCCGAAGCTCCCTGAATTTTAAGATTTATTGGCCGCCGTCTGCGCCTTCTCTTCCTTCGCCTTGGCGGCTAAGTGATGCCCGACAGCACAGCCCGCCACGGCACCCAATACGGCATGGTGCTTAAGGTGCCCGGCCGCTGCGCCCACCGCTGCCCCTTTCAGACAGCCTTCTGCATGAGCCAGTGTACTGACCGACAACATCATGGTCAGTGCCAGAGTGTAAATCGTTTTTCTTGTCATAAATTCATCTCACCACGTCAACAATGAAGGCAAAACCTGCGCTGAAAATGTCACATCGCGCCCCGATATTCTATGGGGGCATCTGTAACCAGTTGCTGCATTTGTTACCTGTTTGGCGGAGTCACTCGCGAAGCGCCTCTGCAAGCCGCACGGCCCGAGCGTTGTAGGAATTTGGCCGGGCGGGGACATAGTTACAGCTTGGCAACGCCGCGAAATGAGATGCTAAACGGTTGAATATTGGTTTAATCATCGGACGGGCTGGCGCGGGAATGTAAACAGTTTTATCAGCACTTTTGCACGCTCTGCTAAACTTATCGGTAGGCTCAGTGCAATGACCTGCTTGTTCCATATTCCGCTGGGTCGCCTTCACCAGAACAGAAGGATATCACTATGTCTGAACATGACCTTTTGCAGTCTCTGGTAGCCCGCATTGAGGCACTCGAACAGCGCGAAAAGCAGCTGACTTATGCCTCCAACGCCTATCAAGCCATCCTGACCACATTGCTGGGAAATCTGGATAAAGAGACCCGCGATAAAGTGATTATGATGGTGGATCAGGCCCATGATATTGCTTACGCCCGCGCCAATCTGGAGCAGAAAGGCAATATTTTGGGGGCTGATGACATCACTCAGCGGATTTTCCTGTTTGCGCAAGGACGTGCTGCACAGTCTAAATAGGGCCGGATGCCACGTTATTGCGCAGTTTATTCCTTCCTTCTCTCGCGGTAATGAGAGGGAATAGATAAACTGCGCCCCTTCAATAGTGATCTTCTCATTTCAGTGCCTGTCCACGTGCGTGGTCGGGCGTTTTGTGTGTGGAGTAGAGGCAAAATGCAAAATTTCATTCTGTTTTATAAGTTAAGCAGGGCGGCGCTAATTAACGCCTTACCCAGGGCGGTTGAGTTTGATTCTCTTGAAGTCGTGAATCAGGCTTTGCGAAACGGTGAGTTTGGCGCAAGCAGAACCGGCTGGACGCTGGATAAAGAAGCCAACGAAGAACCGCCGAGCAGCATGTTTGCCGCCGTGCCGAACTATGACTATTTCTTTGTCGATGAGCAGGGCGAAAGGGTCGAAGAGCCGGGCCTTGACGGCCGCGAACTGATTATCGACTTTGAAGCCACGCTGAATTGGATGGTGATGAATGGCTATCTGTACGGCGAGAAAGGCAGTTATGTGGTCTTAGACAAGTGCCTGCGCACCTTAACCCCCGAGATCGTGCAGTCTGCCTGAGTTAATTTCTCACCCGATTGGCCTTTAACATATTAATAGCCGCGCCCAACAGGATGCGGCTTTTTACATTTTGCGTGCTGCCCAGTTGACCGTCGAGATAGCCGACCAGCGCGTCATTGCTCAAATACTCTCCCCGATGATGCAAATGGATCACCGCATCGCCAATAATTCGTGAAACCTCATCCCAAAGGGGTTGGATTTCACTTTCCGATAATTTCATCTCTCCTCCCGCTGTGTGATTTTTCTCCAATCTAACATCTGGACGCGATGAGGCAAGCCCCGATGTAGGGAGAAATATGAACTTTTCGCGATGGGCATAAGCAGGAGGGAGAAGTGAAGTCCGGCGGTGCAGCGGCCTTAAAGCCACTGCGCCGCCGGATAACGGCAGTGAAAAATTAGTGCTTAATCACGTACAAATCTTTGGTGTAAATGTAACCCAGCGGGCTCTTATTGTCGTAACCGCCAATGAAAGGTTTCACCAGTTTGGCGCTGACATATTGGTACAACGGGATAACCGGAACCTGCTCCGACAGCACGTCTTCAGCCTGCTGGTAGAACTCGCCGGCCTGGGCTTTGTCTTTCGCCGTCAGGGCGTCGTCCAGCGCTTTATCATAGGCGGCGTCGCTGAATTTCGAGGAGTTCTCGCTGTCGCCGGTGCGCAGGGTATTCAGGAACGTGGATGGCTCATTGTAGTCGGCGATCCAGGCATAGCGTATTGCGTCATAGTTACCCTGACGCTTGGTGTCGAGCATGGTTTTCCACTCTTGGTTTTGCAGGGTGGCATCCACGCCCAGATTCTTCTTCCACATCGAACTGGCGGCGATAGCAATACGCTGGTGAGATTCCGACGTGTTGTACAACAGATTGAATTTTAGAGGTTTGGAAGGGCCATAGCCTGCTTCGCTGAGCAGTTTTTTCGCCTCGGCGACGCGCTGCTCCTGGGTCATCTGCTGATATTTATTTTTCTTAAACTCGAAGCCGCCCGTGTTATCCGGCACCACGGCCCATGCGGGTTTTTGCCCCTGTCCCAACACCTTATTGGCGATAATGTCCTTATCCAATGCCAGATTGAGCGCCTGACGAACGCGTACATCGTTGAAAGGCGGGCGGGTGGTATTGAGGGAGTAGTAATACACGCCCAGTTTAGGGCCGACATGCACCTGTGAGCCGAGCTGTTTTTTCAGCGCGGTGAATTGGATTTCAGGCACGGTACTCGTGATATCGATTTCACCGGCCTTATAGCGGTTGACGTCGGCGGTGCCGGAAACAATCGGTAGGTAGGTGACTTTGTTAACAACAGTATGTTCGTTGTCCCAGTAATTCGGGTTGCGCACGGAAACGACGCGTTCATTAACGGTCCAGCTATCGAGCTTGAAGGCGCCGCTGCTGACTAAATTGCCCGGCTGGGTCCACTTATCGCCAAATTTTTTGATTGCGGCTTCCGGCAGTGGGAACAGCGTTGGGTGCGCGGCCATGCCGAGGAAGTAGGAGATCGGCTGGTCCAGCGTCACTTCAATGGTGTGCGCGTCGAGGGCTTTCACGCCCAAAGTGTCAGGTTTCTTTTTACCGTCGGTAATGTCCGCGGCATTGAGAATATGCATGCTGCTTGGGTAAGTGGCATACGGCGAGGCGATGGTGGGATCTACTAAACGGCGCCAGCTGAATACCACATCTTCGGCGGTGATTGGCGAACCGTCGGACCATTTCAGGTCAGGGCGCAGATGGAAGGTCCACACTTTATTGTCTTTATTATCCCAGCTAGCCGCCAGAGAGGGGTGAGGATTACCTTGATCATCAATGCTTACCAGCCCGGCGAACAGGTCGGCGATGATGTTGAATTCAACGTCGCTGGAGACTTTGTGGGCATCAAGAGAAGCCGGTTCACTGCCGTTGTTACGCACAATTTCTTGTTTAGCGGCCAATTCCACGCCTGCGGGCACTTGTGCTGCCTGAGCGGGAATTGAGGAAAGGAAGGTACTGGAAATTAAGAGTGCCAGAGGGATCTGCTTGAAAATCGCGTTACGTTTTTGCTGCATCATTGCCATCTCCTGTCCTGTTAATATAGTTAAATATCAATAAGTAACAGGATAGTCATACCTTTGGCTGATACGTTTGGCAATACATATGTCAGATTTATGTTAGAGCTGTTACAAGAACAGGACAATATAGTGTGATCACCCTCTAAAAGTCAGCATTCTCTCGGGCGGGCAGATAGTAGCCGTCGATAAAATCTTCCAATGGGTAGCATCCGGCGTGGCGCAAACCCTCCTGGCGCATAGCGGCCATGCATTGTTGTTTGGTATCAAAGGCATCGATAGCCAGATCATCACAGCCACCACCGAGATAGCAAATGGTCAATACAAGCGCGAACATAACCTCTCCTTTTTGCTCCGCTTCATCAAGCATAGAAGATATGCAGCGATAACCACAGCCGGGCTGACCTGATTGCTGAGAATTTAAACATTCCGCTCATTCTCAACGCAGATGAGCACCGTCAGGATAAAATAAGTGACGCGACATGCTATTCTGGCGGCCAAATTTTTTAGCCAAGTGCGCCTACATTGCGTGCATGCCAAGAGGAATTCCCATGTCCGAGCTTTTAACCCAAGAACAAGAGTACGCGTCTGACTTAGTCGCCTGTCAGCTGGTCATTAAGCAGATTTTGGATGTGATTGACGTTATTGCGCCGACCGAAGTGCGCGACAAGATGTCGCACCAGCTGAAAAGCATCGATTTTTCACGCCATCCGGCGGGCGCGGATCCCGTCACCAAGCGCGCCATCGAAAAAGCTATCGCGCTGATTGACCTGAAATTCACCAAGCACGACAGCTAGTCGTCAGGCTGTTGATGGGCGTCAGGCAAAAAAATGCCCACCTTGGTGGGCATTCTATTAACGCTATTTCGCTGTACGGCGCGACTATTTTTTGTCGACCACTTCATCTATTTGCTTGAATATCGGGCACTTGGCCACGCCAACGATGCCGCTATCGGTATGCAGATACTGTGAATCAACAATACCTCGCGCCGTTAAATACTGACACTTCAGGCCCAATCCTGCCGCATTTTCGCTGCTTCCCACGGTAACGCCATAACCTGAGAAGAGAAAAATTGCATAAATAATCACCAAAACAATAATGGCTTTAATCGCACCCATTTGCTGCCTTCCTTTTTGTACTCCCTGAGGAGTCTCAGGGTGTTGATAAGTATAGATGTAAGAAGGATCCCGTCGCTATGGGCAGTGTAAAAATACAGTGTATTCCTAGAATCAATGCTTCTGACTTAGTAATATGTGCTGCTTATGTGGATAGGGGCGGGGTTGTTAATATTTTGTTTAAGGTTCGTGGCGTAGCATCACTTTATGAATCATTAAGTGTTGGATGCTGACGTTGAGCTCTGATAAACCCGATACCAACCGGAAGAAACCGACCATAAAACCGAAACGATCTTTCTTTAACCTGAAGAAACTTAGCCTGATTTTAGTTCTCTTGGTTATCTGCATCGCGCTCTATCTTCTGGCATTGAACAGCTACTGCGATCAAGGTGGAAACTTTGAACTCGGTGTCTGCGCGGTGACATCCTTCATCCCCTGGTAGTTTTCCCGCCCAGACCGCTAAAAATGGCGAGTTTTTGGGATGGGCTCTTCCCAGCTTTCAGCGGAATGGTAAGATACGTGCTCGTTAAAATTTAGCTGTAGGGTTGTCAATGTTCGATCTCGCAATGGGCCAATCCAGCCTGGCCTCATTGGTGCTGTGTGTTTTGTTTATTTTGCTATTTTTGCTGCTGTGGTTTGTGGTTAACCGCGCCAGCGTCAGAGCTAATCAGCAAATTCAGCTTTTACAGGAAATCGCTGAACAGCAGCGCCAACAAACGGAGCTGTTAAAAATTCTTGCTGCGCAGGTTAAAGGGCCAACCCCTCAAGAGCCTGAGGAAGAGGATTCCGTGCTCAGCCTGCGGGGCTTTATCCCCGAAAGATAAGCGTTTGGATTGATGCTTTTGATCTCACCCAAGCCCGCCGGTGTTACTACCTGCGGGCTTTTCTTTGTTTCCGATTTGGCTTTCATAAAACTGTCTTATTTCTGTCGTAGTCTCAGGGCAACAACGATACCCGATGGAATGACGATGATTAAATGGTCTGAAGAGAACGACAGCGAGCTGAACCACAATATTGCCTTACTGACGGGCGAAGAGCCTGACAAATGGTATCCCTACGGCGGCGTCAAAGGTAAAGACTACTGCAACAACCCTTCCGATGCCTGGCCGATTATTTGTGCCAATAAAATTAGCCTTAATGCCACTGAACGGCCGGGAGATACCCGCTGGTCCGCGCAAATCCAAAGCGAGCAGGGGCATTGGCATGCCGATAGTCACCGACCACTGCGTGCTGCGATGGTTTGTTTCTTGTTAAGTAAAACTTGCGCGCAATAAAAAGCGCAGAGATACTCATTCTGTAACAAAGTTGCAAAGAAGTGATTCGAATAAGCATCGCGCGAAGCGATGCGTATCAAGTGATTAATGTTTCCTCATTTTGACAGTTGTGTCTAAGGCGGAGTCCATTATGAAGCGCATCATTAAAGGTGATAAAAATCTCTCCCATTTGGTGGTTGCCCATGCAGCCATCGATAGTCATGAAAAAGCCTACGGCACGCGACGCCAGGGCTGGCCCTCAACGTACCTCATCAAATACAAAGACTCTCGTGTGGCGGTAGAAGTGGTTACCCGCCGGCAATCTTACGTTGCTACCCTTATGATTGGAGCCAGAAATCTCACCAAACTTTGTGCAGAAGCTGCCTGAGTAAAGTCCTGTCACGGATGTTGCAGTAAAACTTTGTACATACTACTGTTTATTCACACCCAAACCGCGATGAGGCTAGCTTTCATCGCGGTTTTTACTTCCCATAAGTAAGCTGTCTGCGTAATTTGAAGGAACGTTATGGCTATTAAAAATCCCTATTATGATGCGTCTAAGCCGCACCATACGCCGGAAGGGTTTACCAATCCTGAACCTCATAATCGACAGGACGGCGATCTCAAGCGCTGGCAGCGCGAGCGCAAAGAGCAGCAGTTACCCAAGCCGCCGCGCCGTGGCTATGAGCATTTTATTTCCCAGTGGTGGCAGAAGGCCGAGTTTAGCGGCCGCGAAGATCGCCTGTGGTTCCTCGGCCATGCCTGCCTGCTGTTACGGATTGCGGGGAAAACCGTGCTGATGGACCCGGTGCTCTCTGCTCGTGCCTCGCCGTTGAAATTCTACGGCCCAAAACGTAAGACGCCGGTGAGCGCCGACGTCGCGGATTTGCCGCACATCGATTATGTGCTGCTGTCGCACAACCACTACGATCATCTGGATAAGCCGACCATTAAACGGCTGCTGCGCCGCTTCCCCGAGCTGGCGTTTATTGTGCCGCTGGGCATGAAGCGTTGGCTGATACGCCAGGGTGCGCGCCACGTCACCGAGCTGGACTGGTGGCAGGAGCACAGCTTTGGCGGGTTGACTTTCCACGCGGTGCCCGCCCGCCACTGGAGTATGAGAACCCTGTGGGACCGAAATCGCTCGCTCTGGTGTGGCTGGGTGGTCACCAGCGCCGACCTGCGTTTCTACTTCTCCGGCGACAGTGGTTATAGCAATCAATTCAAAGTTATTGGCGATAAGCTGGGGCCTTTCGATCTGGCGGCGATCCCAGTTGGCGCCTATGCACCACGATGGTTCATGAGTGCGCAGCATATGGACCCGCAGCAGGCGGTAGAGGTGTTCGCAGAAATAAAATGCCGCAAAGCCGTGCCAATTCACTGGGGGGTGTTTGAATTAGCGGATGAATCTTTGGATGAGCCTTTGCAGGAATTAGCCCAGGCCACGCAAAACAATGCAGAAATCGCCGCGCGTTTTTATCCCTTGAAAATTGGGCAGAGCATTCTGCCTGAGTGAAATAGGTACAGTATTAACGCTTATTGACGGGAGGCTATCCTCCCGTCATGGCTGATGGTCATTTCCCCCGCCCGATAACATCGCCATAGGCCCAGCGCCTTGCTGCCGAGCCGCCTACCGGGCAGAGGCTAAAACCGGTGAAACGCTGAAAATGTCTCTTAGCTCTCGTTTTCTACCCAAATAGAAAATGGAATCGTGATGACGATCACTGTAAAGGGTTTATTAAAATAGAAATCCAGTTTCGAGTTTAAACATACTTAAATTAACTGTGGTTATATAATCAACAGTAATTTAACCATCCGGTCATTATTATTTCATCATAATGTTAAATACTAGAAACAGGCGCTATTGCCATATTGACCATGGCGCTATGGGAGGCTGAAATTATTCCAACTAATAAGGCAGCGTTATTAGTTGTAATAAAATTGTTTGCTCGCTTGCGGTGCAATAGATTACGGGCGAACCAATGAAATGCACCACGGTCTTCAAGTGCGCCCATTTTGGTGAATGCATAACCAATCAGTAACGAGCGTTGCGGCGCAGTCCTCTCAGTACTTCATGGCATATCTTAAAAGATAAAAATTCAAATAAAGTTGTCTTTTACGCTTACCGATCGCCATTAAATGAGCAATAATCAGGGCTAGTCGTTATTGTTTTGAATCAAAGACAGGCTTCCCTGTTAAGCAGAAAAAAGCATGTCTATCAACATATTTCAGCTTAGCCAAACGGCTACCGGCTTTAACCGGCTCAAATATGTGCGACACGTCCATCACTGATTAAAAATGGCTTGCCATCGAAATCAGTTTATGTGATAACGCATATGGGTAAAACGAGGTACGGTTCTGTATATGTGTGGCATTTTCAGTAAAGAAGACTTGAGTAAAAACGTTATCGTTGAACGCTGCTTCTCTGCCGATTTATATCTTAGTGCCTCAAGCAGTAACGACTCTAGTTTGTCTATGTAACGCCAATAGGCGGCTTTAAACAATCCAAAGGAAATACTCAAGATGGCAAAGATTAAAGGTCAGGTTAAGTGGTTCAACGAGTCTAAAGGCTTCGGTTTCATCACTCCTGCTGACGGCAGCAAAGACGTATTCGTACACTTCTCTGCCATTCAGGGCAACGGCTTCAAAACTCTGGCTGAAGGCCAGAACGTTGAGTTCTCAATTCAAGATGGCCAGAAAGGCCCATCTGCTGTTGATGTAACTCCAGTCTAAGCAGCATCAGCTGTGAAAAAAACCCGCCATGTGCGGGTTTTTTTGTATCTGCGATCTGAGGCCGCGTCACTCAGGCAAAATCATAATGCCCGATTGCTGATTGCGACCACTGATCCCCGGATGCGTTGGGTCTTTGGCCCGCTGGTGGGTGTTGCGGCGAAAACTGGTGTAGGTATAGCTACCGTCCAGCTCGGTACTACAGATGGTGCAGCCGCCGGAATGGTCAATGGCGCCAAAGCCTAAATACTCAAGCTTGGCCTGAGCAATGGCCGCTAAGTCGAGATGGCGCGGGGAAGGGGAGATCAGCGCGGGCGGCAGGTCCAGGTCGCGCAAAAACTCATCCACCAGCTCTTGGCTGACTTCATAACAGCAGGCGCGCGCCGCCGGGCCGATTGATACCACCCAATCCTCCACGCTGCCGTCTTGATTAATGCGTTCGGCCATTTTCTCAATAATGCCCGCCTTTAGCCCACGCCAACCGGCATGCACCACGCCCACGCGGCGACCGTCCCGACGGCTGAAAATTAGCGGCAGGCAGTCGGCGCTAAACACGGTTAATAGAATGCCGGGATGGGAAGTATAGAAGCCGTCAGCTTCGCCACAGGGCTGGGCGGGCTGGATGATATCCACGATGCGGGTACCGTGGACCTGCTTTTTCTGCGGCCGGGTCGGTTCAAACTCGGCTAAAATCTCGGGGATTAGAGCGCGCTTGCCGCCGAAGCCGTGGCGGATCCCAGGTATCTGGCTGAGTAACGCCGAAATGTCAGTCATATAAACCACGTCAAATAAGTAAAACGTCGAAGGCTCAGTGTAGCTGGGTTTTTCCTTTCCATGCCAGCGGTTGCAACTCTCGGGTGCGTTCTTTAGACTTGGCGGCATTCTGCCTGCGGGCACCGCGAATTCCCTTTAGGATCTTCATGAGTTATCAATGTCCTCTTTGCCATCAGTTACTTACGCTTAACGATCGCCAGTGGCGCTGCCCGCAAAATCATCAGTTTGATCATGCCAAAGAAGGCTATGTCAATTTGATGCCCGTACAGCATAAGCGTTCGAAGCAGCCGGGGGACAGCCCGGAGATGATGGAGTCGCGCCGCCGGTTCCTCGACGCTGGACATTACCAGCCTTTGCGCGATCTTGTGGCGCAGCGGCTGAACGAGGCGCTGCCGGCAGAGGCCTCGACGCTGTTGGACATCGGCTGTGGTGAAGGCTATTACACCGCCGAGGTGGCGCGTCGTTTGAGCGAGCAGCGCAGGATCGAGGTGTATGGTTTGGACGTCGCCAAAGTGGCCATTCGCAACGCCGCCAAACGCTATCGTGAGGTGAACTTTTGCGTAGCGTCGAGCCACCGCCTGCCGTTTGCCGACCAGTCGCTTGACGCCGTGCTGCGTATTTATGCGCCGTGCAAGGCAGAAGAGCTATATCGCGCCGTTAAGTCCGGCGGGCTGGTGCTGACCGTCGCGCCGGGGCCGCGTCATTTATACCAGCTGAAAGGGCTTATCTATTCGCAAGTGCAACTGCACGCCGAGTTGGATGAACGGCTGGAAGGCTTTGAGCGGGTGAGTCAGGAGACGCTGGCGTATCCAATGAAGTTGAAGGGTGCCGAAGCTTTTGATCTATTGCAGATGACGCCCTTTGCGTGGCGGGCCACCGAAGAAGTTAAAGCGGCGTTGCTGGCTGAGACGTCGTTCTCCTGTGAAACCGACTTCCTCATTAGAGTGCATCGCCGCGCCTAATAGGCTTCTCAGCTCAGATAGCCTAAGTGCTCCAGCAGGATGTTGCAGCCAATACCAATCAGCACCACGCCACCCAGCACTTCGGCCCAGCGCCCTAACAGCGGGCCGATAAAGCGTCCTAAGAGAATGCCGATGGTCGCCATGAGGGTGGTGGCCAGCCCGATAGCCAGCGCGGTATGGATAATATTCACCTGCAGGAAAGCCAAGCCGACGCCGATGGCCATAGCATCTAGGCTGGTGCCAATGGCGGTGGCGGCCAAAATCCAAAAGCCGTGGCGGCTTTGCGCGGTGGCCTCTTCCTGCTGTTTATTCTTCAAACCTTCCAGAATCATGCGCGCGCCCAGAATGAACAGCAGGGTGAAGGCGACCCAGTGGTCCCACGCCATAATATATTTGCTGGCGACCAAGCCAATGCCCCAACCAATCAGCGGGGTGATAGCTTCAATGATGCCAAAGATTAAACCGGTGCGCAGTGCTTCACGAAAGTGAGGGCGGTGTAGGCTGGCGCCTTTGCCTATCGACGCCGCAAATGCGTCCATCGACATGCCGAAAGCCAGAATCAGTGTTGCGGATAAGTTCACGAGTGTTACCTCGGCCGGGTGTTTCCATATACACGTAACCCACCCCCAACCTTACGACGGAGCTACGCGTCTATGGTCTCGCCAACCTCACGGCTGCTCGCACCACGTTTTATTTCAAAACGAGTATGTTGATACGAGCGTTTTCACATCTATTGTGCAAGACAATGGATGCAAAAACCGGCTACTCCCCAAATGACGGCGCAACCTTAACATAATATTTTAATTGATAACAACAACAAATAATTTAGGGTTTAGCATTCTCAAAGATAATGATTTTCATTAAGTACCCGCACTGATCATATTGATTGGATAATAAACTCACAAATTGTGGAATTAAACATCAATAACAACTCTACGGGTAATTGGCGTTATTTAAATATAATGCTATTAAATATAGCCAATAGCATAAATTACGTAACTTATTGATTTTCAATCATTAGATTATAGATGTTCTGCAAGTCGTCTAACTGGCTCACCCTTATTAACAGCTTGCGTTGTTCCAGTTCGATCACTAAAACGCCATCCTCTGAGAGATTCATGGATTTGATTCGGTCATAGGTGATAAATGCATTGGCGTAGTAAAAGCCTGTCGATTTAAACAACATTTTTGGCCAGCGGATAAACGAGATATAGAAAGCAATCAGCGCCAGACCTATTAATAAGTAGTTGGTGATCGGTGTGCCCTGAGCATTCACATTGTTATAAAGCAGGATGGCCAGCAGGCCAATAAAGATAATGCAATCAATCTTGTTACGGCGGCGCAGGTTGACGCGCAGCAGCGTTTTCCCTTTGTTAGATCCCATCAGGAATTCGTCGTAAATGGCGTAGGCCAGAAGCAGAAGGGCGAAGACGGCGAGGACGATATCAGTGAGGGACATGCAAACTTCTCCAGCGTGAAAGCATAAAAAAGCCGGGGGATAGGCTCCCCCGGCTTAGTGATTACTTAAAGGCCTAACAGGCCAATCCAGTAACCGAAGATACCAATGGCGAAGAAGCCAATGATGATCCACAAGGCGTTAACTTTACGGCGTAACAGCCACATACAGCCGAAGGTCAGCAGCAGTGGAACCAGACCCGGCATCAGCTGGTCGAGAATGGTCTGAACGGTAGTCACCGTGGTTTTACCGGTTTGGTCGGTAATGGTCGACACCACCAGCGGTATGTTGACGTGCGTCCACTTGTTAACCAAGGCCCCCATGACAAACAGGCCGAGAATTGACGCCCCCTCGGTCAGTTTTTGCAGGAAGCCGCCGCCCATATCGTTAACGATATCGACACCTTTTTTGTAGCCATATGCCACGCCGTAGTAGCGAGTCAGCAGGCGTACAAGGTTAAACAGGACGAAGAACAGCAGTGGACCCAGCAGGCTGCCGCTCATCGCGATACCCGCGCCAAGGGCGGCGAATACCGGGCGAACAGTACCCCAAAAGATTGGGTCACCCACGCCAGCCAATGGACCCATCAGACCGACTTTCAGGCCGTTGATGGCCGCGTCGTCGATAGGTGCGCCGTTGGCACGCTGCTCTTCCATCGCCAACGTTACGCCCAGAACAGGTGCCGCAACGTAAGGATGGGTGTTAAAGAACTCTAAGTGGCGTTTGATGGCCGCTTTACGATCATCGTTGTTCTCTGGGTAGAGACGACGAATGGCCGGAACCATGCAATAACAGAAACCCAGTGCCTGCATACGTTCAAAGTTCCATGAACCCTGGAACAGGTTCGAACGCATGAACACACCGCGAATGTCGCCTGGCGTTAGTTTCTTTTCAGGAGTTTGGCTAACTGCAGTTTGATCAACCATTTCTCTCACCCTTAATCTAATTCGTTATCGAGATCGTTAACACCCTGTGCTGGCCCAGCCGCTTGCGCAGACTTGTTGTATTTCGGGCTCAACTGGATGTACAGCACTGCCATAACCACACCAATCACACCCAGGGCAACCAGGTTGAAGTTGGTGAAAGCAGCGGTGACGAAACCGAGGTAGAAGAACGGCATCAGGTAACCGGCGCGCATCATGTTGATGACCATCGCATAACCGACGACCACAATCATACCGCCCGCAATGTTCAGACCGTTGGTCACAACAGCAGGGATAGATGCCAGCATTTCCTGAACCACTTCGGTACCAACAGACACGGCAACGATCACGGCAGGGATGGCGATACGCATCGCTTGGAGTACCAACGCCGAAACGTGGATCCAGGAGATAGCGCGCAGGTTGCCGCGTTCTGCCGCACTGTCAGCCGCGTGCTGGAAGGCAACGGTGATGGTACGAACGATGATGGTAAGAACCTGACCCGCCGCTGCCAGTGGGATAGCAAGGGCAATACCCGCGCCAACCGACTGACCACCGGCAATAACCAGGATGGTTGAAATGATGGAGGCGAGGGCGGCATCGGGCGCTACTGCCGCACCGATATTCATCCAGCCAAGGGCAATCATTTCCAGCGTACCACCGATGATGATCCCGGTTTTAACATCACCAAGAACAAAACCGATTAAGGTACAAGCCACTAAAGGACGGTGGAACTGGAATTCATCAAGGATGGAACCCATCCCCGCAATACATGCAACAATAAATATCAGCACAATCTGTAGTGTGGTGATCTCCATTGCACTTCTCCTATGACAAAAGGACTCTGAGTAAAATAAGCTCATCAGAAACAGATTATTTGTTAAAAATCTGTCGCTTTAATTCGCTGAGTTTATTAATTCATTTTATTAATGAGATCCATCATCTTCAGGCGACTGTCAGAAGAGACTTTACGCACCTCAAGCTCGATACCCTTGGCGTTCAATTGCTTGAAAGCTTCAATATCTTTTTCATCGACGGAAACGGCGTTATTAACCTGAGTTTTACCTTGACGGAATGCCATACCACCAATGTTAACCGACGTAATATTTACCCCACCTTCAACAACGCGCAGAACATCTGTCGGGTTGGTAAATAAGAGCATAACGCGGTCGCCGGCATATTTTGGGTTGTCGTAAACGCGAATGGCTTTAGCCACATCGACGACGTGCGCCGTCACGCCAGGAGGAGCAACCTGCGTCAACAATGTCTTACGGACATGGTCGGCGGCTACTTCGTCACTGACGACGATGATGCGGTTAACGTTGGTTTCTTTGGTCCAGCGTGTCGCAACCTGACCGTGAATTAAACGGTCATCGATGCGAGCCAGGCCAATTTTCATGTGATCATTCGGGCCTGTTGGACGCGCTGGCGCGGCCGCTTTAGGTGCCGAAGCCACAGGTTGAACAGCGGCTGTTTCTGTTTCTGGTTCAGGAGTTTTCAGCGCTTTCACGCCAACACGCCCGGTTTCCACCGCAATGGCGACCAGTTCAGCAAACGAAGGGTTGTCGTCACGCGCCATGAAGGTTTCCGCCAGCATAGGGATATTCACCCCAGTGACCACTTCATAATTCTCTTTGTCGACGACAATTCGGCTGGCGGCATTAAACGGACTGCCACCCCAGGTATCTACTAAGAAGAGCACGCCGCTGCTGGTATCAAGTCCACCCAGTTTTGCCGTGTATTTCTCAATTAATGTTTCAGCATTTTCGCCGGGAACGAAATCAATAAAGGCGACGTTATCCTGTTCGCCTAAAATCATTTCCGCCGTTTTCAGCAGCTGTTCGGCTGCTGACCCATGCGTGCCGATGATAATAGCAATACTCACTCGCTACCTCCTCTGTTAACCCTTAAGGTTATGCACATAAGTGTGGGTGCTCATTAAATTCGACACTTTTGTTACCCGTGACGAATGTTGCTGTTCTTGCGCGCGGTCCATTGAGAGATGACTCAGAACCTTCGTGCTTTTCAGTCTTTAATTTCTGATAAACAACAAGAAGCGTGCATTGCAGAACCTCAACAGGTTGTGCGACCGGATTTATTTTAGTGTGTGAAAAAATAAATTATGTGACGACTGTCTGCTATTGAACGACGTATGATGAATGAGTTATGTCATTGCATACAAAAACAGCATAGTGGAAGTGGAATACTCTGGAGCCAAAAACATTCTTTTCCGAATAAATGATTCCTGATAGAGTTGCTTTCCCAATAATTGCACAGGAGTATCGGGCCTCAGCCCTCCCTATGGACTGTCACCGACGTCACTTATCCTCTTTTTCCTTCTTTTCTCAGTATTCCGGCAATTTCGCCTATTCAGGTCGGATTAATGCCGCATTGAAATCGTTTACTCAGATCACCACTGATCTCAACCACCGGACCAGCTCTGGCGGGAACGTCTTGCGTCTTTTTTCTCATTCTGTGAATCACGGGGCCTAATATGGAATTTTTAATGGACCCATCGATTTGGGTCGGTCTACTGACACTGGTCGTGCTGGAAATTGTTCTCGGCATCGACAACCTGGTTTTCATCGCCATCCTGGCTGACAAGCTGCCGCCAAAGCAGCGCGACAAGGCCCGTATTATCGGCCTGTCACTGGCGCTAATTATGCGCCTCGGCCTGCTGTCACTGATTTCATGGATGGTGAAACTCACCACGCCGCTGTTCAGCATCGCGCAATTTAGTTTCTCCGGGCGCGACCTGATCCTGCTGCTGGGGGGGATATTCCTGCTATTCAAAGCCACGACTGAACTGCATGAGCGGTTGGAAGGGCAGCAAAGCCACGGCGGTAATAACCGCGGTTACGCCAGTTTCTGGTCGGTGGTGGCGCAAATAGTGGTGCTCGACGCGGTATTCTCCCTCGACGCGGTGATCACCGCCGTCGGTATGGTGAATAACCTTGCAGTGATGATGACCGCGGTGGTGATCGCCATGGGCGTGATGCTGCTGGCCTCCAAGTCGCTAACGCGCTTTGTGAACAATCACCCGACGGTAGTGGTGCTCTGTCTGAGCTTCCTGCTGATGATTGGTCTGAGCCTGATTGCGGAAGGTTTTGGTTTCCATATTCCGAAAGGTTACCTGTACGCCGCCATTGGTTTCTCGATTCTTATCGAATTGTTCAACCAAATCGCGCGTCGCAACTTCCTCAAGAGCCAGTCGAATCGTCCAATGCGTGAACGCACGGCCGAGGCGATCCATCGCCTGATGGGGGGCAAAAGCCACCGTCATGAAGAAGAAGACGATCAACGTCAGACGCTGCCGAACCAAGAAACCTTCGCCGAAGAAGAGCGCCACATGATTAGCGGCGTCCTGACGCTGGCTTCGCGCTCTCTGCGCAGCATCATGACGCCGCGCGCGGATATCTCGTGGGTCGACTGCGAACGCTCTCCGGCGGAAATCCGCATGCAGCTGCTGGACACGCCGCACAGCCTGTTCCCAATCTGTCGCCACTCGCTGGATGACGTGATTGGCGTGGTGCGCGCTAAAGACCTGCTGGTGGCGTTGGAAAACGGCGAAAACATTGTCGCCTTTGCCGAAAAGACTGCGCCAATCGTGGTGCCGGAAACTATCGACGTCATCAACCTGTTGTCGGTTCTGCGCCGTGCGAGAGGCCGTTTGGTGATTGTCAGCAATGAATTTGGCGTGGTGCAAGGGCTGGTCACGCCTTTGGACGTGCTGGAAGCCATTGCCGGTGAGTTCCCGGACGAGGATGAAACCCCAGACGTGGTCGTCGATGGCGACGGCTGGATTGCCAAGGGTGGCACCGATTTGCACCTCTTGCAGCAGATCCTCGACACCTACGAGCTGGTCAGCCCAACTGACGACTACGCCTCGTTGGCCGGTCTGCTGTTAGCCCAGTCGGGACAGATGCCTGAAGTGGGGGAAATCATTGAGATCCCGCCGCTGAAATTCGAAATTATCGAACTCGCCGAGTACCGTATTGAGCGCGTGAAGATAACCAAGATTAAATCTGAGCATGATTGGCACGAGGCCGAATAACCTGTCAGGGTGATTCAGCAATAAAAACGGCGACTTCGGTCGCCGTTTTCTATTCTGCCCAGCCCAAAATCCTCCTTAGAAGGAAAATGGCGCGGCCAGCTGATTGTTCTGCTCATAGCGTTCAAGCCACTGCGGGAAGATATCTATCGGCATCGGACGGGCGAAGTAAAAACCCTGTAGCGCATCCACCTGACGCTCGCGCAGGTAGTTGGCCTGCTCCAGCGTCTCCACCCCTTCGGCAATCAGTTTCAGCTTCAGGCGATGGGCCAACGTAATGATGGTGTCAGTCACCGTGGCGTTAATGGCGTCAGTGCCAATGGAAGCGGTAAAGGCGCGGTCAATCTTCAACACGTCAGGATTCAGTGCCTTGAGGTAGCTCAGCGAGCTGTGTCCGGTGCCGAAATCGTCAATCGCCAGCATCACTCCCATGGCTTTTAGCTTGGCTATATGCTGCGCGCTCAGCTCCTGCAGTCGGGTGCGCTCGGTCAGCTCCAGCATCAGCGAGACGTCGGGCTTGGCGGAAAGCCAGAGATCGCGGACGTCATCAATGATTTCCATATTGTGGAAGTGCTGCGCAGCGACATTGACGCTGATGTAGAAGTCTTCGCGTGGCGGAAAAAGGTGCAGGTTCTCACTCACCTGTCGCAGCAGGTAGCGCGTCAGCGGAATAATTAACCCATGCTGCTCGGCCAGCGGGATGAACAGCTCGGGCGACACCCACTCCTGGCGGCGGTTCTTCCAGCGCATCAGGGTTTCAACCCCGACGCAGGTGCCATTGGCGCTATTTATGATTGGCTGGCAATAGACCTGAAACTCGCGGTGGGAGATAGCATGGCTAATCGGATAACCCAGGCTGAGGCGGCTGGCGGACAGCAAATAGGTGGCGATGGCGACCAGCAGGCTGATAAGCAGTGATAGGGGCAGGTGAGAAGGGAGGTCGCCCCAGGCAATGGTGGTGGCGGTATCGCCATACAGCGAAATGGAGAAATCATTATGGGTGGAATAGGCCTGCACCACTTCATCACCGCCGAGCTTGCTGCGCGGCACAATGTGGTTTTTGTCGTATTCCAGGCTCTGATTGAGCACGTTAAGCACGATGCGATTGGCGTAAGGCGGCTGCGGCTCTAGCAGGAAATTCCCCAGAATGCCGATGTTATAGACAAACAGCACGCCGTTGCGATTATCGTTTTCTAACGGCTGCCACTGCACCAGCGTCGGGATGCTTTCTGGCGTCATGATCGAGTAGCGCAGCTGCACCCGCTTGTTGCCTAACGCCAGTTCGGGCAGTAGCTGGTTGAAGTCCACCTGTAGCGCACCCGCGAGGCTCGAACAGACGATTTTGCCATTTACCACCAAGGCAATGGCGCGCAGGGTTTGAATTCTCGCCACGGCGCGCTGCAAACCGATTTGCTGCTGAGCGCAGCCGGTACCCGCCACGATAAAGTCGCCAAACGAAACTTTTGTTGCAGGCTGTAGAAGGTTCTCCAGTTTTTGCACTGTGTGATTTGCCAGCCGCTGCTGATTCAAACTGATGGCCCGGCTCTGTTCGCAAATGCGAATACCTAGCGTCATGATCAGGGCGAAAAGGCCAATCGCGGCGGCGAAGGCCACGCGGTAGGAGCGATATTTTGCGAGCGCTATCGGTGAAAAAGGCATACTACTGCTCCTCAAATTCCGACAAAATGCGCGAAAGTGACGTTGTCACGGATGAATGCCCTTATCATGTCCACCATCGAAGATAGCGGCTTATTCGTTTTATGGGTTGGTGAACCAGAATAGCTGACGTAACACGTGTTTCAGTAATAACGCAGAATGCCGTAGCAGCCGCGGAGAATGCAAGAGGGTGAAATGAGTTTTTCCTGATATTACAGGGGGTTTCTGTTAATAGAGAACAAATGGCTGTGGAGTTTACTGAAGGGCAGATTTCATGCGGCCGCCTCTCGGTATTACTGCATAAAACCGAGGGCGGCCGGGGTAACTATCAGCGTTGAGGCAGGTTAATCACACTGTACTTTGATGGCCAAACCACCCCGCGAGGTTTCGCGGTATTTGGCATTCATGTCTTTGCCGGTTTCGTACATGGTTTCGATCACTTTATCCAGAGAAACGCGAGGCTCGCTGGTGCGGCGCAGGGCCATACGCGCCGAGTTAATCGCTTTCACCGATGCAATCGCATTACGCTCGATACAAGGCACCTGCACTTGCCCGGCTACCGGGTCACAGGTCAGGCCGAGGTTGTGTTCCATGCCGATTTCCGCCGCCACGCATACCTGCTCCGGGCTACCGCCGAGCAGTTCCGCCAGACCGGCAGCCGCCATTGAGCAGGCCACGCCCACTTCACCCTGACAGCCCACTTCCGCACCGGAGATAGAGGCATTCATCTTGTACAGAATACCGATAGCGCCGGAGGTGAGGAAGTAGCGCAAATAGATGTCTGGGCTAACGGATTCGATGAACTGGTCATAATAGGCCAAAACCGCCGGCACGATTCCGCAGGCGCCGTTGGTCGGCGCCGTCACCACGCGGCCACCGGCGGCGTTTTCTTCATTGACCGCCAGCGCGAACATATTCACCCAGTCAATGACGTTCATCGGGTCATTGGAGAGCTTATCGTTGGACACCAGCATCCGGCGCAGGGCAGGAGCGCGACGCGGCACGCGCAGCGGCCCCGGCAGCACGCCTTCGGTGTTCAACCCGCGATCGATACAGGCCTTCATGGTCTGCCAGATATTTTCGAAATACAGCTCAATATCCTGCTTGCTGTGCTGCGCCAGCTCGTTCTTCATCATCAGCGCAGACAGCGACAGGCCTGTCTCTTTGCACTTCGCCAGCATTTCGCTCGCCGAGTTAAAGGCGTAAGGCACGGTGACCTGATCCAGTACCGGCTGGCCGAAATGCTCATCATCGACGATAAAACCACCGCCGACCGAGTAGTAGGTTTTGCTGTACAGCAGCTTGTCGCCCGCAAAAGCGTGGATCTGCATGCCATTTTCATGTTTGGACAGATTTTCATTGCGGAACACCATGCCGGTGTCCTGCGGGAAATCGACTTCGTGGTGGGTGTCGCCCAGCGGCAAACGGCGGCGCTGCTCGACATCGCGAATGAAGTGCGGAATGCCATCAATGTCCACGGTGTCAGGCTTGTTGCCCGCTAACCCGAGGATAATGGCGATATCAGTATGGTGTCCTTTACCCGTCAGCGACAGCGAGCCATAGACATCTACCGCAACGCGAGTGACGTCGGCCATCATGCCTTTTTCGAGCAGGTCATCCACAAACTGTTTGCCCGCTTTCATCGGCCCCAGCGTGTGGGAGCTGGAAGGACCAATACCGACCTTGAACATGTCGAAAACGCTAATCACGTTGAATACTCCTGTTTTGGCCGATGGCACTGTCATGTGCATCATGCCCGGATAGATTTACTGTTTAATTAATCTTTAGCAGTGGATTATCGCAGTTTTATTCCGGACTTAACACACAGTGTAAAAGGCCCTGTGACCTAAAGTGGCTTTTTTCGCATGAAATAAAGTAATTTGATGCCGAAATGTGACCAATGTGTAAATTATGGCCACATCAAAAGAGGGGATTAGGCGCGAATTTGCTCCGCCAGACGGCGAATAATGGCGGCGGTCAGCCCCCAAACGAACTGCTGCTGATACCAGGAAAGGTAAACGCGATGGTGAGTGCCAGCGCGATGGATATCCAGCGGGTGATAGCGCGACAGGTTAAACGCCTCTTCCAGCGGCATCTCGAACAGCTCGGCCACTTCGTCTTCGCAGGGGTGCAGCGGCACATCTACCGGCAGCAGCCCGACCACCGGCGTGACCTGAAAACCCGTGCTGCTGTCGAGCGGGGCCAGCGTGCCGAGCACGTTGACGTCGCCGTAGGGGATGGCCACCTCCTCCTGAGCTTCACGCAGCGCGGTGAAGATAATAGAAGAGTCCGAGGCATCCACCGCGCCGCCGGGGAAGGCGACCTGCCCGGCGTGCTTGCGCAGGCGGTCAGAGCGGCGGGTGAGCAGCAGCGTCGGCTGCTCGCGGCAGATGATCGGAATAAGCACCGCCGCCTGACGTTTCCCCGTCACCTTGGCTGGCGCCGAGGCCGGGAGTTGCAGTTGGAAACGGCGCACGAACTCTTCTACCGCAGGTGAATAACGCGGCATCTCGGTCGCTTTTTCAAGGCTCATCAATGCTTAGGTTCTCCCAGTTGGGGCAGAATTCGGGCCACTTTGTCGAAAGTCTCCTGATATTCCGCCTGTTCTACGCTGTCCGCCACAATACCACCGCCCGCCCAGCAATAAATGTGATCGCCCTCGGTCAATAGCGTGCGAATAGTTATGTTGCTGTCCATCGTGCCACAACAACTAATATAGGCGATGCTGCCGCAATAGGCGTTACGGCGATGCGGCTCCAGCTCCTCAATAATCTGCATGGCGCGGACTTTTGGCGCGCCGGTAATAGAGCCGCCGGGGAAGCAGGCGCGTAATAAATCACTGCCGTGGCACGCCGCCGGGAGGTCGGCGGTGATGGTGCTGACTAAGTGATGTACCGCCGGGAATGGCTCGACCACGAACAGTTCCGGCACTCGGACGCTGCCGGGCGTAGCGACGCGTCCGATGTCGTTACGCAGCAAATCGACAATCATCAGATTCTCCGCGCGATCCTTCTCTGACGCCGCGAGGCGCAGCGCCTGTTGGGCATCGGCCTGCGGATCGGCTAAGCGCGGCAGGGTGCCTTTGATCGGGCGCGTCTGCACGCGCTGGTTCTCCAGCCACAGGAAACGCTCCGGCGAGAGGCTCAGCACAGCGTTGTCCGGCAGACGAATAAAGGCTGAGAAGGGGGCACGGTTAGCGGCGTTCAGCGTCAGGAAGGCTTGCCACTCGTCCCCGGAATAGCGGGTGGAAAAACGTTGCGCCAGATTGATTTGGTAGCAGTCGCCGCTGTGCAGGTACTCCTGAATCTGGCGGAACTTCGCGCCATACTGCTCGCGGCTCATGTTGGCCTGCCAGTTGCCGTGCAGCGTAAATTCGCTGCTTTCCGCCGCCGGGGGCTGAGATTCAAGCCAAGCCAGACGCTGCTGAATGTCGCCGTGGCACACCAGCGTTAGGCGCTGCAAGTGGTGATCGGCAATCAGCGCCCAGTCATAAATGCCTACCGCCATGTCGGGCAGCCGAATATCCTGCGCGGCAATGCTCGGCAGGCTTTCTATCCGACGGCCCAAATCATAGCCGAACAGCCCCAGCGCGCCGCCGAGAAACGGCAAGTCTTCACGAGACTCGGCCCGCAGCCCTGAGTGCTGCAACTGCTGCTCTATAAGCAGAAAAGGATCCGCGTCGCTCACCTGAGTGCCTGTCGCGCTGGCAATCTCCGTGCTGTCGCCACGGGTGGTCAGCCGGATCAACGGATCGGCGACCAAAATATCAAAGCGATTATGGGCGTGATCCGCCGAGCCGGAGTGCAGCAGCATGGCCCACGGCTGAGCAGAGAGCGGCGCGAACCGCGTCAGCAGGGCGTCAGGATGGTAAGGGAGCGTATGTAAACGGTAAGTCTGGGCAGGCTGCATGGATGGCTTCACGATGTCTGACGAATGGGCTGGAACAGGGGGCGATCCTAACATAGATTTACGCCCCTGAAAGCTGCATAGGCCAATGCAGCAAGAAGGAGTATACTGGCGGTCCTTCACGTTGTAGTGGCGCTTGAATGGCGACATTGCTGACCGTATTTCCCTCATGACCCAGAAACAGGACACTCCCATGCTGACAGGTATGCCTTCACTTTCACATAGCGAACAGGAACAGGCCGCCGACCGTATCCGCCAATTGATGGCCGACGGCATGAGCAGCGGCGAAGCCATTGCCACGGTGGCGGATGAAATCCGCACCAAGCATCAGGGCGATCGCGTTACCGTTATTTTTGATGACGAAGACGAATAATGCCGAGCCGGGCTGAGAAGCCGGGCGCAAGAGATAAAAAAACCGGGTTCTTCGCAGGCCCGGTTTTTTTTGCATTAAACATCAGCAGAAAAAGGTTTAGCCCTTAACCACCACCGCCGCCGCGGCTTTCTTGGCCGTTTCGACGGCTTCTTCCACGCTGTCGCCGATAGACAGCGCCACGCCCAGACGGCGTTTGCCGCTAATTTCTGGCTTACCGAACAGACGAACCTGATTCGAGCCAACTAAAGCATTTTCCAGCCCGCTGAAGGTGACGTTGTTGCTGGTCAGCTCAGGCAAAATCACCGCAGAAGCCGACGGGCCAAACTGGCGAATCTGGCTAATCGGCAGGCCGAGGAAGGCGCGCACGTGCAGAGCGAACTCTGACAAGTCCTGAGAAATTAGGGTCACCATGCCGGTATCGTGAGGGCGCGGGGAGACTTCGCTGAACACCACGTCATCGCCGCAGATAAACAGCTCAACCCCGAACAAACCCTTGCCACCCAAGGCTTTCACCACGCTTTCGGCGATATCTTTGGCGCGTTGCAGCGCCAGCTCGCTCATTTGCTGCGGCTGCCAGGATTCGCGGTAGTCGCCATCTTCCTGACGATGGCCGATTGGCGCGCAGAAGTGAATGCCGTCCACCGCGCTGATGGTCAGCAGGGTAATTTCGAAATCAAACTTCACCAGACCTTCCACAATCACGCGACCGCCACCGGCGCGACCACCCTGTTGGGCGTAGTCCCACGCCTGCTGTAATGTCGCTTCGCTGCGGATCAGGCTCTGGCCTTTGCCGGAGGAACTCATTACCGGCTTGATGATGCACGGATAGCCAATTTCATCGACGGCGGCGCGGAAAGCGGCTTCATCGTCGGCAAATTTATAAGTAGAAGTTGGCAGCTTCAGGGTTTCAGCGGCCAGGCGGCGAATGCCTTCGCGGTTCATAGTCAGGCGCGTGGCTTCGGCGGTCGGCACCACGTTGTGGCCCATTTTTTCTAATTCGACCAGCATGCTGGTGGCGATAGCTTCAATCTCAGGCACGATGAAATCAGGGCGTTCGCTCTCAATAACCTGCTTCAGCGCCTCGCCGTCGAGCATGTTGATCACGTGGCTACGATGGGCAACCTGCATGGCGGGAGCATCGGCATAGCGGTCAACGGCAATCACTTCCAGACCAAGACGCTGGCATTCAAGGGCGACTTCTTTACCCAACTCGCCGGAACCCAATAACATGACGCGAGTCGCGCCGGTGCGCAGTGCAGTACCAATGGTTAACATAGCTTCGTACCCAGATCTGTGGTGGTTGAAAAGGTGTGCTGATGGCGCATTCATAGGCCAAATTCGCCGCCCTGTGAGCAGTTCGGGCGCATTATAACGGAAAAAAAAGGCGACGAAAACGATTGCGCGGCAAAGAGTGCGATTTGCGTGAGGCGGCTGAATATGCGTTAATATCACTGCACTCGCGATCGAGGCGGATGCTTTTAAAATAGTAAAGGATATAAAAATGAGTAAGTTAACTGGTCAGGTCAAGTGGTTCAACGAAAGCAAAGGTTTCGGTTTCATCACTCCGGCCGACGGTTCTAAAGACGTTTTCGTGCATTTCTCCGCAATTAACAGCGATGGTTTCAAAACGCTGGCCGAAGGTCAGAACGTTGAGTTCACCATTCAGGACAGCCCACGTGGCCCGTCCGCTGCTAACGTTGTTGCACTGTAAGTCTTACAGCAAAAACGCCTGAGCGTCTTGACCTCGGGGCAGTGACAGACAATCTGTCGCTGCACAGCATGAAAAACCCGCCTAGTGCGGGTTTTTTTGTGCATGACGTTCGCTGAGTAAGGCGGGCAGGCCGTCTCTCTGTTATCATTTAGCCCAAATCATGGCGCCGTTTTTTCCGTCGCTGCCCCCCAATTTTCTGCCTTATATAAAGAGTTATCGCCTTGAGCACGCATTCATTCTCCGTCCTGCCACTGCCCGCCGAGCAGCTATCTAACTTGTCCGAGCTGGGTTATGCCGAAATGACCCCCATTCAGGCCGCGTCTTTACCGGCTATCCTGCAAGGGCAGGACGTCCGCGCCAAAGCCAAAACGGGCAGCGGTAAAACGGCCGCGTTTGGCATCGGGCTGCTGGATAAAATCACCGTCGGGCAATTCGTGACCCAGTCGCTGGTGCTCTGTCCAACCCGTGAACTGGCCGATCAGGTCAGCAAAGAGCTGCGCCGTCTGGCGCGTTTCACCCAGAACATTAAAATTTTGACCCTGTGCGGCGGCCAGGCCATCGGACCTCAGCTTGAGTCTCTGGTGCATCCCGCGCATATCATCGTCGGCACGCCGGGCCGTATTCAGGAGCACCTGCGTAAAGGCACGCTGAAGCTGGATCAGCTGAAAGTACTGGTGCTGGACGAAGCGGATCGCATGCTGGATATGGGCTTTAACGAAGATATCGAAGACGTAGTGAGCTACGCGCCGCAAGATCGCCAAACCCTGCTGTTCTCCGCCACTTATCCGGAAGGCATCGAGCGCATCAGCAACAAATTCCAGCGTCAGCCAGTGAAAGTTGAAATTGAAGGCGAAGATGACATTGCCGACATCAAACAAGTGTTCATCGAAACTGACCGCAACCAGCGTCTGGCGCTGCTCACGGCGGTACTGTATCAGCACCAGCCAGCTTCCTGCGTGGTGTTCTGTAACACCAAGCGCGACTGCCAGGAGATTTACGAAGCACTGGCAGGCAAGGGCATTAGCGCGCTGGCGCTAAATGGCGATTTGGAACAGCGCGACCGCGATCGTGTGTTGGTGCGTTTCTCCAACGGCAGTTGCCGCGTGCTGGTGGCAACCGACGTCGCCGCGCGCGGTTTGGACATCAAACAGCTGAGTCTGGTGATCAACTACGAGCTGTCGTTTGATCCGGAAGTCCACGTCCACCGCGTAGGCCGTACGGGCCGTGCAGGCACCAGCGGCTTGGCGGTGAGTCTGGTCACGCCGCAGGAAATGGTGCGCGTTCACGCGCTGGAAGATTACACCCGTCAGGCCGTGGTTTGGCAGCCTGCCGCGCAGGTCATGTCGGCAACGCCAGTGGCGCTGGACCCAGAAATGGCCACCCTGTGCATTGACGGCGGCCGCAAAGCCAAGATCCGTCCCGGCGATATTCTCGGTGCCTTGACCGGTGATGCCGGGCTGACGGCGGCAGAAGTGGGGAAAATCGATATGTTCCCGGTTCACGCCTATGTAGCGATTCGCCAGAAAAGCGCCAAGAAAGCCCTGCAACGCTTGCAGGAAGGCAAAATCAAAGGCAAAAGCTGCAAAGCCATTATCCTGCGATAAGCCAGCAGCCGAGAAATAAGTTCGCGCCGCCGCCATGTTAACGTTGTGTTATGATCTTGTCATAGATTAACATGTGCCTGTTAAATATGACCCTGCATTAAGCAAGGATATCGCTTAATGCAGCGTTCGGTCAGGGACAGAATCCGCATTCGGGAGGCGAAACGTGAACAAATTAATTCTTAGCGCAGTGGTGGCAGTAGCAGGATTGAGTGGCGCAGCGCAGGCCGCGCAGACCTCGGAGCAGCAAAGTCGCACCATAACCATCGCGCCTTGCAACAATGCCAGCAAGGATGAAGTGGCCGCTCTGGTAAAACGTGATTTTCTGCAAAACCGTATTACCCGTTGGGACGAAGATAAAAAACTGCTCGGCACCTCAACGCCGGTGGTGTGGATCTCCCCCGACAGTATTACGGGTGATAGCGCCAACTGGAGCGTTCCGGTGAAAGCGCGCGGTAATCGCGCTGAGAAAACCTATCCGGTAACGCTTAACTGCCAGATTGGCCAGATCACCTACGGCACGCCGCACTAATTCTGCTTAAAGCGCCTCGGCACCTTGCTCGACGGCGCTTACTCTTGCTGTTTCCTGCTCCCCACCTCGCTTACCCGCTTAATGCTTGGTTTCGCAAAATAAACCTGTCACTCTGCATAAACCTTCAAGAATATTGAGAGAAAGCCTGATGATCACACCTCCAAAGGCTGAAAAACGCCCTAAAACGCTATCCATCCACGGTGAAGACCGTGTCGATAATTACTATTGGCTGCGTGACGATGACCGCGCCAACAGCGACGTGCTGAGCTATTTGCAGGCGGAAAACGCCTATACCGAACAGGCGCTGTTACCCCATCAGGCGCTGCGCGAAACCCTGTATCAAGAGATGGTGGCGCGCATCGCGCAGCAGGACCACTCGGTACCTTATGTCAAACACGGCTATCGCTATCAGACCCGCTACGAGCCGGGCAATGAATACGCGATCTATCTGCGCCAGCCAGCCGCCGAGAGCGAGCAGTGGCAGACGCTGATTGACGGCAATGAGCGCGCCAGCGACAGCGAGTTCTACACGCTGGGCGGTCTGGATATCAGCCCGGACAACAAGCTGATGGCCGTCTCGGAAGATTTCCTCTCTCGTCGCCAATATGACATTCGCATCAAGAATTTGCAGGATGAGAGCTGGAACGATGACCTGCTGAAGAACACCGCAGGCAGCGAGTGGGCCAACGACTCCCAGACCCTGTATTACGTGCGTAAACATAAAAAGACGCTGTTGCCATATCAGGTTTACCGCCACACCGTCGGCACCGATCCGAAAAACGACCAACTGGTGTATGAAGAGAAGGATGACACTTTCTACGTCGGTCTGGATAAAACCACCTCCGACCAGTATGTGATTATTCATCTCGACAGCACCACCACCTCCGAAGTGCTGCTGCTAGACGCCAACGACCCGCAGGCCAAGCCGCAGGTATTCGTCCCGCGCCGTAAAGACCACGAATACGGGCTGGACCACTATCAGGGCCATTTCTACATTCGCTCCAACCGCGACATCGCCGCGCCAAAAGACGGTAAAAACTTCGGTTTATACAAAAGCGCCGATAACAACGAAGCCAGCTGGCAGACGCTGATCGCCCCGCGCGAGGCGGTGATGCTGGAGGGCTTTAGCCTGTTCCGCGACTGGCTGGTGGTGGAAGAGCGCGAGCAGGGGCTGACCAACCTGCGCCAGATCCACTGGGCGACGGGTGAAGAGAAGTCCCTAAGCTTTGATGACCCGACCTATGTGACCTGGCTGGCCTACAACCCAGAGCCGGACACCTCGCTGCTGCGCTATGGCTACTCCTCAATGACCACGCCAAGCTCGCTGTTTGAGCTGAATCTGGACACCGGCGAGCGCAGGCTATTGAAGCAGCAGGAAGTGAAAGATTTCGACGCGGCCAACTACCGCAGCGAGCGCGTTTGGGTAACCGCGCGCGACGGCGTGAAAGTGCCGGTTTCGCTGGTATACCGCCGTGATACCTTCAAACCCAACAGCAACCCGCTGCTGGTTTATGGCTACGGCTCTTACGGCAGCAGTATGGACCCGGCATTTAGCGGCAGCCGCCTGAGTCTGTTGGATCGCGGCTTTGTCTTCGCTCTGGCACACATTCGCGGCGGCGCAGAGCTGGGCCAGCAGTGGTATGACAACGGCAAGCTGCTCAATAAGATGAACACCTTCCACGACTTCATCGACGTCACCAAAGAACTAGTGGCCGAGGGCTATGGCGAAGCCAGTCAGGTTTATGCCATGGGCGGCAGCGCCGGCGGCTTGCTGATGGGCGCGGTGATTAACCAGGCCCCGGAGTTATATCGCGGCATAGTCGCGCAGGTACCCTTTGTTGACGTGGTGACCACCATGCTCGACGAGTCTATCCCGCTGACCACCGGCGAGTATGACGAGTGGGGCAATCCGAATGACAAAACCTACTACGACTATATTCTGCAATATAGCCCGTACGATCAGGTGAAGGCGCAGGATTACCCGAATATGCTGGTGACCACCGGCCTGCATGATTCTCAGGTGCAATACTGGGAACCGGCCAAGTGGGTGGCGAAGCTGCGTGAGTTGAAAACTGACGATAACCAGCTGCTGATGTATACCGATATGGATTCCGGCCACGGCGGCAAGTCGGGGCGCTTCAAGGCTTACGAAGACATTGCGCTGGAATATGCTTTTGTTCTGGCACTGGCGGGAAAGTCGTAATTCTATGAGTTAATAGCGCGGCCTTTTCGCAATGAAAGGGCCGCGTGACGTCAGCAAGTTCTTATTACTTCTCCAGAAAATGCTCAATGCTAAAGCGCATATCGCCGCTTAAATCTTTAATCGACTTCAACATCCAGCGCAGATAATCCGGGTCTTGCAGCGCGATATCTTCAATCTTCTGCCCGCGATACTTACCAAATTTCAGCGTCCGCAGCAGGGTCGGGCGGTTGCTTATCTCGACCATTTTCTCCGCGCTCCAGCCTGAATCGGCAATAATTCGCTTGAGCAGCGCGGCGGTGACATAGCAATCATACAGCGCGCGGTGCGGGTACAGGCCTTCGGGAACGGTGACGTCGAGCTTCAGGGCGTAGCGCAGATACTGGTTGCTGTAACGAATATTCGGATAGAGCGCCTGTGCCAGCTTCAGGGTGCAAATCCACTGCCCGTGCATCTCAGGCAGCACGCCGCGATCGAAAGCCGCGTTGTGCGCCACGTAATACTGGCTGCCGTGATACTTGCCGATGACCGCCGCGATGCGCGGTTTGCCGTCGACCATCTCTTCAGTGATGTGGTGGATGGCCATCGCCTCATGGCTAATCGGCCTGTCTGGGCTCACCAGATCACTCATCGGCTGCACGATCTCGCCGTCGATCAGGTCAACGGTGGCGATTTCAACAATGCCGCCGTCCAGGCCACAGGTTTCCGTATCAATTACCCGGAATGTCATACCGATTCTCCTGTTTGGTTCTTATTAATGAGCAAGCTTCTCAATGATCAAAGTGTAAAGGATAGGTGGCCCCTGACCAACCCTCCGCACTTTTCTGCGGATGGCCCTGTGCGGAGAACAACATGCCAGCAGATAGCGGTGATGGCGCTGACGCAGAGGGTAAATAAACAAAAAAACCCGCTATCAGCGGGTTTGTGTCAATACGAAACGGTGTAACTTAAATGACTCAAGAAACCGTTAAGCGGCTGCCTTTTTGGCTTTCTTATCAGCTTTTTTCTCAGCTGGCGTTTTCAGCGGCTTCTTCTTCGCATTCTTTTTGCTATCCATTCCTTTACTCATGGTGGCTTGCCTCTCTAAAGCTAGTGGATTGGGTTGCTCACCTATTTACTGCTTAATTCGCTCAACTTGCAATAGCGGGCGGCGAGGTTTCGCTCAACGGCATGTTTCTATGCGAGTTATTGTTTTTTCTCCTTATCTTGCAGGGAATTTTTCGCGGCGTGATGCTGTTTCTTTATACAACCGCGCTGAATTACTGTGCGACTGATAGAAAAAATGCATTTTTTTATTGTTAACAACATGTTGTTGATTGACCGGGTTAGCCTGATGCGCTGTTATGAGAAAGCGTAAATGAGAAATTGATATTCTGGACCTCAAAAAACAGGAAACGCCATGCCGAAATTGAAAGGTTTATATCCGCCAAGAGAGGCGTATGCCAGCGGGATGCTGGACACCGGCGACGGTCACCAGATTTATTGGGAGCGCAGCGGTAATCCGCAGGGCAAACCGGCGGTGTTTATTCACGGCGGGCCGGGCGGCGGCTGTTCCTCTGTTCATCGCCAGTTGTTTAATCCCAACGATTACGACGTCATGCTGTTTGACCAGCGCGGCTGCGGGCGATCCAAACCTCACGCCAGTCTGGACAACAACACTACCTGGCATTTGGTCGAAGATATTGAGCGTCTGCGCAAAATGGCGGGCGTGGATAAGTGGCTGGTGTTTGGTGGTTCTTGGGGCGCGACGCTGGCGCTGGCCTACGCCCAGACCCATCCCGAGCACGTCAGTGAAATCGTCCTGCGCGGCATCTTCACCCTGAGAAAGCAGGAGCTGCATTGGTACTATCAGGAAGGCGCGTCGCGCTTCTTCCCTGACAAATGGCAGCGCATGTTATCGATTTTATCGCCAGAAGAGCGGGGGGATGTGATGGCGGCTTACCGTAAACGCCTCACCTCCGAGGACCGGGCCGTGCAGCTCGAAGCAGCAAAAATCTGGAGCCTGTGGGAAGGGGAGACGGTCACGCTACTACCAACAGAAGACGCGGCATCCTTTGGCGAAGATGATTTTGCTCTGGCGTTCGCGCGCATTGAGAATCACTACTTCACCCATATGGGCTTTTTAGACGGTGACGATCAGCTGCTGAAGAACGTCGAGCGTATTCGGCATATTCCGGGGGTTATCATTCACGGGCGCTATGATATGGCCTGTCAGGTGCAGAATGCGTGGGATCTGGCGCAGGCCTGGCCGGAAGCTGACCTGCATATCATTGAAGGGGCGGGGCACTCGTTTGACGAGCCGGGCATTCTCGACCAGCTGATTCGCGCCAACGAGCGTTTCGCCCACGCTTAAGGCTTCAACCCGCGCCTGCTGGCCGAGCTTAAGGCTACTTTTGCTTAGGTTCGTACGGCAGGCGTGAGTATTTGTGCGACTCTGCGCGATAGTGCGCCACGCGCTCGCGGAAGTAATCCCGCAGATGTGCCGGTTGCTCGCGCTCGGCCATTTCCGCCACCACCGGCATGTTGTAGCGCTCTTTGAACGCCACGGCAGACGCGGCTAAATCAACGTTCACCTTATCCATCTCTTCTTTACTCAGATCAGCCAAATTCTTGTTCATTGATTTTCCCCAAAGCGAGCCTTGGCGCGCATTGTACTCGACCCAGCGCGTTGGGTGAATGTTCACAGCCCATTTTTAATCTGCTAATTAATTTCAGGTAATAAGAATCATTCTTAATTATTTTCGAAAATAAAGCGGGAAATAGCTTAAAAAGAAATAAATAAAGAATAAGAATGATTCTCTTTTAATATTTTGATTCGCTGTGAATAATTCTCAATAAGATTTGAGTGAGATTTATAATTCGTTGTTTATCAATGGATTATATATTTTCTTTATTTATATCATTATTATTGTGAATAAGGTGTTTTTATTTTGTTCTACGATCGGCATAATGCGTGAAAATAATGAATTCATCCTGCTACTCGCCAATTTATGTGGAGCTATTATGCTTAAAAAAGAAATGATCGATCAGTTGAATGAACAACTGAATCTTGAGTTCTATTCTGCCAATTTATATCTGCAAATGAGCGCATGGTGCAGCGATAAAGGTTTTGAAGGCGCCGCCGCTTTCCTGATGCAACATTCGCAGGAAGAGATGGAACACATGCACCGCCTGTTCAAATACGTCAGCGACACCGGCGCTCTGCCACTGCTGGGTGCGATTGCCGCGCCGCCGGTGGAGTTTGAGTCACTGTCCGACGTCTTCCAGCAGACTTACGAGCATGAGCAGCACATCACCACCAAAATCAATGAACTTGCTGACCTGGCTATGACGCTGAAAGATTACTCTTCCTTCAACTTCCTGCAGTGGTACGTGGCAGAGCAGCATGAAGAAGAAACCTTGTTCAAATCTGTTCTGGATAAACTGGGACTGGTTAGCAACACCGGCAATGGTCTGTTCTTTGTCGACAAAGATCTGAAAGGCATGGTCAACCAAGGTCCATCAGCCTAATTACTTCGTCGTCAAACGTCTGGTAATAAACCGCAGTAAGCTTCAGGGCAACCTGATAGCGCTGCGGTTTTTTTGTTTTTGCCTTGGGGCAAAAAGTGCCAAACTTCGGCTCTGCTTAACGATTCCCTAAACCATCCCTTAAATTTGACAGACTTGCAGGGCGACTTTGCGCTAAAGTTGCGGCGTTAAAATCCCTCAACCAGAAAGCTAAGGAAAAATTGTGTCGCAAAAATCCTCTTCTCTCTGCCGTATTTTGGCTACTTCCGCGGTGCTTGCTTTAGGTCTTATGTCACAACAGGCTCTGGCGCACGCTCACTTGAAAACTGAAACCCCGGCTGCCGATACCACCCTTAAATCTGCACCCACCGAGCTGACTCTGGGCTTCAGCGAAGGGATTGAACCTAATTTCAGCAAGGTCGCGCTGAGCGGCCCTGACAACAAAGCTATCGAGACGGGCAAACTGGCTCTGGCGGCCAACGACAAGACTCAGGCCATCGTGCCTCTGAATGCGCCACTGACCGCGGGGAAATACACCGTTTCATGGCACGTCGTTTCAGTGGATGGCCACAAAACTGAGGGGCAGTACAGTTTCACGGTGCAATAAGCCATGACTCTGGCCACTTTGTTTGTTCTGTGCCGGTTTTTCCATTTTGCCGCGGTGATGCAGATATTTGGCATCAGCGTGATGACGGGACTGCTGGCACCGAAAGGATTCGCAACAGGGTTGCTTAACCAGAATCATCGCCTGATGACCCTTTCGGTCGGGGTCGCCGCGCTAACGGCGGTTGGCATGCTGGCGATTCAAGCTGGATTGATGGGCAACGGCCTTGAGGATTGTTTAAACCTCAATGTCTGGTTACTGGTGCTGACCACCACCTTTGGTGAGGTCTGGCGCTGGCACCTGTTACTCACTGCGATTGCGCTGATGGTGTGGCTGATGGACTGGCTGCCGGGGCGGGTGATGCTGATGTTCTTAACCAGCACCGGCCTGCTGTTCAGCCAGGCACTGATTGGTCACGCGGCCATGAACGAAGGCGCGCTGGGCCTGTTGCAACGCGGTAATCACACCTTGCACCTGCTAAGCGCCGCCTACTGGTTCGGTAGCTTACTGCCACTGTTAGGTTGCCTGCTTTACACCGAACGGGACGAGACGCGGCCTTACGCCATAGCGACGCTCATTCGCTTCTCAACCTGCGGGCACGTGGCGGTCGCGCTGGTGATCCTCACCGGGATACTCAACAGCGCCATTATTTTGCAACGCCTGCCTACCGACCTGTCGTCGCGCTATATCCAGCTGTTGCTGGTGAAAATCGCGCTGGTGATGGTGATGACCGGCGTGGCGATATTTAATCGCTATCGGTTAGTTCCGCTGATCCCGACCCAGCCGCAGTTGGCCTATCAGCGACTGGCTTCCGCCACCAAGCTTGAGTTAGTGCTATCGCTAGTGGTGATGCTGCTGGTCAGCTGGTTTGCCACGCTGTCACCGTTCTAAATTAGATAGTGGGGAAGGGCGACTCGCTTCGGCGTGATCACGTTTTAAAGTTAGTTATAAAGGAAAAAGCCATGAGGAAAACACTCCTTGCCACTCTGCTGCTCGCTGTTTCAGCCAGCAGCTTCGCCGCGCCTGAGCTAGTGACGGTTTCACGTCTCCAGTATGGCAAAGATTGGGCATTCACCCGCGAAGAAGTCATGCTGCAATGCCGTGCAGGCAAGGCGCTGTATGTGATTAACGACAGCACGCTGGCGCAGTATCCCCTGAACGATGTCGCGCGCGAGCAGGTGAAGAGCCACAAAGTACAGGCCGTGCCGCTGGATAAGATCCTGCTCGACGACCCGAAAAACCCAGGCCAGAAAATGAGCCTCGCTCCATTCATTGCCAAAGCCGAGACCCTTTGCTAAGTCTTAAAGCCCTGCTCTATGCCAGCAATTTCACCTCTGTTTTGAGATTGTTATCACAAAGAGCAACTAATTTAGCGAAGTTATTATCACTTGGTTACAAGTTGATTGGAAAACGAGCAACTCTCAACTACGCTTTAAGTTGTACGGCTTAACCGCCTGCATTAATGCCAACTTTTAGCGCACGGCTCTCTCCCAAGAGCCATTTCCCTAGACCGAATATAGGAATCGTATTCGGTCTTTTTTTTGGTTATTGATTTTAAAGAGTTATTTTCAGGAAAAACGAAAATCACACGAAATTCTGTATTCGGTCTTTTACAGAATTGCGTATTCTTTCCCTCTGGTATCGAATCACTTGGCTGTCACTTTTTCAGATTTATGCCCAGCAATTTCATCGCAAATTCCCTCCCTTTCTCCATCTCGTACAACCTGCCGTCTAGACTCCTAATTTCATGAAAAGTAGGTGGGCTATCTTTAAACTTAATTCCAGTGGCATTTATCGCCGTAACAAATTTTTGGTCAAACCATCGGGAGTTAAAAAAAGTCCGGGCTATTCATTTCCCCACAAACCCCACCTATACACTAAAATTACCCCAAAACTCACCCTTCTAGCTATACACCAAACCCACAACCATAAGGACCCTGCTGATGAAGTATGTGGTTGTTCTGATCATTGTCTTGGTCGCTCTGCTGTATGCGGCGCCTTGGATCACGGAAAGGGTGCCTTCGCGCTATAACCCTTTTACGCCGTTGTCTGTTAACGATCCGCCGAATGTTATTACCAAGTACAAACTCCGTCGGTTGGACAATGATCCTGAGGCTTGTTTGGCAGTGCTTGATAGCGCGGAACAGGAGGGGGCGATTACTTTCACGCGAGTTGCCAGCACGCAGGGGAACTGCCCGTTAGAGTCTCCGGTGAGGGTGCAGAAATTCGGTTCTGTTTCTTTAAGCTCAAGCTTTCTGGCGAGTTGCAGATTGGCGCTGAGTAGCGCGATGTTTGTTTCGCAGGTCGCGAAACCTCAGGCTGAAGAACAACTGGGCGCTGGGTTAACTCGCATTGACCATCTCGGCAGCTATGCCTGTCGCAATGTTTATCATCGTGCAGAAGGGCGGCTAAGCGAGCATGCCACGGCGGAAGCTTTGGATGTTGCGGGATTCCGGCTTGCCGATGGCAGAAACATCACGGTGTTGAAAGCTTGGAAGCAGGATGACGCCAGCGGCAGTTTTATCCGTGATATGTTCAATCGCAGCTGCCCTTACTTTGGTAACTCCATTGGGCCAGACTATAACGCAGCGCACGCCAACCACTTCCACTTAGGCATGCGCTGGTTTGGTTTTTGCCGCTAACCTTATGGTTTAGTCAAGGTTCTCAGTTAGGTAGCGCTCCACTAGACGCGTCCAGTAAGCCGCGCCGATGGTCAGGCTGTTGTCGTTAAAATCATAGGCCGGGTTGTGCGGCACCGCGCTATTGCCATTACCCAGACGCAAGAAGCAGCCCGGCTTGTTCTGCAAGAAGTAAGCAAAATCTTCGCTGCCGGAAATCGGCGGTAAGTTATCCACCACGTTCTCTTCCCCAAGCAGCTCTTTCGCCACTTCTAAGGCAAAGGCAGTTTCCTGCGCGTGGTTGACCAGCACCGGATAGCCTGACACATACTCAATCTCCGCCACCGCGCCATAGCCCGCGCTATGCAGCTCGGCTAAAGAACGGATGCGCTCTTCAAGAATTTTGCGCACTTCGGCGTCGAAAGAGCGCACGCTCATTTCAATGCGTGCAGTCTCAGGGATGACGTTAGACGCGTGGCCGGCGTGCAGCGAACCAATGGTGACGACGGCGGTTTCGTTCGGATCGATATTGCGCGAAACCACGGTTTGCAGCGCCACCACCAAGCTGCTGGCGACCAGAATAGGGTCTACGGTCATATGTGGGCGCGCGGCATGGCCGCCTTTGCCGCAAATGGTGATATTCACCGTGTCACACGCCGCCATAAATGGCCCGGCGCGGAACATCATTTTATCTGCCGGATAGCCCGGATGGTTGTGCAGCCCGTAGACCGCATCGCAAGGGAAGCGCTCGAACAGGCCCTCCTCAAGCATGCGTTGCGCGCCACTGTTGAAACCAATCTCTTCGGCTGGCTGGAAGATAAGGTGCACCGTGCCAGAGAAGTTTTTGCTGCGAGCCAACTGTTTGGCGGCACCTAACAGCATGGTGGTGTGGCCGTCGTGGCCGCAGGCATGCATCACGCCGGAAGTCTGGCTGGCATAGGCCGCGCCGGTCTCTTCATTAATGGGCAGGGCGTCCATATCCGCACGAATGCCTATGCTGCGACTGCCCGTGCCACGTTTCATGGTGCCAACGACGCCGTGCCCGCCCACGCCCATGGTGACGTGATAACCGAGTTGGCTGAGTTCTTGGGCAACGAAATCGGCAGTTTTGGCCTCTTCGTTGGAGAGTTCCGGGTGCTGATGCAGGTGCTGGCGAATCTCACGTAGGCCAGTCTCAAGGTCGGCCACGTCGGCCACGGTACAAAAATTTTTATTATTCATGGCGTCATTCAGTCTGATGAAAAAGAGATCGGCTTGGGGCCGAACGGCGGTGATGCTCGAAATACAGAATGCAGTCTGGTTGGGGGGATGGCAATAAGTAAACTGAGCTATTACGACTCTTTTTTAATTGTTGGAATGTTCAATCTAATAACGCTATGTAACTGATGTAACGGTTAATATTTTTTACGAGGTTTCTTGGAAACGGGTGAATCGGAGATAGACGCCGGTGGCGGTTTTTTCTACGATTGTGCAGAAGGAAATTGCACATCGCCGAACGCTGGAAAGGTGTAAATAGAGGTTTTTATGTCCACATTTTCAGCTGGGAAGTGTTCAATCCATAAATGTGCAAAAGCAACGCGAAAATAAATCCTAAAATAACGTTGAGTTTTCAGGCAGAAGTGCCGTTATTAAGTGTATTCATGCGGGTTGAGGCAATAAAATAGCTGCTTTTTATCTCACAAGCTGACACCCTGTACGCCGTAGCGTGTAAGTACCATTGAACTTGATTATTCACGGATTTTTACCGTTTAACGCGTCACTAGCGAAATCATCAGGGTTATGTGCGCTAAACTTTCTTATTATCTTGTCATAAGGGAATCGGATGATTTGCTCCGACACACTCAAACATCTCAGAAACTTCAGCGCCTTAGCGATAGTTCTGAATGTTACTTTTAGCTTGCCGGCCCACGCAGACGATGCCTGGTTGCGGGCGTGCAGTAATTCCAAAACCGCTGAAAAGTGCCAATTGCCTTTCCAACAAGGTTTATCTCCGGTCTTGATGGGCGCCTCGCGCGATGCCCAAGGGCTGTGGGGTTATGTTGATCTCACCGGCCATATGGTCATTGAACCTCAGTTCCGCGAAGTCAGCGGCTTCTCTAATGATATTGCCGCGGCGAAGAAAGACGATCTCTTTGGCTATATAGATAAGAAAGGCCACTGGGTGATTGAACCTCGCTTTACCCGCGCGACGGATTTTAATGCCGCCGGTACTGCGTTGGTGGTCATCGATAATCGTCTGGCGCTGATTGACCGCAAAGGCGCGGTGATTCAGACCCTGCCATTTGGTGCATCGCTGGACAGCGAAGGTTTTGTCAAAGGACAGGCGCTGGCGAGCGTTCAGACTCAGGTTCCCCCTGCGCTGTGGAATGCTGAGACTAGCAAATCCCTCGCATTACCCGATGACGTGATGGCGCTTCAAGAGCCGCAGTTAGGACTGATTCCAGCTCAGAAGCGTGATACTGCCGACAGCGGCTACTGGGGATATCTTGATCAGAATGGCGAATGGGCCGTTGATCCAATGGTATTGAAAACACGCAATGCGCCGGTGCTCAATGGCGATATTATTGCTGTAAAAGATAAAACTGATTGGGCATTCCTTGATAAACAAGGCGTTGCGGTCAGCAAAGAAAAATACAAAGCCGTACATGCCCTGAAATCAGGCAGTTGGTTAGTCACCACTGATAACGGCGGTCATCAACTGCTCAGCAGTACCCTGGAGAAAGTTCAGGATCTTGCCGCCGATCAGGCTGAAGACTTGCAAGACTGGGGCGACTGGTTAGTCGCTAAAGGCAGCAAAGGGGTAACCCTTATCGGCCCACAGAATCAAATCGTCAATGTTAAAGCCACCAAGCCGCAGTTACTGCTGCAAAATGGCAACCTGTGGGTTAGCCAAAATGAGGGTAAAACGCCTCAAGTTGTGCAGGTTTATAACAGTAATGGCGTCGGTCTTCTGGCGGATTCCGTGCTGAATGCACTGCGTGATTATCAGGTTCAGCCTTTAGGTGCCCATGAGTTAGTCAATGGTAATGGCGAGCAAAATGCACAAGCACAGGGGTTACCTTGGGCACTGCTCAAACCGAATGACGCCAAAAAATCTGTCGCGATCTTAACGTCGCAAGGCGAAGTGTTCTCCGATCCGCAGTGGGCCAGCATTGAAGGCGATATTCGCCATGCGCCGCTGTTGGTGCAAACCGAGAATCATAAAATGGGCGCCATTGATGCCGATGGCAAATGGGCGATTCAGCCAACCTTCGCGCAAATTACCCCTTTCACCGGTGATTACAGCTGGGCGACGACTGAAGACAATAAGCCTGAAAGCAAACGCATTATCGATAGTCACGGCAACGTCATTGATGCGCCAGACAACATTTTGCAGAGCGGTCAGCGTATTAGTTCCGGCGTACTGCTGACGGCGGAAGGCGAAGGTAAAGACCGACGCTGGGGCCTGTGGGATATCCAAAGCAAAAGTGTATTAGCCGCACCGCAGTTCTTTGAAGTCGATGACTTTAAAGAGGGTTATGCCGTGGCAAGAGCCGATGGCGGCTGGGGCGTGATTAACCGCGCCGGCCAATGGGCGATTGCTCCTGACCAAGAACGCTCAGGCAAGCCACAATATATTGGCGATGCCATGTTTAGCATCTCCGACGATGACCAGCCGAATGATGCAGCGAACACTCAGCAGCATTTCAGCTTGTTTAATGCCGCTAATGGACAGTCGGTCGCCAGCAACTTGCTTGGTAAGCCGCTAAACGTGGGCAAAGAACATTGGCTGGTACAGCCTGCCGAGGGCGGTGTTGCTTTAATCGACAACGATGGGCGCGCTGCGGTTAGCAAGGCAATTATCCCTTCATCCGTTAATATCGATAACGAGTGGGTGCTGCTTGGATTTGGCCCGCGCTTCGGCGCCATTGATAGTCAGGGCCAATGGCAAGTTCAGCCTCTCTATTCCGCCGCGCTGAATTTTGTTCAGCCACAGGATTGGGCCAGTGCCGTCAGCGATAATCATGTCATGCTGATTGATACTTCGGGTGGCGAGCCGCTCGAAGGCTTTGAAGCAGCTGAACCTCTCTCCTCGATGGCACGGTTGGTGCTCAATGATAATGCCACCGGCGAAACGGTGCTGTTTGATAACTCAGGTCACGAAGTTCAGCGTTATCCAGGGCTAAGCAGCGTGCAGGTCAACGACGCCAGCGAAGGGACGGTGCCATTTAAAGACACTAACGGTCTTTTCGGCCTGATTGACTCGAATGGCAAGAAAGTGATCGGCTCCTATTTCGACAAGATTGGCGGCATGAATGATGGCCTGGCGAAAGCCATGAAACAGGCGACCTATGGTGCGAACTTTGGTTATATCAATCTGGCCGGGCGCTTTGCCGTGGTGCCTGAGTTTGAATGGGCTGAAGACTTTAGTGAAAAGCGTGCATGGGCAGGAATGAAAGGTCAGGCGCAGTTGCTTAATACTAATGGAAACGTGCTGGCGCAGCTCGAAGTGCACTGTAATCAGCGCATCATTACTGATGCCAAAGGGCACCAGTTCTGGCCGCTGAAGCCGGTGACTTGCGCCAATGGGAGTGGTCAATGACCGACAGAGTTGGCCGTATTTCCCTGCGCGCGGCGATTCGCGGCGCGTTTTATACTGGCAGTATGATGGCTATGGTCGGGGTTGCTTATCCGGCTATGGCCGAGCCAAGTAATGCCTGTTTTGCTGACGCTAACCCGGCGGATGCCTCGCATCTGGCAGAGCTCGCTTTGCCTGCAACGCAAAATCTCTGCATTCGCAATGTTCGTGAAGGTCGCGCGGCGGTTCAACTGCCCGCAGCCCAACAGCTCTTAGTCGAAAATCCGGCCCAGCCAGAGGGGGCTGCGAACCCGCCTGCCGCCTCTGAACCTCAGCCCGCCGCTTCGCCTTCGCCAGCCACGCTAACTGGCAACCGTTGGGGCTTCCTTGATGCTCAAGGCCAGCTGGTTATTAAGCCGGTGTTCGATAGTGTTGGCGATTTCCACTTTGGTGCGGCGAAAGTCGAACAAGAGGGGAAATGGGGATTCATCGACACCAGCGGTAACTGGATAATCAAACCGACTTTCGACCAGGCAGAGAACTTTACCCAGTCAGGTTTGGCCGTCGTGAAGGTCAATGGCAAAGCGCAAATTATCGATCGTAAAGGTGGCCAAGTCGGCCAGCCGCTAGATGACTTGGTGGATACGGCGGCGTTAAGCGATGGTGAGCCTGCGCGTCTGCGTTTGGACTATAAAACAGTGCTTCTCGCCCCCGACGAGTCGCGCCACGTTGCCAGCGATAAGATGGAAATTTTGCAGCCGTTTGGTAAAAACCAGCTGTTTATCGCGCGCGGCATTGAGGGCTTTGGTATTGCAGATCAAAACCTCGAGTGGCGGCTTAAACCTCAGTTTAAAAACATTCAGTTAGATGCCAATAATCAGCGTTTAGCCTTAGCGACTGGCGATGATGGCATCACGCTGATTCGCGCCGATGGCACTACGGATACGCAAAAATATCTCTCCGTTAAAGCCGTGACGCCAGAGTTTTGGCTGGCACAAACGGCGGATGACGTAAAACTGTTGGATAACAGCAGCGCGGTGGTGGCATCTTTTGATCAACAGCAAGCGAATTCGTTGATCTATCAGGGCAATTATGTTCTGTCGGCTCAGGGGAAAGAGTCGGTTGACGTCTATGTGCCGGGTAAAAAAGCCATCTTGAGCCTGCCTGTGGGAAGTGTGCCGCTGATTCAAGATACGGGGGATTTCCTGCTGACCGTCAAAGATGGCTCACCGAAGGTGAATGCCATTATCTCCGCCTCTGGCGGCATGATTGGCGGCGCGCAAAATGTGGCCTGGCTTGGGCAAATTGCTGACAGCGACGTAATTATCGGCAACCTGTGGCTTAAAAACGAGCAGGGAAAAGTTATCAATATCGTGGATAGCAACGGCAAGGCGCTAATTGGCCAGAAGAACAACTCTGCTCTGGAAGGTTACCGTCTTGAGCCATTGCGCGGTAACGCCGCGTCCGAGACGGCGCCAATCGCCCTGATTCGCCCTGACTCCTCTTCAAAAACCGGCGCAGGCTTTATGCGTGCCGACGGTTCATTGCAGATTGATAGCAAGTGGCTGGACATTCAGCCCGCCGCAGCCGAAGTCACTGCTGACCCGAAAGGTGATATTTCCCAGCAATTTATTGTGAAAACCGCGCAGGGTACCGGCATCGTCGATGAGCAGGGGAAAGTGCGTGTTCCGCTGACCGAAGACAATATCTCGCCATTCGTACAGGGTTACGCGTTGGATTTTTTGAATGGCAAACTGACCGCCATTGATACCAACGGCAAGCATTTCAATCTGCCTGATGCCTTTGAGCTTGAGTCTATCGGTAACGGCTGGTTCCGTTTCCGCGAGACGGCATCTGAAGGTGCTCTTTGGGGGATTTACGACGTCCTCAGCCAGCAGGTTATCTCTTCGCCAGCTTATAAAAATGTCGATACCTACGCCGGTCAGCAGGCCGCTGTGCAATTGCCAAACGGCCTGTGGGGGCTAGTTGATCAGAGCGGTAAGCTGGTGGTTGAGGCTAAGTATGCCAAAGCCGAGCGCATCAATCCCGCGCTCTGGTTGCTTACTGAGCCTGTGGTCGCTGACCAACCTGAAACCTCGGTTTTAGCCTCGATTATAGGGACCGATATCAAGCAGCGTATTGCTCCGACCACCGGGCTTGATGTCACGCAATTCAAAGATGGGCGCATTTTGGCGACGGCGACGGGCGGGCAGTCTTGGTTGCTGAGCAGTCAGGCCAATGTCGAACTGCATGAGCAACAGACGCAAATCACCGCCGTGGGCGACTGGATAAAGCTGTCTCGCCAGCCGCAAGAGGGCTATCTGTCGGCACAGGGCGCTTGGCAAATCGAACCCGCGTTGACGACGGAAAGCTCTGCTTTTGTGAAAGACCGGGCTTTGCGTAGCAGCGAGCAGGGTACCGAACTGATTGATAACGCGGGTATCCGCGTGGCGCAGATGCCTGCGGGGCAGTGGCACTGGCCGTTAGCCAGCGATATGCCGATTTCTTATGATGCTCAGGATGATGTTGCCACTACGCGCTATGTTGATAACACCGGCAAGTTAGCTTTGGCGGTACAGGGCAGAGCCAGTGTCATCAGCAATGGTCGTGCAGTCCTGACGCGTGACGACGGACAAAAGGTGTGGATTGATGGACAGGGTAAAGTGTTGCCTGACGTCAGCTATGCCGATCTTGGATTACCGATAAATGATTTGGCCTTCGCCAAGGTGGACCACCACTACGGCTTTATTAACGCGGCGGGACACTTTGTTATTCCTCCAGTGTTTGACGCGGTTTCTGCTTTCGACAGCGGCGTGGCCATTGTTTCTACCGGTGATACATCAATGATGCTAGACACCAGTGGCAAACCTTTGGCGCGGGTGGATATTGAATGTGGCATACACGTGTTGTACGGCGCAGGCAGCACGCGCCAATGGCCAGCGGAGCTTCCCAATACCTGCACTGCTCCAGCAGCCGAAAGTAAAAAATAATGTGTACGTTTAACGCGCACCCTTTAATGAAAAAGGATAAAACATGATCCCTCAAATCCCACAAAAATACATAGCCGCAGAGCGTTGGTCTTTTGGCGATACCGAGGCTCAGGCAGACGCAATGGCGAAGCTAGTTATCGATGGCGTGAAGACCGCAACCTGCGCCAATCTTGATGATGAGCCGGAGCCAGAAGCGGGCGAAATCTTCGTTGTCGTCGATGGCCGTAACAATCCGGTTTGTGCCGTAAAGTTGACAGAAGTGAAGCAGGTGCCATTCGATTTAGTCACTGAGCAGCATGCTTTTGAGGAGGGCGAAGGTGATAGAACGCTGGCTTACTGGCGTAAAGAGCATCAGCGTTTCTTTGAGGAGTACGATCTGTTTTCACCAAATATGCCATTGTTATTAATGAAATTTGCGTTGGTGGAAACCTTCTAATAATCAGCTGTAACAGCGCTGACTTCTAACAATGAAACATGGCGAACTGAATGCCGTTCGCCATGTTTTTTATTCAAGACGCATAATCCATTCATCTTTTTCTTTATCGTATTTTTCTTTATACAGCACCGAGTGTCGGCCATCGAGAATGGCTGGGACGCTGGTGTGATCATCCCAGGCATCCAGCTGCATACATAAATCCGGGTCCGATTTACAGGGAATGAAAACCTTGTCCCCGCCTTTGGCTTCAGGCGTAGATAACTGCGCGTCATCTATTTCATAACTACCGATTCGTATTACTGATTTCCCCATAAGGTACTCCTTAACTGGTGAAGGTTAGAATGCGCAAGAGGAGGTATGACCAGTTGAGGCCATATATTGAGAATAGCTGAGCGGATTGAAAGCGCCATAAGAATTTTCTAGCTCGGGGAAATTAAACCAAATCAGGCCAGCAGATTGCTGGCCTGAGGGAAGGGGAGATCAGAAGTAGGCCACGGCTTTTAAGGCACCGATCCACGCGTCAGAGGTCTGCTTAACGCCGCCCGGATTGTGCCAATACTGCACGCCGGGTTGCAGCTCAAGCCATTGAATAGGTTTCCAGCGATAAAAAACCTCACCCGTTAGCGAAACGCCCGGTACTGGACGATATTGTGGCGAGTTCACATCCGTGACGCCGCTCAGTTGGTTAAGGTAGCGGCGATTGTCTTTCAGACGGTCCCCTGGGACATAACGCCCAATACCCAAACCAATCATATCTTCTGGGCGAGCATCAAATAGCCCGCGATAACGCAAACCCACTGAGGTTTTGTAGTGCATCGGCAAGGCGCGTTGATCGGCAAGGCCAAGGCTGGCGTAGACGCTCATACCGCGGTCTGCATCACTTTCGTGCTGGGTAACTTGCTGGTTAAGGCCTGCATAGAGATACCAGTTCTGCTGGATCTCATCATAGCCATCGGGATCGGTAGCGCCGGGGCCGCCATTTTTGCCTTTATAGAGATCTCTCTGGCCGGCATTGGTGTAAATAACCCCGAGATTGTAGGCACCGGGGAGTTGGTTGATGGCCCGCGTACGCCATTCGACTTCCAGTGGGACTACCACCCCACGGCTGCCGGTGGTCGAGATACTCCAGGCATGGCCCCGGCTATTGGTTTCGGGGTTTTGTTCATACAAACCGGTTTTCAGCGTAATGCCGCTATCAAACTTGTACTTAAGCGAGGTGCCCCAGTAGTGAACATTCCAGTTGTACCACATGCCGCCACTGGCGGACTTGCCACCACATAGCCCGAGAGTTTGAAAATCGCAGGGAATGATTTGATCGAAATCGAGCTGCTTATTCATTAAGCCAACCCGCCAGCTGAGTTTACGGTCCATAAAGCTTCGGCTAAAGGTCAGCCAGCCAAGACGCGTGATCGAACCGCCGCCCCAGCTTTCCTGAGCAATATCGGTAAAGCCGCTGCGCGGGTCCTGAGTACGATCGCGGGTAAGGTTGGAGTCGTGGTTGCGGTTAACAATGTTGCCGTCAATGGTGGCGTCCGGAATGCCGGTTAAGGCTTCTAAATCCTGTTTGAACATCAGCCAGAACTGGTCGATATACGCCAGCTTGCCGCTTTGGTCATAGCCGCCATCAATGTTGTAGGCGCTTTGACTCAGGTAGCCGAGGGTGTATTTGAATCCGTGGTCTTTCAATGCAGGTTTCACCCCCAGCCAATCCCCTAGCAGTCCCTCCTGTGGAGAAGGTTCAAAACCTAGCGTTTTCGAAGCCCAGGGCTTGGCGGCTTTATCTTCAATTGCCGGAATTTCATTATCATCCGCATAACAAAGTGGATTCATGAAGGTCATACAAAGTACAAAAGCATTTAATTTATGCGTCCTTAGATACATACGGCTCTCCTTATTAGTCGACTCTGTTACTTAGTAATAACGGGTGAAGTGTGATTGCTTTTATTTTGCTTAGACATCCACTGCCATAAATCACTATTTTGATGGGCGGTTAACCAAGAGGATTGGTGATCGCCGCCCTCTATTTCGCTGTAACGGATATAGCGCGTGCTGCCCCCGAGTTTAATTATGCTATCAACCATACTGCGGCTGTAATTCACATCGGTAACTTGATCGTCGGTGCCGTGAAATACCCAGACCGGCAATTTAATTAATTTCCGCGCATACTCCGGGCTGCCTGCTCCGGCAATTGGGACGATAGCGGCGAAATATTCGGGGCGTAGCAATGCCGCATACCAAACGCCTTGACCGCCACGGGACAGGCCTGCCAAATAAATCCGGTTTTTATCGATGGGATACTGGGCAACGGTTTTATCAATTAGCGCCAATAAATTTTCCATCGAGGCAGTGATCGGCGTTTTCATAAAGTCATACTCGGCCAAAGTGGTGCTGGCCCAGCGGATGGCCATCGGGGTTTGTGGGGCTAACACGTAGGTGGCCTGCAGTGACTGGTTGGCGGGGCTGGTGAAATAATCTGGCCCAATATTTTCCCCTTGATAAAGTTGCGCTTGATTATCAGTGCCTGCCTGCCCGGTACCGTGTAAATAGATCACTAAGGGCAATAAAGGGGAGGTCTTTTCGGGAGTATAAAGCTGATAAGGCAGATCTATTTTCTCAGAATGAAAGTTACCCTTTTCCCATCCTTGAGCCTGACAGGGTGGTAAAGCTAATAGTAAAAGAGCCATAGAGGTTGAGGTAATAAATAATTTATTCATATGCTGCATCCCTGATGTATATGTAAAAATATATAATTGAAAGAACGGTGGTGTTAAATGCAAAAAAAAACCTAAACCACGAATTTATTCTTTTAATGAATAATTCATGAGGTTTAGGTTTTGCCTGCGTTTGCAGTAACAATCCATTTTCTACGCGAGGACGGTATCACTACTTTTATTATATTGGCAATTCAAGATGAATGTAATGAGGCGGAAGTGTGACTCATTCGACAAAATATATCTCTGATAGAGTCACACTTTTATCTGTTAATTAAAGGAGGTTATGGCGAGCAGAGATAGGCATGGCGTTAATTTGGTTGCGGCCATTATTTTTGGAAATATAGAGGGCTTGGTCTGCCGCGCTGACGATATCCGATTGATCGTCAATGTCCGGGTTTTCCCGTGGCGTAAACGTAGCAATACCCTGACTAATGGTGACGCGATTGAACTCGCTGAAGCTATGCTTAATGCCAAGCGTTTCAATGGCTTCCATGATTTGACGCGCCACGATCCATGCGCCTTTTAAATCGGTATCCGGCAAGATAGCTGCAAACTCTTCGCCGCCAAAACGGGTGATCACATCCGTATTGCGTTTCAGCGCTTTTCGCAGGGTGCGGGCAACCAGTCGCAGACAGGCGTCACCGGACAAATGGCCATAGTGGTCATTGAAATTCTTAAAGTAGTCGATATCAATCATCACCACCGTCAGCGGGCTATTGTTACGTTTAGCGCGCATGTACTCGTGGCTGAGCACTTTTTTAAATTCGCGGCGATTAGGCAGTTTGGTTAAAGGATCGGTGCGGGCCTGGATTTCCAATCGACGATTGGCTTTCACCAGTTTCAGCTCCAGCAGTTTACGTTCGTGAACGTCTTCTGCCGTGCCGTACCAGCGTTGAATGGAGCCATCGGGCGCATAGCTTGCCGCCGCGCGGATGCGCATCCAGTTCCAGCCGCGATCGACATGACAAAACCGCACTTCGATATCCAGCGGCGCACCCGTTTTCAGGCACTGTTCCCAGGTTTGCACTGCGCTTCGGCGGTCTTCAATGTGCATACTCTGGATCCATTTATCCGCCAGAATATCCTGTCGCGTCATGCCCGTAATGCGCTGGAAGCGCGAACTGACGTCATTAAGCAGGCCGGAAGGGTCGGCGGTCCATGGGATCTGTGGGTTCAGCTCCACCATGTTGCGATAATGCTCTTGGCTCTCACGCAGCGCGCGCTCCATGCGTTTCAGGCTGGTGATATCCGTCATGGCGACGGAAAGGCCGCTCAGCTGATTCTGGACATCATAAGCCGCTTTAATTCTTACAAAGAAAATCTGATTGTTGCCGGGCAGCGAGAACTCGCGGTCGGGCGTAGCCTCATTGCGCTGAGCCAACTCAAGCGCGTTGGTCAGCAAAGGGGCAAGACCCGGCAGAAACACGCCGACTCGGCGGCCAATGGCCTCATAAGGCTGCAGGCCAATGATGTTAGCCATTGCGTCATTGACCGTCACATAACGCATCTGCAAATCGATAAAGCACAGGCCAACGGGGGCGTTGGAATAAATAGTTTCCAGCTGGAATAGGCGCTGTCCGGGGGCTTGATCGAGATTGGTCAGGTTGCGGTCGATGCCGCGATAGCCGCGGAATTCACCTGCTGAATCAAACAGCGGTATGCCGCTACTCTCAAGAATGATTTCACTGCCGTCGGCGCGAATATTTCTATTCAGCAAGCCGCCGAAAGGGGCGCGGCGAGCGGCAATCGCGGCAAACTGCGCGCTGACGCGGATGGCCTCGTCGGCCGGCATGAAGTCAAAAGGCGTTTTACCCAACACATGTTCAGGCGGCACGCCGAGGAACTCTTGGCATTTATTCGAGGAAAAAACGTATCTGCCTTGAGTATCGACTTCCCAGATCCAGTCAGAGTTGTTGTCAATGATATCGCGAAGGCTGGCCATTTCTCGCAGAAGATGACCTTCTGCTGACTGGAACTGTATTTCATCCGCCATGATACTTCTCCGACTGGCAAAACTTTACTCGACACGGGCTATATGCTTCATATCTGGAAATAATATTTCCAGAAGTGTCATTCATGAGCGCAATAATACATGCCTGATTAGGAATATTCCTACTACTAATTCCAACAAAAAATTGAGGATATACGTAAGCCCGTCAATCAAATAAGTTAATTGTAATTGACGAGCGCCTTAAAAATAACTCAAGTTTTGCTAATAGCTCAGTGCTATTAATGGTGGACTAATGCTCACTTATGAGGGCGAATAGCACCATCGCGCACCAGTTCACGCGGTAAGCTGTTTTTTATTCTGCTGCCGATGCGTTTTGCCAGCCCAAGTGGCTGATTCTGCCAGGTCACGATGCATTCATCGCGGGTTGGAGAGTCGGGCGGGTAAATATCCACGCCCCGGAACCACGCCTGTGCCAGCTCATCGTCAAGGGCAAATTGGCTATCGCCAGAGCCCGTGGTCAGCGCGACGACGGCTTCATGCTGCCAGCGGAAGCCTTTGGAGAAACGCTCAGCCAGCTTCATGCCAATCCTCGAAAAACGCACTTTGCCGAACAGCGGCTCGAGCACGCGTGGGAAAAGCCACAGCTCTTTATCTCGCTCCCAAATGGCAATCTCTTGGTCGGACCAAACAATGCCGGACTTTTGCGCTGCGGCGACCACCTCGGCGCTCTCTTTGCGCGACAGAGGGAAGAAGGGGAATTTCCCCACTTTGTAGCCCGGCGTTGGCAGGCGATCAATCGAAGCCGTTTTGCGCAGGCGTGCAACGAAAAAGCCTTCGCTGTCATAAACTTGTGGGAAAACGTGCAGATACCCCTCGGCGGTCAGCGCCTTCTGCGCGCCGTCGAACAGGTCGGCCAGCGACTCGACTTCCACGGCATCTGGATATTCATCCAACAGCCATTGGCAGACCTGCTGATTTTCCTGCGCGTTCAAGGTGCAGGTGGAATAAACCAAGGTGCCGCCCGGCTTCAGGGCGTGGAAGGCGCTGTTAATCAGTTCGCGCTGGGTGGCGGCAATCTCGACCACGCTCTCTGGTGACCAGTTACTCATGGCATCCGGGTCTTTACGCACCACGCCTTCGCCCGAGCAGGGGGCGTCGAGCAAGATGGCGTCGAAGGTTTCTGGCAGCGCCGCGCCAAACACCCGTCCGTCGAAATGGGTGAGGGCGGTGTTTGCCACGCCGCAGCGGCTGATATTGGCGTGCAGGACCTTCACGCGGCTGGCGGAATATTCGTTGGCGACGATGCCGCCCTGATTATTCATTAGCGCGGCGATTTGCGTGGTTTTAGAGCCGGGCGCAGACGCCACGTCCATCACCAGCGTCGGCTGGGTGTCGTTGGCAAACAGGGCAGTCACCGGCAGCATGGAGCTGGCTTCCTGAATGTAAAACAGCCCGGCGAGGTGCGCCAGCGCGTTACCCAGACGGGTTTCATCATCGCCCTGACGGACAATCCAGAAGCCTTCGGCGCACCACGGCACCGGCGTCAGCTCCCACTGGTAGCTGGCTGCCAGCGCAAGGAAGTCGTCGACGCTGATTTTTAGCGTGTTAACCCGCAGGCTGGGGCGCAGCGGCTGATTACAGGCGGCAATAAAGTCGTCCATGCTCAGAGAGGCTGGCATGATTTCACGGGTTGCATCAAGGAACGCGGGTGGCAATTTCGCCACAAATTGAGTTGGTTTGGACAAAGGAAGGTCTCGTCGCAGAGGAAACGGAAAATCAAATTGGCGCAAGTTTACCATGTTCCGACGAGGCGCGGTGCAGCAACAAAAAGGCCACCCGAAGGCGGCCTTATCACATCACGCGGCGAAACTTAGTTTTTCGGGATCGCCGTGCCCCATTTCTGCCAATCTTTCGGCTCTTCGGGATTAAGCAGGAAGTGGCGGCCCGCTCCGGCTTTTGGTGCCACCGGCGTGGACGGCGGTGTAGCGAAAGCAATACCGCCGCGAATGAACTGCTGGAAGGTGCCGCTTTTCAGCATTCCGCCGGTCAGCCCAAACTGCAGGTTATAGCCCGAAGCCAGCCAGAACACGCTGTTGTCGCGCACTAGATACTGGTACTTCTTGCTGATACGCAGCGTGACGTTAACCCGGTCAGCCATCGCGCCCAGATAGAAGCCGGTCACGGTGCCCACTTCGATACCGCGGAACAGCACTGGCGTGCCGATTTGCAGCGAACCTACCTCGGCTGCATCCATCACGATGCCCAAGCCATCGGTGTAACGGGAATCGGTGATGGTCGATTCTTGCAGGTCGAAGGTGCGCGAGGCCGGGCCTTTGCCTGCTTCCACATTGATGTAAGGCTGCAACAGGGTGTCGAGATTGCTAACCCCGCCGGCGGAAATTTCCGGTGAAACGATAGAGAATCGCGTCCCCATGCGGGCGAAGGTGTCGACATACTCAGGGTAGAGCACGGCTTTGGCTGAGACTTGATTCAGTTTCGACTCGAGCTTCAGCGACTCAACCTGACCAATGTTGATACCTAGGTAGCGAATTGGCATTCCGGCAGAGAGCTTGCTGGCGTCGTAAGTATTCAGCGTGATTTGGCTGCCTACGGCGCGCGCGGCGGTTTCTGACTCATACAATACGCGTTTCGCGCCTTTGCTCAGCGTGACGCCTTCATTGTTATCGAAGCTGATCGCACCTTTCAGCGCGCGGTCGAGCGGCGAAGCTTGGACGGTCAATCCGCTGCCATTCAGCTGTACTTTCGCGCCACCCTCGGCCCAGAAAATACTCTTGTCAGTGAGCAACTTACGGTATTCAGGGCGGATATAGACGTCGATGTCAAAGTCGTTGGCTTTTGGCGTGACATCCACAATTTGCCCAACCTGGAATTTGCGATACAGCACCACGGAACCCGCCTGCACGTCCGGCAGGCTCTTGGCGGTGAGCGTCAGCGTGGCGCCCGGCTGCTCCCCTTGAATGCCTTCGGCGGCTTTTTCAGCGTTACTGAAGAGCGGGTATTTTTTCGCCGGTTCGCCTTTACCGCCCGGAATAATGCGCACGCCGCCGTCAACCCACTCTTGGGCACTGGCGCCTAGCACTTCCATGCCGTCGATGCCTAATTTGACATCAACGCGGCTGTTGACCACGAATTTACTGTCTTTGTGCAACAGCCCTTTGTATTCAGGCTTTATCGCGATGTTAAACACAATGCCTTCATCGGTCATTTTGCGGTCAAGGATTTGGCCGACGGCGATGCCGTGAAGTATCACCGGCTGTCCGGCATCAATACCAAAGGTTTCTGGGGCATTAAGCTGAATTTGCAAAACGCCCGGGTCTTGCAGCAGGCGCTGATTGCTGTCGAGCACGGTGAAGTGCTTCTGCGGCTGGCCTTCGCCCGGGATCAGCTCCAGCGTGTTGCCGGTCAGCAGTTGGCTCAGCTTGGCATTGCTCAGGCTGATTTTCGGGCTATTCATCTCAATGCGCGTGCCGGTGCGCATCATGTCAATCACCGACGGGTCAACCGTGAGTTTCCCCGTTACCTTGTTGTCTGGTTGAAGGGTCACTTTGGTCAGGGTACCGACTTGCAAACCCTGGTACATCAGTGGGGTGCGGTCCTCTTTCAGCCCGTCGCCGTTGGGTAAGTCGAGGTCGATCTCTACCCCGCGCTGGCTCTGCGCCAAATCAGGGTATAGCTCGTAGGACTGCTCTTGTTTGGCCGAATTGCCATCAATCGGCGAGTCGAGGGCGATAGCTCCGTTGACCAGCGCGGCGAGGCTTTCCATCTCAACTTTCGCGCCGCTGAGGCTGAAATCGCCTTTAAAGCCGGAGACATTCCAGAAGCGGCTGGTGTCTTTCACCAAATGGGCGAAACGGCGCTCAATCAGAACGTCGATAGTGACGCCATCGTTTCCGGCTTCAATATCGTAATCATAAACTTTACCCACCGGAATTTTACGGTAGTAAACCAGCGAGCCGTTGCTCAGGGAGCCAAGATCCCGCGCGTGCAGATGAATCATTAACTCGCCGGTATTCAGACGATATTTCGGCTGCGTATCCAGCGCGACGAAGTGATCTTTCTCTTTGCCGCTACCGGGCATCATGCCGATGTAGTTACCGCCAACTAAGGCATCCAGACCAGAAACCCCGGCCAGTGAGGCCTTAGGCGTGACCAGCCAGAACTGGGTGCCATCGCGCAAGGAGTCCGACAGGTCGCTCTTGATGCTGACCTTGACCATGATGGTGCGCAGGTCTTTGCTCAGACTGATTGACTCGACGGTGCCGACTTCCACCCCCTGATAGCGCACAGGGGTTCGCCCCGCGACAATCCCGGCGGCAGACTGGAAATCAATGGTAACGGTGGTGCCTCTTTCCTGATAGTTGCTGTAGATAAGCCAGCCCGCTATCAATAAGGCAATAAAAGGCAGAAGCCAGAAAGGCGATATCCGGCGTCTGTTTTTAACCCGCGCTTCAGTCGGTGTATTCGGCGTTTCCTGTTGCATGTGCATCCCAAATCAAGCGGCTATCAAGCCATTCTACGGCAAGTATTGTAAGGATCACGGAGGTCCCAAAGAAGAAGGCCGCCGGTCCCATTGTAAATGACAACAGTTGGTCACGGTTAACCAACGACATCATCAAGGAAATGACAAACAGATCAAGCATCGACCAGCGACCAATCCAGGTCACTACCCGCAGTAAGCGTATCCGCGTTTTCAATCCTTGAATCGCCTTAAAATGAATACTCAACAGTAAAGTCAGCATCACGATAACCTTGGTGAAAGGCACCAGAACGCTGGCAATAAAGACGATGGCGGCAATCGGCACGTTGCCGGAGGTCGCCAGTGAAACCACGCCGGAGAATATCGTGTCTTCGGTGCGTTGCCCATTGAGATAAATAATCGAAATCGGCATCAGGTTCGCCGGCAACAGGAACACCATGGCGGCAATCAGCGCCGCCCAGGTCTTCTGCAGGCTATGTTTGTAACGCACCGTCATCGGCACGTGGCACCTCGGGCAGCGGCCTTTGTCATCGGCGTGGCCGGTAAATTTGCACGACAGGCAGAGCTTAAAGGTGGAGGGCTGACCTTTCGGGCGCGGCTGCGGATAGAACTCCTCCCAAAGCTGCTCGATATTCAGGTTGATCAGCGTCAGCGTCACCAGCACGGTCATCATTAGATAAGCCAACAGCGCCGGGCCAACGTCGATGTCGGCGTACTCTTTCACTTTGATGCTAGCCACCGCCATGCCGACCAGATAGATGTCGAGCATCACCCAGTCTTTAAGCCTGTCGAGCATCAACAGCACCGGCTTGAGGTTCATCCCCAAACGGCTGCCAAAGTGCAGATAAAGGATAGAACCGGCTAAAGTGACCGGCGCGCCAATGGTACAGAAGGCGACCATGCTGGCGGTAAGCGGCGAGCCTTGGCTCGACATCTGCCAGATACCTTCGAACAGGCTGGCATCAATGCGGGTCCCCAGCAGACGGATGCTGATTAATGGCTCGGTGAAGGCGAACGGCATCAGCACCAAGATGCTAATGGCGATAATAATGAGACGCGACAGGGAGCAGACCCGGCCTTTTTCCACCTTGGCATTGCAGCGCGGACAATGCGCAGTTTGCGTTTTCTTCAGGTCAGGAATAGAAAAGAGGTAATCGCATTCATTACAACGCTGATAGCGTGCCTGCGGTAAAGGTCCTGACAATGTGCGTATTTTCATAGAGCCTGAGTGTAGATTTGCCTGTTGTTATCATTGTACTTACCCTGAAATGCTCTACAGGGCAGGGATGTTAAGATCTGTCAGGTATTTTTAACAAAATAACGTATTATGCGGTCGGCAAACAGTCATTGTAGGTCAGTCTTTTTGAAGTGACATAGGATTAACCTTGTTCAGATGAGTATTTAATGCTTATTTTATATGGGTTAAGCACAACATATCGGCTGACTGCCCTTGGGTCATTATTGGTTATTACATGAATAAACAAGAATTCTACGCGGAATTAAAACGTGATCTGAACGCGCTTATCGCCGGAGAGAACAATTTTATTGCTACTCTGTCGAATGCCAGCGCCTTACTTTATGAGCGTCTTGAAGGGGTTAACTGGGCTGGATTCTATCTTATGGATGGTTCCACACTGGTGCTTGGACCTTTTCAGGGCAAAATTGCCTGCGTGCGCATCCCGGTAGGAAAGGGCGTTTGTGGGACTGCCGTGGCTGAAAACGCCGTGCAGCGCGTCGGTGACGTGCATGCGTTCCCCGGGCATATCGCCTGTGACGCAGCAAGTAACGCAGAAATCGTCTTACCGATTAGCGTTAATGGCACAGTGATTGGCGTCCTGGACATCGATAGCACCGTCTATCAACGCTTCGACGAAGCGGATGAACAAGGGCTGACAGAGTTAGTTGCCGGGCTTTGCCAGCATCTGCAAAACAGCGATGCAGCAAAATATGTCAATCTGATCGCAAGTTGATCTACGGATAACGTGGCATTTAACGGTGGCGTCATTATAATGACGCCTGTTCATGCCTGCGCCGGTTGGCAAACCCGTTGTAATCAGGAAATTTCATGGAAAATCAACCTAAGTTGAACAGTAGTAAAGAAGTCATTGCCTTTTTGGCCGAGCGTTTCCCGCTCTGTTTTAGCGCCGAAGGCGAAGCTCGTCCTTTAAAGATCGGTATTTTTGCGGATTTGGTCGAGCGCGTGCAAGGCGAAGAGAATCTGAGTAAAACTCAGCTGCGCTCTGCTCTGCGTCTATATACCTCAAGCTGGCGTTATTTGTACGGCGTTAAAGTTGGCGCACAGCGCGTTGACCTTGACGGTAATGCATGTGGTGAGCTGGAAGAACAGCACGTCGAACATGCCCGTAAACAATTAGAAGAAGCGAAAGCTCGTGTTCAAGCACAACGTGCTGAACAACAGGCTAAGCGTCGTGAAGCGGGTGAAGCCGAACCACGTCGTCCACGTCCGGCTGCTAAAAAACCTGCGCCGCGCCGTGAAAACGCGCCTGCTGCTGTAGCTGGTCAAGAAAATCGCAAACCACGTGCACCTCGCCCACCGCGTGAGGAAAAACGTGAACCGCGTCAGGTGCCAGTCACAGATATCTCAAAACTGCAAATTGGCCAAGAGATCAAAGTGAGAGCCGGTCAGAGTGCTATGGACGCCACCGTTTTGGAAATTGCCAAAGACGGTGTTCGAGTTCAGCTCTCTACGGGTCTGGCGATGATCGTGCGCGCAGAACACTTGCAGTTCTGATACGGAGGCCAACTCAGGCATGAACAAATTTGTCAGATTAAGCGTTATTGCAGGTCTTTTGTTGTCAGGAGCCAGTCTGGTTAACACCAGTTATGCGAACGATAGTGCCCCGGTAACTATCGACCAGCTCAAGCAACTGACACAAGAGCCTCAGGACGCAACGGTAAGCGAGCGTGTTACGGCACGCTTTACCCGTTCGCATTATCGTCAATTTGACCTTAATGCAGATTTCTCCGCTAAGATTTTCGACCGTTACCTCAACATGCTCGATTATGGCCATAACGTTTTGATGGCCTCCGACGTAGCTCAGTTCGCTGATAAACGCAGCACGCTGGGTGAGGAACTCAAAACGGGTCAACTGAATACGCCTTACGCGTTGTTCAATCTGGCTCAAAAACGCCGTTTCGAACGCTATACCTATGCGTTGGAAGTGCTGGCGCGCCCAATGAATTTCACGGGCAACGACACCATCAATCTTGATCGCGCAAAAGCCCCTTGGCCGAAAGATAAAGCCGAGTTGGACAGTCTGTGGGATGCCAAAGTCAAATATGACGAGCTGAACCTCAAGCTGACCGGGAAGACCGATCAGGAAATTCGTGATGTGCTGACGAAACGCTATCGTTTTGCGATGAAGCGCCTCACCCAGAGCAACAGCGAAGATGTTTTCCAGTTGGTGATGAATGCCTTCGCGCATGAAATCGACCCACATACTAACTATCTGTCTCCACGCAGCACCGAGCAATTCAATACTGAAATGAGCCTGTCTCTGGAAGGTATTGGTGCCGTGTTGCAAGGCGACGATGATTACACCGTGATCAACTCGATGGTAGCAGGCGGCCCGGCGGCCAAAAGCAAAGCTATCGCAGTGGGTGACCGTATCGTCGGCGTTGGACAGGTAGCCACCAGCAAAGGCGTGGTTGATGTGATTGGCTGGCGTCTCGACGACGTCGTCGCTCTGATCAAAGGCGCGAAGGGCAGTAAAGTTCGTCTCGAAATCCTGCCTGCTGGTAAAGGTACCAAAACCCGTACTGTTATTTTGACCCGCGAGAAAATCCGTCTGGAAGACCGCGCCGTTAAGATGACCATCAAGAAAGTCGGAAACGAAAAAGTCGCCGTGATGGATATCCCGGGCTTCTACGTTGGCCTGACTGATGATGTTAAAGTGCAGCTGCAAAAAATGGCCAAGCAGGATGTCAGTAGTCTGGTTATCGATTTGCGTACTAACGGCGGCGGTGCATTGACCGAAGCCGTGTCCCTGTCTGGCCTGTTTATTCCAAGCGGCCCGGTCGTGCAGGTGCGTGATAACAATGGTCGCATTCGTCAGGATAGCGATACCGACGGCGTTGTTTACTACAAAGGCCCGCTGGTGGTGCTGGTTGACCGCTTCAGCGCCTCTGCGTCAGAGATTTTTGCCGCTGCAATGCAGGATTACGGCCGTGCTCTGATTGTGGGTGAACCGACCTTCGGTAAAGGTACTGTGCAGCAATACCGTTCTCTAAACCGTATTTATGACCAGATGCTGCGCCCTGAGTGGCCTGCGCTGGGCTCTGTTCAGTACACCATTCAGAAGTTCTATCGCATCAACGGCGGCAGTACTCAGCGTGAGGGCGTAACCCCTGACATTCTGATGCCTACCGGGATTGAAGCGATTGAAACAGGCGAGAAGTTTGAAGATAACGCCTTGCCGTGGGATAGCATCAGTGCTGCCACCTACACCAAGACCGGCGATCTGAAACCTTTCGTACCTGAACTGCTGAAAGATCACGATGCACGTATCGCCAAAGACCCAGAGTTCCAGTACATCCAGCAAGATATCGCGCGCTACAAAGCGTTGAAAGACAAGCGTGATACCGTCTCTCTGAACTACGCCCAGCGTGATAAAGAAGACAAAGAGGATGATGCAACGCGCCTGGCTCGTCTGAACGAACGTTTCAAACGTGAAGGTAAGAAGCCGCTGAAATCTTTGGATGAGTTACCTAAAGATTATGTCGCTCCAGACCCGTACCTTGATGAAGCTGACAACATTGCCGTTGAACTGGCTAAGCTACTGAAAGAGCAGGGCGATAAAGCCCCGGCTACCAGCAAATAAGTCCTGACTTCGGTCGACACGAAAAGCGCACTCCGGTGCGCTTTTTTATTACCTGTGATCAAGCAACGGGGCGAGCCGCAGCGAACCCGTGGCGTTGTGAATATGCACAATTGTGGATAAATAAATGAGAGCAAACGCTGCAATTTGTAAAGTATTGTGATTTTATGGGCATAACGGCGTCCGACTCTTGAATCTGCACCATAAGCCCATAGGATCTAGGCAGGTCGATGAGTTTTGTCGATTTTCACCTGACAATAAAAAACGAAACAACAATGAGGAAGTGACATTTTATGATGCGTATAGGGTTGTTCCTGTTAACTAACCTGGCGGTCATGCTGATTTTCGGTCTGGTGCTGAGCCTTACGGGCATTCAGTCAAGCAGCGTGCAAGGTCTGATGATCATGGCCGGTCTGTTCGGGTTCGGTGGCTCCTTCGTATCCTTACTGATGTCTAAATGGATGGCGTTACGTTCGGTTGGCGGCGAAGTCATCGAACAGCCGCGTAACGAAACCGAGCGCTGGTTGGTTGAAACCGTGCGTCGCCAGTCTCAGCAGGCGGGCATTGCCATGCCACAGGTGGCGATTTATCACGCGCCGGACATCAACGCCTTTGCTACCGGCGCACGCCGTGACTCATCTCTGGTTGCCGTCAGTACCGGCCTGCTGCAAAGCATGAGCCAGGACGAAGCCGAAGCGGTTATCGCCCACGAGATCAGCCATATTTCCAACGGCGACATGGTCACCATGACGCTGATTCAGGGTATCGTGAATACCTTCGTTATCTTTATTTCTCGCCTGATTGCTCAGGTGGCGTCTGGTTTCCTTTCCGGCAACCGTGATGGGGAAGAGAGCAACGGCGGTAACCCGATGATTTACTTCGCGGTTGCCACCGTGCTTGAACTGGTATTCGGTATCTTGGCCAGCATCATTACTATGTGGTTCTCGCGTCACCGTGAGTTCTACGCAGACGCCGGTTCCGCTAAACTGGTTGGCCGCGAGAAGATGATTGCCGCGCTGCAGCGTTTGAAAACCAGCCATGAGCCGCAAGAGGCGGGCAGCATGATGGCGTTCTGCATTAACGGTAAGTCCAAGTCGTTCAGCGAGCTGTTCATGTCGCACCCGGCATTGGATAAGCGTATCGAAGCGTTACGCAGCGGCCAGTACATCAAGTAATAACTGTAGGTGACTCGCTAAAGAAAAACCCGGCTCAGGTGGCCGGGTTTTTTTATGTCTGGGGATTGTTGAACCTGCACGGTTAAGATTTCTCCGCCGCTTCCTTCTGACTGGCCGTTTGCTGGGTCATACGCATAAAGCTGACCAGCGCGCCGCCGCCCGCCAATGTGCCGGCAAGGATCAGCGAGGCGTGAGTGCCATGGTCCGGGAACAGGTTGAACATCAGGGCTACCAGCGCCGCGCCGGTGGTCTGGCCGAGCAGGCGCGCGGTGCCAAGCAGGCCGCTGGCTCCGCCGCTGCGGTTACGCGGCGCGGAGGTAATAATGGTGTGGTTGTTTGGCGACTGGAACAGACCGAATCCGGCACCACAGATAAACATGCGCCACACGATGTTCAGATTTGACGGGTCATGAGGCAGCATCGACATTGAATAAAGGCCGAAGGAGAGCACAATCAGCCCGATACCGCCGAGCATTCCCGGATGGAAGCGCTCGACCAGACGGCCAGAAATAGGTGCCATCACCATGGTAGCGAGAGGCCACGGGGTGAGCAGCAGGCCGGTGGAGACAGAATCCAGCCCCAGCGTATTCTGCAAGAAGAACGGCAGCGACACGAAAGCCAGCATCTGCGCGCTGAATGAGCACAGCGAGGTGCCGAGCGACATAGCGAAAATCGGAATGCGCAGCAAATCGACCGGCAGCAGTGGGAAAGGGCGCGACAGCTGGCGGCGCACGAAGAACCAGCCGATGATCATCATCGCCACCACTTCAGCCAGCACCAACAGGCGATTTTGCCCCTGAGCGAAGCCGCTGATGGCGGTGATCAGCAGACCGAAGGTCAGGGCGTTCATCAGGCTACTGGTGAAGTCGAAACGCTGGCCCTGACTTTTGGTGCTGTTGGCAGGCAGGAACTTCACCCCCAGCGCCAGCGCGGCGATACCAATCGGCAGGTTGATAGCAAACAGCCACTGCCAAGACGCAATCGACAAAATCCCCGCCGCCACGGTCGGCCCGGCGGCAGATGAGACGGCGACAATCAGGGCGTTGATCCCCATTCCTCGCCCGAGAAAACGCTGGGGGTAAATGATGCGGATCAGCGCGGTATTAACACTCATGATCGCCGCAGCGCCAAACCCCTGTAAGATGCGCGCAATAGTCAGGGTGGTCAGCGAGTCCGACAGGGCGCAAAACAGCGAGGTAATGCTGAAAACTAACAATCCGGTCTGATAAATACGGCGATAGCCAAAAATATCCCCCAATGACGCCAACGACAGCAGCGAAATCGTTACTGCGAGCTGGTAGGCATTGACCACCCAAATCGAAGATGCCGGGCTGGCGTTCAAATCTTTCGCAATGGTCGGCAGTGCCACGTTGGCAATCGCGCCATCGAGCACGGAAACGGTAATGCCGAGAGCGATAGCCAGAATCGCCCCATAGCGTTGAGGAACGGGAAGCCCGTCATTTGGCGTGAGTGTCATGAATGAGTGTCGGCATTAGGGGTAATAATAAGAGGAAATATTATCACGCTAATGACTCTGGAGTGCCAACCGCGATTACTATGAATCCTTAGTAATATTGTAAGAAAAGTTATGAAATATTTAGCGCCAAACCTCAGCTTTTCTTCTGGATGATTGCGGTTCTCAAAAGCTTGCCATTATAATGAAAACTGTGTTCTATTTTTTTTGAAACAAAACTAAAGCGGGCAGGTAAGAGAGTTATGGCTAACGCAGATCTTGATAAACAACCGGATTCCGTCTCCTCAGTTCTGAAAGTTTTTGGCATTTTGCAGGCGCTGGGAGAAGAAAGAGAGATTGGTATTACTGAACTTTCGCAACGCGTGATGATGTCGAAAAGTACCGTCTATCGCTTTTTGCAGACGATGAAATCGCTAGGTTATGTGGCTCAGGAAGGCGAGTCGGAGAAATATTCTCTCACCTTGAAGTTATTTGAGCTGGGCGCGAAGGCGTTGCAGAACGTCGATCTTATTCGTAGCGCGGATATTCAAATGCGCGAGCTGTCTCGCTTAACCCGCGAAACCATTCATCTCGGCGCACTGGATGAGGACGGCATTGGCATCGTTTATATTCATAAAATCGATTCCATGTACAACCTGCGGATGCATTCTCGCATTGGTCGCCGCAACCCGCTGCATAGCACCGCCATTGGTAAAGTGCTGCTGGCGTGGGGTGAGCGAAGCGAAGTGGATTCATTGTTGTCAGAAATGGAATTTACCCGCAGTACCGAAAACACGCTGCTTGATGCGGACGCGCTGCGTAACGCGCTGGTGAAGGTTCGCGAGCAGGGCTTTGGCGAAGATATTGAAGAGCAGGAGCAGGGGCTGCGTTGTATCGCCGTGCCGGTGTTTGACCGTTTCGGCGTGGTGACTGCCGGTTTGAGTATCTCTTTCCCGACCATTCGTTTCTCTGAAGAGAGCAAAAACGATTATGTCAGCATGCTGCACACCGCGGCGCGCAACATCTCCCAGCAACTGGGCTACCACGACTACCCGTTCTAATCCGCTGGCTCCCCTAACTCGTGTTAAACCAGGTTAGGGGAGACGGCCACCCACTAGGGAAATTAGGTTAAGTCAGAGAGCTTACGCCCGGCGTCGATCAGCTCTTTCAGCAGCATCTGGCGGCGCTCCTCTGGCGTGTCGCGACTGACCATAAAGCAGATGGCGGCCACCGCCTGCCCCCCGCGAGAGCGAATCGGCGCGGCCATGCAGCAGGTAAAGCTCTCTGATAGGCCTTCCGTCATGCAATATCCCAAATGCCCCGCGTAGTGGATCTCGTTGAGAAAGGTCTGTTTATCCAGGATCTGACCATTGGCGAGCTGGTAGTCTTCTTCCGGGATCAGCTTGAGAATATCGCTATCCGACCAGTTGCTCAGCAGCAAGCGCCCGGTCGCTGTCCAGGTAATGGGCACTCGCACGCCGATATCTGAGGTGATTTTGAACGGATGCGCGTTACTTTCTGAGAGCACCACGGTGTATTTATTGCCTTCCAACATACAGAGTTGAACGGTTTCTCCATGGCGTGCCACAATCTCTACCATCAACTGATGAGCCCGGCGGATCAGGTCATTGTGCGCCATGTAGTCTGCACCGTAATAGTGCATCTCGCGGCCGAAAAATACCGCGCCGTCGGCATCTAACTCCAGCAGGCCAGCGTCACCCAACAGGCTCACCAAGTCATAGACGCTCGAGCGTGGAGCCCCGGTCGCTTCAATCAGATCCCGCATCGCCATGGGCCTGCCGGCAATATGCAATTGGCGAAAAATATCGATAACCCTGTCAACACCGCGCGCCCGCGATACTTTCTCATCTGGCATAAGCCAACTCCCCTGTGGTAATGGTGCGGACGGAATATATTAAACGCATCATACACGGCCCGATGAATTTAACCCATCCCCGGCGTTAAAGAATTAATCCTGATATCTATTTAAAGAGAAATAACCTGTTCTATTTTGGTGCCCCATTTTAGCGCGCTGCAATTAATGGCGGCAGAAGAAATAAGATAAAGATCACATTCTCATCCAGAGGCGCAGTGTGAAAGTTTTATTTATGAGACGCAGAACACATCGCCGAAAACTAATTAATCCAGTGCATATTGCAAAAGCTCATTTCCTATGCAAATCTGAAGTTGTCCGATATCAGAGATTGATGTCCAGTATATCGGACGATTGATGTGTCGATGCAGGCACAGCATTTTCCCACACAGGAGCAGTAATGCATGGCGATTAAACGTTACGGTGTAGAAGGTGGAACAGGCACGGGCGGCCAGAAACTCCCCTTCGCACGGGCCGTAGAGGCCGATGGCTGGTTATATATCTCCGGCCAGACGCCGATGCTTGACGGCGAAGTCGTCGAGGGTGGCATCATTGAACAGACCCAACTGGCCTTCGACAACTGCTTAACCATCATGCGCGAAGCCGGTTATCAGGTAGAAGATGTGGTTCACGTCACGGCGGTATTAACTGACGCGCGCTATTTCAGTTCATTTAATAAAGTATTCAGTGAGATATTTAAAGGTAATCCTCCAGCCCGTATTTGTAGCGTTCAAGATTTAGTTGTGGACTGTAAAGTAGAAGTGGATATGAAATGCTTCCGCTCTGATCGTAAATAATTATTTCAATTAAATTTGGCTATCGATTTATTTAATACTACGACCGCACCGGGACAGTATTTATTCTCACCTGCTTTTCATTTTTCTGTGAAATTATTTTTCATATCAGTCTCCATTTACATAAAGAGAGAAAAAATGAATACAACATCGCTGAAAGTAAGTGTCAAAGCCGCTGCCACCACCTTGGCATTGCTCATTCTGGCAGGCTGTACGCCGACCGACGATAAAAAAGCAGCCGGCGCTGCGCCGCAATCTGCCCTGCAAACCGTGCTTCAGCGCGGCACGCTGCGCGTTGGCGACTGCCTGAGTTTCGCGCCATTCGGTTTTTACGATAAAGATAATAACCCGGACGGCTATGACGTTGATTTAGCCAAAGCCCTCGCCAAAGAGATGGGCGTTAAGCTGGAAATGGTCAATACCACCAGCGCCAACCGAATTCCAAACCTGCAAACCAATAAAGTCGACGTGGTGTTCTGTAACTTCACGCGCAATCTTGATCGCGCTAAAGAAATTACCTTCACCAACCCTTACGTGGTGGCGAGCGAGGCGATGTTGGTGCGCAAAAATAGCGGTATTCAATCTGCCCATGATATGGCGGGTAAAACTATCGCGACGGTGAAAGGCTCAACCAACGGCGATGAAGTGCGCAATCTGGGTATTAAAGTCAATATTCAGGAATATGACTCCTCGCAGGCTGCCATTCTGGCGGTGAAACAGGGTCAGGCCGACGCCATGATTGAAGATAACAACTTCCTGGCGTATCAGGCCAAGCTCGACCCTACATTGGCCGTGACCAATGAGGCGCTGGTGCCTCTTGAGTACAACGCCTTTGCCGTGAAACAGGGCGATCAGGTGTGGGCTAACTATTTGAATGAGTTCCTCTTCGAGATTAACGCCTCTGGCGACAACGCCACGCTGTATCAGAAATGGTTTGGCAGCAAACCTCGCTACCCGCTGAATCCACAATATTGATAGTAAAGGGCGCGGCAGTTGATGCCGCGCCACTCGAAGGAGTAGGACCATGAGTTATCAATGGCTAACCCTGTGGCGCTATGGCGATACGTTTCTTTCCGCCGCGTGGCTGACCCTGCAAGTCACTATTCTCGCCTTTGCGCTGGCCTTATCGTTGGGCCTTATCTCGGCGTTGGCGAAGTCATCCCGTCTGGCGGTGGTGCGCTGGATAAGCCACTGCTATGTCGAATTTATCCGTAACACGCCGGTGTTGTTGCAGATATTCATCATTTTCTTCGGCCTGCCTTCCATGGGCATCACCATGAGTGCCTTCACCGCAGGCGTGTTGGCGCTGGGGATTAACGTCGGAGCTTATCTGTCAGAAACCTTCCGTGCGGGTATTCAGTCAGTGCCGAAAGGCCAGCTAGAGGCCGCGTGGGTGCTGGGCGTTCCGAAAAGTCAGGTGTTTATCAGCGTGGTGCTGCCCCAGGCCGCGCGGGCAGTATGGCCAGCCATCATTAACAACCTGATCCAGCTGCTGCTGGGTACTTCGCTGCTGTCGGCCATCGCGCTGCCGGAACTGACCGGCACGGCCACGGTGATTAACGCCCGCACGTTGCTCTATATCCAGACCTTCAGCATCGTGACGGTCATCTATCTGCTGTTTAGCAATATCTTCTCGTGGCTGGGGAGTGTGGCGGGGCGGAAGTTATTCCATCCGGCGCTGGTGACCTCGAGTAAAAGAGCCACATGGCGGCAGCCACTGAAATGGCTGACCCACACCGCGAAAGGAGGGAAAACCTCATGAGTGATTTAATCACCAGTTCTTTGCCCATTCTGCTGCAAGGCTTGGGGATCACCTTACTGCTCTCGGTGGCGGCTATTATCGGCAGCACCTTGCTCGGCCTGCTGGCGGCGGTATTGCGCACCAGTAATCTGCCGATAGCCAAGCAGATCGCCGTGCTCTATACCGAGCTGTTTCGCGGCACGCCGGTGCTGATAACCCTGATGTTTATCTATTTCGGCGTGGCCTACTTCGGCTATGACATCAACCTGTTTGCGGCGGGCATTCTGGGCCTGAGTATTTACCAAGGGGCTTATATCGCCGAAGTGTTTCGCGGCGGGATTGAAGCCGTGCCGAAAGGCCAGTGGGAAGTCTCATGGATCCTTGGTCTGTCAAAACGCCAAACCTTTATGAGCGTGGTTCTGCCACAAACCCGTGGCATCGTGCTGCCGCCGCTCGTCGGCCAATATCTTTCTCTGATTAAAGATACGTCGATTGTCAGCATGATTGGCATGTCCGAGTTGATGCACCAAGGTCAGGCGATTGTTGACCGCGTCGGCCAGCCGGTGGTGATTTACGGCCTTGTTTCCTTGCTCTATTTCGCGGTTTGTTTCCCGCTTTCCCGTTGGGTTCAACATCATCAAACCAGGAGTCAGTTATCATGAGTAAACCCGCCATTATGCTGAATAATGTGACGAAATCCTTCGGCTCAACCCAAGTGCTGAAAGAGATCAGTCTGGACGTCTCACTGGGCGAGGTGCTGGTGCTGATTGGTGCTTCTGGCTCCGGGAAAAGTACCGTGCTGCGCATCATGAGTGGTCTGGAAACCGCCGACGGTGGCGAAATCTGGGTCAACAATGTGCCGCTGCATGACAAGAAGCGCTCCCGCGAGATCTGCGGCCACGTCGGCATGGTGTTCCAGCAATTCAACCTGTTCCCACACAAAACCGCGCTGGGCAATGTCACGCTGGCGCTGATTAAGGCGCAAAAGCTCTCCGTGGCCGAAGCCAACAAGCGCGGCATGGCGGCGCTGGCGCGCGTCGGCCTGTCCGAGCGTTCACACCATTATCCGGCCCAGCTCTCCGGCGGCCAGCAGCAGCGCGTGGCGATCGCCCGTGCGCTGGCGGTCGAACCCAAAATCATGTTCTTTGATGAAGCCACGTCGGCACTCGACCCAGAGCTGGTGGGCGAAGTCATGGAAGTGATGCGCAGTCTGGCCCGCGAGGGTATGACCATGGTGGTGGTGACCCATGAGATGGGCTTTGCGCGTAAAACCGCCGACCGCGTGGTGTTTATGGACCAAGGCGTGATTGCCGAGCAGGGCACCCCGGAGCAGATTTTTGTTAATCCGCAAAATCAGCGTACCCAGCAATTCTTATCCCGCGTGCTTGAGCACTAATCGGAGGAAGCATGTCTGTTCAATTTCCATTGCGGGCCGACGGCCAGCTTGACCCACAGCAGGCCGCGCCGCGCTTTAAATCAGTAGCGGGCGCGGGCGATGCCCCTCTGCCACAGGGCACGGCGGTACTAAGTAGCGATAAGGTCTTTTCGCCACTGATGATCATGAAGCAGTCGGCGTTAGAAAATAATTTGCGCCAGCTGGCGGCTTTCTGCCGGGAGAATGGCGTGATGCTGGCGGCGCACGGCAAAACCTCGATGTCGCCGGGCGTGCTTCGCCGTGCCATTAGCGAAGGCGGGGCTTGGGGGCTGGGGGCGGCAACCCCGGCTCAGGTGCGTGCACTGCGCCAGTTCGGCATTCGCAACGTGTTTTTAGCCAATGAGCTGGTGGACCCGGCGGGGATCCGCTGGATCGGCCAGTGGCAGCAGGATCATCCCGACCACGGCTTCCTCTGTTATGTCGATTCGCTGCAAGGCGTGAAGCTGCTGGAGCAGAATCTGGGTGACAGCCAGATCTCCGTGCTGTTGGAGATGTCGGTGAGTGGCGGCCGTACCGGCTGTCGGTCGCAGGAGGAGGCAGTTAGCATCGCCGAAGCCATTGCCGCCAGCAGCCAGCTGAGGCTGGTCGGCGTGGCGGGGTATGAAGGCGCACTGGGCGCAGGGCGCGACGCGGCGGGCATTGCGCGAGTGAAAGCCTATTGCGAAATGATGATTGCCACGGCGGCGCGGTTGGCCGACAAGCAGCTGTTCGCCAGTGACAACATTATTCTTAGCGCGGGGGGCGGGGCGTGGTTTGACGTGGTGACGGCCTGCTTCACGGCGGCAAGCTTGCCTCTGCCGGTCACGCCGCTGATCCGCTCGGGTGCCTACATGGCACACGACAGCGGCCTTTATTCGCGCATTGCGCCTTTTGCCCAGCCGGGCGCAACCCACCATTTCGAAGCGTCATTGGAAATCTGGGGCAGGGTGCTGTCTCGCCCCGAGCCGGGACTGGCTTTTGTGGATTTTGGCCGTCGCGACGTGCCTTTCGACCAAGATTTGCCAAACCCGCTGTGGATCCGCAATGCCGATGGCAGCGAGCCGCGCGCGGCCAGCCATTTGACTATCAGTGACGTGAACGACCAGCATGCCTATTTGCTGCTGCCGGAGGATGAGAAGCTCCAGCCGGGAGATTGGGTCGGGTGCGGCATTTCCCATCCATGCACCGCCTTTGATAAATGGCGCTACCTGCCGCTGGTGGATGACAACTACTGCGTCACGGATGCGCTGGAAACCGCGTTTTAAGCACTAAGTGTCTGAAATACAAAAAGGCCGCAACGTTATTCGTCGCGGCCTTTTTTATGGGGCTAGTGGGTCAATACTGAATTAGCGATGAGCCAGTTCGGCGTTCTCATCGGCGTCCAATACGGACTTATCAGTCTGGCGCAGCAACTGGCTGGTGATGGTACCGGCAGTCATTGAGCCGCTGACGTTCAGCGCGGTACGACCCATATCAATCAACGGTTCGACTGAAATCAGCAGGGCAACCAGCGTTACCGGCAGGCCCATCGCTGGCAGCACGATCAGCGCCGCGAAGGTTGCACCGCCGCCCACGCCAGCAACACCGGCAGAGCTGAGGGTCACGATACCGACGAGGGTGGCGATCCACATTGGGTCAAACGGGTTAATGCCCACGGTTGGCGCAACCATCACCGCCAGCATGGTCGGATACAGACCCGCACAGCCGTTTTGACCAATGGTGGCACCAAAGGACGCCGCGAAGCTGGCGATTGATTCAGGAATACCCAGACGACGGGTTTGCGCTTCAACGCTCAGCGGAATAGAAGCAGCGCTAGAACGGCTGGTGAAGGCAAACGTCAGCACCGGCCATACTTTGCGGAAGAATTTCGCTGGGTTAATGCCGGTGAAAGAGAGCAGCACCGCGTGAACCACAAACATGATGGCCAGACCCAAGTAAGACGCCACCACGAAGCTACCCAGCTTGACGATATCCTGCACGTTAGAGCCGGCAACCACTTTGGTCATCAGGGCCAGCACGCCGTATGGAGTCAGCTTCATCACCAGACGAACCAGTTTCATCACCCAGGCTTGCAGAGTGTCGATGAACGCCAGCACGCGCGGGCCTTTCTCTTGGTCATCTTTAACCAGTTGCAGGGCAGCAACGCCAACGAAGGCAGCGAAGATAACCACGCTGATGATCGACGTCGGGCTTGCGCCAGTTAAATCGGCAAACGGGTTTTTCGGAATGAAGGACAGGATCAGCTGCGGCATGGTCAAGTCAGCGACTTTACCCACATAGTTGCTTTGCAGCGCAGAGAGACGAGCCGTTTCTTGAGCACCCTGCACCAGACCGTCCGCGGTCAGGCCGAACAGGCCGGTGACAAACACACCTACCAAGGCTGCGATAAGCGTGGTGAACAGCAGCGTGCCGATAGTCAGGAAGCTGATTTTACCCAGTGAAGAGGCGTTATGCAGCTTGGCAACCGCACTCAGAATGGACACAAATACCAGCGGCATAACGATCATTTGCAGCAGCTGCACATAACCATTCCCGACGATATTGAACCAGGTAATAGAGGTTTTCAGTACTGGGTTGTCAGAGCCGTAAATCAGCTGCAATGCCAGACCAAACACCACACCGATCACCAAACCGACCAGTACTTTTTTTGCCAAACTCCACTGCTTGTGGCGGGTTTGCGCCAAAAGTAGAAGGAGGGCGACGAAGACCACCACGTTAATCACGAGCGGAAGATTCATACCCAGATCTCCAAATTTCTAATTATGTTTTGCTTTTTGATGTCCCCAATGCGGGGAATGCACCATCCCATAGCGTTGGGGCATAGAATAACAGTTCATTTGGAGGGGGATTTATATCCAAAAAGAATGCTTTATAACTTTATGAGCTAAAAACGGCTTAAATATGCCTTTTGCGGTTGTTTTCTGCGCATTTTTAGGTGATCAGGTTCAATAATTTGCTAAATGACTCCGGCTTGATTGCACCAATAATGGGCGTCCAGTCGGGCCAGAACAGGGTGAAGCCCACCAAGAGTAAACATAATGTGCGCTCCAGCTGGTTGCCTTTCTGGCTATTAATCAGCGGCAGGCGAAAACGCCAGCGGCAGGGCCACAGCAGAGGTACTCCGGCAGGGGTCAGCATGTCCGCCAGTATATGGCTGAGGTAGCCGATAATCATTGCGTGGAAAGCGTCGATAGGGATCACCCAATCATGGGGGAAATGGGTACGCATCAGGAAAATGCCGCCGACCACCGCTAACAGGCTATGGGTGAACCCCCGATGCCCAAAGACGCGGGCAATGGGCGCGGAAACCCACTTAAGGCGCTGGCCTATTAGCGATTTTGGGTGATCAATGTCGGGCAGCAGTGACGTCAGCAGCGAGGCTGGGATAATATGCCACCAGTCCCCGTGCGCCAGCTCGGGAGAGAGCTGTGCTTTTTTGGCGAATACCGCACAGGCGATTGAAAATATGAGATGGCCTTCCGCCGTCATGACGCTTCCGAACTTAATAACTGTTATTTTATCCAGTATAAGTGAAACTGTCACAATCAGGGAAGAGTTACCCTGTAACGAATTGTCAACTATTTGAAATATAATAAAAAAGACGCCATTTTAGACGTCTTTTTTCGACTAATTTTACAGCTTAACGCGCCAACCAGCCGCCATCAACCGCCACGGTGTAACCATTCACATAGTCAGAGGCTTTTGACGCCAAGAAGACCACCGGCCCCATCACGTCCTCGGGCACGCCCCAACGGCCCGCCGGAATACGCTCCAGAATCTCTTTACTGCGGCCTTCGTCGGCGCGCAGCTGCTCGGTGTTATTGGTCGCCATATAGCCCGGCGCAATGGCATTCACGTTGATGCCGTGCTTGGCCCACTCATTAGCCATCAGGCGAGTGATCCCCATCACCGCGCTTTTTGACGCCGTGTAGGACGGCACGCGAATACCGCCCTGATAAGAGAGCATGGAGGCGATATTAATGATCTTGCCGCCGTGGCCCTGTTTGATGAACTGGCGCGCCACGGCCTGCGACATAAAGAACAGCGTCTTACTGTTGACGTTCATCACGTCATCCCAGTTCTTCTCGCTGAACTCAATGGCGTCTTCGCGGCGAATAATCCCGGCGTTGTTGACCAGAATATCCAGATGCCCGAACTCGCCGACGGCTTTTTCAATCAGCTCCGGGATACCCTCGATGCTGCCCAGATCGGCGCGAAGATCCAGAAAACGGCGGCCCAGCGCCGTCACTTTTTCGGCGGTTTCATCGGGTGAACTCAGATTGACGCCGACAATATCACAGCCCGCCTGCGCCAAACCTATCGCCATACCCTGTCCAAGCCCGGTATTACAGCCGGTCACTAGCGCGACTTTTCCTGCCAAATCAAATGCATTAAGGATCATATTCTTTTCTCTTTTAACAACGGCGCTCGGCCGAAAGATATCTCTGCTGGCCGATTAGCGCAGTTCGCTGACCTTCACGTGGTCCATATCGTCAAACACCTGATTCTCACCCACCATGCCCCAGATAAAGGTATAGCGCTTGGTGCCTACCCCGGCGTGAATCGACCAACTCGGGGAGATCACGGCCTGTTCATTGTGCACCAGCAGATGACGCGTCTCCTGCGGCTGGCCCATCATGTGGAATACGGCGGTTTCGTCGTCCATATCAAAGTAGAAATAGACTTCCATCCGGCGCTCGTGGGTGTGGCACGGCATGGTGTTCCACAGGCTACCTTGCTCAAGCTTGGTCAGGCCCATGGTCAGCTGGCAGGTTTCCAGCACGTCAGGAACGATAAACTTATTGATGGTGCGACGGTTGCTAGTGGCTGGGTCGCCGATGGTCTGCGGAGAAGCCTCGGCCAGCGTGATTTTCTTGTTCGGGAAGGTGGTGTGGGCCGGCGCGCTATTGTAGTAGAACTTGGCGGGCTTGGCCGGGTCGAGGCTGCTGAACTCAACGTTTCGCGCCCCTTTGCCGACATACAGGGCTTCTTCATTGCCAATCTCATAGGTGGTGCCATCGACAGCTATCAGGCCCGGCCCGCCAATATTGATCACCCCCAATTCGCGGCGCTCAAGGAAATAGCTCACGCCAAGCTGCTTGCCCACTTCGTCACCCACCGACACCTTGGCATCAATCGGCATCACGCCGCCGACAATAATGCGGTCGATATGGCTGTACGTCATGGTGTAGTTGTTTTTTTCGAAGATTTTCTCAATCAGAAATTCGCGACGTAATCCCGCGGTGTCGAGCTGTTTGGCGTGGTCGCTATGGATGCTTTGACGGACTTGCATGTCGGTGCCTCTCGTGCGTGGTAAGTGCAATGAAGGAAGGAGTTGTCGGCGCTGACTGAGGTGACGCGTGGCAGTGACATCACCACAAAGATCAAACCGCCGGCTCGTCCTTGGTCTGTGCAGCATAAAGTCATTGGCATATGAATTCAATAAAAATGAAATGATGTTTTATTTATTTTATGAGGGAGGTCAAGATTATCGAAACTGATCCTCGAGCCTTAGAGAAGGGCGAGTAGAATGATTTTCAGGTTTGAGCCGTTTAGGCTCGCTTTCCCTCTTTAATTCCTACCAAAAGGCGCTGCGATGAAAACGTTCTTTATAGATGAAGAAACCCCATGGGAAGAGCTTGGGCACGGCGTGAAACGCAAAATCATGACCTGGAGCGATGACCTGATGATGGTCGCGGTGCACTTTGATAAAGGGGCGATTGGCGTGGCGCACAAGCATGATATTCACGACCAGATTGCTTATGTGGCGGCGGGCAGCTTTGAAGTGGAGATAGAAGGCGAGAAGAAGATCCTGGGCGTCGGGGATGCGTACCGGGCGGTGAAGCACGAGATGCACGGCGTGGTGGCGCTTGAGCAAGGCAGTGTGCTGATTGACACCTTTTCACCCAAGCGCGCGGACTTTCTGTAAAACTATTATGTTTAGCGAATATGCTCGGCGCGCAGCTGCTCAAGGGAGGAGAGTTTAATGTCAGCCAGCGCCCAGCGCGGGTCTTCACTGAACTCATGGTCCGGCACCACAATGGATCGCATGCGGGCGGCCTTAGTGGCAATCATGCCATTAAAGGAGTCTTCCAGCGTGACGCAGTTCAGCGGGTCAACCTGCAACTGGCCGGCTGCCTGAATATAGACTTCAGGGTGAGGCTTGCTGTAAGGCAGGTGCTCGGCGGAGGCGCGGATTTGGAAGTAGCCGGTGAGGTTAAACATCTCGAGCACTTTATCCAGCATGTGCAGCGGAGAAGCCGAAGCTAAACCAATTTTCAGCCCCTGATCGCGGCACAACTCTAAGGCGTGGGTGACGCCGGGCAGCAGCGGGCGGGTCTGTTCCACCAGTTCGATGGCGCGAGCAATCACGCGCTGCGTCACTTCCTCCTGCGTCGGCCCCTGCCAAGGCATGGCCTGATACCACATCCGCACTACCTGATCGATGCGCAAACCCAGCGTGTCAGGCAGCAAATGGCGCTGCGATAGGTCTAATCCCAAATCGCCAAAAATATCCAGCTCGGCCTGTGTCCACAGGGGTTCAGAGTCGATCAGCAGACCATCCATATCAAATATTGCCGCAGCAATAGGACGCGAGTACGCCATTGTTTTTCTCTCCATGGTTGAGGTTTTCGCCACTCTATCACTCGTTGGCTCAGGGCAGAAGTCAGATACATCGCGCCCGGGAAACGGAAATATTGTCTGACTTTGTGTCTAAGCCATTAAAACAGTGGGCGACATTCCTAATCTGCGGGTAGACTTAGTCGATATCTGAGACGTCTTCACAAGGGGAATTCATGACGTATCAACAGGCCGGGCGCGTTGCCGTACTAAAGCGGATCTTGGGTTGGGTGGTTTTCATTCCCGCATTACTGTCGACCATCATTTCATTGCTGAACTTTGTCTATGAGCACAGTAAAGCCCAGCAGGGGATTAACGCGGTGATGTTGGATTTCGTCCATGTCATGGTCGATATGGTGCGTTTCAACACCTCGTTCTTGAATATGTTTTGGTACAACTCGCCGGTTCCGGTGCTCGGGCAGGGCCTCACCACGGCTAACATCGTGTTCTTTATTATCTACTGGCTGATTTTTGTCGGTCTGGCGCTACAGGCTTCAGGTGCGCGCATGTCACGCCAGGTTAAACATATTCGCGAAGGCATTCAGGATCAGCTGATTTTGGAGCAGGCGAAAGAGGGCGAAGGGCGCACTAAGCAGCAAATCGAAGAGCGCATCGTCTTACCTCGACACACGATTTTTGTGCAATATTTCCCACTTTATATCCTGCCGATTATTCTGGCAGTGATTGCCTATTTCATTCTCAAATTATTAGGTTTAATTGCCTGAGAATTAATTCGCAAGGTCAGTATTAAGCGGCAAAAAATGAGCCTGAATCCGTCATAGATTCAGGCTCTTTTATTATGCCCCGTCGCTCTGCATTAATCGTTCAATTGCCCGTTGCGCCACCACCAGATGTTGACCGCCAAAAAGATTACTGCGATTGAGCAGATAATATAATTGGTAAACCGGCTGGCGAAGGGTGAAATCGTCGGGAAGGGGAGTACGGCTTTGATATCCATCGTAAATATAGCTGGGGACGTTGGGATATAAAGGCAGCATGGCGAAATCGCATTCGCGATCTCCCCAGTAGCAGGCCGGGTCGAAAATTACCGGACCACCCTCGGATAAAGCGCAGTTGTGCGGCCACAGGTCGCCGTGCAGCAAAGAGGGCTGCGGCTGGTGGTTATGCAGCCGGGCGCGAACCTTTTCCGTGATGTCTTCGATATTGCCAAACACCATGCCTTTCTCGGCGGCTAGCTGTAACTGCCAGCCAATTCTCTGCTCGGCAAAGAAGCTCGACCAGCGTTTTTGCCAGCTATTGGGCTGGGGCAGTGTTGCCAGCTCGTTATCAAAATCAAGCCCGAACTGGAGTTGTTCGCTCCACTGGTGCAGGGCCGACAGCTGCTGGCCTAGCAGGTAAGCACTGTGCTGATCCAGGGGTTTAAGAGGGAGATATTCAAGTAAGAGGAAGCTGTAATCACGGTCACTGCCAACGCCATACACTTCAGGCACTTTCACCGTTTTACTGCGAGCGAGTAGGGCGAGCTGGTCAGCCTCGGCGGCAAAAATGGGCAGCATCTCGCGTGAATTACATTTCACGAAGATATCCCTGTCTCCATAACTGAGTCGCCACGCTGGGTGGATTTCACCCCCGGGAAGCTCAACCCGTTCACGGATTTCGGCGCTACCAAGATGTTCACTTAACAAACGATTAACGGCTTGCCACATGGAATCACCCCTTCTGACTGGCCTGATTATTCATTAAGTTAGCGTCTTTCTCACTTGAAAAACCCGATCTGGCCCACAGCAAAATCAGGTTGTGAAGTAAATACGCGTGATCTGCTTCATCTGTTTGTTACAAAGAGAATATGAAATTAGGAATTAGTGACGCTAATAGTGCATATATAAGCAGAATTATCTTATCGACTCTTTCCTAATACCTTTGTTTAACAGAACATTATTCAGCATAGACTAAAAATATATTCAGGTGTGCGAAGAAGATGTATATGCTGGCTTTCGTCAAAGTCGCGAGAGGCATAACGTGAAACCAAACATTCTTTATTTGATGGCCGCGCTTTTATTAGCGGGTTGCGCTAAAGAAACGCCGGTACAACGGACTCACTTTCTGAATCCGCCGGCCGCATTACCGGATACGTCCATGATGCACCAAGGACCTTACGGCAGCGTGATACACCAAGCAGCAAATACCTATGGTGTTGATGAAACATTGGTAAAGGCGATTATTCAGGTTGAGTCAGGTTTCAATCCGACGGTGGTCAGTAAGTCTAACGCGATTGGCCTGATGCAGTTAAAAGCATCGACGGCAGGGCGTGATGCTTACCGGATGAAAGGGCGCTACGGGCAACCCAGCACCCATGAGTTGAAAGATCCCGCGGTGAATATCGATTTAGGTACAGCTTACCTAAGCATGTTGCAGCAACAGTTGGCGGGTATCAGCGACCCACAAACGCGGCGTTATGCAACAACAGTGGCTTATGTAAACGGTGCAGGGGCACTACTGAGAACCTTCTCCAGCGACAGAACTTACGCTGTAGCCAAGATTAATCAGATGACGCCACAACAGTTCTATGAACACGTGCAGCAAAAACACCCGGCTCCGCAGGCCCCTCGCTACCTGTGGAAAGTGAACAACGCTTATCTGGCCATGAGATAAGCACTGTTCATTCTATCCGTCAGCAGCGCAATCAGGCTGCTGGCGGGTAGTGTGAAATAATCTCCAGAATGCCGTTAATGCCAAACTGAACGCCCATACACACCAGCAAGAACCCCATCAGACGCGAAATCGCTTCAATCCCGCTTTTCCCCACCAGACGCATAATCGCCCCAGAGCTTCTTAAACAGAGCCACAGGATCAGGCCGATGAGGAAGAAGGTCAGCACTGGCGCAACGGCAATCACCCACTCAGGGAAATCCACGCCGTCTTTGATGGCAGAGGCGCTGCTGATGATCATCGCAATGGTCCCCGGCCCGGCGGTGCTTGGCATGGCGAGCGGTACAAAGGCGATGTTCGGCGAGTCCTGCTTCTTCATCTCCTCGGTTTTATTCTCCACCATGGTCTTCTCTTCAGCGTGTGGCTGAGGAAATAGCATGCGAAAACCGATAAAGGCGACAATCAGCCCCCCGGCGATACGCAGCCCCGGAATGGAAATCCCGAAGGTATTCATCACCAACTGACCGGCATAAAACGCCACGGTCATAATGGCGAACACGTAGACGGAGGCCATCAGCGACTGCTGGTTGCGCTCCTGCGTGGTCATATTGCCCGACAGACCTAGCAGCAGCGCGACAGTGGTCAGGGGGTTAGCCAGCGGCAACAGAATCACTAAGCCCAGTCCGACGGCTTTAAATAATTGGGCAATTTCGGTCATGATTTTCCATCCATTTTCAACATCCTTTCAATATGAGTGCTGTGCAGATAATTACACGAAAAATAGCACCATTAAGCAACCAAGGTTGCTGGAAAACTGCGCTTTACGAATGTTACACTGGCTGGCGTTTTTTACGTCGCATCTTGAGGCAATGAAGTCGGGGCCTTACAGGTGCATGTATTCGGCAAAGTAGAGCTGAATAGCGTAACTAACTAAATGAATTTAAACCCAAATATTTTCTATATGTGCTCTGTCGTGTGGGGCACCACTGTAGATAAGGAATTAACATGCCAGTTATTACTCTTCCTGACGGAAGTCAGCGTTCGTTTGATGCTCCCGTTTCTCCCCTTGATGTCGCCCTTGATATCGGTCCAGGTCTGGCGAAAGCCTGTATCGCTGGCCGCGTAAATGGCGAATTGGTTGATGCAACGGATCTCATTACTCAGGACGCACAGTTAGCGATCATCACTGCCAAAGACGAAGCCGGTTTGGAAATCCTGCGTCACTCCTGTGCGCACTTGTTAGGTCACGCAATCAAACAATTGTGGCCGAACACCAAAATGGCCATTGGTCCAGTTATCGACAACGGTTTCTATTACGACGTTGATATCGATCGCACGCTGACTCAGGAAGACCTCGATCTGCTTGAAAAGCGTATGCACGAGTTGGCTGAAAAGAATTACGACGTAATTAAAAAGAAAGTCAGCTGGCAGGAAGCGCGCGATACTTTTGCAAGCCGTGGCGAGCAATACAAAGTGGCAATTCTGGATGAGAACATCAGTCATGATGATCAGCCAGGCTTGTATCACCATGAAGAATACGTCGACATGTGCCGCGGTCCGCACGTGCCAAATATGCGTTTCTGCCATCACTTCAAACTGCAGAAAACCTCCGGTGCTTACTGGCGTGGCGACAGCAAAAACAAAATGCTGCAACGCATCTACGGCACCGCGTGGGCTGAGAAGAAGCAGTTAAATGCTTATCTGCAACGCCTTGAAGAAGCCAGCAAACGCGACCACCGTAAAATTGGTAAGCAGCTTGACCTGTACCACATGCAGGAAGAAGCGCCAGGCATGGTGTTCTGGCACAACGACGGTTGGACTATCTTTCGCGAGCTGGAAGCCTTCGTGCGCATGAAACTGAAGTCTTACGACTATCAGGAAGTCAAAGGTCCATTCATGATGGACCGCGTACTGTGGGAAAAAACAGGTCACTGGGATAACTATAAAGACGCGATGTTCACCACCTCTTCCGAGAACCGTGAGTATTGCATCAAACCGATGAACTGCCCGGGCCACGTGCAGATCTTCAACCAAGGTTTGAAATCTTACCGCGACCTGCCATTGCGTATGGCTGAGTTCGGTAGCTGTCACCGTAATGAGCCATCTGGCGCATTGCACGGCCTGATGCGCGTTCGTGGCTTTACTCAGGATGATGCGCACATCTTCTGTACTGAAGAGCAGGTCCGTGACGAAGTAAACAGCTGTATTCGCATGGTTTACGACATGTACAGCACTTTTGGTTTCGAAAAGATTGTGGTGAAACTTTCCACCCGTCCTGAGAAGCGCATCGGTACTGACGAAATGTGGACTAAAGCCGAGGATGACTTGGCTGCTGCACTGACTGAAAACAAGATTGAATTCGAATATCAACCGGGCGAAGGCGCGTTTTATGGTCCGAAAATTGAATTCACCTTGCATGATTGTTTGGATCGTGCGTGGCAGTGTGGTACCGTGCAACTCGACTTTTCATTACCGGGTCGCTTGAACGCGTCTTACATCGGCGAAAGCAACGACCGTCAAGTGCCAGTAATGATTCACCGAGCAATTTTGGGCTCTATGGAACGCTTCATCGGTATTCTTACCGAAGAGTATGCAGGTTTCTTCCCAACGTGGATTGCTCCGGTTCAGGTTGTGGTAATGAATATTACCGATACACAAGCTGCCTATGTCGAAGAATTAACTAAAAAACTGCAAGATGCAGGCATTCGCGTTAAAGCCGACTTGAGAAATGAGAAGATTGGCTTTAAAATTCGCGAACACACGCTACGCCGTGTCCCTTATATGTTGGTTTGTGGCGATAAAGAGGTCGAAGCAGGCAAAGTTGCCGTTCGTACCCGCCGCGGAAAAGACTTGGGAAGCATGGACGTTAGCGAAGTCGTTGACAAACTGCTGGCGGAAATCCGCAGCAGAAGTCTTCATCAACTGGAGGAATAAAGTATTAAAGGCGGAAAACGAGTTCAACCGGCGCGTCCTAATCGCATTAACAAAGAGATTCGCGCGCAAGAAGTTCGCCTCACCGGCGTCGATGGCGAGCAGATTGGTATTGTCAGTCTGAATGAAGCTCTTGAAAAAGCTGAGGAAGCGGGCGTCGATTTAGTAGAAATCAGTCCGAATGCCGAACCGCCAGTTTGTCGAATCATGGATTACGGCAAATTCCTCTACGAGAAGAGCAAGTCGACCAAAGAGCAGAAGAAGAAGCAAAAAGTTATTCAGGTTAAGGAAATCAAATTCCGACCTGGTACCGATGATGGCGACTATCAGGTCAAACTACGCAACCTGATTCGCTTTCTGGAAGATGGCGATAAAGCCAAAATCACCCTGCGGTTCCGTGGGCGTGAGATGGCGCACCAACAGATCGGTATGGAAGTGCTTAACCGCGTCCGTAAAGACCTGTGTGAAGATTCTGAATTGGCCGTTGTCGAATCCTTCCCTACGAAGATCGAAGGCCGTCAGATGATCATGGTGCTCGCACCTAAGAAGAAACAGTAAGGCTTCCAAGTAACTTCCCCCGCGCAGTGCTTGCGCTGCGTGGGTTTAGTTCGCCTTTCTGATTCATGTAATTAACAATGCGAAGTGGAATTTAAAATGCCAAAGATCAAAACAGTACGTGGCGCCGCTAAACGCTTCAAAAAAACCGCTAACGGTGGTTTTAAGCGTAAGCACGCTAACCTGCGTCATATTCTGACCAAAAAAGCTACTAAGCGTAAACGTCACTTGCGTCCAAAAGGCCTGGTATCCAAGAACGATTTGGGTCTGGTCTCTGCATGTCTGCCGTACGCATAAATACACTTTTTTTAATTAAGAATAATACTCAGGAGAGCATATGGCTCGCGTAAAACGTGGTGTGATTGCACGTGCACGTCACAAGAAAATTTTAAAGCAGGCGAAAGGTTACTACGGTGCCCGTTCGCGCGTATATCGTGTTGCATTCCAGGCTGTTATCAAAGCTGGTCAATACGCTTACCGTGACCGTCGTCAAAAGAAACGTCAGTTCCGTCAGCTGTGGATCGCGCGTATCAACGCAGCAGCTCGTCAGAACGACATGTCTTACAGCAAATTCATTAACGGCTTGAAAAAAGCTTCTATTGAAATTGACCGTAAGATTTTGGCTGATATCGCAGTTTTCGATAAGTTCGCGTTCAGCGCACTGGTAGAAAAAGCGAAAGCAGCTCTGGCGTAAGTCAGCTAAAAAGAGGGAGCTTGCTCCCTCTTTTTTGTTTATAATCAGTCAAGTTGTCATCTCACAGTGTGACAATAACGCCAGCAAGCTGAGCATCAACAAGGTAACGCAAGCATGAACACTGCTATTTTCCGTTTCTTTTTTTACTTTAGCGCCTGATTCAGGAAGGCTTTCGCGCGTAAGAGAAGAAACGAAAAGTAGCGCCTAAGCCTCCCTCGTGGAGGCTTTTTTGTATCTGTTCTTTATTTACTAAGGTTCAGGGCTTAACGCGCGCCCCTGATAAATTACCGGTTATTTCACATCCGGCCATATAAGCCAGAAGAAGAGGAAAGCAATGCCACATCTCGCAGAACTGGTCGCCAGTGCCAAGGCCGCCGTAGAGAGTGCTCAGGATATTGCCGCATTAGAAACAGTGCGCGTCGAATATTTGGGTAAGAAGGGCCATTTTACGCTCCAGATGAAAACGCTGAGCGAATTACCTGCTGAAGAACGTCCAGCCGCAGGTGCAGTCATTAACCAGGCGAAGCAAGAAGTTCAGGAAGCGCTGAATGCGCGTAAGAACGAGCTTGAGTCAGCGGCGATGAACGCCCGTCTGGCAGAAGAAACCATCGACGTTTCACTGCCGGGCCGTCGTATCGAAAATGGCGGTTTACACCCAGTGACCCGCACCATTGACCGTATTGAAACTTTCTTCGGTGAGTTAGGTTTTTCTGTCGCCACCGGCCCTGAAATCGAAGATGACTATCACAACTTCGACGCCTTGAATATTCCAGGCCACCACCCGGCGCGTGCCGACCATGACACCTTCTGGTTCGACGCTACCCGTCTGCTGCGCACCCAAACCTCTGGCGTACAAATTCGTACCATGAAAGGCCAGCAGCCGCCGATCCGCATTATTGCGCCGGGCCGCGTATATCGTAACGACTACGACCAGACTCACACCCCGATGTTCCACCAGATGGAAGGGCTGATCGTTGATAAAGACATTAGCTTCAGCAACCTGAAAGGGACGCTGCACGACTTCCTGAATAACTTCTTTGAAGCTGATCTGCAGATTCGTTTCCGCCCGTCTTACTTCCCATTCACCGAGCCTTCCGCTGAAGTTGACGTCATGGGCAAAAACGGCAAATGGCTGGAAGTACTGGGTTGCGGGATGGTGCATCCAAACGTGCTGCGCAACGTAGGTATCGATCCAGAAATCTATTCGGGCTTCGCATTCGGTATGGGCATGGAGCGTCTGACCATGCTGCGCTATGGCGTAACCGATTTGCGCGCTTTCTTCGAAAACGATCTGCGTTTCCTCAAACAGTTTAAGTAAGGCGGGAATATCACATGAAATTCAGCGAACTTTGGTTGCGTGAATGGGTAAACCCAGCCATCAGCAGCGAAGCATTATCCGACCAGATCACCATGGCCGGGCTAGAAGTCGACGGCGTTGAGCCTGTCGCGGGTGCCTTTAACGGCGTTGTCGTGGGTGAAGTGGTCGAGTGCGGCCAGCATCCTAACGCCGATAAACTGCGCGTGACAAAAGTCAACGTCGGCGGCGATCGCCTGCTCGACATCGTTTGTGGCGCCCCGAACTGCCGTCAGGGTCTGAAAGTTGCTGTAGCCACCGTCGGCGCGGTATTGCCGGGCGACTTCAAAATCAAAGCCGCCAAACTGCGCGGTGAGCCTTCAGAGGGCATGCTGTGCTCCTTCTCCGAACTGGGCATTTCCGACGACCATGACGGCATCATTGAGCTGCCATTGGACGCGCCTATCGGTACTGACATCCGTGAATTCCTCAAACTGGATGACAACACCATTGAAATCAGCGTGACCCCAAACCGTGCCGACTGTCTGGGCATCATCGGCGTGGCGCGCGACGTCGCGGTGATTAACCAGCTCGCTCTGAACGAGCCGGATATGTCGCCTGTTGCTGCTACCATCAGCGACGTGCTGCCAATTGACGTGCAGGCAACCGAAGCCTGCCCGCGCTATCTTGGCCGCGTAGTTAAAGGCATCAATGTTAAAGCCGATACGCCACTGTGGATGCGTGAAAAGCTGCGTCGTTGCGGCATTCGTTCCATTGACCCAGTGGTTGATATCACCAACTACGTGCTGCTGGAACTTGGCCAGCCAATGCACGCCTTCGACCTCAATCGCATTCAGGGCGGCATCGTTGTGCGTCTGGCGAAGAAAGATGAAGCGCTGACACTGCTTGATGGCACCGAAGCCAAGCTGAATGACGACACGCTGGTGATTGCTGACCACGAGAAAGCCTTAGCCATGGGCGGCATTTTCGGTGGTGAGCACTCCGGTGTAAACGAAGAGACGCAGGACGTCCTGCTCGAAAGCGCCTTCTTCAACCCGCTGTCCATCACCGGCCGCGCCCGCCGTCAGGGTCTGCATACTGATGCATCCCATCGCTACGAGCGTGGTGTTGATCCACAGCTGCAATTCAAAGCCATGGCGCGCGCCACTGCGCTGCTGCTGCAGATTTGTGGTGGTCAGGCTGGACCGGTTATCGATGTCACCTCTGAAAAAGACCTGCCAAAAGCGGCCACTATTGAGCTGCGTCGTGAAAAACTGGATCGCCTGATTGGTCATCACGTTGAAGACACACAGGTTACCGACATCCTGACTCGTCTTGGCTGCAAAGTAGAGCATCACGGCGCAAGCTGGACGGCGGTTGCGCCAAGCTGGCGTTTTGATATGCAAATCGAAGAAGATTTGGTCGAGGAAGTGGCCCGCGTGTATGGCTACAACAACATTCCTGACGTGCCGGTTAAGGCTAATCTGGAAATGACCAAGCATCGCGAAGCCGATTTGTCCCTGAAGCGGGTGAAAAATCTGCTGGTGGATCGCGGTTTCCAGGAAGCGATCACCTACAGCTTCGTTGATCCGAAAATTCAGAATTTGCTGCATCCGGGCGAAGAAGCCCTGATTCTGCCAAGCCCAATCTCGGTAGAAATGTCAGCCATGCGTCTTTCTCTGTGGACTGGCCTGCTGACTTCAGTGGTTTATAACCAGAATCGCCAGCAGAACCGCGTGCGTATTTTTGAAAGTGGCCTGCGCTTTGTTCCTGATACACAAGCTGATTTGGGTATCCGTCAGGACGTCATGCTGTCTGGTGTGATCGCAGGTAACAAAAATGAAGAGCATTGGGATCTGGCGCGTCAGGCGGTTGACTACTACGATTTGAAAGGTGATCTTGAAGCGATTCTTGAGCTTACCGGCAAATTGGATGACGTTCAGTTTAAAGCTGAAGTGAATCCAGCACTGCATCCGGGACAGAGTGCAGCAATTTATTTACGCGGCGAACGTATTGGTTTTATTGGTGTAGTACACCCAGAGCTGGAACGTAAGCTGGATCTGAACGGTCGCACAGTGGTGTTCGAAATGCTGTGGAATAAGGTCGCAGACCGCGTGCTGCCTGATGCGAAGGAGGTTTCTCGCTTCCCAGCTAACCGTCGTGACATCGCTGTTGTCGTGGCTGAAAACGTTGCCGCAGACGATATTTTGGCAGAGTGTAAGAAAGTTGGCGCAAATCAGGTAGTTGGCGTAAACTTATTTGACGTGTACCGTGGGAAGGGCGTGACTGAAGGCTATAAAAGCTTGGCCATCAGTCTGGTATTGCAGGATACCGCTCGTACACTGGAAGAAGAGGAGATCGCCGCTACCGTTGCAAAATGCGTAGAGGCTCTAAAACAGCGATTCCAAGCATCCTTGAGGGATTGAACCTATGGCGCTTACTAAAGCTGAAATGTCAGAACACCTGTTTGAGAAGCTTGGGCTTAGCAAACGGGATGCCAAAGACCTGGTCGAACTGTTTTTCGAAGAAGTGCGTCGCGCTTTGGAGAATGGCGAACAAGTTAAATTGTCTGGTTTTGGCAATTTCGATCTGCGTGACAAAAACCAACGTCCGGGACGTAACCCGAAAACCGGCGAAGATATTCCTATCACGGCGCGCCGTGTGGTGACTTTCCGTCCGGGGCAGAAGTTGAAAAGCCGGGTTGAGAATGCCACTCCAAAAGAGTAAGTGAGTTGGACAAAAAGGTCGCGAAAGCGGCCTTTTTTTTATGCTTTACCTGTCAAAGTCCACATCCTTCTTTTTCTTGACTGCCATTTTTAAAGATTTTAATTAGAGTTTGAAAAAATAACGTTAAGAGGCTTTAGCCTTCAGGAATAGTCTGATAGATTAATTTCATCGGCCTTGATCGTTTATTCAAATTTGTTTGCTGGTCTGAAGAAATAAAAAATCAAACAAACAAAAAGGGACCGAAGTCCCTTGATGAAAAATAATTATTGTGTTTATTACTCATGCCAGTGAGTAATGACCTAATAAAAAATACTACTAATAAGGATGCCCGTAGTAACCGCGATGATAACCACCATGGTAGCCGCCGTGGTCGTAATGGCCGGGGAAGATGCAGCCGCTCAGGCTTATGACAACCAGAGTGATGCCAACGAAAGCTAATATTCTACGCATGGAAATATCCTTTATCTGAATAAACGCTCTCAGTATAAATAGATAGTCATCAGATTGTTGTCAGGCTAACGTTAAGATCTGTTAAGGCCACTATAATATTTGTCGAGTTATCCATGGGCGATTTAATGATTTATTTCCCGTGAGATACATTTGTTTTAATTGAGTAAGCAAGAAGAAAGTTAACCGCAAAACTCCTGTTATCCGATAGCCTAATTTATTCCCCTTGTTATAAGTTTTGCCCTGAGCACGACGCAAACTAATAAGGCGGATACCGTGAATAAATCATTCTTACTCTTATGCTGTGTACTGGCCTTACCCGTGGTTGCGCAGGCCAACGTGGTGGTTGATATCAACACGCCGGGGGTGACGCTGCACATTGGCGACCAAGACCATCGTGGATACTACTGGGACGGCTACGACTGGCGAGCGCCTCAGTGGTGGCATGCTCATCAGGGGCATTATGTCGGCGAGCGTAACAATCGCGGGATGTACTGGCGCGGCGACCGTTGGCAGCCAGCACCGCCCCCGCCGCCAAGACCTGTTCACTATCAACACGGCCAGCCCTATGACCACGGCAGGCCGCATCCTGACGACCGTCGCGATGATAATCATCAGCCACTTCCGCCACAGGGACCTCGAGGTTAATCTCTCATCACTTAGCCGGTACGCCCTACCGGCTACAAAAGATGCTTTTTTGTGCTTTTTTCTCCCGCTTTTCCTCTCAAATCCCCATTTTAATCCCTGAGTTATAAACCCTTTAAGGCCGCCATCTTGCTGATTGAAATGCCTTTTTATAGCCGTTGGATGGACGCCTCAGCGCGTTATCAGATTTAACATGGTCAATTAACGGCCAATTTATTGATTCCTATGATAAAAATTATAAACAAACCTTAACAAAATAAATTATTGAGCCGAGGAGTAAAAAGCCATATATTGGCCGCGTTTTACACACTGTGATTGATTTTTTATTCATTTATTCAACTTTGGCGTTAGCGATAACCCCCAGTTGTAGGAGAGATATGATGACGGATAAAGTCCGTATTGATAATTTTGGTGCGAATTCATTAAACGGAAACAATGAAGCCTATTTAGCGAGACAAGCTGAATTTGAATCGAATGTTAGGAGCTATCCACGCAAATTGCCGTTTGCAATTGCGAAGGCCCTAGGGGTTTGGATCACCGATGTTGAGAATAATCAATATCTTGACTGCCTTGCTGGCGCGGGAACGCTAGCCTTAGGACATAACCATCCGGATGTGTTGCAAAGCATACAAAATGTCATTACCAGCGGCTTGCCGTTACATACTCTCGATCTGACAACGCCGTTGAAAGATCAGTTCTCAGAATACCTGCTGTCGCTGTTGCCGGGAGAGGGTAAAGAGTACTGCCTGCAGTTCACTGGCCCATCGGGTGCCGATGCGGTTGAAGCTGCGCTGAAGTTAGCTAAGAAACACACTGGCCGCAGCGGCGTGATCAGTTTCTCTGGCGGCTACCATGGGATGACCCACGGTGCGCTGGCGGTGACGGGTAACCTGTCTCCGAAAGAAGCGGTTAACGGCATGATGCCAGAAGTTCAGTTTATGCCTTACCCGCACCTGTACCGCTGCCCACTGGGTATCGGCGGCGATGCTGGCGTGAAAGCATTAACCTACTACTTCGAAAACCTGATCAATGACGTTGAGAGTGGCGTGCGCAAACCTGCGGCGGTCATTCTGGAAGCTGTTCAAGGCGAGGGTGGGGTTAACCCGGCTCCGGTTGAGTGGTTGCAGCGCATTCGCAAAGTGACGCAAGAGCACGGCATTCTGCTGATCCTCGACGAAGTTCAGGCTGGCTTTGCCCGTACCGGTAAGTTCTTCGCCTTCGAACACGCTGGCATTGAGCCAGACATCATCGTGATGTCGAAAGCCGTGGGCGGCGGTCTGCCATTGGCCGTTCTGGGTATCAAGAAGCAGTTTGATGCGTGGGAGCCGGGCCACCATACCGGGACTTTCCGTGGCAACCAGCTGGCGATGGCTACCGGCCTGACCACGCTGAAGATCCTCAAAGACCAGAAAGTGGCTGACAAAGTGGCTGCGCAGGGCGAATGGCTGAAAGAAAGATTGGCCGAAATGCAAAAACGCTACCCGGTGATTGGTCATGTCCGCGGTCTGGGCTTGATGATGGGTATCGAGATTGTTAAGCCAAACGAGCCTCAGGACCACATGGGTTGCTACCCTGCTGACGGCCAGTTGTCCGCATTGCTACAGAAAAAATGCTTCGAAGCAGGCTTGATTCTGGAACGCGGCGGCCGTAACGGTTGCGTTCTGCGCCTGTTGCCTTCTCTGTTGATCACTAACGAAGAGCTGGGCGTATTCTTGGATAAATTTGAACAGGCCTTGTTAGCCGCTGGCATCAAGCCTGTCTAAATGGAGCAGTTGAACACGATGTCCAAGTTAAACCCAATTCTGGCGTCCTCGGTGCAGAGCACCGAGGCTTACCAGCAGGCCATTGCGCAGAGCAGCGCGGCCGTGGTGCAGTGGCTACAGCAGCCTGAAATGTATCAGGGCAAAACTGTCGCTGAACTACGTGAACGCATCACGCTGGATTTCAACCCTGAAGGCCTTGGCAATCAGGCAGCGATTGAACGTGCGATCGAGTATTTCTTAAAAGACAGTCTGTCCGTGCATCACCCACAGTGCGTTGCGCATTTGCATTGTCCAAGTCTGGTGGTTAGCCAAGCTGCGGAAGTGTTGATTAACGCCACCAACCAGAGCATGGACTCCTGGGACCAAAGCCCGTCAGCCACCATCATTGAGATGAAGCTGATTGAATGGCTGCGCACCCAAGTCGGTTATCAGGCTGGCGACGCCGGTGTATTCACCAGCGGCGGTACCCAAAGTAACCTGATGGGCCTGATGTTGGCGCGCGACGCCTTCTTCGCGCGTCAGGGCCACTCCATCCAGCAGGATGGTTTAGTCGGCAATCTGCGTAAAATCAAAGTCTTCTGTTCTGAGAATGCCCATTTCTCCGTGCAGAAAAACATGGCGCTGCTGGGTCTGGGCTATCAGTCCGTGACCTTAGTGAAAACCGATGAGTTTGCGCGCATGGATCTTAACGATTTGCGCGACAAGCTGGCGCAGGCGAAAGCCAACGGCGAACAGGTTCTGGCTATCGTGGCGACCGCAGGTACCACCGATGCGGGCGCTATCGATCCGCTGCGTGCTATTGCCGAGCTGGCTGCCGAGCAGCAGATCTGGGTTCACGTCGATGCAGCCTGGGGCGGCGCGCTGTTGCTGTCCGAGAAGTATCGCGACTATCTGGACGGCATTGAGCTGGTGGATTCCATTACTCTGGACTTCCACAAGCAGTTCTTCCAGACCATCAGCTGTGGCGCGTTCTTGCTGAAAGAAGCTCGTCATTACGAACTGATGCGTTATCAGGCGGCTTACCTGAACTCTGAATTCGATGAAGCGCAGGGCGTGCCGAACCTGGTGTCCAAATCCTTGCAGACCACCCGTCGTTTCGACGCTTTGAAACTGTGGATGGGTCTGGAAGCTCTGGGTCAGAAGCAATATGCCGAAATCATCGACCACGGCGTGACGCTGGCTCAGGAAGTGGCTCAGTATGTTACCGAGCAGCCTTCTCTTGAGTTGGTGATGAAGCCGCAGTTAGCCAGCGTGCTGTTCCGTTACCGTCCAGAGCAGTTGGCCGGTGCGGGCGACGAAGCGGTTGCACTGCTGAACCAACGCATTGGTGATGCGCTGTTAGATTCTGGCCGCGCCAATGTGGGCGTCACTGAGTCAAATGGCGTAACCTGCCTGAAACTGACTCTGCTGAACCCAACCGTGACGCTGGAAGACATTCAGGTGCTGCTGGCGCTGGTCGACAGCACGGGGCAGAAGCTGCTGAACGCCTAATTCGCACACTCTGAGCGAATCGCCATTAAAGCCGATAACCTGATTAAGTTATCGGCTTTTTTATTGGTTTTTATCTGCTAAAGAAAAAGCATAGGCCGTCGTGCAGGCGGCTATAGAGCTAAGCGACTAATATCGGTAGGATAGCTTTCACTTATTGATGGCCGAGTGCCGTGTATCGCCTCAGGATAATGTCTCTTTGCTAAACCACAATCCCACCTTTCGCCAGCTTGAGTCCCAACAGCGTCGCTACGCCTATGCGCGGCTAGGAGGGCTTGGGGGCTTTCTGCTGCTGGTGTTTATTTTCAGCCTGTGCGCCGGTGAGAAGTGGCTTTGGCCGAGTGAATGGTTTGATGCTCAAAACCAGCTGTTTGTCTGGCAACTGCGTTTACCTCGCGCGCTGGCAGTGATTCTGGTCGGAAGTGCGCTGGCGGTAGCCGGGGCGGTGATGCAGGCGCTGTTTGAAAACCCGCTGGCCGAGCCAGGCTTGCTGGGCGTTGCCAACGGCGCAGGCGTGGCGCTGGTGCTGTGCGTGATGCTGGGCAATGGGTTAACTCCCGTTTGGATTTTAAGCCTGGCCGCCATCGCCGGGGCGCTGATCACCACCTTCATCCTGCTCTATTTCGCCAGCAAACGGCTGTTAGCAAATGCCCGTTTGCTGTTGGTTGGCATTGCTATTGGCATCGTGTGCAGCGCCGTGATGACCTGGTCGGTCTACTTCAGCAGTAATCTGGATTTACGCCAGTTGATGTACTGGATGATGGGCGGCTTCGGCGGGGTAGACTGGCGGCAATATTGGCTGGGGCTGATGTTACTTCCTGCTCTGATATGGATGAGTGCCCAAGGTAAATCGCTGAATCTGCTGTCGCTAGGCTTAGCGCAGGCGCAGCAATTAGGCTTACCCGTCGCCGTGTGGCGCAACCTGCTGGTGCTCGCCGTCGGCTGGGTGGTGGGGCTGAGCGTCGCGCTGGCCGGGGTGATTGGCTTTGTTGGCTTGGTTATCCCTCATATATTGCGGCTGTGTGGCATCACCGATCAAAAACATTTATTACCTGCTTGCGCCTTAGCCGGGAGCAGCGTGCTGCTGCTCGCCGACGTGCTGGCGCGCATCGCACTTTATTCGACCGAACTGCCAATTGGCGTTGTTACCGCCACGCTGGGTGCGCCGCTGTTTATCTGGCTACTGCTTAGATCTGGCTGAGAAAACCGAATAGATTTCAAAAACGAGTCACTAAACCTGCAAATCATAACGGGAAATAATCATGAGTAATGCAATATTTGACGTTGAACTGAAGAAAATTAATGGCGAAAAAACCACCCTGGGCGAGTTTAAAGGCTCCGTGCTGCTGGTGGTGAATGTGGCCTCCGAGTGCGGCCTGACCAAGCAGTATGAGGGACTGGAAAAGCTGTATGAAGAGTTCCACGATCAAGGTTTTGCAGTCTTAGGCTTCCCGTGTAATGAGTTTGGCGCGCAAGAGCCGGGCACGGAAGAAGAGATCCACAGCTTCTGTACCACCCAGTTTGGCGTGAAATTCCCGATGTTCAGCAAGCTTGAGGTGAATGGCGAGAACCGTCACCCGCTGTATAAGGCTTTGATCTCTGCCCAGCCGAAGGCCGTAGAGCCAGAGGGTAGCGAGTTCTTGGCGCGTATGACCAGCAAAGGTCGCGCCCCGGCGCAGCCAGGCAACATTCTCTGGAACTTCGAAAAATTCTTGATTGGCCGCGATGGCACGGTTATCCAGCGTTTCGCGCCAGACATGACGCCAGAAGATGCCCATCTGGTTGACGCCGTTAAACAAGCATTAGCCAAGTAACTTTGGGGCCGAAACGCTGATGCTGGAATGCAATAACCTGAGCGTAGCCGAGCGGCTGCGGGCTTTTTCCACTCAAGTGGAGGCGGGAAGCCGCGTCCACATTATCGGGCCGAACGGCGCGGGGAAAAGCAGCCTGTTGGCCCGCATGGCGGGCTTGCTGCAGGGAGCAGGGAGCGTCAGCCTTTCAGGAAAACCTTTAGATACCCTGTCCGGGGCAGAATTGGCAAGGCGGAGAGGGTATCTGTGTCAGCAGTCTGCACCGATATCCATGATGCCGGTGTTCCAGTATTTGTCCCTGCATCAGCCCGCCATGGCCGAGGCTAAATTGGTCGAAGGCACTATCACGCTTTTAACCCGCGAGTTGCATTTAGATGATAAGCTCCAGCGCGCGGTAACACGGCTTTCTGGCGGTGAATGGCAGCGGGTCAGGCTGGCGGCGACTTTGTTACAGGTCTGGCCGACGCTCAATCCGCAAAGCCAACTCTTATTGTTGGATGAGCCGACCAATAGCCTTGATGTGGCTCAACAGCAAGCACTGGACGGCCTTATCGATCACTATTGCGCCAGTGGCAGAATTGCCATTCTGAGCGACCATGACCTCAACCATAGCTTGCACCATGCCCGCCGGGTTTGGCTGATGAAAGCGGGGCAGGTGGTGGCGTCAGGAGAATGTACAGACATTATGCAGCCTCAAAGGCTTTCTGAAGTATTTAGCGTGGATTTTCAAATGCATAACGTTGGAAATCAGCGCTGGCTGAGCGCGGTCCCTGCCGTTATTGCACATTAATTCATCTTAATATGACAAACTTATTATTTAAGTAATGCTTGTTTACAATATTATCGCTCTCCAATAATAGATCGCGGGCTAACAATAATTTTCCCTGCTGAGTCTTAAGAAATAGCGTATTTAATTTTCAGAATTCTTAATAATTCCCGCTATGTGACTGAAATAATTACTCTATTCATTATCGAATATATCGGTTGATTCACATTTTTCCTATTTTCTTTACAGATAACTTGACGCGCCTTAAGGTTAAATTAAGCTTGTGCTGGCAATGTTTCCGATTATTTCGGCTCGGCGTTTAATTATTGTTAAATCAAACCGCTTTAGAGTCTGAACTGAGTTATTACCTCTTTGGGATTGGGATAGTGTCATGGAAAATTTTTTGCCTTTCTCTCGCCCGTCAATGGGTGAGGAAGAAATTGAGGCTGTGAGTCAGGTTCTGCGCTCTGGTTGGATCACCACCGGGCCACAGGCGAACCAGCTCGAACAGGATTTTGCGGCGACCTTCGGATGTAAACATGCTATCGCCGTCGCATCGGCAACGGGGGGGATGCACGTCACCCTGATGGCCTTGGGCATTGGCCCTGGCGATGAAGTCATCACCCCTTCTCAAACTTGGGTTTCGACCCTGAACATGATTGTTCTGCTTGGTGCAGAGCCGGTTATGATTGACGTTGACCCTGATACGTTAATGATCAACGCAGACGACGTCGCGGCGGCAATTACCCCACGCACCAAAGCGATTATTCCTGTGCATTACGCGGGCGCCCCGTTGGATCTCGACCCTATTTACGCTCTGGCTAAACAGCACGGCATCGCCATTGTAGAAGATGCAGCGCACGCGGCAGGCACGCGTTATCGCGATCGCTGGGTGGGCTCGCAGGGCACGGCCATTTTCTCTTTCCACGCCATTAAAAACATGACCTGCGCCGAGGGTGGTTTAGTGGCCACTGACGACGACGAGCTGGCAGCCAAAGTGCGCGCGCTTAAGTTCCATGGTCTGGTGGTCGATGCCTTTGATCGTGAGGTGCAGGGGCGTAAGCCGCAGGCCGAAGTGATTGAGCCGGGCTTCAAATACAATCTTTCTGACATTCAGGCCGCGATTGCCGTGGTGCAACTGCGCCGTCTGCCTGAGATCAATGCCCGACGCACCGAGCTGGCGAATCTCTATTTAGAGAAGCTGCAGGGTTCACCGTTCATCCCTATGAAATCCCCTGACTACCCGCACCTGCACGCCTGGCACCTGTTTATGATCCGCGTCGACACCGATCGTTTGGGCTTTAGCCGCGACCAGTTGATGGAGCGTTTAAAAGCCAAGGGTATCGGCACCGGACTACATTTCCGTGCGGCCCACACGCAAAAGTATTATCGCGAGCGTTATCCAGAACTTAGCCTGCCGAATACTGAATGGAACACCGAGCGCCTGTGCAGCTTGCCTCTGTTCCCCGATATGCAGGACAGCGATGTTGATCGCGTTGTTGCAGCCCTTTTTTCACTTCTGGAGAAGCAGTAGTGGCGCAATTTGAACCCATTCGTAAAGTTTCGATCGTTATTCCGGTCTATAACGAAGAAGAGAGTCTTCCAGCATTGCTGTCGCGTACCCAAGCAGCGTGCCGCCAACTGACTCAAAAATATGAAATCATTTTAATCGATGATGGCAGCAGCGACCGTTCAGCTGAAATGCTGACCGAAGCGGCTGAAGTCCCTGAAAACTGCGTCGTTGCGGTGCTGCTTAACCGTAACTACGGCCAGCACTCAGCGATCATGGCCGGTTTTAGCCATGTATCGGGCGATTTGGTTATCACTCTGGACGCTGACTTACAGAACCCGCCGGAAGAGATCCCGCGTCTGGTGGCCAAAGCCGAAGAAGGTTATGACGTGGTGGGTACCGTGCGTGCTAATCGCCGAGACTCCTGGTTCCGCAAGTCCGCCTCAAAGCTCATCAACATGATGATCCAACGCGCCACCGGCAAATCTATGGGTGACTACGGCTGTATGCTGCGTGCTTACCGCCGTCACATCATCGAAGCCATGTTGCACTGCCACGAGCGCAGCACCTTTATTCCTATTTTGGCCAATACCTTTGCGCGCAAAACGGTGGAAATTCCGGTGCAGCACTCAGAACGCGAATTCGGCGATTCTAAGTACAGCCTGATGAAACTCATCAACCTGATGTACGACCTAATCACCTGTTTGACCACCACACCGTTGCGTATGCTCAGTGTTGTGGGCAGCGCCATCGCGCTGTTTGGATTCGTGCTGGCGGTCTTCCTGATCCTCATGCGTTTGATTCATGGTCCAGTTTGGGCCGCTGAAGGCGTCTTCACGCTCTTTGCCGTCTTATTTATGTTTATTGGTGCACAGTTCGTGGGTATGGGATTACTCGGTGAATACATCGGGCGTATCTACAACGATGTTCGTGCGCGTCCCCGTTATTTTGTTCAAAAAGTCGTTGGAATACGTTCTGACGAAAACAGCCAGGAAGAAGAGTAATGAAAGCGATTGTATTTGCCTACCATGATATTGGTTGCGTGGGGCTTCAGGCCTTAGTTGACGCGGGTTATGACGTACAAGCAGTATTTACTCATACTGATTCGCCAGACGAAAATAACTTTTTCTCTTCCGTAGCCCGCGTGGGCGCGGGTTTGAACCTGCCGGTTTATGCACCGGAAGATGTGAATCACCCTCTGTGGGTTGATCGTATCCGTGAATTGCAGCCCGACGTGATTTTCTCCTTCTACTACCGCAACATGCTCAGCGAAGAAGTGCTGTCGCTGGCACCGCTGGGCGGTTTCAACCTGCACGGCTCTCTGCTGCCTCGCTACCGTGGCCGCGCGCCGGTTAACTGGGCGCTGCTGAAAGGCGAAAGCGAGACAGGCGTGACCCTGCATAAGATGGTTAAACGCCCTGACGCGGGTGACATCGTGGGCCAGCTTGCTGTGCCAATCAGCAGCGACGATATCGCGCTGACGCTGCACGCCAAAGTGCGTGACGCGGCAAAAGTGCTGTTGACCGACGTCCTGCCAAAAATCAAGCAGGGCAACGTGACGCTGACCCCGCAAGATGAGTCTCAAGCGAGCTACTTCGGCCGCCGTACCGCCGCTGACGGTGAGATCCACTGGCACAAATCTGCGACTGAAATCAATAACCTGATCCGCGCCGTGACCGAACCTTACCCGGGTGCTTTCACCTACCTCGGTCAGCGTAAAATGACTATCTGGCGTTCACGTCCGCTGGCCACCGCCCACGACAAACAGCCGGGCACCGTGCTGTCCAGCGATCCGCTGGTAGTGGCTTGTGGCGAAGGCGCGCTGGAAATTCTGGCGGGCCAGAGTGAATCCGGTCTCTACGTTCAAGGTTCTCGCCTGGCGCTGGAACTGGGCATCATGCCTGACGTTAAACTCAGCTCGCTGCCAACGGCTGTGATGAAACGCCGTACTCGCGTGCTGATCTTAGGGGTTAACGGCTTCATCGGTAACCACCTGAGCGAGCGCCTGCTGCGCGAAGATAACTATGAAATTTTCGGTCTGGACATCAGCTCTGATGCCGTGAGCCGCTTCATGGATAACCCGCACTTCCACTTCGTTGAAGGCGATATCAGCATTCACTCCGAGTGGATCGAGTATCACATCAAGAAGTGTGACGTGATCCTGCCGCTGGTGGCGATCGCAACGCCAATCGAATACACCCGTAACCCACTGCGCGTGTTCGAACTGGACTTCGAAGAGAACCTGAAAATCGTTCGTGACTGCGTGAAATACAAAAAACGCATCATCTTCCCATCCACTTCTGAAGTGTATGGCATGTGTGACGATAAAGAGTTCGACGAAGATACTTCTCGCCTGATTGTTGGCCCAATCAACAAACAGCGCTGGATCTACTCGGTGTCTAAGCAGCTGCTGGACCGCGTTATCTGGGCTTACGGCGTGAAAGAGGGGCTGCGCTTCACCCTGTTCCGTCCATTTAACTGGATGGGTCCGCGTCTGGACAACCTGGATGCAGCCCGTATCGGCAGCTCACGCGCCATTACTCAGCTGATCCTCAACCTGGTTGAAGGTTCTCCCATCAAGCTGGTTGACGGTGGCGAGCAAAAACGTACCTTTACCGACATCACTGACGGTATCGAGGCTCTGTTCCGCATCGTTGAGAACAAAGAAGATCGCTGTGATGGCCAAATCATCAACATCGGTAACCCAACTAACGAAGCCAGTATTCGCGAGTTGGCCGAGATGCTGCTGCGTAGCTTTGAAGCTCACCCACTGCGTGACCAGTTCCCGCCGTTTGCCGGTTTCAAATCCGTGGAAAGCAGCACTTACTACGGCAAAGGTTATCAGGACGTTGAGCACCGCACGCCTAGCATCAAGAATGCCAAGCGTTTGCTGGGCTGGACCCCTGAAATCGCGATGGATAAAACCGTCGAAAAAACCCTCGATTTCTTCCTGCGTTCGGTTAATCCAGACAACAATCAGGCATAACGGTAAGGCTGCATGAAAAAAGTCGGATTACGAATTGATGTCGATACCTGGAGCGGCACCCGAAAGGGTGTCCCTCAGTTACTGCGAGTTCTTGCGAAGCACAATGTTACTGCCAGCTTCTTCTTTAGCGTAGGTCCGGACAATATGGGGCGTCATTTATGGCGCCTTTTGCGTCCGCGCTTTCTGTGGAAAATGCTGCGCTCCAATGCCGCTTCCCTTTACGGACTGGATATTTTGCTGGCGGGCACGGCGTGGCCGGGTAAGCAAATCTATCGCGATTTCGCGCCATTGATGAAACAGACTGCCGAGCAGGGCCACGAAGTGGGGCTGCACGCGTGGGATCACCAAGGGTGGCAGGCGAAAGTCGGCAAATGGTCAAAGCCACAGCTGGAGAAGCAAATTCGCCTCGGCCTTGATGCTTTGCAGCGCAGCATCGGACGCCCGGTTGATTGCTCTGCGGTGGCGGGCTGGCGCGCTGACCAACGGGTTATTGATGTGAAACAGACCTTTGGTTTTCGCTACAACAGCGACTGTCGGGGTAAGTTTCCCTTCCTGCCCTTATTGGAAAACGGCCAAACGGGCACGGTGCAAATACCTGTCACTTTACCGACGTATGACGAAGTGATCGGCAGTGAGGTGACCACCGCGACCTTTAATGATTTTATTCTGAACGCCATTAAGCAAGACGATGGCGTGCCGGTGTACACCATCCACGCCGAAGTGGAAGGGATGTCGCTAGCAGACATGTTTGACGATTTACTGACGCGCGCTGCGCAAGAAGGCATTCAGTTCTGCGCCATGGGCGAGTTACTGCCCGCTGACCTGAGCACCTTGCCGGTGGGCCGCGTCGTTCGTTCAACCTTCCCAGGACGGGAAGGGTGGTTAGGTTGCCAGAAAGAAGGTCTTTCCTGATGTCCAAAGCGTACAAAGGTGTGTGGAGCACCGTACTGTTAGTGTTCTTCGCGCTGGTCTATTTAGTGCCTCTGAATACTCGTTTACTGTGGCAGCCTGATGAAACGCGCTATGCCGAAATCAGCCGCGAAATGTTGCAGCGCGGCGATTGGGTGGTTCCTCATCTGTTGGGATTACGCTATTTCGAAAAGCCGGTGGCGGGCTATTGGTTCAACAATATTAGCCAGATGATCTTCGGCGAAACCAATTTTGCCGTACGTTTCGGCTCGGTCTTTTGTACGCTGCTCAGCACCTTGCTGATTGGCTGGCTGGCGATGCTGATGTGGCGTAACCGCCAGAAGGCATGCATTGCTGCCCTGATTTATCTCTCTTTCACACTGGTGTTCAGCATCGGAACCTACAGCGTTCTCGACCCGATGATCACCTTGTGGATGACCGCCGCGATGGTTGCCAGCTACTTCTGTATGCAGGCCGTCACCACTAAGCAAAAAGTCGGCAGCTGGATCGCCCTCGGTTTGGCCTGCGGTATGGGCTTTATGACCAAAGGTTTTCTGGCGCTGGCGCTGCCGGTTATTGCCGTACTGCCGATCATTGTTCGTGAACAACGCTTCAAAACCCTGTTTGGCTGGGGGCCGCTGGCGGTACTGAGTGCGCTAGTGCTAAGCCTGCCATGGGTGCTGGCGATTGCTCTGCGCGAGCCTGACTACTGGAACTACTTCTTCTGGGTGGAACATATTCAGCGCTTCGCCGAGCAGAATGCCCAGCATAAAGCGCCGTTCTGGTACTACATTCCGGTGCTGTTCTTAGGGGCTTTACCTTGGATGGGGCTGCTGCCGGGGGCATTAATCAGCGGCTGGACCAAACGCGTGATGCGCCCGGAGCTGTTCTTCCTGCTAAGCTGGGCCTTGATGCCACTGATCTTCTTCAGCGTGGCGAAAGGCAAATTGCCGACATACATCCTGCCGTGCTTTGCGCCGCTGGCGCTGCTGATGGCCGATCACCTTGAGCAGATCCGCCTCTCCGGCAGGCTGCGTGCGCTAAAAGCCAACGGCATTATTAACATAATTTTTGGTGTTATCACCGTGTTGGCCGTGGTGGCGATTTCCGGCCTGACGCCTCTGCACATCAAACCGGTGTATACGCCAGAAGAGCACTCGCGCGTTGCCATCGGCATTCTGTGCTTTGTGCCTTGGGCTTTGGCCGGGGCGCTGAGCCTGACCTCGCTGCGTGACCGCTGGTACTGGGCCGCCGTTTGCCCGGTGGTGTTGGCGCTGCTAGTGGGACAGGCGATCCCGCAAAAAGTGGTGGATTCCAAGCAGCCACAGGCCTTTATGGATACCAATCTTGCCTTACTTCAGCATAGCCGTTATGTTCTGGCGGATAACGTTGGCGTGGCGACAGGCCTGGCCTGGACCCTCAAGCGCAGCGACATTCTGATGTATGACGAGAAGGGCGAAGTGGAATACGGCCTGGGCTATCCCGACGCGGAAGGGCATTACATCAGTGCTGCAAACTTCCCGGCGTGGCTGCAAGCGGCTCGCCAGCAGGGGGATGTCTCAGTGGTGATCAAACTCGACAGCAAAATCAGCACGACGTCTGAATTGCCGCAGGCCGACCAGCGAGTGCAGATGAATCGTCTGGCCTTACTCTTCTACCGTAAGTTGCCATGACTGGTTACTTCTTCGTCTTAGTGGTCAGCATACTGACCTGTGCCGGGCAGCTTTGTCAGAAGCAGGCGGCACAGGTCGGCGGCGACTCCTTCAAACCTGCCATACGCTGGTTCATCTTGGCTATTGCCTTACTCGGCTTGGCCATGTTGTTCTGGCTGCGCGTGCTGCAACAAATTCCTCTCAGCATTGCTTATCCCATGTTAAGCCTGAATTTCGTGCTGATCACCCTGTGCGCGCGCTGGATTTTCAAAGAGCATGTTGACCGCCGCCACTGGTTGGGCGTCGGGTTCATCATGCTGGGGATAGCCTTAATGAGTATTAACGCATGACCCGGGCAGATACCAAGCGTGGATACAGCTGGGGCGTCGGCAGCCTGCTGCTGGTGACGCTCGCCCAACTCTTATTGAAGTGGGGAATGGTGCAAATCCCGTTGTTCTCACTGTCAGAGCTGCGACTTTCTTTTATTTTCAATAACCTGACGGCACTGGCGGCGGTGACAATTGGCATCATGTGTTATGCCTTTTCCATGCTCTGCTGGTTCTTCGCGCTGCGAATTTTACCGTTGCACCGCGCCTATACCTTGCTCAGCCTAAGCTATGCGTTGGTCTATTTGGCTGCGGTAACGCTGCCCTGGTTCAATGAAAACGTCCATTTATTGAAAACCTGCGGCGGGATACTGGTGATGTTTGGCGTCTGGTTAATCCACAGCAAGCCGAGCGAGCAGCCACACTGAAAGCGATAAATTCCAATGAATTTGCGATTTTCGATTGGATGACGGATAAAATAGCGTTAGATTCTTTTTATCCTCTAATAACCTGCTCTTAGAGCAAGGCGACATCTGACAGGGACCGTTCTGCCTGTTGATATCGTTTGACCGTCATCCCGAAAGGAAGGACTGCCATGCGTTGGACCACCGGAACCTTGTATTCTCTGCTGGTATTAGCTGTTCTGGTACTCAATGGTTGTAGTAGCCACGCGCCGCCGCCGAGCGGCAAGTTATCCGACTCCATTGCCGTGGTGGCGCAGCTCAACGATCAGCTCAGCCAGTGGCGGGGCGCGCCTTATCGCTACGGCGGCCTGCAACCTAGCGGCGTCGACTGTTCTGGATTTGTCTTCCGCACTTTCCGCGATCGCTTCGGCATGGTGTTACCTCGCACCACCAGCGCGCAAACTGAAATTGGCACTAAAGTCTCCCGAGACGAACTGATGCCGGGAGATTTGGTGTTCTTCAAAACAGGCAGTGGTGAAAACGGCCTGCACGTCGGCATCTACGACACCGGCGACCAGTTTATTCACGCCTCCACCAGTCAGGGTGTGACGCGATCATCGCTAAATAATGTTTATTGGCGAAAGGTGTATTGGCAGGCTCGTCGCATCTAAAATTCCGCTTCATCCTTCAAGCTGCTCCTGCGTTGGCTGTCCTCACAAAGCCAAGTCACTTACTTGTGTAAGCTCCTAGGCTTTGCTCAGTTGCCGCCTTGACGCAACTCGAATGATTTTGCGGAATTCTTTGGGGGCCACTCCCGGGCTTCTCTCGGTTGCCGCCTTAATACAACGCGAATGGTTTAGCGGAATTCTGAGAACGGCTCCAGATGGCTTCGCTCGGTTGCCGCCTTGACGCAACTCGAATGATTTTGCGGAATGTTGTGGAAGATTTCGCGGTATCTTTTGACGTTTATTGTCTATTCCCTCGCAGGCTCTGCGTATTTGATCGGCTTTTTTGCTGATATCATCGGGTGAAACTCTTTCAGGATGAAACGTGATGAAACCTATCAGATTGCTGCTTTCCGACTCTTATGATCCCTGGTTTAACCTTGCCGTTGAGGACTGTATTTTCCGGCAGATGACCAGCCAGCGGATTCTCTTTCTGTGGCGTAATGCCGAGACGGTGGTCATCGGGCAGGCCCAAAACCCGTGGAAGGAGTGCAATACTCGCCGGATGGAGCAGGATGGGATTCGCCTGGCGCGTCGCAGCAGCGGCGGCGGGGCGGTGTTTCATGACTTAGGCAATACCTGTTTCACCTTTATGGCCGGCAAGCCGGAATACGACAAAAGTGTCTCCACCGCCATTATCCTCAATGCGTTGAACGCGCTGGGCGTCAATGCCAGTGCCTCAGGCCGCAATGATCTGGTGGCGCAAACGGCGGACGGCGAGCGCAAGATCTCCGGCTCAGCCTATAAAGAGACACAGGATCGCGGTTTCCACCACGGTACGCTGCTGCTCAGCGCCGATCTCAGCCGTCTGGCCGACTACCTCAATCCTGACCCAAAAAAGTTGCAAGCCAAGGGCATCACTTCGGTGCGCTCGCGGGTGGCTAATCTCAATGAGTTAATTCCTGAGGTAAATCATCAGCAGGTGTGTGACGCCATTATTGACTCATTCTTTGATTGGTACGGCGTGGAAGTGGAGCCGGAAATCATCTCTCCTGATGTTTTCCCGGATCTACCCGGCTTCGAGGCACAGTTCGCCAAACAGAGCAGTTGGGAATGGAATTTCGGCAAAGCGCCGGCCTTTAGCCATCTGCTCAATGAGCGTTTTGTTTGGGGCGGCGTGGATATCCACTTTGATGTATTAAAAGGCCATATCAGCCGTGCGCAGGTGTTTACCGACAGCCTACACCCCGCGCCATTGAACGAATTGGCGGTTGAACTGGTTGATACGCCGTATCGTCCCACCGAGGTAGAAAACGTCTGCCGACGCATCATTCAGCGCTATCCGGCCCTTCAGGCAGAATTAAGTGAATTGCAGCGGTGGCTGGTCAGCTGCATTCAGTAAAAAACAATCATTCTAATAAGCCTTCTTTTTGCTGAGCAACTCACTAAAAGAGGGTTCATTTCCTAAGTTGCGCTTAATGTTCGCTAACGATAAGATTGAAGTGTAACGCCCTGTTTCATCCCCCTAACATTTATAAACAGACTGTTATATGGGGGTATAATTCTAAAATCAGTTTCATGATGTAAAGCGGGAACTTAGCAGCAGACTTAACACCAGACAGGCACTTTTTTGGTATCGATAATAAGAGTGATTACCGGCTGATAGAGTCAGAACATCATTCTGGTTTGATTGGTATACAACAAAGTTATTAATCAATGTGTAGTGCCGTTGATGTTTTGGAAAAAAATGAAAATACAATTCGATACGGCCTTTAGCAGCAACTATTTGTGCCAGCCGATATATTCAAACAAGGGCAAACTATTAGCCGTTGAATTAATTTGTCGTTTTGCGAGCACAGACAGCAAGCTTATTATGCCGACTGAACTGGTTTTGAACTTATTAAACACACAGCAACTCTCTCGTTTTTTGTCCGAACAAGTGGCCTTTGCAAAAGAACATGCGTCCTGGTTTGAGAAAAATCAGGTGATCCTCAATATTTCTGTAGAAGAAAAGTTAGCCAATATTATTATTGATAATGATGAATTACGTGATGAATTTAAGCAGTTGAGCTTTATTCATCTCAGTATCAATGAGTCTTTTCCACAACTCTCTGCTGGCAAAAAGAATGCCCAATTAGTGGCATTGAAAAATAATTTCACCCTTTGGCTCGATGGAATGGGATCGGGTAATGCCAATATGGCACCGATTTTCGACCATATTTTCACCTGGGTAAAACTGGATAGGGCGTTGTTCTGGGAGTTATACCAAGGCGAAAATTTCACCATTATTTTGCCCTCATTGTTAAGAAATCTTAATAGATTCTGCCGCAATGTGGTGATCGACGGCTTAGACAGTAGCGAGTATTTTGAGGCGTTAAATAAAACTGAGGTTCAGGGCATGAAGGGCATGCTTTGGCCGGGTGTTGAAGCCGCCGCGCTGGACACCTTGCTCGAGAGCCCCCCTCAATTTCATTAATAGACAACGCCATCATCAAAGATAAGATGCGTCCAAACCCAGTAAATTAGGCTTTACTGGGTTTTTCTTTGCCTGCCGGAGCCTAATCTCCCTGTTTTTACTCCGTGTTAATCACCCGCAGGCAGTTCTACACTGAAAGAAAGGGGGATTTATGCCACAGTTTGAACACCACTATGCGGACCAGCTGGCGGGTTTTTATACCGAGTTGCAACCGACGCCGCTGCAAGGCGCAAAACTGCTCTATCACAGTGAACCTCTGGCCCAAGAATTGGGGCTGGATGAAAGTCTGTTTAGTGCCGAACACCGCCCATTCTGGACGGGCGAGGCCTTCTTCCCCGGCATGAAGCCGCTGGCGCAGGTCTACAGCGGCCATCAGTTTGGCGTGTGGGCCGGGCAGCTTGGCGACGGGCGCGGCATTCTGCTCGGCGAGCAGGTGCTGGCTGACGGCCGCCGCTTTGACTGGCATTTAAAAGGTGCCGGTTTGACGCCGTATTCCCGCATGGGCGACGGCCGCGCGGTGCTGCGCTCGGTGGTTCGCGAGTTTTTAGCGTCCGAGGCGCTGCATCATCTCTCCATTCCGACAACGCGCGCGCTGACTATCGTGACCAGCGATGAGCCGGTATTTCGCGAACAGGCAGAGCGCGGGGCGATGCTGATGCGCGTGGCGGAAAGCCATATCCGCTTCGGCCATTTCGAGCATTTCTATTATCGCAAGCAGCCCGACCAGGTGAAACAGCTGGCGGATTATGTTATTGCCCACCACTGGCCGCACCTGCTGGAGAGCGAAAGCGACCCGTCGACGCGTTACGCGCTTTGGCTGCAAGAGGTGGTGGAGCGCACGGCAAAACTGATTGCCCAGTGGCAGAGCGTCGGCTTTTCCCACGGCGTGATGAACACGGATAACATGTCGATCCTCGGCCTGACCATCGACTTCGGCCCCTATGGCTTCCTCGATGACTATCAGCCGAATTTCATCTGTAATCACTCCGACCATCAGGGGCGCTACAGCTTTGATAACCAACCGGCGGTGGCTTATTGGAACTTACACCGTCTGGCCCAGACGCTGTCGGGATTGATGAGCGCCGAGCAGTTGCAAGGGGCGGTAAATGCCTATGAGCCTGCACTGATGAAGGCGTACGGTCAGCTGATGCGCGGCAAACTTGGGTTCTTCACTGAAAATAAACAGGACAATGATTTGCTGACCGGGCTGCTGAGCATGATGGCGAAAGAGGGGCGGGACTACACCCGCACCTTCCGCCTGCTGAGTGAGGTGGAGCAGCAACAGTCGCTGTCGCCGCTGCGCGATGAGTTTATCGACCGTCAAGGCTTCGACAGTTGGTATCAGCAATATCGCCAACGCCTACAGCTGGAAGAGCAAAGCGACGCCGAGCGTCAGCAGGCGATGAAGCAATCTAACCCGCGGGTGATTTTGCGTAACTATCTGGCGCAGCAGGCGATTGAGCGCGCCGAGCACGACGACATCAGCGTGCTGTCTCAACTGCATCAGGCGCTGCGAGATCCTTACAGCGATGCGCCGCAGTATGACGCCATGGCCGCGCTGCCGCCGGACTGGGGCAAGCATCTGGAGGTTTCCTGCTCTAGTTAACATCTGCGGGCAAGTCGCCATAAAAAAGGGTTCAGCATGCTGAACCCTTTTTATATTCATACTTTGGCGAGTCGGCTATTGGCGCAAAAACACCTGAGGAACAGGGCTTTCAGGATGCAAATTCACCCCGAGATCCGCGTGATACCACTGGCCCAGCGTCTTGGCGGTTAGCACGTCCGTCGGGGTACCGGAGGCCACCACTCTGCCTTCGTGCAGCAGCACAATGCGATCGGCGTAGAGCGCGGCGAGGTTCAAATCATGCAGCACGCAACATACCGCCAGCGGGCTTTCGCGAGTCAGCCTGCGCAGCAATCGTAAGGTGTGCTGCTGGTGATAGAGGTCAAGGGCCGAAGTTGGCTCATCCAGAAACAGCCAGCGCGGAGTGGGGGTCGGCTGCCAAAGCTGCACCAACACTCTGGCGAGCTGCACTCGCTGCTGTTCGCCGCCGGACAGCTCGCGGTAATCTCTGTCCGCCAGCGTCAGGCAGTCGGTTTGCTCCATCACCTGTTGCATCGCCTGCGCGTGATGCCCCTTGCCGTGGGGGGCGCGCCCGAGGTTAATCACTTGGCGCACGCTGAAGTTAAAGGCTAACTCGCTACTTTGGCGCATCACCGCGCGCTTGCGAGCCAGCTCCTGCGGTGCCCAGTCGGAGAGGGCTTTCCCGGCTAATTCGCAATACCCTGCATCGGCCTGTAAGAAGCCGGTGAGTAAACGCAGCAGGGTGGACTTGCCCGCGCCGTTGGGGCCGATCAACGCCACCACTTCACCACTATTGAGTTGCAGCGAAACATCATCGATCAGGCAGCGCGGCCCGGCGGTGAGCCGCAGGTTTTCAGCGCGCAGGCTGGTTTGAGAGTGGCTCATCGCGGTGTCCCCGGACGCAAAATCAACCATAGGAAATAGGGGCCGCCAATCAGGCTGGTTAACAGCCCGACGGGCATTTCCGCCGGGGCGACCAGCGTTCGCGCCAGCGTGTCCGCCAGCAGCAGCAAACAGGCGCCGCCGAGAGCCGAGCCGGGTAACAACCAGCGATGATCCGCACCCACCCTTAGACGCAGTAGATGAGGTATAACCAGCCCGATAAAGCCAATCACCCCAGTCACCGCCACGGCGACACCCACTAGCAGGGCGCTAATCAACAGCAGTTGTAGCTGGGTGCGGCGAACATTCACTCCGAGGTAATGGGCATCTTCATCGCCCAGCTGCAGCAGGTTCAGGCGACGCGACAGCAAGAAGGACGCAACACAGGCTGGAAGAATAAGGGTTGCCGCGACAATCAGCGTCGGCCACTGCGCCTGCCCCAGACTGCCCATCATCCACAGGGAGAACTGGCGCAGCTGCTGGTCATCACTGACGTAGGTCAGCACGCTAACCATAGCGCCACAGATGGCGTTGATGGCGATACCGGCCAACAGCAGCCGGGACAAATTGCCGTGGCCGAAGCGACTGAGGGTAAACACAATCACCGACACCACCACGCTGCCCGCGAAGGCAGCGAACATCTGCCCATAAAGCGCGATGATTGGCGGCAGCGACATGGGTAGCACAATGGACATGGCGACAAACAGCGCCGCGCCGCTGCTGATGCCAAGTAGGCCAGGGTCCGCCAGCGGATTGCGAAACAGCCCTTGCATTACCGCGCCCGAACAAGCCAGCGCGCAGCCTACCAGCACCGCCAGCAGCACGCGGGGCAGGCGGATGGTCACCCATATTTGCCAAAGCCCGTCATCCATATGTCGGCTGAATAAACTGCGCAGTGGCACGGAGAGCGCCCCGGCGTTCATGGCGATGGCGGCTAAGATCAGCAGGATGATCGCCAGACCCGCCAGTACCCGCACCGGGGTACTGACGCGTGAGTGGGCGAGGGTGGTCATGGTGCTCATTATTTTACCTGTTCCGCAGCCTGACGAATTTTAATCAATACGTCGGGCGTTTCGAGGCCAAAACCGAGCAGCGCCATATCGTCAAGGACCAGCACGCGGTGGTTTTTACCGGCGGGCGTTAAGGCAACGCCGGGTAATTTCCACACTTGTTCAAGGCCGCCCAGCGACTTCACGCCGTCTGTGGTTACCATCAAAATGTCTGGCGCGCTGGCAATAATGCCTTCTTGCGCGAGAGGGCGATAACGGGAGAAACCTTGCATGGCGTTTTGCGCACCAGCGGCGGTGATCATGGCATCTGCGGCCGTATTCTGACCGGCGGCCAAAGCATTGGTGCCGCCGTGATTCATCACGAACAGTATTTTCACTGGCAGAGGGCTGTTAGGCACTACCGCCAGTTTCTGGCGGTAGGTGGCAATCAGTTTCTCGCCTTCTTGCTGGCGGTTGAGGGCATCGGCAATTACTTCAATCTTTTGCGGCACGGTGTCCAGCGTGGTATTGCCCGGGATGCGTACCACTTTGACGCCGTTCTGCGCTACCTGCTGCAAGACCAGAGAAGGCTCGGCCAGCTCGCTGCTCAGCACTACGCTTGGCTTCATCGCCAAAATGCCTTCCGCGTTAAGCTGGCGCATATAGCCGACGTTCGGCAGCTTTTTTACCTGCTCGGGATGCAAACTGGTGCTGTCACGCGCCACCACTTCATCGCCTGCGCCTAGCGCATACACAATTTCAGTCACGTCGCCGCCAATACTCACCAAACGCTCTGCCGCGTGCGCCAGTGGGGAACAGGCCCCGGCCAGCGCGATCGCCCATGCACTCAACCGACGTTTCATGCTGCGACGCCCTCGCTGCTCAGTGCGGCCACTTGTTCACGCCACTGGTTCTGCTCTGGCTGGCCTTCGGTGCGTTGGCCGTAAAGTTGCGCGATTTGCGTGCCGTCTGCTGCGAACAGCTCAAGGCTGGTGACAAAACCGTCTTTGGTCGGTTTGCGGGTCACCCAGCTTTCGGCGATGGCGCTTTCAATCAGATGCATGGTGAAGCGCGAGTTGAAGATGTTGATCCACTCACCGTGCGGGCGGACGCTTTTGATCTGGCCGGTGAAGATCTGCACACAGCCCGCATTGCCGATGAAAATCATAATTTCATTCTGCTGGTCGCGGGCGGCTTCGAGGATATTTGCCAATGAACCGTTATCCACGCGATAAGCCAGGTCATCGCCAACGGCCTTGAATGCCTGCTGGCGGCTGAGGTTGTGGCGTTTCAGCAACTGGAAGAACTGGTGAACGTCAGTCATGGCGCGCCATTCGCTGTCGATATCGCCACTGGCGGCTTGCGTTTTCACTTCGGCCTTCACCGCAGGAACCAGCTCAAGAGCCAGGTTTTCAGCGCTGCGATATTGCGCAATCAGCGCATGCCACGCGTCCATGTCGGTTTCGTCGGTGGTATAGACTTTGTGCACCGCGTTGCCCTGAGCATCAAAGAATTGAATGCTATGACGGTCGCCTTTCGGGTGGCTCTCGGTCATGCAGAAAATATGCTGCCAGTGCTGAAGGAACAGTCGCAAATCCAGCTCGCGCGGATTGAGGATCAGACCGGCGTGGCCGTTCAGGTGCTGGTTCTCATAGCGGCCCATTTGCTCATGGACGGCAAACTCATTGCGGGTGATGGATTTGGTCACGCCGACTTTTTCAAGGGCGGTCAGTAAGGTTCTGGCATCAACGTCCATACGACCCGCATCATGGCTAACGCGCAGGGAGGTCAGTTCCGCTTCGCTGATCCCCATAATCTCCGCCAGATCGCGAGCATACTTGCCCGGATTCGCTTCTTTAGCTTGCAGATAACTCTGGTAATTTAATGAACTCATTGCTCTCTCCTCATTTTTTTTATTGATAGCGCCCGGAACGAGGCCGGGCGATTTTAGGGGTGCCTTACAGTGCCATTACCACTGATAGCTGACGAACAACTTAGCGTTGCGGCCGTCTTGTGGAATGCCCTGTGGTGAATAGGATTCTTTGTCGAAGGCGTTGCCCAGCACGACGGCGGTGGTCATGCCTTTCCAACTGTCCTGACCTTTATAGCTCACATAGAAGTCATTGATGGCGTAGCCCGCCTGCTGCGCCGTGCCGGTATTGACGTGGGTTGAGCGTTCTACAAAGGTGCCCACCCAGCCGAGGGAGAAGGCGGACTGCGCGATAGGCACGTCGAGGCTGCTGGTCACGGTGTCTGGGTTGATGCTGTCAATCCAGTCGCCGGTGGCTTCATCTTTACCGCGAGTACGGTTGTAGGCCACGTCCCATGAGAACAGATCAGTTTTGTAGCTCAGCATGGCATCCCAACCCCACAGCTTGGCGCGGTCGATATTGGTGGAGTAGGTGCTGCAATCGATGCAGTAAGGCCCGGTGCGCCCAACGCCAAGCTTCATGTTTACCGCCGTGGTGATGTAATCCTTGGCATTGGTATCGAAGTAGCTGGCTTTGAATTGCAAATCATCATTGGCCATCATCAGGTCGTTGAAACGCAGACCGAAGCCGTATTCCTGCGTGGCGTTGGTTTCAGGTTTTAGATTGGGGTTCGGCACCCAATTGTTGACGATGGTGGTTCGGCCCATTGGGATGCTGAAATGCACCGAGTCGTTGTACATTTCGCCCATAGTTGGGGCGCGGAAGGCCTGCGCGTAGGAGCCGAACACCATTAGCCAGTCGGTCGGGTTAACGGTTAATGCGCCACGGGATGACCACTTGTCGGCGTCAACGTCCGCATAGCCGTCGCTGCTGCCACGATAGTTGTCATAACGAGTGCCGGCCAGAATGGAAACCGGCAGGTCGCGCAGGGTGATTTCGTCCTGCAACCAGCCGGAAGCAAAGTTGATATCCGCCTGCGGGAAGCTGGTGGTCGCGCCGCCCGGCGTCTGCTCTTGCTTGTAAGCCTCGGTGCCGTAAGTCAGCAAGTTGGCGGCAAAGCTGTCGGTGAAGACCCGAGAGCGGTTTTCAAGCTTAGCGCCCTTGGTAGTTTGCTTGCGCTTCTCTTCCGGCGTGCCTTCAGGGCGCGCATTGATATTGATATCCGAATAGTAAGCAGTGGCTTTGGCATCGAGCCAGTTCTGATCTTCCGGCTTCAGGTTGTAGCTCAGCTGGGCGTCGCGCTGAATGGTTGAGCGATCGGTCCACACGTTGCCGCTAGAGACTGCCGGGGTTTGCGGGTTTTTTGGCTCTTTCGCGTTGTTATTGTAGTAACGCAGATTTGCACTCAGAGACTGGGCCGGGTCGAGCTGCCAGGTGCCTTTCGCCAACACATTACCGATGTTCTCATCGTTAGGCGCATTGAAGTCGTCACTCTGCTTGATATCACCCACGTCGCGGGTGCCGAAAGAGAGCAAACCGTCGAAATTATCAGTTTTGCCATAGGTACTGGCACCCATGCCAAGGCTATGGTCGCCCGTCGCGCCGGTGCCGAATACGCGATAACCCATGTCCTGTCCCGGCATCAACAAATCAGCGGCATCAACGGTTTCATAAGAGACTACGCCGCCCAGTGCGCCGCTGCCGTACAGCAAGGCCGACGGGCCGCGCACCACTTCTACGCGCTTAATCAAGCCCGGATCAATAAAGGTGCTGTTGAGGTGGCCGGTGTCGGTCCCCTGACGAATGCCGTCGACCAGGGTCAGTACGCCGCGACGGTCATAGCCGCGCAGCGAGATGTCTTGCCCATTCGTACGACCTGTGCCGGAAATGCTCAGGCCCGGAACGCGGCGCAGCATGTCGGCGGAAGAAGAGGAAGTCAGGCTTTCCGCGCTGGTGCCATCAATGACGGTCACCATCATAGGGGCTTCAAAGCTATCGCGCGGGTTGCCTGTGGCAGCAACGGTCATGGTGTCTTCAGACACTTTCTTGCTGGTATCAGTACTACCTTTGCTGTTTTTTGCTGTGACTGGCGTGGTGTCGGCTTGGGCTACCATCGGCAGAGCGCAGGCAATCGCCAGGCTCAAAGTTGAAAAACGCAGCCGTGTGGTAAGGGAATGAAGCATGGGGCAATTCTCCGTATGTTTTCACATATCAATAAGATTTGCTGGCTGCCTTGATCCTTAGACCTGGGTGGCTGGCGGGTAAGTTAAAAGGGTAAACCGGTTATTTAGTCAGTATCAGTTTTCCGGCCTTGGTCTGACGCAGTTGGTAGCGTTGCCCTTGATGGATAATGGTCGCTACGCCAGCATCACCCAGCAGATCTGCACTCGAAATGCAGATTGCACCCTCGGTATTTTCCCCATGGCTATCCAGTGGCGAGTTGCCGATAGCATGAGGCGAAATGGGTTGAGTTTTGTCATTCATAGTTACAGATGTTAATAGCAATTAATATCAATGTGAGAATCATTATCAAATCATTGACACAACACATCAAGAGAAATCTGATGTTAAATCGTCAGTTATCTGAGGGTTAACCCTATTTAGGGGAGGGGAAAGGTAAAAACTGTGAGGAAAATCAGCGGACGGGGCGAAAGATATTCTACCGTGGGGATAAAATTTGCTCATTGAAAAGGGCAACCTGCGTTGCCCTTTTGCGTGACTTAGCGCAGATAATTGGGATAACTATCAAAAACGGCTATCCACCGCCTCGGCCAGCATGTTGATTAAGGTCTCAGTATCTTCCCAGTTCAGACAAGGGTCAGTGATCGACTTGCCATAGGTGAGAGGCTGACCTGCGACAATCGGCTGGGTGCCTTCTTCAAGGAAGCTTTCCGCCATGATACCGGCAATGGCGGTTGAACCCGCGCGAATCTGCTGGCATATGTCTTTAGCGACGTCTAACTGGCGGCGGTGCTGCTTCTGGCAGTTGCCGTGGCTGAAATCGACCACTAAACGCTGAGGCAAATCGAACTCGGCCAGATTGCGGCAGGCTTCCTGTAGGTCGGCCGCGTGGTAGTTTGGCGTCTTACCGCCGCGCATGATCACGTGGCCGTAAGGGTTGCCCGAGGTGCGGTAGATAGTCATCTGCCCGGTTTTGTCCGGCGAGAGGAACATATGGCTGGCGCGAGAAGCTCGGATCGCGTCGATGGCGATGCGCGTGTTGCCGTCAGTGCCATTTTTAAAGCCTACCGGGCAAGAGAGAGCTGACGCCATTTCACGGTGAATCTGGCTCTCGGTGGTGCGTGCGCCGATGGCTCCCCAGCTAATCAGGTCGGCAATATACTGGCCGATCACCATATCTAGGAACTCAGTGGCCGTGGGCATTCCCAACTCATTCACCGCCAACAGCACTTTGCGCGCCAGCTCGATGCCATGGTTGACGCGGAAAGTCCCGTTCAGCTCGGGATCGGAGATCAATCCTTTCCAGCCGACCACGGTGCGCGGTTTTTCAAAATAGGTGCGCATGACGATTTCCAGTCGGTCTTTATAACGTTCACGCAGAACGTTGAGCTTCCCGGCATAGTCAATGGCAGCTTCGATATCGTGAATAGAGCAGGGGCCGACGACCACTAAAAGACGGGGATCTTCACCGGAAATTATCTGTTCAATTCGCTTGCGTGACGTTGTCACGCTGTTGGCGACCGACGAGGAAACTGGCAGTTTTTCCGCCAGTGCCTGAGGTGTGATCAGGCTGTCGATGCGCGTCGTACGCAGTTCATCTGTTTGTGACATGTGATTCTCGAAATGTGTTTCTTCGCTACGGCAGGAATACCGGGAAGTGATGGCGATCACAATAACGCAAAACTAGATGATTTCAACTGTAGACGGCAGGTTATGCCGTCTACGTCATTAAAAGCCCTTAAAACATCCGGCGGCTCATGCCGAAACTGTCCATTATTTTGGCCGAAATCTCTTCTACCGAATAGTTTGTACTGTTCAGATAACGTATTTGATTTTTGCGGAACAGGGCTTCAACTTCTGACACTTCCATTCGGCATTGGCGCAGCGAAGCATAGCGGCTGTTCTCCACGCGTTCCTGACGAATCGCGGAGAGGCGCTCCGGGTTGATGGTCAAGCCAAACAGCTTATGCATATGAGGCTTAAGGGCCGGAGGAAGCTGAATGTTGTCCATGTCATCGGCGGTAAACGGGTAGTTTGCCGCGCGAATACCAAACTGTAAGGCTAAATAGAGGCTGGTGGGGGTTTTGCCACAGCGTGATACGCCCAACAAAATGACCTGAGCCTGATCTAAATTGCGTAGTGATATGCCGTCATCGTGGGCCAACGTGTAGTCAATGGCCGCGATACGGGCGTCATACTTAGTGATGTTGCTGGCCGTCAGGCCGTGAGTGCGATTGGCAACGGGCGTAGGTTCAACGCCTAGCTCATTTTGCAATGGCGCAACCAATGACTGCACGATGTCCTGACAAAAGCCTTCGCTGCTGGCAATAATATCGCGCACTTCGCGCGAGATAATGGAATAAAAGACCAGCGGGCGAGCGCCGGTCTTTGCATAGATATCATTGATTTGCTGGCAGACGGCCTTGGCTCGCCCTTCATTCTCCACAAAGGGCAGCGAGAAGGTTGTCGCATTAACCGGAAATTGAGAAAGGACCGCGTGCCCCAACACTTCCGCCGTAATGGCAGTACCATCCGAAATGTAAAATACACATCTATCCACATCAAACTCCTGAATTTCGTTAATTCGGCAAGCTCGCTCAGCCAGCATTTTCATTTATCTTTCGCATTAGATAAACAGTAATAGTCTTATTGGGTGGAAATAAAAAGCAGAAGAATTTTATTGCGCAAACTTTGCGAGATATTGCGCAAATTGACTGAGAAAAATGAAATGACATTTTATTTTTTCCGAGGTGTTACGCAGAGTTTTGATTTGCTTCAGCAGAGCTTCAGCATTAGGCGTAAGGTTGTTGGCAAGAGGAGGATGTGTTGCATGTCTTCCTGATTTGTAAGGAATTACTGGTTTTCTACAGCAAGCTGGATGGTGTCAGCTTTGGAATTTTCTTAAACAGAAATAGTTTCAGTTGCTGGATCGATTCACCTGTCCAAAGATTATTGTTCTCTATGCTAGTCTGAAATAACTGACCGTTTTTCAGTAATACGCCAATTTCCGTACATCAACTATTAGTCTGCTTATTCGTCAGCAGCCTATTGAAATTAAGAAAGGATTGTTTCATGGCCAATCTCGAACCCGATTTACGCAATGTTATCTGGTACAACCAGTTAGGTATGAACGACGTTGACAAGGTCGGGGGTAAGAATGCGTCCTTGGGGGAAATGATCACCAATCTGTCTGATTTGGGCGTATCCGTACCCAATGGCTTTGCGACCAGTTCAAAAGCCTTTAATGACTTTTTGGACCAGAGCGGCGTCAACACGCGCATCCACGATTTGCTCGATAGCATTGATGTGGACGACATTGCCCAGTTGACCAAAGCCGGCACGCAGATCCGTCAGTGGATTGTGGAAACACCTTTCCAGCCAGAGCTGGAAAAAGATATTCGCCAAGCCTATCAGCAATTGTCTGAAGGTGAAAAAGACGCCTCCTTCGCCGTGCGCTCTTCCGCCACTGCCGAAGATATGCCAGACGCGTCGTTTGCTGGCCAGCAGGAAACCTTCCTTAACGTGCAGGGCTTTGATGCCATTTTGACGGCTATCAAGCACGTGTATGCATCCTTATTTAATGATCGTGCGATCTCTTATCGCGTGCATCAGGGCTATGACCATCGCGGCGTGGCGCTATCCGCCGGGGTTCAGCGCATGGTGCGTTCCGATTTGGCCGCCGCAGGCGTCATGTTCACCATTGATACTGAGTCCGGTTTTGATCAGGTGGTGTTCATCACTTCCGCCTACGGGTTGGGCGAGATGGTGGTGCAGGGCGCGGTGAACCCTGACGAGTTCTACGTCCACAAACCAACGCTTGCCAAAAACAAACCGGCCATCGTGCGCCGCACCATGGGGTCAAAAAAGATCCGCATGGTCTATGCCGACAGCCAAGAGCACGGCAAGCAGGTGCAGATTGAAGATGTGCCCGCTGAGCTAAGCGATCGCTTCTCGCTGACCGATGAAGAGATTCAGGCGTTAGCGCGTCAGGCATTATTAATTGAAAAACACTATGGCCGCCCGATGGATATCGAGTGGGCCAAAGATGGTCACAATAACAAACTCTACATTGTACAGGCACGCCCAGAGACCGTCCGTTCTAACGGGCAGGTGATGGAGCGCTACCAGCTCAATGGCAGCAGCAAAGTGCTGGTGGAAGGGCGTGCTATCGGGCATCGCATTGGCGCGGGTCCGGTGAAAATCATCCATGACATCAGCGAGATGCACCATGTTAAAGCCGGTGACATTTTGGTCACTGACATGACCGATCCCGATTGGGAACCGATCATGAAGAAAGCCTCGGCGATTGTCACCAATCGCGGCGGGCGTACCTGCCATGCGGCTATTATTGCCCGTGAACTGGGCATTCCGGCGGTGGTAGGCTGCGGCGACGCCACTGAGAGGCTAAAAGAGAACCAGAAAGTTACGGTATCTTGCTCCGAAGGCGACACCGGCTATGTCTACGAAGATGAGCTGGACTTCAGCGTGCAAAGTTCGGAAGTTAACGAACTGCCAGAGCTGCCGCTGAAAATCATGATGAACATCGGTAACCCTGACCGCGCCTTCGACTTTGCCTGTCTGCCGAATGAAGGGGTGGGGCTGGCGCGTCTTGAGTTCATCATCAACCGCATGATCGGCGTGCATCCAAAAGCCTTGCTGGAATTCGACCAGCAGGAACCGGCATTGCAGGAAGAGATCAGCAAGCTTATTCAAGGTTACGATAGCCCGCGTGAATACTACGTGGCGCGTTTGACGGAAGGGATCGCCACCCTTGGCGCTGCCTTCTGGCCAAAACGCGTGATTGTGCGTCTGTCTGACTTTAAGTCTAACGAATACGCCAATCTGGTGGGTGGCGAGAAGTACGAGCCACACGAAGAGAACCCGATGCTGGGCTTCCGTGGCGCGGGCCGCTATGTGTCGGACAACTTCCGCGACTGCTTCGCCCTCGAGTGTGAAGCCATGAAGCGAGTGCGTAACGATATGGATCTCACGAACGTTGAAGTGATGATCCCGTTTGTGCGTACCGTGGCGCAGGCTGAAGCCGTGGTGGCCGAGCTGGCGCGGCAAGGTCTGAAACGTGGCGAAAATGGCCTGAAAGTGATCATGATGTGTGAGATCCCTTCCAACGCCTTGCTGGCTGAGCAATTCCTCGAGCACTTCGACGGCTTCTCAATCGGCTCTAACGACATGACCCAGCTGACTTTGGGCCTTGACCGAGATTCTGGCGTGGTGTCTGAACTCTTTGACGAGCGCAACGAGGCAGTCAAGGCACTGCTGTCGATGGCAATTAAAGCCGCCAAGAAACAGGGCAAATACGTGGGTATCTGCGGGCAGGGGCCTTCTGACCATCAGGACTTCGCGCAATGGTTAATGGAGGAGGGGATCGACAGCTTGTCCCTTAACCCAGACACCGTAGTGCAAACCTGGCTGGCGCTGGCAGAAAAGAAATAATCGGCAAGTATTGCTGAACTCCCAACACTTATAAGCCGTGGCCCTAAGCCACGGCTTTTTTTATGGCCAAAGAGCCAAAATAAGGGATCAGTGGGGGTAAATAAGAGGAGGGTTTTTCGAGCGATTTGCTGAATGATGGACAAAAAAAGGCCCGTCATTGGAGACAGGCAAAGACTACACACAGCAATTTCGTTTTATGCCAGCTAGGGGAAAGCTTACATATAAATCAGGAGGTTGAAATCCAAACTGTTAACAATACTAGGGTTGCATAGTCTTTCAGTCTGTAAGAATACTCTTAATAGTAATTATTTCGATAGTTAACTAATTAACTGGATTTATGAATGAGAAAAATGCCAAAGAGAAATTGCGCGGAAATTTTATTGCGAGGGGGTAAAAGAAGAGAAAATGCCACCTGCAAAACGCTTGGTTAAAGCGCGTGCAGGCGGCGTTTTTAAGTCTTACTCGTCGAGCGCTTTTACCACCTGATCGACGTTTTTCTCAGGTTCTGGCGCTTCGTTAACCCATAAGGAAATCAGGCGATAAGAGACTGCCAGAACGACCGGACCGATAAACAGACCAATCATGCCGAAGGCGAACAAGCCACCGATAACCCCTGACAGAATCAGCAGCATCGGTAAGTCAGCGCCCATTCGGATGAGGACCGGACGCAGTACGTTGTCGAGTGAACCCACCACACAGCTCCACACCAGCAGCACGGTGCCCCAGGTATTGTCGCCGGTCCAGTACAGCCAGACGATTGCCGGGATCAGCACCAGCAGTGGCCCGATTTGCGCTACGCAGCAGACGAACATCACCACAGTCAGCACGGTAGCGTAAGGAATACCGGCGATAGCCAAACCAATTCCGCCCAGCACGGACTGGACAATCGCGGTGACTACTACGCCCAGCGCGACAGCACGGATGGCTTGACCCGCAAGGATAACCGCCGCGTCGCCGCGATCGGCTGCCAGGCGGATGGCAAAGTGGCGGATGCCCATGCCAACCTGTTCGCCACGGCTATAAAGCAGGGCGCTGAATAGAAGCATTAGAGAACAGTGGACGATGAAGCGCCCCAAATGCCCGGCCTGAGTGACAAACCACGAGGCAGTCTGACCGACATATGGCTGAACCTTACCCATCAACGCGCTACCGCCGCCGTTAATCAGCGAGTGCCAGCCGCTGTAGAGCTTGTGTCCAACCAGCGGGATAGCCTGTAGCCATTTAAAGTCCGGCATATGTAGGCTTGAAGGGTTGCTGGCGAGTTCGACCAGTGGTGTACCATTTTCTATCGCGCTGCTGACCAGCAGCGCGATAGGTAAAACGAAAAGCAGAATTAACAGCAGCGTCATCACTATCACCGCCAGAAAACGCTTACCCCAGAGCAATCTTTGCAATTTGATCATTAACGGCCAGGTGGCGATAACCACCATGCCAGCCCAAGCAAAGCCTAAAATAAAGGGTTGAACAACCCAAATACTGGCCACCGTCATCAGAGCAATAAACAGCACCCCAAACATAATTTGAGGTAAATCATAACGCTTCATCGGGAGATTCATTCTTGGTTCTCATAGTAAAAACAAGGCTTAAGCCCACATATTACGGACAAATACTGCTTTTCATAACTGGATAAGCATGGAGCATTTCTTCATTTTTGGACAATAGATCGCACTTTTTGTTGCGCCAGACATCTGTGCGTGCAGGCGCTATCGGTGGATGATTATAGTCAACCTTACGCAGACGAAGCGCGTGAAAACGAAGTATGTTAGTTTTTATGTTGGGTAATGAACAGGGCCCGGCAAACAACAACAAAATAGAGTCGAAATAAATGATCCCACAGATTTCACAGGCACCCGGCGTCATTCAACTGGTGCTCGATTTTTTGGAAGCGTTAAAAAAAGACGGGTTCACCGGCGATGTGACAACCAGCTACGCCGATAGATTGACGATGGCGACCGACAATAGCGTCTATCAGCTGCTGCCGGATGCCGTGCTGTTCCCGATGGCGACCTCTGACGTGGCCTTATTGGCGCGTCTCGCCGGGCAGGAGCGTTTTAAATCTCTGGTATTCACCCCGCGCGGCGGTGGTACTGGCACCAACGGCCAGTCGTTAAACCGGGGAATTGTGGTTGATATGTCCCGTCATATGAATCGCATCCTAGATGTTAACGTCGAGCAGGGCTGGGTGAAGGTTGAAGCGGGGGTGATTAAAGACCAGCTGAATGACTATTTGCGCCCACTCGGCTATTTCTTCTCCCCTGAGCTGTCGACCAGTAACCGCGCGACGCTGGGTGGCATGATCAACACCGACGCTTCGGGTCAGGGTTCACTGGTGTATGGCAAAACCTCAGACCACGTTCTCGGGCTGCGGGCGATTGTGATTGGCGGCGAGATGCTCGACACCACCTCCATGCCGACGGCGCTGGCTGACAAGCTGGGTGAAGAGAATTCGGTGATTGGTCGGATTTATCGCACCGTGTTAGATAGCTGCCGCGACAACCGCGCGCTGGTTATCGAAAAATTCCCCAAACTTAACCGCTTCCTCACCGGTTATGACTTGCGCCACGTATTAAGCGACGACCTGCAAAACTTCAACCTGACTCGCATCCTCACGGGTTCAGAAGGATCGCTGGCCTTTATCACCGAAGCGCGGCTGAACATCACGCCAATCCCGAAAGTGCGCCGTCTGGTCAATATTAAATATGACTCTTTCAACTCCGCGCTGCGCAATGCGCCGCTGATGGTTGAGGCCAATGCCCTGTCGGTGGAAACGGTCGACTCCAAAGTGCTGAATCTGGCGCGGGAAGATATCGTCTGGCACACCGTGCGTGACTACATTACCGACGTCCCCGGCAAAGACATGCAGGGGCTGAATATTGTCGAGTTCGCAGGTGATGACGGCGTGTTGATCGAGCGTCAGGTTGAATCGCTTTGTGAACGCCTCGACAGTTTAATCAGCGACGGCGAAGCCGGGGTGATTGGCTATCAGATTTGCGCCGACCTGCCAGGCATTGAGCGTATTTACAATATGCGCAAAAAGGCCGTCGGCCTGCTAGGGAATGCCAAAGGGCAGGCCAAGCCGCTGCCGTTTGCCGAAGACACCTGCGTGCCGCCGCAGCATCTGGCTGACTATATTGTTGAATTCCGCGCGCTGCTCGACAGTCATAACCTGAGTTACGGTATGTTCGGCCACGTCGACGCCGGGGTGCTTCACGTCCGCCCGGCTCTGGATATGTGTGACCCGCAACAAGAAGTCCTGCTGAAGCAGATTTCCGACCAAGTAGTGGCGTTAACTGCCAAATACGGCGGCCTGTTGTGGGGCGAGCATGGTAAAGGCTTCCGCGCCGAATACAGCCCGGCCTTCTTCGGCGAAGAGCTGTTCCACGAGCTGCGCCGCATTAAATCGGTCTTCGACCCGGACAATCGGCTCAACCCCGGCAAGATTTGTGCGCCTTTAGACAACGACGAGCCGATGATGAAAGTGGACGCGGTCAAGCGCGGCACCTTTGATCGACGCATTCCTCTCGAGGTTCGCCAGTCCTTCCGTGGCGCGATGGAGTGTAACGGCAACGGCCTGTGCTTTAACTTTGATGTGAAAAGCCCGATGTGCCCGTCAATGAAAATTACCGGCAGCCGCATTCACTCGCCGAAAGGCCGTGCCGGCCTGGTGCGCGAATGGCTGCGTCTGCTGGCAGAGCAGGGCGTAGATCCGCTGGCGCTGGAAAATGCCTTGCCGCAGCAAGGAATGAGCTTCCGCGGGCTTATCGATCGGACGCGCAATACCTGGCATGCCAATAAGGGCGAGTACGATTTCTCTCATGAAGTGAAAGAGGCGATGTCCGGCTGTCTGGCCTGTAAGGCTTGCTCGACCCAGTGCCCGATAAAAATCGACGTGCCGGGCTTCCGCTCGCGCTTCTTGCAGCTCTACCACACGCGCTATCTGCGCCCGATGCGTGACCATTTGGTCGCCGGAGTGGAAAGCTATACGCCGCTGATGGCGAAGGCGCCGAAGGTGTTCAACTTCTTCTTTAGCCAGCCTTGGGTGCGAGAGATGAGTCGCAAAAGCATCGGCATGGTCGATCTGCCGCTGCTATCTACGCCAACCCTGCGCCAACAGCTGCTGGGGCATAACGCGACCACCATGACGCTGGAGCAGTTGGAGAAAATTAGTCCTGCCCAGCGCAACCAGTATGTACTGATTGTGCAGGACCCCTTCACCAGCTATTACGATGCACAGGTGGTGGCCGATTTCGTGCGGCTAGTAGAGAAGCTGGGCTTGAAGCCCGTCTTGCTGCCGTTTTCACCGAACGGCAAGGCGCAGCACATCAAAGGCTTCTTGCAGCGTTTCGCCAAAACCGCCAAGAAAACTTCCATCTTCCTCAACCGCGTGGCGCAGTTGGGCATGCCGCTGGTGGGCGTCGATCCTGCCTTGGTGCTTTGCTATCGCGATGAATACAAAGAGATCCTGGGCGAAGCGCGCGGCTCGTTTGAGGTGCAATTGGTCCACGAGTGGCTGAGCACCTTGCTGGCGGACCGCCCGGAGCAGCAGCAAAGCGGCGAGTCTTGGTATCTGTTCGGCCACTGTACGGAAAGCACGGCGCTGCCAACCAGCGGCAAGCAGTGGGGGGATATTTTCGCCCGCTACGGCGCCAAGCTGGAAAACGTCAGCGTCGGCTGCTGCGGCATGGCGGGGACTTACGGCCACGAGAGCAAGAATATCCAAAACTCGCTAGGTATTTACGAGCTGTCATGGCACCAATCCTTACAGCGTCTGCCGCGCCAGCGCTGTCTGGCGACCGGCTATTCGTGCCGCAGTCAGGTAAAACGTATTGAAGGCAATGGGCTGCGCCATCCGTTGCAAGCCTTGCTGGAAATGATCCCTTAACGGAAAGGAAACCCTATGACATTGTGGAAACGGCAAACCACCCTTGAGGCGCTAAACGCCAGCGGGCAGGGCTGCATGGTCGGGCACGTGGGCATTGAGTTCACGCTGCTGGCTGACGACCACCTTGAGGCCACCATGCCTGTCGACCAAAGGACCACCCAGCCGTTCGGCCTGTTGCACGGCGGCGCTTCCGTGGTGCTGGCGGAGTCGATGGGTTCGATGGCGGGCTACCTGTGCAGCGAGGGCGAGCAGAAAGTGGTGGGCGTCGAGATCAACGCCAACCACCTGCGCTCGGCAACCAAGGGCAGGGTGAAGGGCGTGTGCCGCGCACTGCACACCGGCAGGCGTAACCAGGTGTGGCAGATTGAGATTTTCGACGAGCAGGAGAGGCTGTGCTGCATTTCGCGGCTAACCACGATGATCATCGATTGATCGACTGAAATGTTAATAGATGTGCATCAGGCAGACATATTTCGCTATGTCTGCCTTTTTTATTGGCGGCAAGCCATGGGGCTAATTGATTGAATTGACGCTAAAGCTGAAAGGGGACGCGTTTTACAAAGTCAGTTTGAAAGGCTGTCGCTTTGTCCCAGATGCCCATCATGGCATAATAGTGACAAATCAGTTTTAACGTATGGCGGGCAAAGTGATAACTCTGCACGCGGAATAGCTCATTACGGTGAGCGGTATTTATTTCTAAAATAAGCCGGTTATGTAATTTACACAGCGCGTGAAGGTAGCTGTGGTCATCACCGTTTTGCAGGCACATGTTCGCCATGTCCAGACAGATACTGTTGAAGCGCTTGAGCTGGCTGATTTCGGCATCAACTCTTTGCAGCGCGGCTTCCGCCATATAAAAATCTACCGTGGCATCACGCACGCTGAATTTGTATTCGTCGATTTTAGTTTGCAGCCATGCATTAACCGATTGAGTCATTAGCAGCAGTCCAATTTTGTGAATGATAACCATTATCAAAGTGGAACTTATCATATTTGCAAAGCGGCGGGTGATCAATCAGCCAGTGGATTTTTATTTGTCGATTTGTAGACCTATAAATAAGCGGAATATCCCTGTTAAAAGTGCGGAAATGGGGGCGAAAAAAGGCATTTCCTGACTATAAAAGAACGAATTCATAAATAGGTATTTCCGATGAATGTTTTATAATAGTGATCAGGAACATTATTTTTTTCGATTGAAAATCGGCAATTAGATTTTTTTTAACAAAAAATTGACAACTTATTCAATTAGTTGATGGTCGCGGTGTTGAAGACCCGCCAGCGGCCAGCCTTGGAAAGCGTAAGCGTAGAGTGAAGTTCCTCACGCTAAATCGCTATACCCTCTTAAAACAAGAGGTTGAAGTGATACCTGTTATCACTAGAATAGGCACAATAGGTCTTGTCTATGACCCTGAAACGATGAGGTAGGACAGATGCAAACTGAAACAGTCGGCACGTTCTCTTTAGATGAGAACATTTGGAAAGGTGTGACGTTGACTGACTCTGCGGCTAAGCAGGTCAAAACGCTCATCAACCAAGATCCAGAAGTTAAAGGGCTACAGCTCTCTGTGAAGCAGTCAGGCTGCGCGGGATTCGCGTATGTCCTCGATCTGACTAAGCAGCCAGCCGGCGATGATCTGGTGTTTGAACACGATGGTGCCAAGTTGTTCATCCCGTTGAAGGCAATGCCTTTCATTGATGGCACCGAGGTGGATTTCGTCCGCGAAGGACTGAATCAGATATTTAAATTCAATAATCCTAAAGCTCAACATGCCTGCGGGTGTGGCGAGAGCTTTGGTGTCTAACATTATTGTAAACGAAGCGATGTAACCAACATGTCACGAAGCAACGTAGAAATTCCAGACAATGTGCAGTCTTGGGTCGGCGAGGAGACGAAATACAAGGAAGGGTTCTTCACTCAGCTGGCAACCGATGAATTAGCATCTGGCATCAACGAAGATGTGGTGCGTGCCATTTCCGCGAAGCGCAATGAGCCTGAGTGGATGCTGGAGTTCCGTCTGCAGGCTTATCATGCTTGGCTGAAAATGGAAGAGCCACACTGGTTGAAAGCGTATTACACGCCGCTCGACTATCAGGATTACAGCTACTACTCCGCACCTTCCTGCGGCAGCTGTGATGATACCTGTGGTTCTCAGCCGGGTGCCACGCAGCAGCCTCCAGCAGATTCGCTGGGCGTGCCTGCAGTTGACGGCAAAAATTACCTGACCAGCGAAGTAGAAAAAGCGTTCGAACAGCTCGGTGTTCCGGTTCGTGAAGGCAAAGAAGTGGCGGTCGATGCAATCTTCGACTCCGTTTCCGTCTCCACCACTTACCGTGAAAAACTGTCTGAATCCGGCGTGATTTTCTGCTCCTTCGGCGAAGCCATTCATGAATACCCGGACTTGGTGCGCAAGTACCTCGGTACCGTGGTGCCTGCGCAAGATAACTTCTTTGCTGCACTGAATGCTGCCGTGGCCTCTGACGGTACTTTCGTTTATGTACCAAAAGGCGTGCGCTGCCCGATGGAACTGTCCACTTATTTCCGTATTAACGCGGCGAAAACCGGTCAGTTCGAACGTACTATTCTGATTGCCGACGAAGGCAGCTACGTGAGCTACATCGAGGGCTGTTCTGCCCCGGTGCGCGACACCTATCAGCTGCACGCGGCGGTGGTTGAAGTCATTCTGCACAAAGATGCCGAAGTGAAATATTCCACCGTGCAGAACTGGTTCTCCGGCAGTAAAGACAGCAGCGGCGGGATACTGAACTTCGTGACCAAACGCGCACTGTGTGAAGGTTCAGGTTCAAAAATGTCTTGGACTCAGTCTGAAACTGGCTCCGCGATCACGTGGAAATACCCGAGCGTTATCCTAAAAGGGGATAACTCAATCGGTGAATTCTTCTCTGTCGCGCTGACCAGCGGTAAGCAGCAGGCCGACACCGGTACCAAAATGATCCACATTGGTAAAAACACCAAGTCGACCATTATCTCTAAAGGTATCTCTGCCGGTCACAGCCAGAACAGCTATCGTGGTCTGGTCAAGATTCTGCCAACGGCTGAGAATGCCCGTAACTTTACTCAGTGTGACTCCATGCTTATCGGCCCAGACAGTGCCGCGCATACTTTCCCTTATGTGGAAGTGCGCAACAACACTGCCCAGCTTGAGCACGAAGCAACCACCTCGAAAATCGGCGACGACCAGCTGTTCTACTGCTTACAACGCGGTATCAGCGAAGACGATGCGATTTCGATGATTGTTAATGGCTTCTGTAAGGATGTCTTCTCTGAGCTGCCGCTGGAGTTTGCCGTTGAGGCCCAGAAGCTTCTGGCTATCAGCCTTGAGCACAGCGTCGGGTGATTCTCTTTCTCTTATATAACAACGCTATATAAAGAGAACTGACGCTTTTCCCGCTCGTCCACCCACTTCTTTCCCGTGAGAAGACGATTTAGACGAGCGCTGGAAATTGAACGACTGAACCAGTGAAAGAACCACAGAATTATGAGCGCGCAGGCGCAAACTCAAGGATACGTATGTTAAGCATCAAGAATTTAAAAGTCCGTGTCGAAGAAAAGGAAATTCTTAAAGGGCTTGATCTCGAGATCAAACCAGGGGAAGTGCACGCTATTATGGGCCCGAACGGCTCCGGTAAAAGTACGCTTTCCGCGACGCTGGCCGGACGCGAGGACTACGAAGTCACCGACGGTACTGTTGAATTCAACGGTAAAGACCTGCTGGACCTGGACCCAGAAGAGCGGGCAGGCGAAGGCGTATTCATGGCCTTCCAGTACCCGGTTGAGATCCCTGGCGTCACCAACCACTTCTTCCTGCAAACCGCCGTTAACGCCGTACGCAAGTACCGCGGTCAGGCACCCATGGACCGTTTTGACTTCGCTGATTTCATCGAAGAAAAAATTGCCATGCTGAAAATGCCAGAAGATTTGCTGACCCGTTCTGTCAACGTCGGCTTCTCCGGCGGTGAGAAAAAACGTAACGATATCCTGCAGATGGCGGCTCTTGAGCCAAATCTGTGTATCCTTGATGAAACCGACTCAGGTCTGGATATCGATGCGCTGAAAATTGTTTCTGACGGCGTTAACAGCCTCCGTGACGGCAAACGTTCATTCGTTATCGTGACCCACTACCAGCGTATCCTCGACTACATCAAGCCTGACTACGTGCACGTTTTGTGGCAGGGCCGCATTGTTAAATCCGGCGATTTTACCTTGGTTAAACAGTTAGAGGAGCAGGGTTATGGCTGGCTTACAGACCAAGAGTAACGTACCTGCGGCGGGCAGTTCGCACGCCATGCAACAGTTGTATCGCCTGTTCGAAAGCGCAGGCGGCGAGAACTCTGCCCACGCGCATGCGCACTGGCAGCAAGTTCTGCGTATCGGTTTTCCACACGCCAAGCTTGAAAACTGGAAGTACACTCCGGTTTCCTCTTTGCTCGGTAATCAATTCTTTGCTCCGCAGCCACAGGCGTTGAGCGCTGAAGAGTTAAAGGCGCTGGCTTTGCCGCTGGATGCTTACCGCCTGGTGTTCGTCGATGGTCGCTTTGATGCTGACCTTAGCGATGTGCAAACTGGCGCGTTTGAAATTGAAAAACTGAGCCCGTCCGTTCAGCAGACTTTGCCTGAGCCGATTGAGTCAGAAGTCTTCCTGCACCTGACCGAAAGTCTGGCGCAAGACGGCCTGTCTGTGCGTTTACCTGCTGGTAAGCAAGCAGATAAACCGCTCTATTTGCTGCACGTCAGCAGCGGTCGCGAGCAGGCTCGTGAGATTAATACCGTTCACCATCGCTACCACTTGGCGATTGAAAGCGGCGCCAATGCTGAAGTGATCGAGCACTACGTCAGCCTGAGTGACAAAGGTCATTTCACCGGCTCACGTATGACGGTTAACGTTGGCGACAACGCGGATTTCACTCACTACAAACTTGCTTTTGAAAGCCAGGCGAGCTTCCACTTCTCGCACAATGATTTAGTGATTGGCCGTGACGCACGCGTTGCCAGCCACAGCTTCTTGCTGGGTGCGGGTCTGACCCGTAACAACACCAGCGCGCAGCTTAACGGTGAAAACAGCAATCTGGACATCAACAGTCTGGTATTGCCAGTTGACGCAGAAATTGCCGATACCCGTACTTATCTCGAACACAACAAAGGCTATTGCAACAGCAATCAGCTGCATAAAGTGATCGTGCGTGACCGCGCCAAGGCCGTGTTTAACGGCATGATTAAAGTGGCAAAACACGCGCTGAAAACTGACGGCAAAATGACCAACAACAACCTGCTGCTGAGCAAACAGGCTGAAGTGGACACCAAACCTCAGTTGGAAATTTATGCCGATGATGTGAAATGTAGCCACGGTGCGACAGTGGGCCGTATCGATGACGAACAGCTTTTCTACCTGCGCGCGCGTGGTATCAGCGGCCAGGACGCACAGCATATGATTATCTTTGCTTTCGCGGCGGAATTGACCGAAGCCATCAAAAACGAAACCCTGCGCGATGTAGTCATTGCCCGTATTGCTGGCCGACTAAATCGAGGTGAGTAATGAGTTTTCCTCTGGAAAGAGTTCGTAACGATTTCCCTCTGCTGAGCCGCGAAGTTAACGGCCAGCCGCTGGCCTACCTTGATAGCGCGGCCAGCGCGCAGAAACCCCATCAGGTTATCGAGCGCGAGCTTGAATTCTACCAGCATGGCTATGCCGCGGTTCACCGCGGCATTCATACCTTAAGTGCTGAAGCCACCGAGCAGATGGAAAATGTCCGCCAGCAAGCGGCAGAGTTCATCAATGCGGCTTCTGCCGAAGAGATCGTGTTCGTCAAAGGTTCGACCGAAGCCATTAATCTGGTCGCCAACACCTTTGGCCGCGCGTTGCTGCACGCCGGTGATCGCATCATCATCACTGAGATGGAGCACCATGCGAACATCGTTCCATGGCAGATGCTGACGAAAGAGCGCGATCTGCATATCGACGTCTGGCACTTAACGCCAAACGGCGAGCTGGACCTGTCTGAGCTGGAAACCCTGATCACGCCGCGCACTAAGCTGCTGGCGCTGGCCCACGTCTCTAACGTGCTGGGCACGGTGAACCCAATCGAAACCATCATTCCTCAGGCGAAAGCGGCCGGGTTGACGGTATTGGTTGATGGCGCGCAGGCCGTGATGCACCACACCGTGGACGTGAAGGCGCTGGATTGCGACTTCTATGTCTGGTCTGGTCACAAGCTCTACGGGCCGTCCGGCATTGGTATTTTGTATGGCAAGAAAGCCTTGCTTGATCAAATGCCACCGTGGGAAGGCGGCGGTTCGATGATCAAACACGTCAGCCTAACCGAAGGCACCACCTTTGCCGCAGCGCCTTGGCGCTTTGAGGCGGGTACGCCAAACACGGCTGGCATCATGGGGCTGGGCGCGGCAATGAGCTACGTCACTGACCTGGGCATTGCTGAGATCCATGATTACGAGCAGTCGCTGATGAGTTATGCACTCGAAGCTATGGCTCAGATCCCTGATATTGTCATCTATGGCCCGGCAATTCGCTCCGGCGTAATCGCTTTCAACTTGGGCAAGCACCATGCCTACGATGTCGGCAGCTTCCTTGACCAATACGGTATTGCTATCCGTACCGGCCACCACTGCGCCATGCCATTGATGTCATTTTACGGTGTGCCGGCCATGTGCCGGGCGTCGCTCGCCATGTACAATACTCGCGAAGAAGTCGATCGCTTAGTCGCCGGGCTGCAACGCATTCATCGTCTGCTGGGTTAACCCGCAGTCTATTATCAGGATCTATTTTTATGGCTTTGCCAGATAAAGACAAATTAGTGAAAAACTTTTCCCGGTGCCCGAACTGGGAAGAGAAATACCTGTACGTGATTGAACTGGGTGGACAATTACCCGCGCTGGCCGATGAACATCGCCAAGATAAAAACCTGATCTCCGGTTGCCAAAGCCAAGTCTGGATTGTAATGCAGATTAACGAGGCGGGTGAGCTGAGCTTCGCGGGTGATAGCGATGCGGCCATCGTTAAAGGGCTGTTGGCGATTGTCTTCAGCCTGTACCAAGGTCTGACAGCGCAGGAAGTGGTGGAACTGGACGTGCGTCCTTTCTTCACCGCCCTTGAGTTGAGCCAGCATCTTACGCCTTCACGCTCGCAAGGGCTTGAAGCGATGATCCGCGCTATTCGTGCTAATGCCCAGCAATTGAGCTAATCACGACACGTTGCTCGTTAGGAATGTTCTGCTAATGAGCAACGTTATTTCTCTTCCTCTCCCATCCTCTCTTGCCATTTAATTCTGATAATTCAGCTGCTTAAAACGCTTCTCTTGCCTTAATTTTCATTCCGTCGAGCTTTTGTAACGCTTTGATTTTAAGCGTTTTAATTGCCTTTACTTCAGGCATTGCTACTATTAAAACTCAACAGGAAGTTGATGCCTGCGCACCTGCCTTGGCATCGGGTTTCAACCCTTACGATAATCATCAGTAGGAATGAGTATGAAACGTGTATTACCCCTGATGGGGATGTTATTCGCTGGCTATCTAACAGCCGGAACCGGCGCGGCCAACGCCGCAGAATATCCGCTGCCGCCGGATAACAGCCGCCTTATCGGTGAGAACACCACCTACGTTGTGCCAAACGATGGCAAACCTCTCGAAGCGGCAGCCGCCAAATATCAGATTGGTTTGATTGGAATGCTGGAAGCCAACCCGGGCACCGACCCTTATTTGCCGAAGCCGGGCACGGTGCTGACCATTCCATCGCAGATGCTGCTTCCCGACACCAAGCGCGAAGGCATTGTGGTAAACCTTGCCGAGCTGCGCCTTTATTACTACCCGAAAGGGGAGGATAAGGTGATCGTGCTGCCAATAGGTATTGGCCAATTAGGGCGTAATACGCCGGAAATGGTGACTTCGGTCAGCCAGAAGATCCCCAATCCAACCTGGACACCGACCGCCAACATCCGTAAAGCTTACTTGAAAGACGGCATTAAGCTGCCGGGCATGGTGCCAGCCGGGCCGGATAACCCGATGGGGCTGTTCGCCATGCGCCTGTCCGCGGGCACCGGGCAATATCTGATCCACGGTACCAATGCCAACTTTGGTATCGGTATGCGCGTCAGCTCGGGCTGTATCCGCCTGCGTCCGGACGATATCGAAGCGCTGTTCAACATGGTGCCGAAAGGCACGCGCGTGCAGATAATCAATCAGCCAATCAAAGTGGCGGTTGAGCCGGACGGTAAGCGTTATATCGAGGTGCACCAGCCGCTGTCGCACACCGACAAGGACGATCCGCAGACCAAGCCGATTGCGCTGACCGCCGCAGAGAAGAAGTTCATCAAGAACAAAGAGACTAATGAAGATGTGGTGAAGCAGGCCATCGAGCGCCGCTCGGGTATGCCGGTGATTGTGAGTCACGGCACTGATGCTGACTCAGCGCAAGAAGCGCCGTCATCACAAGTCCCCCAGCCGCAAAGTGCTTCTATTACTCAGGTTCAGTCTTACCAGACCGCCGATAACCAATAATCGCGCTGTACGGCCCATAGAGGCATTGCATATTAAGGAGCTGATACCAGCTCCTTTTTTTATGTTCGTCTGGTAGAAGGCGCTGTGGCGAGTTTTAAGGGTATTTAGACGGGGAATGTCAGGTGTGGAAGAGGGGAGCGGAGAGATGCTGAACGACAGGCAAAAAAAATGGCGCACTGAGTGCGCCATTTAACTATTGAAGTAATATTACTTCTTGTAAGCGTGAGCTTGGTTGTCCAGACGTTGGTTAGCGCGAGCTGCATCGTCTTTAGCTGCTTGAACGTCAGAACGGATTGCGTTCACGTCGTTGCTCAGTTGGTCAACTTTAGAGTTCAGAGTAGAAACGTCTGAAGACAGTTGGTCGATTTTAGCATTGCTTGAACAACCAGCCAGCATAGTAGAAGCCAGGATTACAGCGCCCAGTACCAGTTTAGTGCGATTCATTATAAAACCCTCTAGATTAAGTTAATCTCCATGTAGCGTTACAAGTATTACACAAACCTTTTTCTAATGAGAATAAATTTTTGCTCGCAATCGCTTTATTTTGATCGTTCGCTCAAAGAAGCATCTTTTTTTGCGAAAAAGTTAAAAAATGCAGCGAAAACAGCCGGATTCCATGAGACTTGTCCCATTTATTTGTTAGCTGTTTTTACTGTCTTGTCTAATTATTTACATTGCAGCCAATAAAAAACGCCGCATTACGCGGCGTTTTGGCAGAAAGCGATGTCACTTTTCTAATTAGACAACGTGTACCGATGCAGTATTGGTTGTGCCGCTCTGAACCAGCGCGCCAGAAACCATCACCACAACATCACCTTTCTGAGCCAGACCGCTTTCCAGCGCAGCTTCTTTACCGATACGGTAGAAGTCGTCAGTAGAGGCGATTTCTTTGACCAGCTGAGTGATCACGCCTTTAGTCAGGATCAGTTGACGTGCGGTCACTTCGTTAGTGGTCAGAGCCAGAATAGTGGCGTGTGGGAAGTATTTACGCACGGCTTTGGCTGATTTACCGCCGCTAGTTGCGACAACAATAAGAGGCGCGTCCAGCTTCTCAGCGGTTTCAACGGCACCACGGCAAACGGCTTCGGTGATGCGCAGTTTGCGGTTTTCATTCTGACCGTCGATACGGCTTTGCATCACGCGGTCGGTACGGTCACAGATGGTTGCCATGATAGTCACGGCTTCCAGCGGATATTTCCCTTTCGCACTTTCGCCAGACAGCATGACTGCGTCAGTACCGTCGATGATGGCGTTAGCCACGTCGCCCGCTTCTGCGCGAGTAGGGCGTGGGTTTTTGATCATGGAATCGAGCATTTGGGTCGCAGTGATAACGACTTTACGCGCGCGGTTACATTTCTCAATCATCATCTTCTGCGCGAAGATAACTTCTTCTACTGGGATCTCAACGCCCAGGTCGCCACGAGCAACCATGATGCCGTCAGAAGCTTCGAGGATTTCGTCGAAGTTGTTCAGGCCTTCTTGGTTTTCGATTTTAGAGATGATCTGGATGTGTTCGCCACCGTGTGCTTTCAGGTGTTCGCGAATTTCCAGCACGTCAGAACGTTTACGAATGAAAGAAGCTGCAACGAAATCAACGTTTTGCTCGCAACCGAAGATCAAGTCACGTTTGTCTTTTTCAGCCAGAGCTGGCAGAGCAATAGAAACGCCCGGCAGGTTAACGCCTTTGTTTTCGCCAAGGTCGCCGTTGTTCAGCACTTTACAGGTTACTTCGGTTTCAGTGACGTTGGTCACTTCCATACCGATCAGGCCGTCATCAACCAGAATGGTGTTACCGATTTTCAGGTCTGCTGCGAAACCAGCGTAAGTTACCGCTACGCGCTCGCTGTTACCGATCACGGATTGGTCAGTAGTAAAGGTGTAAGTCTGACCAGCAACCAGCGCAGCGTCTTTGCCGCCTTCCAGTTTCATGGTGCGGATTTCTGGACCTTTGGTGTCCAGCAGGATGCCCGCTTTATGACCAGTTTTAGCCATAACGTTGCGGATGTTCTTGATGCGCTGACCGTGTTCTTCGTAATCACCGTGAGAGAAGTTCAAACGCATAACGTTCATGCCTGCATCAAGCAGTTTGGTCAGCATTTCTTCAGATTCGGTTTTTGGGCCGATGGTACAAACAATTTTGGTCTTTTTCATGACGATTTTATCTACAAGTTGTGATGGATTGGGAATATGTTCGCCCGGCAGCGCTGCTGCCCACGAGAAATTTGGGTGGTGCCTGGTTGATTCAAAACAATACTAAGCGTAGGCGACTGGAGAAGAAATGGTGTGTAAAGTTCAGCCAAGGCATGGCTTTCTGTACGATTAATCATCGTCTTGGGTAAGGTGCTGCTTTTATACGTACGATATCGACAGATCAAGGGGCTGAAACCATTCAATCGAAGAGACGGTGCGTATTATAGGGGGTAAGCGGCGGGAAACAAAATAAAAAACATGACGCTGCGCAAGCTTCTGGCATCTGAGAGGCGTTCGTTGCGCAAATCGCCGAAACGGGCAGGGGAGAAATCACTATAGGTACTATTTTGAGCAGGATAAAGGCTAACGAGTGGCTTGGGTTCTAGGATCTAATACTGAAATTGAACAATGTTGGGATTTGAATACGAAGAAGTCACTGCAAGATTAGGAAGAGAAGGAGTGTTCATCTGGTGCGTCCGAGTGGACTCGAACCACCGACCCCCACCATGTCAAGGTGGTGCTCTAACCAACTGAGCTACGGACGCACATCTGATGAAACAGGTACTGCGCAGAATTTGGTGCGTCCGAGTGGACTCGAACCACCGACCCCCACCATGTCAAGGTGGTGCTCTAACCAACTGAGCTACGGACGCATCGTTTTCTGTCTGCCAGTGCGGCAGCGGGGACGAATATTAGCGACCTACCCGATGACTGGCAAGGGAAAAAAAACATTTTACGACGATATTGTGACTGAGTGGTGCGCTAATGTTCATTGCGTTGATTTTTTAAACATTAATGCTGGCAGCTTAGCCGCCGGAAACGGTTGTCCGGCGGCTAGGTTGTGCTGCAAAGCAGATTATCGGCGCGCTTTATCCAAAATGACGAATGAAGATTGGTTCTGGATCCAGCGAATCCGCAGCGACACCATCACCGCCGCGAAGGTCAGCCCGATAATAAAGCCCCACCAGAAACCACTTGGCCCCATTCGCGGCACTACCCAGTCGGTCAGACCCAGCGTGTAGCCAATCGGCAGCCCCAGCACCCAGTAGGCAACAAAAGTAATGTAGAAGATAGAACGCGTGTCTTTATAGCCGCGCAGTACGCCAGTGCCGATCACCTGAATGGCATCTGAGATCTGATAAACTGCCGCCAGCAGCATCAGGCTGGAGGCCAGCGCCACCACCTCCGGGCTGTCGTTATACAGCGCGGCGATCTGTTCGCGGAAAATCACCGAGAGAGACGCCGTGAAGCAGGCAATCACCACCCCGGTGAAAATACTGGTACGGGCCGACACGCGCGCCCCTTCCACCGAGGACTCACCCAAGCGCGAACCCACGCGGATGGTGGTCGCCATGCCCAAAGAGAGCGGAATGACGAACATCAGCGAGCCGAGGCTCAGGGCTATCTGGTGACTTGCCACGGCGACAATGCCCAGTGGAGAAACCAGCAGTGCGACGATGGCGAACAGCGTCACTTCGAAAAACAGCGCTAAACCAATTGGCAGGCCCAGCGAGGTTAAGCGTTTAAGGGTGGCCCAATCCGGCTTGGCGAAACGGCTCTGCGCAACAATGTCCTTCATGAAGTAAGCATGCTTCACGTAGTAACGCATCATCAGGAACATCACCCAGTAAACGGTGCCTGTCGCCACGCCGCAGCCTACGCCGCCCAGCGCCGGTGCGCCAAAGTGACCATAGATGAAGATATAGTTGAGCGGAATGTTAACCATCAGCCCAACAAAACCAAAAATCATCCCCGGCTTGGTTTTCGACAACCCTTCGCACTGGACGCGCAGCACTTGGAAGAACAGGTAGCCCGGCGCGCCCCACATAATGGCGTGCAGGTAACCAATGGCTTTCTCTTTCAGCTCTTCATCCACGTTATGCATCAGGCCGATGATGTGCTCGCAATTATAGATGACGGCCATGATCAGCACCGACACGCCTGCCGCCAGCCAGAAACCTTGCTGCACCTGATGGGCGATTTTATCGCGTCGACCGGCACCGTTGAGATGGGCCACGGTCGGGCTAAGTGCCAGCACCAAGCCATGACCCAAAAGAATTGCCGGCAGCCAAATCGAGGTACCGACGGCCACTGCGGCCATGTCCGTTGCGCTGACCGAGCCAGCCATGATGGTGTCCACCACGCCCATTGCGGTTTGAGCAATTTGAGCAAAGATGACGGGAACAGCGAGCGCTAATAAGACACGCGCTTCTGTAAGGTACTTCTGCACGTATACACCTTTATATGGTTAATCCTTCGTTCCTGAAGTTATCGCGTCGAGAGCCGTACGCCGGAGAGGGGAATATTTCCTGTAAACATTCCCAAGGGCGCTTCACGTGCTGTATTGCCGAAACTCCAACCACGTTGGACAGTGATTAAATTAAGAAAACGTCATGGAAAACATGACGCTAAAATAGCGGGAAATAGCCCGAAGATTGTACATCTTAAGATTTTTTAAGCAATAAAGCTGTTAATGTCGAGTTAAATAATGCGCTTTTACATCGGGTTGATATTTTAGATTCATTGATTTGGCTTTCCCTCAATTCTGCGGCAAACTGACGGATAAGAGACAAGCATTTAATGAGGCATGACCTATGTTTACCGGTATTGTTCAGGGCACAGGAACGCTAGTGTCCATCGATGAAAAACCTAACTTCCGTACCCACGTTGTCAAAATGCCAGCCCATATGCTGGACAACCTCGAGCTTGGCGCGTCGGTTGCTCACAATGGTTGTTGCCTTACCGTCACGGAAGTTAAGGGTGATCTGGTGAGCTTCGACTTGGTTAAAGAGACGCTTCGCCTGACCAACCTGGGTGATTTGCAGCCCGGTGCGGAGGTAAATCTCGAGCGCGCAGCGCGATTTGATGATGAAATCGGCGGCCACTTAATGTCTGGGCATATTATTTGTACGGCAGAAGTGGCGAAAATCCTGACCTCAGAAAATAACCGTCAAATCTGGTTCCGCATGCCTCACGAAGATTTAATGAAATATGTGCTGCATAAAGGTTTCATTGGTATTGACGGCATTAGCCTGACCGTCGGTGAAGTGACCAAAACCCGTTTCTGCGTGCATTTAATTCCTGAAACGCTGCAAAGAACCACCTTAGGCGCGAAACGTCTGGGGGATAAAATCAATATTGAAATCGACCCGCAGACCCAGGCGATCGTTGACACCGTCGAGCGCGTGTTGGCAAGCCGCGAAGCCGCGATGGCCACGGCTCAGGCGCTGGCCGAACAGCAAGAGCACTAATTTATAAAATAAAAACAGCGCAATAAAAAAGCCGGGCAGCTCATCACTGTCCGGCTTTTTTTCGTCTGTCACTTAGCGTGGAACACGAATACCGCCTTCGACGCCTTGCGCGCTGAATACCACCTGCCACAATTGAATGTCACGGGCGCGGAAGGCGCCGGCACAGGCGTTAAGATAATAAGTAAACATTCTGTAGAAGCGATCGCCGTAACGTTCTGCCAGAGAAGGCCATGCCTGCTGGAAACGTTCATACCACGCCATCAGCGTCCTGTCGTAATCCGCCCCGATGTTGTGCCAATCTTCCATCACAAACAGTGATTCGCTGGTTTGCGCGATTTGCTGAACGGAAGGCAAGCAGCCATTAGGGAAAATATACTTATCGATCCACGGGTCAACGTTCAGGTCGGTTTTATTCGAACCAATCGTATGCAGAAGGAATAAACCGTCCGGCTTAATATTGCGTTTCGCCACGTTGAAGTAAGTCTGATAATTCTTCGGACCCACGTGTTCGAACATGCCCACCGACACAATACGATCAAACTGATCGTTCAGGTCGCGGTAGTCTTGCAGCAAAATAGTGACGTCGAGGCCCTTGCAGCGCTCTTGTGCCATTTTTTGTTGCTCAGCAGAGATTGTGACTCCAACAACGCTAACGCCGTAATTTTTCGCTGCGAATTCCGAAAGCCCACCCCAACCACATCCGATGTCGAGCAAGCGCATGCCCGGCTTCAATTGCAGCTTATCGCAAATCATTTTTAATTTTGCTTCCTGGGCCTGTTCGAGAGTTGTTGCCTCTTTCCAGTAACCGCAGGAATATTGCATATAGGGGTCTAACATCAGACTGAACAAGTCGTTGCCCAAGTCGTAATGCTCTTTGCCCACAATCCAGGCGCGTTTTCTGGATTGAAGATTGGTTAGCCGTGCGGCTGCAATGCGGAGTATATCTTTAAAATGGCGCGGGAGTTTAGTCTCAAGACCGGCGTTAATGACCCGCTGGAAGAACATATCGAGACGCTCGCATTCCCACCAGCCGTCCATATAGCTTTCGCCCAGACCCAAAGAACCTTCCTGTAAAACACGCTTAAAGAAATCAGGATTTTTTACTTTTATATCAAAAGGTCGAGTACCATTAATCTGGATATCGGCCATCCCGAGCATTTCATTGGCGATGCGATACCATTGATTATCTTGAATACTCAGGTCTTCTACACACGATGAACTCATAGCTTCTCCATCACTTTCTCTTCTGACTTATTAACCTGCCAAGAAAATATTAGGCAATTTATGCAGGTCATTATGAGAACAGACGGTTAATCCGCCTTGTCTGATATGCGACTATGAACAGAGGAAATAATTAGAAGAACACCCACTGCCACTAAGAGTATGGGTGAAAAATCCATTTTATAAAGTGTGATGCACTCCCCGCATCGACAACAAGTTGTGATAAAAGTTTTGGTAAAATGTTATTTTTTTAGGTTCGATTGAGTATATGCCCGCCTTTCCGCATTCTCAATAATAAATCGTGCGGGGCGAGCATATACTTTAAGTGATTGTTACAGAGGGTAATTATGACGATCCGTTAGCATGTTAAGCATCGTTTCGCGATAATTCTCCTCCGGCAGTTACCGCTACCGCAGTCGCCTGTTTCTCACCTTTTTTGGCCATAAAAAATCCCAGTCCAACCAAGACAACGGTGCCAAGCATTACCGTCACCGTGGCCAGAAGTGGCAGGGCAATAAAAGTGGAAACCAACAGGCTGGCAACAAAACACAAACCTAATTGTAGTGTATTTTGCAGTGCAGCAGCCTTGCCTGTATTAGCAGGAAATGACATTAATGCATTTGCTACAACAATTGGATAGCACGCACCATTCACCAATGCCATTAAACAGAAGGGAATGAGCAGGGTGATTAGCGTGGCGTGAGTGAGGGTTGCCACCAGATAAAGCGCCACGACGCTCAGGGTGTAACCCGCCAGTAGCCAAGGCAGAATGCGGTTGCCGTCAATTTTGGCGATCAGCAAACGGCAGCCGAAGCCCCCCACTAAAAATGCAATTGTCTGCGGAACATAGCTCAGACCAATCACTCCCGGCGTGTAACCCATATCACTCAAAATAAAGGGTGAGCCGGTCAGCCAGGCAAAGAAACCTGCCGAACACGCAGCGTAAATCATCACGTTGCCGCTAAACGCTGGCGAAGCCATCAGGCGGAAGAAGCTGATGTTGTCAGCCTTTTTCTCGCCACTGGCTTTTTTGGCTTCTTTAATGCGGAAAGAGAAGGCCAGTAGCAGCACGCCGACGGCCAACAGCAGGGCAAAAATGGCCTGCCAGTCAAAATGGTTAAGCACCCATGCACCAAGCAGCGGGGCGAGCGCCGGAGAGAGCGCGACCAGCGGCATGATAGTCGCAAAGGTGCGTTTCGCCACTTCAGACGAGTAGCGATCAACCACCAGCGCCTGCCAGCTCACTGCCGCAGCACACACGCCGATGGCTTGCAGGAAGCGCAGACCGAGCAGCAGATAAATATTTTCAACCCACAGCATCCCCAGACAGCCCAGCGCGAACAGGGTCAGTCCGGCAATCAGAACCGGGCGGCGACCCATGCGATCGGAGAGCGGCCCCCAGACCAGTTGGCCAATGGCAAAGCCGCCTAAGAAGATACTGAGGCTGGCGCTGATCAGGCCCGGCGTGGTGACTAAAGAGGTTTGCATTGCGCTGAATGCAGGCAGGTACATATCGGTGGCTAAAAAGCCCAGCATACTCAGCCCGGCGAGGTAGAGCATAAATCCAAAGGAGGGTTTCATTTTTCTCTTCTTAAATGCGATGTATCAATGACATTACGCGGTGGCAAAAATTGCAGGAAAACGCCTAGAAGTTTAAGTGTTTGGTAAAGCCCTTGTGAAACGCTAATATTTGCAGTGATGTATCAAAAAAATTGAAAGCAAGCCGAGGGCGAATGAAATGTGGTCAGAATACTCGTTAGAAGTGGTGGACGCCGTGGCGCGCACCGGCAGTTTTAGCGCGGCGGCGGCAGAACTGCACCGCGTGCCCTCGGCGGTGAGTTATACCGTCCGCCAACTCGAGCAGTGGCTGGCCGTGCCGCTGTTTGAACGCCGCCACCGCGATGTGGAATTAACCCCGGCCGGGCAGGTTTTTGTTGAGGATGCGCGGTTGCTTATCAAAAAAATGATGGCGACCCGCCGTCAGTGCCAGCAGGTGGCAAACGGCTGGCGCGGCCAGCTCAGCGTGGCGATTGACCGTATCGTTAAGCCAGAAAGGGCGCGGCGGCTGGTGACGGATTTCTATCGCACCTTCCCGGACACCGAGCTGATTATTCATTCCGAAGTGTTCAACGGCGTGTGGGACGCGCTGGTTGATGGCCGCGCTGACGTCGCCATCGGCGCCACCCGCGCGGTGCCCACCGGCGGGCGTTTTAGCTTTCGCGACATGGGCTTTATGGATTGGCACTGCGTGGTCAGCCCGAGCCATCCGCTGGCGGCGTTGCCCGCGCCGCTGATTGACGACCAGCTGCGAGAGTACCCCGCGCTATGTCTGGAAGACACCTCGCGTAGCTTACCCAAGCGCGATACCTGGACCTTGGATAATCAGCGTCGGCTGGTGGTGCCGGACTGGACCTGCGCCATTGAGTGCCTGTGCGCGGGGCTGTGTGTCGGCATGATGCCCGTCCATATGGTGGATAAATGGCTTGAGCAGGATAAGCTTCGCGTTTTGCAACTGGCTACGGATTTCCCGGAAAGCGCCTGCTGCCTGACGTGGGACCAAAGCAATCAATCGCCCGCGCTGGCGTGGCTGCTGGACTATCTCGGCGACAGTGAAACCATGAATCAGGAGTGGTTGCGCAATTAAAAACGCCTGCATGGGAGCAGGCGTTGGTCGGTTCACTATTTTATTCGCGGCGCGCTATTAACGACGATAGTCGCGATACGGGCCGTCGGCCACTGAGCGGCGCTCAACCAGTTTCGGGTGAACCTCGATGGTTTGCGACTCTTCGCGCTTGCTGACAATACGGTCGAGCAGCATGGTGAAGGCCATCTCGCCCAGACGCTCTTTCGGCTGGTGGATGGTGGTCAGTGCTGGGGAGAAGTAGCGCGCGTTTCGCACGTTATCATAGCCGATCACCGATATGTCTTGCGGCACGCGCAGGCCCATTTCGTCAGCGGCGCAGATTGCCCCCATCGCCATCACGTCGCCGCCGCAGAACACGGCGGTCGGGCGCTGCTTCTGCATCAAAATCTTGTGCATCGCCTGATAGCCAGATTCCGGCTCGAAATCCCCTTGCACTACCCACTCTTCGCGCAGCGGAATATTGGCTTCGGTTAAGGCTTTGACGAAGCCCTGGAAGCGACCGCCGCCGGTGTTGCGCGCCAGCTGGCCGGGGATCACGCCGATATCGCGATGACCGCGTTCAATCAGATAGCGCCCGGCCATGTAGCCGCCTTCAAAGGCGTTATCAATAATGCTGTCGGTGAAATTCTTGCGCGCTTCGCCCCAGTCCATCACCACCATTGGGATTGAGCGATACTCTTCGAGCATGTCCAACAGGGCGTCCGGGTATTCGGCGCACATCACCAATAAGCCGTCGACGCGCTTTTGCGCCAGCATCGCCAGATAGGCTTGTTGCTTATCGAGGTTATTGTGCGAGTTACATAAAATCAGCGTATAGCCTTTGGCGAAGCAGCTATTTTCAACGGCTTCGATAACTTCGGCGAAGTAGGGCGCTTCGCTGGAGGTTGCCAACAAGCCGATAGACTTGGTGTTATTAACCTTGAGGCTGCGAGCCACGGCGCTAGGCGAGTAGTGCAGCTCTTTAATGGCAGTCTGCACGGCGGCTTTAGTTTCTTCGGCGACGAAACGTGTTTTATTGATGACGTGCGACACGGTAGTGGTGGAAACGCCAGCCCGCTTTGCGACATCTTTTATCGTTGCCATGAAAAGAATGACTCCTGTACCGACGTGCTCTGGCACGTTAGCATTATGTTAATCGTTTGCTTGCGTGGATTTGACTGCTGAACAATAAAAGCGCAGTGAAATCGTTGGTGGGTTTTTCAGAAAAGGACAGCTGTCTGAAAGAACATCGGGATGAATCGACCGGCACGCAGCGTGGTAACCGCGAATTTTCTCTTATATCGCGGAAAAGGGGAAGTAAAAAGTCTTGTTAAGGCAGGGAATGATCACGAGATTTTAGCGGGAAACTGTGAGAAACTGCTTTGGCACACAAACTGTATGGCTTACGGCGTGGCCGCATTTGATCCACAAGGAGTTTTCATGGACAGCAATCTGAAATTCGCATTGATCACGACAGTCGGCGCATTGGCAATGATTTTGGCCTTTAGCTTCACGGCGGTAATGCACTAATCCTCTCATTGCGAGTAGGGCTTAGGCGCGTTAAACCGTGTTCGGTTCTAGTTAGAAACGTTAAACAAATAGAGAAAAGGGCGACCCCATCACTGGGATCGCCCTTTTTGTTTTCGTCTTGCTGTGCTCGGATTTGACTCAACAATTTCATAAGCGTTTCGTTAAATGCTATTCAGTGACTGATTAGCGGTGGGGCCGACTTAACGAATCGTTTTAGGCGTCATGACGCGACGCGCGCCAACATAGTGATCTTGCCAGTAATCGTCACCCAAGGAGGTGATTTTAATATCTTCACCGGTTCGCGGTGACTGGATAAACTTGCCGTTGCCGAGATACACGCCCACGTGGTCTGCTGCGCCGCGCTTGCTGATCCTGAAGAAGACTAAATCGCCACTCTCCAGTTCACCGCGTTTAACCGGCGCCGCGTCGCGAAGGTGGTACATTTCGTTAGCGGTGCGCGGCATTTTAATGCGAATCAAATCTTTATAGGCGTAATACACTAAACCACTGCAATCAAATCCGGTATTCGGTGAAGTCCCACCCCAGCGATAAGGTTTGCCAACCTGATGCATCAACTTGGTCATCGCTGTTTGCTGCGCGTGTTGGTAACGTTTTTTGTGCGCGGCGCTTAATGTTATGGGTTTACTGTTTTTTGCCAGAACGTCTTTGTCACCTCGGTGACGCCCGTAAGCTTTTTTGCCGTTCTTTTTGGTTTCGTTCTTGGCCAGCGTTCGACTTTCTTTTTTGGTTTCGGTTTTGCGTAACGCGACTTTGGTGGTTTTCTTTTCAGCTCGCTGATGGTGAGCAAGCTTGGCCGGTGCGGCCTTTTTCGTTTCTTTCGATTCTTTCGTTTTAGTGGTTTTGGTTTTTTCTTCTTTTACCGGCTCTGCCTTGGACTTTTTACTGGTCTTGGCCACGGCTTTTCGCTTTCGGCGCTCATCGGGTTTAGCCTGACTCACGTGGCTTTTCTTATGATCGGCGGAAACGTTAGCGTTTGGCGCTGCGTGCGCCAAATTAAGAAATAGCTGGGTAAATAGCAGTACGGAAAGCGTAATCAATAAACGCATGGCGTCGTTACCAATATTGGCCCAAAGTTAAACATCATAGATGTCAGAGTATTGCCCAAATGAACCGGACAAAACAGCACGAAATGCCTCGATTCTAGATCATATTGTGAGAAAAAGTTAATAGCTTTTTAAATGCTGAGAAAATAGTCATTAAACGGTTTTAAAAGCACCATATTTCAGTGAGTTGAAATAATGCTCTATGCCGTGCAGATGGCTCATTCGGCAGTTAAATTTGTTCGGCAAAAATGTTATTCTGAATGACTGTTTATTTTTGCGACCTGTAAGTCATTTTAATAAAAATGGCACAGGCAGTTGAATAATGCATGGCGCAGTGGAGAAAAACCCTGCAAAAAATGGCGTTTTTATCCCATGCCAGCCATCGTTACAATAGAAGACAAGCGACAAAGGCTGCGGGTTCCCATAAGCAGCCTGCGCATAATGAGTAATGACCGTGACAGCCAGCTTTGGCTTGAGGAAGCAAGAAATGACCACACCAACTATTGAAAAGATCCAGAAGCAGGTTTCCGAAAACCCAATCCTTCTGTACATGAAAGGTTCACCTAAGCTGCCAAGCTGCGGTTTCTCTGCTCAGGCGGTTCAGGCTCTTTCTGCCTGTGGTGAGCGTTTCGCTTACGTTGATATCCTGCAAAACCCAGATATCCGTGCTGAAATGCCAAAATATGCTAACTGGCCAACTTTCCCGCAGCTGTGGGTAGACGGCGAACTGGTTGGCGGTTGCGACATCGTGATTGAAATGTACCAGCGCGGTGAGCTGCAGCAGCTGATCAAAGAAACTGCTGAGAAATACAAATCTTCTGAAGAGCAGCAACCTGAGTAATTTCAGGCTCCCGCTGTAGTAGCAGAGCAAATAAAAAGAGCGGCCATCTGAGCCGCTCTTTTTTATCTGTCGAATTCCGCCAAGCCCACTTATTCAGCTTGGCTGTCTGTCTCGCTCGGCGCTTCAGTCTCATCGCCCACCGGCAGTGGCCAGCCACCAAGACGCTTCCAGCGGTTTACCAGTTCACAGAACAGCTTGGCCGTCTGCTCGGTGTCATACAGCGCCGAGTGCGCCTGGCTGCTGTCGAACACCATGCCGGCGCTGATACAGGCTTTCGCCAACACCGTCTGCCCGAGCACCAATCCGCTGAGTGCGGCGGTATCGAAAGTGGCAAAAGGGTGGAAAGGGTTACGTTTCAGCCCGGCGCGCTCTGCGGCGGCCATCAGGAAGCTGTGATCGAAGTTGGCATTGTGCGCCACGATGATCGCCCGGTTGCAGTTCTGCTCTTTCATTCCCTTGCGAATGGCTTTGAAAATCGCGTGTAGCGCATCATATTCGCTCACCGCGCCGCGCAGGGGATTGGTCGGGTCTATGCCGTTAAAGGCCAGCGCCTCCGGTACCAGAATGGAACCCTCGAAAGGCTCGACGTGGAAGTGCAACGTTTCGTCGCTCTCCAGCCAACCCTCGTCATCCATCTTTAACGTAATGGCGGCAATTTCTAGCAGCGCATCGGTCTGGGCGTTAAATCCTGCGGTTTCAACATCGATAACTACGGGATAAAAACCACGAAATCGGCCTCTCAGGGCGTTAATGTCACTATTCTCGGCCATTAGTTTCTTATCTTCATCGAATTCAGCCGGCATTATGACAAATTTTTCTGTCAGTTGCAGGAGGGGAGGAAAAAAGGGCAACAAAAAAGGGCGCTTATGCGCCCTTAATAGCGGAAGGCGGGATTAGTGACCCAGACCTTGACCCGCGTGTTTAGATTCGATCAGCTCGATTTTGTAGCCGTCCGGGTCTTCGACGAAAGCGATGATGGTAGAACCGCCTTTCACCGGGCCGGCTTCGCGCGTCACGTTACCACCGGCTTTACGAATGTCTTCGCAAGTCTGGGCAACGTTATCTACGCCAAGAGCGATATGACCATAGGCCGTGCCGAGATCATAGCTTTCGACGCCCCAGTTGTAAGTCAGTTCGATCACTGCACCTTCGCTTTCATCGGTATAACCAACAAAGGCCAGAGAGTATTTGTATTCAGTATTTTCGCTGGTACGCAGCAGGCGCATGCCCAAAACATCGGTATAGAAACTGATTGAGCGTTGCAGGTCGCCAACGCGAAGCATGGTATGAAGTAAGCGCATAAATTCCTCTGAATGCAGGGGTAAGTAATAGATAACAGACTAACTGATATTCGCTATTCAGGCAAAAAAAGCGGCAGCCGGAGGGGCGGCTGCCGCAAGGGTCGATTTTTTGCACTAATGGCTTTTAAACCAACCCGTTAGTTACTCTTCGTTTTATACGGACTCGCCGTTTTTATAAAGTCGGGTAGTCGGTGTAACCCTGAGCGCCGCCGCCGTAGAAAGTCTCTGGCTGTGGTTCGTTCAGTGGTGCATGGCTTCTCAGACGTTCAACCAAGTCTGGGTTTGCAATGTAGCTGCGGCCAAACGCCACGGCGTCAATGAAACCTTTTTCAATCAGGTCTTCGCCTTTCTCTGCGGTGTAAGCACCCGCGCCGACAATCACGCCTTTATAGTGGGCGCGGATCGCTGCACGGAACTCGTCAGAGTAAGGCTTGCCGCCTGCCCAGTCTGGTTCAGAAATGTGCAGGTATGCCAGATTGCGTTTGTTTAGCTCATCGAGCAGGTACAGCGCGGCTTGTTCTTGATCTTCGCCATTGTCCAGACCGTTGAACGGGCCGAGTGGAGAAATACGAATACCCACGCGCTCTGCGCCAATCTCTTGGATAGCGGCATCAACCACTTCCAGCGTCAGGCGGGTGCGGTTTTCGATGCTGCCGCCGTACTGGTCGGTACGGTTGTTAGAAGCCGGAGACATGAACTGGTGCAACAGGTAGCCGTGCGCGGCGTGCAGTTCGATGTAGTCGAAATCTGCCTCACGAGAGCAGGCCGCAGCGTGGCGGAAGTCATTGATGATGCCTGGGATCTCGCTCAGTTCCAGCGCTCGTGGCGTCGGGGTGTCAACGCGAACGGCGTTGCCCTGTGCATCACGCAGGCTGGTACGGGTGTTGGCATTGATAGCCGAGGCCGACACCGGGGTTTGGTTCTCTGGCTGCACATCGTTGTGCGAAATACGGCCGGTGTGCCACAATTGAACGGCGATATGGCCGCCTTTAGCATGCACGCCAGCCACGATTTTTTTCCATGCAGCAGTCTGCTCTGGGGTATGCAGGCCCGGTGCGCCAGCATAGCCTTTCGCCTGGAATGAAACCTGAGTCGCTTCAGTGATGATCAAACCTGAAGTGTGGCGTTGGCCATAATATTCACCCATCAGTGGGGTAGGGATATCACCCGGCTCAATGCTACGCAGACGAGTCAGTGGAGCCATGAATACGCGATTCGGTAAGGTTTTATTTCCGACAACAATCGGGGTAAAAAGCTTGGTCATTTTCTAAAACTCCTCAGTAATAGACTGGTCGGTCTGATTCATATCTTAAAAAAGAGGTCAAAAGTTCGACCTGATTAAGTTTTCTGCGCGGCAACTCACCGCGCCGTTGACGCATTACCCTGACTGTCTTAAGACAATCAGGACTTATTCGGAACCTGCAAAAACGTTTCTATCGTTTCTACCGCAGTAGCCAGCGGGGTGACAGAGCGTTTGATCTTAGCCAGCAATGACGCACCCAGCCACATAGAGTAGAGCGCTGACGCCGTGGCTGCCGGGGAGAACGGCACCTGAAGCGACCCTTCGGCAATGCCTTTTTCCACCGCATCTTTTAAGCGACCTACCACCCGAATGGTGCCTTGTTCAAGGGCATGGCGCATAGGCTCTGACAGGTCACTGACCTCTGCCGAAAGCTTCACCGCCAGACAGGCATTGTGATTCTCGCTGGCGCAGAAGTTGGTAATAGTCTGCGCGTAATAGTTCAGCAGATGTTGACGCTGATTCCCCTGCGGCGCGCTGAACATAGCCAGCAGATGCGCATCATAACTGTCGTAATAACGCTGAATCATTGCCTCACCAAAGGCCTCTTTCGAGCGGAAATGGTGATAGAACGAGCCTTTAGGCACGTCGGCCTTTTTCAGCAGTTCAGTCAGCCCCATGCCGTTAAAGCCCAGTCGTAAACTGAGTTCCTGGCCGGTTGCCAACAAATGTTCGCGTGTATCGCAATGTGGATGTGTCATCTTGTTCATGCTTCTGAGAGTATTAGACCGATCAGTCTAGGTCAATGTTAAATGTGGAGTAGAGCACATTTTGACACGTTGGCGCGACGCCGGGCAATCCGGCGACGTGTAAATGGGGGTTGCGGGAAAGCGTTAAAGCGTCTTCAATAAGAGTTCAATGCTCGATAGGGAGTCGCTGTGGCTCAACAGTTAGAGTTTTTTGACATTCCCAGCCCGTGCCGTGGTATCTGCCAGGCAGATAATCGCGGCTTCTGCCGTGGTTGCCTGCGCAGTCGCGAAGAGCGTTTTGGCTGGATGACCATGACGGACACTGAAAAGCGCCACGTGCTGCGCCTGTGTCATCAGCGCCTGTTGCGTTTGCAGCGCGCCGCCAAGAAACCCGATGACGACGCCCAGCCCGAACAACCCACTCTTTTTTAATTTTTAGCACCAGCTCACCTTTCAACTTGCTCACATGGCGGAGATCAATACAGGCCGCTGGCAATTCTGTATGCTTAAACTATTCAGTCTTCAACTAATAACTCAATAACCTATCGATAGAGGTAATAACATGGATCCTCGTACCTTACTCTCCACCCAAGGCCCGGAATTCTCGCGCATGATTAGCGGGTACTGGCGTCTGATGGAGTGGAATATGACCCCGCAACAGCTACTGAGCTTCATTGAACAGCACGTTGAGCTGGGCATCACCACGGCGGACCACGCGGATATTTATGGCGGCTATGCCTGTGAAGCGGCTTTTGGCGAGGCAATGCGCCTCAAGCCCGCGCTGCGTGAAAAGATGGAGCTGGTGAGCAAATGCGGTATCGCCACCAAGGCGGACCCGGCGAATAAAATCGGCCACTACATCACCGACAGCCAATACATTATTGAGCGCGCCGAGAAGTCGCTGACCAATCTGCACACCGACCGTCTGGACCTGTTGCTGATCCACCGCCCGGACCCGTTAATGGATGCCGACGAAGTAGCAGAAGCCTTCACCAGCTTGCACAAAAGCGGCAAGGTGAAGCATTTCGGCGTGTCGAACTTCACCCCGGCGCAGTTCACCCTGTTGCAGTCACGCCTGCCGTTCGCGCTAGTGACCAATCAGCTTGAGATCTCCCCAATCCATCAGCCAGCCATTCTCGACGGCTCTTTAGATCTTTGCCAACAGTTGCGCATCAAGCCAATGGCGTGGTCCTGTCTGGGCGGCGGCCGTCTGTTTAGCGACGCTGAGTTCCAACCGCTGCGCGATGAGCTGCAACAGGTTGCCGAAGAGATTGGCGCGGACAGTATTGAGCAGGTGGTCTATGCGTGGGTGCTGCGCCTGCCGTCTCAGCCGCTGCCAATTATTGGCTCTGGCAAAATCGACCGCGTGAAGTCGGCGTGGAAGTCATTGTCCTTGGAGATGACGCGCCAGCAGTGGTTCCGTATTCGCAAGGCGGCTTTGGGCTACGATGTACCTTAATTAATGCTTTTCCTTGGCGCTGTAGCGGCGTTTTGCCACAGCGCCATTGCCTCTGAGTTATGCCTGTGTCGGCTGTGGACTATTATTCTTAGCCGCCACTTCTTCGATAGAAATCGCCTGCTGTAGCTGTGACAGCGAGCAATACAATCGCCAAATAATCCCCGCCAGTTCCCGCGCTGATTCATCAGGATGATGCGCCAAGGATTCGCTAATCCGTGATAACTCCGCCAAACTTGAATCCAGCACCGTATGGCTGACGCCGCGTTCGGTCATAATGCCTTTCAGGCAGTGAATGCAGACATCCCGCACCGCAGAGAGCGGATCCGAGCGAATCTCCCACTCGCGCAGCTGCCAGACGATATGGCTGCAATTGAGCAGCACCACGCCCCAGCGCAGCAGCCAAGTCCGCGAAACCTGATCTTTACTTTGATTGAGCTGGTTGATGCGATGATAAATCAGCGATTCAAACTGCAAATGGCTCAGCTGCGGCTTGCGACTTAGCTGGTCGATGAAGTCCCGGCGCAGGGCGCGGATAATGCGCCGACTTTTGCGTTTATCCGAGCTTGGTCGCAGCACTTGGAAAGCCACGCCTGCCAGCATTACGCCGACGATTCGGCCAATCCCATCATTGATAAACGCGCCGTAGTCATAGCTCGGTGGGTTAGTCACCGCCAAAAAAGAACCGCTGAACACCAGCAGTTGCCCCCACAGCCCGGCGTACTTTTTGTACTGCAATTTCATCATCTGCATGGTGACTAAAATCGGTAGCAAAAAGGCGCAGAACACCCAGAAGTCATTCAGCTGGATCATCAACCCGAACTTAAGAATGAAGCAGCCGACAAACAGCAACAGCAGAGATTTAATCAGCAAAGTAATGCTGCTAATTGGCGATGCGGTGGAGGAGTAGAGCACGCAGCTGACGGCGGTCAGTGCCACCGCCGAGGTGCCGGAGCTCCACTGGGTGCTCATCCAGAACGCACAGGCAATCACGATACACAGGAAGGTGCGCAGGCCGTTATAAGCCGCCTCGTAGGTGTCGGTGTGCTCGGTGAGGCGGCTGGCGCGCGGCGGCTGCAAGAACTCCACCTGCGCCGCGTTGGTGTTTTCCACCCGACGCAGCCAGCGCTCGTTATGCAGATAGAGCCAGCAGAAGTCGCGCAGCCTTTTCCAAAACGCCTGATAACGGTAATCGGAGGTGTCGTGCGGCTTGATTTGGCTGAGGATGCGGGCAATTTGGTATTTGTTGCTTTCCGGATCGCGCAGCGCCTCAATCAAGGTTTCCAGCGTTTCATAAAGATGTTCGGGAGGCTGCGGCCAGTTGAGCAACATGCGGCGCAGGCTGGAGATGTAACTGGTCATGCGCAGCTGCTGGTGGAGCAGGTAGTTGAGCAGATTATTTTGCCGACGCAGCCGGTAGTGGCTCCAAACCGCCTGAATACGCAGCAAATTCATGGTGAGGATCTGGCCAATTACGCCCTCGTGCGAGGTGCGAATTTGCTCGGTGATATCTGGCCGCCACAGCAGTTTGGCGTGATCCAGCAACTGGGCATGCATCTTGCGCAGCGAAGTGAGCAGGGCGTCGCCGTCGGAGGTGCTCGGCAGGATCATCATCATAAAGCCGCCGCACAGGATGCCGGTGATCACTTCACACACGCGGGCCTGGGCGATGTCGAAAATTTTGCCAGTGTCAGTCACGTTAACGGTGGAAAACGCGATGATGGCGGCGGTGTAGCCAGCTAGAGCGAAGGCGTAGGAGACGTTGTTTTGATAGTGGTTGGAAACGTAGGTGCACAGCCCCAGCCACGCGGCGATGGCAAAGGTGAATAACCAAGGTTCATTCAGGCAGTGTCCGGCAATCAGCACCGAGGCCAACGCGCCGAGCAGGCTGCCAATCACCCGGCCAATGCTCTTACTAATAACGCCGCCCACGGTGGGGAAGCTCACCACGGCGGCGGAGGTCAGCGCCCAGTAAGGGTCATCCAACTGCAACACGAAGGCGATGTACAGCGACAGGCACATGGCGATCGAATTGCGCAGAGCGTAGCGCCACTGGCCGCCGGTGGCTTTGCCCCAAGGTGTGTTTTTCCATTCAAGCCAAGAGAGATTCACGTCACCGGCCCTAGTCGTGCACGGAAATAGTGGCGGTGGTTCCGGCGACTAACACCACGTTGGCGGGCACATTGAGCAGCTTAATGCGCACCGGCACGCGCTGGGCCAGCCTGACCCAAGGCACGTTGGGTTTCACATTCATCAGCAAGTCGGCAGACGGGTCGACGCTCTGGTCATAGATGGCGCGCCCAATGCTTTCGACCTCCCCCTGCAACGGAATATCGCCGTTATAGAGAGTGATATTCGCCCGGCTGCCTTCTTTGATATGGCGCAGCTTGGTCTCTTCGAAATAGCCCAAAATATAGAAGGAGTGGGTATCAACCAGCCCCACCAGCGGCGTGCCGGTAGTGGCGTAGTTGCCACGGCGGGTTTGCAGATTGGTGATATAGCCGTCTGTTGGCGCAAAGATCTTGGTTTTGCTCAGATTCCACTGGGCTTGCTCAAGAGAGGCCTGCGCGGCTTCATACTGGGCTTTCATCGCCTTGGCGGCGATATTGGACTCATCCAGCGTTTCGGCTGAGACAATCCCGGCACCCAGCCCACGGCGGCGCTGCGCTTCATGATTGGCTTTATCAAGGTCGGCGGAGGCTTTGGCCAGCGCGGCCTGCGCGTTATCCAGCGCTATCTGGAAAGGCTGTGGGTCGAGCGTAAACAGCAGGTCACCGCTCTTAACCAGCTGATTATCATGCACATTGATGCCAATAATTCGGCCGGAGACTTCTGGTGTGATGTCTACTAACTCGGCGCGCACCTTGCCGTCGCGGGTCCACGGCGACTGCATGTAGTAATTCCACATCCACCAACCCGCGCATAAAGCGACCGCAAAGACCAACACCGTGGAGAAATATTTAAGCGTTTTAAATTTCATTTTCTTACTCGTTGATCAGCAGTAGCAGGGCACCACAAATAGAAATGACGAAAAGAGATAAGTCCATCAAGGTCGGATGCCACACTTCGCCGGAATAGATCCAATCGCGTAAAAGGTGGTGGATTAAAATCCAGAAAAGCAATCCCAGTAAAATGGCTTTGAAGATCGGAGGGAAATAAAGCGAAGCCCCTAAGACTAAATCCGTGAGCGGGTAGCCTGTATGAAAGATTTGCGCATCCACAATATTAATCTCTGCGGGTGATTGTGTTATAAACAAGGTCAATCAGGGAGTTGAAGCTAACTCGTTAACTGACGGTAATAAGATCCAGTATATATAGAAATGTAATTACACGATTAAAATTCCGAAAACTAGGCTAAACTCTGGGGAGTTATCTTAGCATGCTAATTATAAGGAGGGGATAATTGGAATCGAACCTTGGATCAGATCTAGCACGATTAGTTCGTGCGTGGCGCTCGTTGATAGATGAACGCTTAAAACCGCTGGAGTTGACGCAGACTCATTGGGTAACTTTGCATAATATCAACATGTTACCACCTGAACAGTCGCAGATTCAGCTGGCAAAAGCCATTGGTATTGAGCAGCCTTCTCTGGTCAGAACGCTCGACCAGTTGGAAGAAAAGCGACTGATCACCCGTCAAACGTGCGTCAGCGATCGCCGTGCAAAACGCATCAAATTGACCGAGGAAGCCTCTCCGATCATCAATGCGATGGAGTCAGTGATTGATTCAACGCGCAAAGAGATCCTCAGCGGCATGTCCCCGGCGGATATCCAGCAGCTATCGGGAATGTTGGCGCGCCTTGAACAAAACATCGCTTCTTTACAAAGTAAATCACAATAATTCGCGAATACCCGCCGTTGAATAAACGGCTTTCTGTTTTATTTTTGCATACAGCACACTCTTTTTTGGTAATGCGACGATGTTGCCAAACCAAAAAAAAAGCCGGGAGCTTTCACTCCCGGCTTTTTTATTGGGTTAACTCCGTGCCGATATTATCAGGCGCTTGGAGATACCGTCACAGTGCTGCCGCTGGTGGCTAAGCTAACACGCTGGCCCACGCTGAATTTGGTTGGGCCGACTTTCTGTACCACCTGAATGGTGCTGCCGTCGTCACGACGGATTTGCAGCTCAACACCGTTAGAACGGTTAAGCGTACTCTGTACACCCTGACCTGCTACGCCACCCAGTACCGCACCGCCGGCTGTTGCCAGGCTTTTACCTGCACCGCCACCGATGGTGTTACCCAGGAAGCCACCCAGAACCGCACCACCCAGAGCACCGATGATGTTGCTGTCATCGCCGCCTTGGATCTGTACCGCACGTGTAGACAGAATCGTGCCGTAAGAGACTTGTTGAACTTGTTTCGCCTGCGAGGATGAGTACACATCGCCAGAGGCGGTGTTGTCGCTGACACAACCAGCAAGAGTCACACCCGCAAGGGCGACAGCCAGAAAACGCTTAATCATAAATTGCTCCTGTTTAAAGTCACGTCATCGCAGCGTCATATCATATAACCAGCAATAGCGTAGATGATGCATTCCACATTTCAACATCCTGTCGAGGGTGTCGAGTCTTCTTTTTAGCGAACCAGGACTAAGGTACTTAAGACCCATAGTACATTAGGCCTCTTCAACTAATAATAAACGGTGGTTTAGGTTTTAGACAGCTTTGTCTGGGATTCGGGCCGTCGGTGAGTCAATTGCACTGTTAGTCACTTTTTATTTCCGGTTGGTTCCCAAAATAGTCTCTGATTAACAAAAAACAAATACACCAATCACATAGCGCAATAAAACCTGTTCAACTCATAGCGTTGCTAGATGAATTCTGGTTAAGTTGACGCAGTAATATTTTTATTTAAGTGAGCCGCCTTTATTGGCCTTTTCACGGGAGATTCGAGGATGTTATCTATGAAATCAGGACGCTACATTGGCGTGATGTCCGGCACCAGTCTGGATGGTGTCGACGTGGTTCTGGCCGCCATTGATGAGCGCATGGTGGCGCAGCAGGCCAGCTACTCTCATCCTATTCCTCTTGAATTGAAAAACGCCATTTTGGGTATGTGTCAGGGCCAGCAAGTGACGCTGGCGCAGGTTGGCGAACTGGATACCCGACTTGGCATGTTATTTGGCGAGGCGGTATTAGGTTTGATGAAAAAGGCCGGGATCACTGCCGAAGAGGTGACGGCGATTGGCTGTCACGGGCAGACGGTCTGGCACCAGCCCAAGGGCGACGCCACCTTCTCCATGCAACTGGGCGATAACAATCGCATTGCCGCTATGACCGGCGTGACCACCATTGGCGACTTCCGCCGCCGCGATATGGCCTTTGGCGGGCAGGGCGCGCCCTTGGTGCCCGCTTTCCATCAGGCTCTGTTAGCACACTCGACCGAGCGCCGGATGATTTTGAATATTGGCGGCATCGCCAACTTGTCCTTACTGCTGCCGGGCCAGCCAATTCGCGGCTACGACACCGGGCCGGGCAATATGCTGCTCGACGCCTGGATTTGGCGTCATCGCGCCCAGCCTTATGATAAAAACGCCGAGTGGGCCAACAGCGGCAGGGTTAACCTGACGCTGTTACAGCAGATGCTGTCGGACCCTTATTTCGCCGAGCCGGCGCCGAAAAGCACCGGGCGCGAGTACTTCAATATCGCCTGGCTGGAGAAGCAGCTCAGCAAGGTTCACGAGCTGGCTCCTGAAGACGTGCAGGCCACGCTGGCCGAGCTGACCGCCGTGAGCATCGCCGAGCAGGTGCAGCTGGCCGGAAGCTGCGACCGCCTGATGGTCTGTGGCGGCGGAGCGCGCAACCCGCTGGTGATGGCGCGCCTGTCAGCCATGCTGCCGGGTACCGAAGTCTCCACCACCGACAGCTTTGGTATCAGCGGCGATGATATGGAAGCGCTGGCCTTCGCGTGGCTGGCATTTCGCACGCTGTCGGGCAAGGCGGGCAATCTACCCTCGGTCACCGGCGCATCGCAGGAAACCGTGCTGGGGGCGATTTACCCCGTGCCCAATAAGGGGCCGCGCTAAAGCCTGCGGCTTCGCCTGAGCGATTTATGACGTTATCGGTTTAATCTCAATGTGCTACGCCGTCAGGCGTGGTACTAAACGGAGTAAATCGAGACTCATGAGGAACATCAGGATGAAAAAGGCGATTTTCGCTTTGGCGACGTTAACCTTGGCTGGCTGTAGCCAGTTTCACCATCAGCAGGAAGCCACCACCGAGCAACTGCACTACCAGTGCGGCACCACGCCGCTGACCGTCACGCTGGACAAACCGGCGCAGCAGGTCGATTTCCTGCTTGATGGCAATCAGCTTAAATTGAAACAGGTTGCCGCCGCCTCCGGCACGCGCTATAGCGACGGCCATTACACTTTCTGGTCGAAAGGGCCGCAGGCCTTTGTACAGCGCGGCGATGACATCATCCTTAACGACTGCGTACAAAAATAATCTCCGCATTCCCTCCTAACTGACGCGTTGGGTGATTGAGATCCCAACGCGTCAGGCGCAGAATAGCCCCACTACACTTTCTCGCGTACAGAACTTCATATGACTGATAATAATGAATTTGATGTGTCAGCCTCGCGGCGTGAATACACCCGTGGCGGGCTGCGTCGTGGCGATTTACCGGCCGAGCCTCTGCCGCTGTTTGAACACTGGCTGAAGCAGGCTTGTGAAGCCAAGCTCGCCGACCCTACGGCGATGGTCGTGGCGACGGTTGACGAGAACGGCCAGCCGTATCAGCGCATCGTGTTGCTCAAGCATTACGATGAAAAAGGGCTGGTGTTTTACACCAACCTCGGCAGTCGCAAGGCCCAGCAATTAGCCAACAATAGCCACATCAGCTTGCTGTTCCCCTGGCATATGCTGGACCGTCAGGTGGCGGTGATTGGCCGCGCCGAGCGTTTATCGACGCTGGAAGTGATGAAGTATTTTGCCAGCCGCCCGAAGGACAGCCAAATTGGCGCCTGGGTGTCGCAGCAGTCGACCCGCATTTCGGCCCGTGGCGTGCTGGAAAGCAAATTCCTCGAATTGAAGCAGAAGTTCAGTCAGGGTGAAGTGCCGTTGCCGAGCTTCTGGGGCGGCTTCCGCGTCAGCGTTGACTCCATGGAGTTCTGGCAGGGGGGCGAGCATCGCCTGCATGACCGCTTTATTTATCAGCGAGAACCAGCTTCAGCCCCCGGCCAGCCGGTAACTGGTTGGAAAGTAGACCGCCTCGCGCCTTAACCACGAAAAAAAATGCTAAATCCTAGCGCTCGCGTCGCGGGCGCTTTATTCTATGCCATTCCCCTGTAAAGGCGAGAGAACGGGCACATGCGCGGCATGATGTCAGGCGTGATGTTGCATCGACGTGATGCACAAAATTAATGGAGTTTTTGATGGCAAGCAGCAACTTGATTAAACAACTGCAAGAGCGGGGCCTCATTGCCCAGGTGACGGACGAACAAGCGTTAGCAGAGCGACTGGCGCAAGGGCCAATTGCACTCTATTGCGGTTTCGATCCTACCGCAGACAGCTTGCATTTGGGTCATCTGGTGCCTTTGCTTTGCCTGAAGCGCTTCCAGTTAGACGGCCACAAGCCCGTTGCGCTGGTCGGCGGTGCCACCGGTTTGATTGGTGACCCAAGCTTTAAAGCCACTGAGCGCAAGCTCAATACCAACGAAACGGTCAACGAGTGGGTGGAGAAAATCCGCCAGCAAGTGTCGCCTTTCCTGGATTTCAACTGTGGCGAAAATAGCGCGATCACTGCTAACAACTACGACTGGTTTGGCGGCATGAACGTGCTGACCTTCCTGCGTGACATCGGTAAACACTTCTCCGTTAACCAGATGATCAATAAAGAAGCGGTTAAGCAGCGTTTGAACCGTGACGACAGCGGCATCTCCTTCACCGAGTTCTCTTACAACCTGCTTCAGGGTTATGACTTTGCCGAGTTGTATAACCGCCATAAAGTGGTGCTGCAAATCGGCGGTTCCGACCAGTGGGGCAACATCACGTCAGGTATCGACCTGACCCGTCGTCTGCACCAGCAACAAGCATTCGGCCTGACCGTGCCATTGATCACCAAGTCTGACGGCACCAAGTTCGGCAAAACCGAAGGTGGCGCAGTGTGGCTGGATCCGAAGAAAACCAGTCCGTACAAATTCTACCAATTCTGGATCAACACCGCGGACGCCGACGTTTATCGCTTCCTGAAATTCTTCACCTTCCTGAGCCTTGAAGAGATCAATGCGCTGGAAGAGGAAGACAAAGCCAGCGGCAAAGCGCCACGCGCCCAGTACGTGCTGGCGGAGCAAGTCACCGGCATGGTTCATGGTGAAGAAGGTTTGGCGGCGGCTCGCCGTATCACCGAAAGCCTGTTCTCCGGCGCGCTGAACGACATGACCGAGGCTGACCTGGCTCAGTTGGAGCAAGACGGCATGCCGGTAGTGAATCTGGAAGCTGACGCCGATCTGCAACAGGCGCTGGTTGCTGCAGGCTTAGCGCCTTCTCGCGGCCAGGCTCGCACTATGATCTCTTCCAACGCCATCACCCTGAACGGCGAAAAGCAAACCGATCCTGAGTTCCGCTTCAGCGACAGTGACCGCCTGTTCGGCCGCTATGCCCTGATGCGCCGTGGTAAAAAGAACTACAGCCTGCTTATCTGGAAATAAGAGAGCAGCAGTCAGAAAAGGGGCTTTACGGCCCCTTTATCTATTCCAAAGGCCGTGTTTCAACATCTTTATATGCGCCATCCGCCGATGACGTCAGTATCGGGACCTCACATGAAAAATATCCTTTCTATCCAGTCGCATACCGTTTTTGGACACGCCGGAAACAGTGCTGCAGAATTTCCAATGCGCCGCATGGGCGCAAACGTTTGGCCTCTCAATACAGTGCAATTCTCTAACCATACCCAGTATGGCAAATGGACCGGCTGCGTGATGCCAGCCAGCCATCTCACTGAAATTGCTCAGGGCATTGCCGATATCGACCGTCTGAAGGATTGCGACGCGGTGCTTAGCGGCTACATCGGTTCGCCGGAGCAGGGCCAGAGCATTTTACAGATTGTCCGTCAGGTGAAGGAAGCCAATCCCAACGCGTGGTATTTCTGCGATCCGGTGATGGGTCACCCGGAGAAAGGCTGCATCGTGGCGCCGGGCGTGGCGGAGTTCCACTGCAATCAGGCTTTGCTGAACTGCGACATTATTGCCCCAAACCTGCTCGAGCTGGAGCTGCTCAGTGGTCACGCGGTGCACAACGTCGAAGAGGCCGTTTCCTCGGCGCGCGAGCTGATTGCTAAAGGGCCGAAAATCGTGCTGGTGAAGCATCTGAGCCGCGCGGGTTATCACACCGATCGTTTCGAAATGCTGCTGGTGACCGCCGATCAGGCCTGGCACATCGACCGCCCGCTGGTGGATTTCGGCGTGCGCCAGCCGGTTGGCGTCGGTGATTTGACCAGCGGCCTGCTGCTGGTGAACCTGCTGAAAGGCGAAGCTCTGGATAAAGCCTTGGAGCACGTCACTGCCGCAGTTTATGAGGTGATGTTAGCGACCCATGCGATGGGCGAATATGAGCTTCAGGTGGTCGCAGCGCAAGACAAGATGGTCACGCCAGAGCACCATTTTGCGGCGGTAAAGCTGTAATTTCTCGCTGCGTTTAAATTGTAAAAAAGCCCCGCCAGTGCTTACTGGGCGGGGCTTTTTATTGCGTTTCGCTTAAGGCTTAGTCTATTACTTCAGGCCTTCGGCGGTCAGCGCGGCGTCAACTGCCGGACGTGCTGCAACGCGATCCAGATAGCTGTTCAAGTCAGTGAAGGCGCTCAAATCAAACTTCAGCGCTTTGGCCCAGCCCATCACGGTGAACAGGTAAGCGTCGGCCACGCTAAAGCGCGCGCCCAGCAGGAATTGCTGGCCTTGCAGCTCTTGGTTGACGTAGGCGAATTTCTTCATCAGCGCTTCGCGGGTGACGGTTTTGAATTCGTCTGGCGTTTTCGGATTGAACAGCGGGCTGAAGCCTTTATGCAACTCGGTAGCGATGTAGTTCAGCCACTCCAGCGCGTGGTAGCGCGCAATAGTGCCAAACTCTGGCAGCAGGTTGCGGTCTGGCTTCTGGTCGGCCAGATACTGCACGATAGCCACGCCTTCGGTCAGCAAGGTGCCGTCGTTCAGTTCGAGAGTTGGGATCTGGCCTTTAGGGTTGATGGCAAAAAAGTCATCGCCGTGTTCAGTTTTCTTGGTCGCCAAATCAACTTTGACGATGCTGAAATCCAGGCCGGCTTCGCGCAGAACGATATGCGGAGAAAGGGAACAAGCGCCGGGTTTGTAATAAAGTTTCATAGTGACTCCGTGAGGTTACCTTGAGTAGCATGCAGACCCGCGGCCTGAGGTGAAAAAAGGCTCAGCGCCGCGGGAAAAATAAAGCTGCCGCTATCCTAGATCTACCGCTGACAAATGTCAGTGACAGAATCGTGATGTTAGCGAGAATGCTGATTTAAGTGGTCACGGACTGCGCGTTCTACGCTTTCCGGCGCGGGCAGCAGCGGGGCGCGAAGCTCGTTGTGCATCATGCCGGAGAGGGATAACGCGTATTTTATCGCCGCCGGGTTAGGCGCGCTGAACATTAAACGAATCATCGGCAACAGCGTGAAGAAGGTTTGACGCGCGGCGGCCAGATCGGAGGATTTCACCTCTTCCACCAAACGCACGAATTCATCAGTGTACAAATGGGAAGAGGCGGCAATCGCCCCTGTGCCGCCGTGGCTGAGGGTCGCGAGGATCTGCGCGTCTTCGCCACACAGCACGTCAAGCTGGCCGTCGGCAATCAGCGACAAGGTGAGGTCCCAGCTTCCGCCGCAGTCCTTCACTGCCACAATGCGCGGGTGGGCGGCCAGTTCACGCAGGGTGGCCAGCTCGAGGTGAATTCCGGTGCGATAAGGCACGTTGTACAGCACGATTGGCACGCTGGAGTGGTTAGCCAGCTCGGTAAACCAGGCGCTGAGGGCGGCCTGTGACGGGCGAATGTAGTAAGGGGCTGGCAGTAAGACGCCGGCAACAGGGCGCTGCTGAATGGCATCCTGCATCGCTCTGACGGTCGGCAGGTGAGTGCCTGACAGGCCCATCATCACCTGATGACCCGGCACGATTTCTAACACGGTATCGAGGACTTGCAGCTGCTCGTCTTTGGTCAGCATCGGGGATTCGCCGGTCGTGCCACAAACCACAACGCCATCCACCCCCTGTTTCAGCAAATGAACACAAAGCTTGCGCAGAGCGGGGAAATCAATATCTCCCTGATGGAAAGGTGTGACTAGCGGAACCCAAATACCTGAAAACGATGGCATGATTTACTTCCTTCGACGGCGTGATTATTACCCGCGATCATGTCAGGAGATCGGGGGGCGACGCCAATTGAAAGAATTTATCGCGGGTTTTGAGTTATTTGTCAGGCTAATATCAGGATTCGTTTTGCATATTTAGTGAGCTATCCAGCAAACTGCGCAGTACCTCGATGGGCACCGGGCGAGAGAACAAATAGCCCTGAAGATGTGAGCATCCCGCTGATATTAAAAATGTTTTCTGTAGCTGATTTTCCACGCCTTCGGCAATGACGTTTAATTTCATCTTATTTCCCAATTGGGAAACGGCTGAAACAATCGCCGCAGTATCATTCACTTCTGTGACGTACTGAACAAAAGAACGGTCGATTTTCACGCTATCCACGGAAATGTCTTTCAGCAAACTGAGGCTGGAATAGCCAGTGCCGAAGTCGTCGAGAGAGATTTTCACCCCGGCTTTCCGCAGTTCAACCAGATGGGTCAGGCTGGTGCAGTTAGCATTCATCACCGAGGTTTCAGTCAGCTCCAGTTCAAGGCGGCTGGCCGGGAAATCTTCTTCTTCCAGCAGGGTCAAAATTCGGTCGGCAAAATTGCTTTCGCCCAGCTGTACGGCGGAAACGTTAATCGCCAAATTCAGCTCGCTGAGGCTCAGAATATCCTGACAGGCTTGGCGCAGAATGATTTCCCCCAGCTGGATAACCAGCCCGGTTTCCTCTGCCAGCGCAATAAACTGCACCGGAGAGACGGCCCCCAGCACGCCGTGATTCCAGCGGGCCAAGGCTTCGACGCACACCACTTTCTCATCGGAACTGCGCAAAATTGGCTGATACACGCAGGTTAAATCCCCTTGGCGAGAGAGGGATTCCGCCAGCGCTTTGACCATAATTCGCTTACTCACGCTGCTGGCATCCAGCAGTTCGGAGTAAAACGAGAACATATTTTTGCCGCGCTGCTTGGCTTCCAGCAGGGCAGTATTGCCCCGGCGCATGATTTCACCGGCGGTAATATTTTCCGCACCAAACATGACGATACCCAGCGAGAGCGTCACCATCGGGTTGGCGCGCGTCAGACTAAAGGGTTGGCGCATCATCACCAGAATCTCGAGCGCCAGATTATTGGCTTGTTCATGGGTCGGGCTATTGCGCAAAATAATAGCGAACTCATCGCCGCCGATGCGCGACACCGTGCCACTGCTGCCAAGCTCATTGCGCAGGCGCTGGCCAAACTCACACAAAATGGCGTCCCCGGCCTGATAGCCGTAGGTGTCATTGATGTAATTAAATTCATTCAAATTGAGCAGAAAAAGGGCGTAAGGCTCGGGGCGGTACATCCGCTGGGCGGCGATTTGGCTGAGATCTTCGTTCAGGGCAGTGCGGTTTGGCAGGCCGGTGAGCACGTCGTGGCGCGCTAAATAGCGAATTTGCGCCTCTGAGCTGCGCTGCAATGAAATATCCATAATAGAGGTCAAAATATAGTGGCGGCTTTCCAGCGTGACGCGGGATTTGCGCACCAATACATTGCGAATTTTGCCATTGGCATCAATTAGCATCTCTTCGCTGACGTTTTTAATGCCGCTGGTCAGCACTTCAATATCTCTCTCTCGCTGGCGCGCCGACTGATTTTCTTCGGTGAAAAAGGAGACGTCGCGGCCAATAAGATCTTCACGCCGCCGGCCAAATAACTCACAGGCTTTCTGATTAAGAAAGACCAATTTGCGCTGATCATCTTTCAAGACGGTCGCTTCGGTAAGCGCGTCGAGAACTGCCTGGCATATCGCAATATCAGTAAACATGAGTTAAAAACCCTGAACGGAAAATGAAAAGATCGTGGCGTTTAATAAGACCAACGCAAAATAAGAGTGACCTAAAAATCGTTAAGAATTCTGATTATTGCCTACATTGTTGTAGGAAGATTACGCTTGTTTTGAAATTGACTATTTCAATCAATAATCACGACTTAAGTGCGCTGGTCGGCATAATATATGGCGATATAACAACCACTTAAGTGCTATGGCTTCGGGCCATACTTTTCGTCCCACTCGCGGCGATATTTGCGCGACTGGCGGCGGCCTTTAAGCCACAAATAGGTGCAGACAATACAAACGCCTGCGGAAAAAACGATATTGCGCATATCTTGGTCATAAAAAATAACCAGCACGCAATCTAACGCCGCCACCATGGCAAACCATTTATGCATATGCGATTGGCGGCGAATTTCCGCATTAAGTCGTTTTAATTGTCGCCCTTCATCCAGGACATTCTTTTTTTCCATCACGGCTTCCTGGTATTCGTTGGGAGAAAAGATGCAACGCTGCATCCGACATGACATTGCAACTGACTTTGGCTAATTATTGCTGGGACGAGCGCAGATAGAAACGTCTCATTATCGCATTAATGTAACATGACGTCAGCGGATTCAATTCGTTGATTAACGGCCCTTATTTGCTCTCTTAACCACTCTAGCGCCGGATCGTTCTCGGCATTCACCGGCCAGACAATCGAATTTGGGAAGACTTCAAGCTGAAGCGGCACTTCACAATAGACCAGCCCGAACATGGCGCAGTAGCGGCGCGCGATGCGATTGGGCAGAGTCACCAACACTGGCGAATGCTGAGCAAAAGAGAGCAGCGCCAAAAAGTTCTGTGCCGAAAATACCGCATTCAGCGTGGCTCCCGCGCGGTTAAACGCATTCTCGACGCAGCCCATCAGGTTACCCGAAAAAGACATCAGCGCGTGAGGCTGGCTGAGGTAGTCATGCTGCGACAAAGGCGTTCCGAAGGGCATCAGCTCTGGATTGAAGCAGCAGGCCAGCTGTTCGGCGAACAACTCTTCACTACGATGCCACTGGGCCTGTTCGCCAAAGCAGCCCAGCGCCAAATCGATCTCCCCGCGCTCCAGCAGCCCGTGCAGGGTCTGCCGCCCGACATAGCTGGCGATGACCCGCACGCCGGGTGCCACCTTGCGCAAATGCGCCATCAGCTCCGGCAGCAGGTGCACTTCCAGCTCGCTGGAGAAGCCTAGCCGGAAGGTGCGCTGCTCGGTGAGTGGCGAGAATTGCTCGCTGAATGACAGAGCATCTTCTGCCTTTTGCAGCACCGAACGCACCCGGCTGGCGAGGCTTATCGCCCGCGAGGTCGGCTTCATCACTTGCCCGACGCGGACAAACAGCTCGTCATCAAACAGCATGCGCAGGGTTTTCAGGGCGTGGCTCATGGCCGGCTGTTGGATCTTCAGTCGGGCGGCGGCGCGGGTGACGTTGAGTTCTTCCATCATCGCGTCGAAAGCAATCAGCAGATTCAGGTCAAAATTGCGTAAATTGAAATGGTCGATAGTCTTCATGCTTGGTATCGATTTGAGTAATGGTTCTACTGTTTATACGATGCTTTTACTGACTCCACAAGTGAAGGTATGCAATGAAACGTTCAAACTCTGTGTTCCACGTCGGCGATTTAAAGATAACCCGCCTTGATGAGTTAACCCTGACCGGCTCGGCTCCTGAAGTATTATTTAACGGTGACTGGCAGCCCGAGGCGCTAGAACAGCACCGGGAATGGCTCAGCCCGCAAAACTTCGATTTCACCACGGGAAAGCTTATCCAGAGCACCCACGCATGGCTGGTGCAGTCGCCAAACTTTACTCTGCTGGTGGATACGGCGTCGGGCAATGATAAAGAGCGCGGGAACAAACCCATTTTTCACCATTTACAGACTGACTTTCTCGCCCAACTGGAGCGCGCGGGGGTGACGCCGGAGTCCGTCGATTATGTGCTGTTGACCCACCTGCACGTTGACCACGTGGGCTGGAACACCCGTCTGGTGGACGGCAAGTGGCAGCCGACATTCCCCAACGCCACCTATTTCTTCTCGCAGACCGAAGCTGATTTCTATGGCGATGCCGAAAGTGATAGCCCGGCGGTCGTGGATAATCGGCAGGTGTTTGCCGACAGCGTGCAGCCGATTATCGACGCCGGGCAGTTCCAGCTGGTGCCCCCGGGCGGCGGGGAAGTGCTGGCGGGCATTCGCTATACGCCCACGCCTGGCCACAGCATTGACCATATGTCGGTCAGCATCCTGTCACAGGGGGAAGATGCCTTCTTCGCCGGTGACCTGCTGCACCATCCGCTACAGGTTTACTACCCGGAGCTGAATTCAATGTACTGCGGTTTCGATGGGCCAGCGCGGGCCTCGCGCCTGTGGGCGCTGCGCCACGCGGCTGAAAATCAGGTGACGTGGTTTTCAACCCACTTCGCCGACAGCTCGGTGGGGCGCATCACCCAGCGGGGGAATGATTTCCAATGGACTTTTCTTCAAGCCTAATCACTGAGAACAACAAGATGAAATCACAACAAGACAGTCAGGCGTGGGTGGATGAGATCCACAGCGAATCCCTGATGATTGATAGCGACACGCCGGGGATTAGCCTGCACCTGCGCCACAAATATCTGCCGTCGCCAAACGCCTTTACCGCCGACAACACCCTAGTAATGGTACACGGCGCGACTTACTCCTCCGGCAGTTTGTATGACGTCAGGCTGGACGGCGTCTCCTTTATGGATGCGCTGGCGCTGCGCGGTCTGAATGTCTACGCCGTCGACGTGCGCGGCTACGGCCATTCTACCCGCCCGGCGGAAATGGACGCGCCGCCTCTCGACAACCCGCCGCTGTTTGGGACTGAAACCGGCGTGCGCGACTTAGCCAGCGCGGTGGACTGGGTGCGCAGAAAGCTGGGCTTGGAGCGAGTACAGGTGTTTGGCATGTCGTGGGGCGGCAGCGTGGCGGCGGTCTACACCAGCCAGAATAATGACAAGGTGAATCGGCTGGTGGTGCTGGCACCACAGTGGGTGAACGAAGGGGGCTCGCGGCTGGACGAAGGCGGGCAACTGGGAGCCTATCGGCGAGTGGCGGTGGGCGAGAGCAGGCCGCGCTGGGTCAACGCCGCGCCCGAGGCGCATCGCCATGACCTGATCCCAGAAGGTTGGTTTGAGGCCTGGGCAGCGGCCTCGCTGGCTGAAGATCCGCAAAGCCAGCAGACCCAACCGCCGACGCTGCGCGCGGTTAACGGCACGATTCAGGATGTGCGTGACTACTGGGGAGCGAACCGACCCTTTTATCGCCCGCAGGATATCACCCGGCCAGTGCTGCTGGTTCACGGCGAGTGGGATGCCGACGTGCCGCTGCGGCTGATGACGCCTTACTTCACCTCTTTTACCTCGTCGCCGGAAAGGCGCTGGGTGGAAATCGGCGAGGCGACGCACATGATGCTGATGGAGAAAAACCGCTGGCAGGTGTTCCGCGCGGTGGCGGATTTCTATGTGAGCTGAGGCGCAGACAATAAAAAACGCCTCCCTGGGGAGGCGTTCGTCAACCATCTGCATAAAGAGTACGTCGCTTAGCGTGCAGCCTCTAACTCGTGCTCTTTGTTATCATCTTCGCGATCCAGCGTCATGCGATGCAGTTTAGAAGCCGTCAGCAGCATCAGCAGGGCAATCACGCCGGTCGCAATACCGATTTGCATAAACACGTGGCTGTAAATCGCCAGTGAAGCGTGGCTGTCTGTGATGTCAGTCGCCGGAACGGCAGTCAGACCTGCAACATAACCGGCAATGATCGCCGCCGCTGCCGTGGTCAGGAACCAGGCACCCATGATGAAGCCCATCAGGCGCTGTGGAACCAGCTGTGCCACCATTGCCAGACCCAGACCAGAAATCATCAATTCGCCAATACTTTGCAGCGCGTAGCTCATCACCAGCCAGTTAACAGAGACGATGCCCTGATCGTTGGCCATGGTTGCGCCCCAAGGCAGCACCAAGAATGCACAGGAACAGAGCACCATACCAATCGCAAACTTGTGCGGCATTGGCATTTTGTCGCCAACTTTGGTGTAAATCGCTGCCAGAATCGGGCTGGCTACCATGATCCAGAACGGGTTCAGCGCCTGGAACTGCTCCGGCTGGAAGTTAATGCCCAGCAGGTCATGATTTACGTTGTGAATAGCGAAGAAGTTCAGAGAGGTCGGCATCTGGCTATAGAGCACGAAGAACACAATGGCTTCTAACATCAGAATGAAGGCCACAATCATTTTGCGGCGCGCAATGCCCTGCATACCAAAAGTCTCTTTGGCAAAGACAATAATGATACCCACGGACACCACTGCCAGCACCAGACGGGCAATCATTTGGTTATGCAGCAACCAGCTAGAGATAAACACCAGCGCTGCCACCCCAACCAGCACCATCAACAATTTTTTGAATTGCAGCGGTTGGAAGTCAGGTTTAGAACCCTGACGCTTAACCCATTTGCGGCAGAACATGAAGTTCAGCAGGGTGATCAACATACCGACCACACTCAGGGAGAAGGCCACGCTCCAGCCGTAAGTCGCTGCCAACCAAGGGGTCGCCAGCATAGAGAAGAAGGAGCCGATGTTCACCGACATGTAATACATGGTGAATGCGCCATCAAGACGCGGGTCATCTTTTTCGTAGCAGGTTGAAAGCAATGAGGATGGGTTTGCTTTAAACAGACCGCTACCAACGGCGATAGTCGCCATACCCAGATAGACCCAGAAGATGTCGTGCCCAGAGTAGGCAACGAATGAGTAGCCTAGCGCCAGCACGATAGCACCGAGAACAATCACACGTTTCGAGCCGAGAACTTTATCTCCTAACCAGCCACCGATAGCCACGAAACCGTAGACCAGCGCACTGAAGGAAGAGAAGAGGGTAATGGAGTCCGCTTCGCTTAGGCCAAGCATTTTGACCAGATAGACGGCCATGATCCCTTGCAGGCCGTAGTAACCAAAACGCTCCCACAACTCGATAGAGAAGATCAGGTAGAACGCCTTAGGCTGTTTAAAAGCGTTCAAACTGACGCTTTCTTCTTTGGATGTGTTTTTGTTTGCTGTTGACACTAGAACCTCGGTTTATCACTCCCTGCCCTGAACGACAGGAGACACATAAGTGGCGCGAAATAAGCACCCTTTGCATTGTTATAAGATGGGATGACGGCGGGTAATGTTCCCTATCTTCGTAAACGAGGCAAGGAGTTTGACATGTTCTGTTACATATAACCGACCCGTGCTGATGAAACTGTGTTCGAAATGTTATGCAGAATTAAAAATTATGTTTTTGTCATGATTCAAATGATTATATCGTTCAAATAACAAACTAAGAATTTCACCACCTAATGTATGGGGTTTATTAATTCTTATGGTGAATGTGTTTGATTTTTAATGAATAAACCAAGCATAAACGCCGCATAGGGTTTTATAGCCAGTTTATTGTAATTGTGGGGTTGTGTGGGGTGGGGCTTTACAAAGGCGGCGGCGATTGTAATGTGATCTACTTCACTTTTTAACACTAAATTTTCGCTAGGAAATAAGATTAATACGACTTATAGCGGTTATGAAGGGAAAAGGCTGTAACAAAAAAGCTACCTGCAGGTTAAAACTCTGCCGGTAGCTTTAAAAATAGCGAGGGGATGAAACGGAGTCTTAAAGCTGCTCTGTGGTGTCACCCAGCGTCTGAATCAGTCGGTTTGACCAGGCGAAAAGGGCGCTGGTCAGCAGAATATCCAGAGAGTGCGCCGCACTGTAGCCAGCATCGGACAGGGCCTGTAGAGCTTCGACATTAAAGCGTTCTGGCGTGCGCGTTAACGCCGCCGTGGTATGCAACAAGACTTGCTCCGGCGCGGCGTCCGACGGCGCTTTTAGAGCTAAAAGCCCGGCCTTGGCGACATCGCTGTCCGCGCCAAATAGCGACTCAATAAGCCCTTTCTCACCCCCCGCTTCAAGATAGAAACGACCATGGATGCTGGCGCAATATAAACAGCCATTCAGGCGCGAAGTGGTGACCGCCGCCAGTTCGCGCCACGTGGCCTTATGTTGCTCCCGCGCGTGCATAACGTGATTGAACACGGCCGAAAACTCACTAAGACAGGGGGCATCCTGCACTAAAAGCCGGTAGAAGGACGACGAGCGCGCGTCAGGGGCGATCAGGTCCAGCACGTCCAACTGATACTTGTTAGCTTTTTCTAAATCCACTTCTGGCAGGCGAGATTGCCATTGGCGCAAAGTCAAAGAGAAGCCGTTTTGCGCGCCACTCTCCGGTGCCGGGAACCCGGGAAGCACGGCGGCCACGCGCCCGCGCAGGGCGCCCAGCACAGCTAATACCCGCGCCTGATAACTGACAAAGCCAATCAATTGGGTAAAGGTGACGATGTCCTTGGTGCTCAGGCCAACCTCGGTGAGCTGGGCCAGCATCGGCGGGGTGATAAGCGTCGGATGCGTCGCCAAGAGGCGAGCGAACTGGGTAATGTGGGTTTGGCGGATATTACTTTCACGGGAGGCATCAGGGCTGGATAGCGGGGCGAGGCGGGCAGCGTAATGGCTACAAAGTGGCTGTACCCCCGTGACCTGAGCGACGGTGAGCGCACTGCTTAAACGGTCATAAAGTGACAGCGTTTCAGTGCGCGATAAAACGACTTTTTCCGGAAAAAGCGCGTCATAAGCAGCGCGAGAAGCTTCCAGCAGGCCAGAATGTTCGGCAAAAAGGCGACGCAGTGATGGGTCGAGTTGGGCATCTAGCCCAAGAAGAAAACGATCTTGCACAAGAGCAGCGTGCGGGTCATGCGGCAAATGACCATGCTGACTGGATTGTGTTTCGTGATACCAGCCGTTATGAACGGCTCGGCGCTGTTGTTCCATGATCGGGTCCTTTGCATGAGGCAAAATTTCAGACCCTATCCTTGCTGATACGCGTTGCCATATAAAATAATGTTAAGCGATAAATAATAGCTAAAAAGAATAGAAAGCTAAGGAATCGCGACAGAAAGCCATAAGGCGGGGTTCTCTGCTGGCAGAGAATAAAAAAACCGGCCAGTAAAAATCTACCGCCGGTTCTTTTTTAATCCAAATTTTGACTTAATTTCACTGGCAATGAAATTTAATCTAGCTTTTTCCACCATCCCGTCGCCATGCGTCAGCACTTAATGCTTCACCGAAGTGGCTGGAAATCAGCCTTTTGGTCAGGTCGTGCAGCGGGGCGGCCAGCACTTCGGCGGTGTTGCCGCGCTCCACCACTTCACCGCCGTGCATCACAATCACCTGATCGCTGATGTGCTTCATCATGCCCAGATGCTGGGTCACGTAGATGTAGGAGATACCCTGCTTCTCCTGCAACTCAAGCATCATGTTGATGATTTGCGAACGCATGGACATGTCCAGCGAGGCCAGCGCCTCATCGGCGATAATCACCTTTGGCTGCAAGATAAGCGCGCGGGCCAGCGCCACACGCTGTTTCTGACCGGAGGCCAGCATGTGCGGATAGTAGTAGGCGTGGTCCGGCAGCATGCCGACTAAGCGCAGAGTCTGATTGATGCGCTGCTCGCGCTGCGGGCCGTCCAGCTCGCCGTTGAGGCGCAGCGGGGCTTCCAGCAGTTGGCCGATGCGCTGGCGCGGGTTGAGCGAGGTGCTCGGGTCCTGAAAAATCATGCGGATCTGCTGGCTGCGGAAACGGTAATCGCCGTAGTTCAGCGGCTGATCGTCAATCAGGATCTCGCCGCCCGTCGGTTCAATCATTCCCGAGAGCATTTTCGCCAGCGTTGACTTGCCCGAGCCGTTTTCGCCAATGATCGCCAGCGTCTGCCGCTCGCGCAGGGTGAAACTCACCGGCTTCACGGCATCAAGGTCCATCTTACGGAACAGGCCGGTGCGGTAGCGAAAGGTTTTGCTCAGGTTGCGTACTTCAAGCAGGGTCTCAACCATCATTGCTCCTCCATGTTGAGCGGGAAGTGGCAGGCGAAGGCGTGAGTTTTAACCACTCGCAGACGCGGTGTCTCAATACATTTCTTTTGTGCATAAGGGCAACGCGGCCCCAGACGGCAACCCACTGGCAGATGCTCCAGCGAGGGAATGGCGCCGGGCAGGGTGTTCAGGCGGCTTTTGTGCGGCAGCGAGCGGCCAAAGTCCGGCATGGCACGGATTAAGGCTTGGGTGTAAGGGTGATGCGGCGCCACCAGTAGGTCTTCGCAAACGGCACTCTCCACCGTCTGCCCGCAGTAGAGCACGTTAACCCGGTTGGCCCATTTGCTCATCATTTGCAGGTCATGGCTGATAAGCAAAATGGTGGTGTTATTGTTCTGATTGAGCCGCGAAAGCAGGCGGAAAATCTGCGCCTGGGTGGTTGGCTCCATGGCATTGGTGGGTTCATCGGCGATCAGCAGCCGTGGCTGGTTGGCCAGCGCGATGGCAATCATCACTTTCTGACACTCGCCCTCGGTCAGCTCATAGGGGAAGCTGGCCATGATGTCTTTGTGATCTTTAATGCCCACGCGGTGCAGCAGCTCAATGGCTCGGCGCTTGCGCCAACCGAAACGCTGATACCAGCGGCCTTTGTAGGTCCAGCCGGGGATCGCCTGCATCAGCTGTTTGCCGATGCTTTCGGACGGGTCGAGACAGGACTGCGGCTCTTGGAAAATCATCGAAATGTTTTGGCCAATCAGGCGGCGGCGTTCGCGCGGCGACAGGTGCAACAGGTCAATGTCGTCAAAACGCATACGGTCGGCGGTGACGCGCCAGTTATCTTTGGTGACACCACAGATGGCTTTAGCAATCAAACTTTTGCCTGAACCAGACTCACCCACCAGCCCGCGAATCTCACCCGCGCTGAGCGTCATGCTGACCCGATCAACGGCCTTCACCGGGCCGTCGGAGGTCATAAATTCAATGGTCAGATTGCGGATATCGAGTAACGGCATTATTCCACTCCCGCATTAATTGCCCGACGCATACCGTCACCTAGCAGGTTTATCAGCAACACGCTGATCAAAATCGCCGCGCCGGGCAGCATCACCGACCATGGGGCGACATAGACCAACTCCAGCGAATCCCCGAGCATGGCTCCCCATTCCGGCGACGGCAGCTGCGCGCCTAAATCAAGGAAGCCCAGCGCGGCGATGTCCAGCACGGCCATGGACAGGGCGCGGGTAAACTCGGTGACGAGCACCGCCACGATGTTCGGCAGCACCGCGTAGCGCAGGATTTGCCAGGTTGAAGCGCCGTCCAGACGCACCGCGATGACATACTCTTTTTCCAACTCGTCGTGCACCGCGCTATAGATAGTCCGGGCAATGCGTGGCAACAGCGCCAGCCAAACCGCAAGCATGGCGTGTTCAAGTTTCGGGCCGATAAAGGCCACCACGATAATCGCCAGCAGCAGCGACGGGATAGACAGCAAGGTGTCGAGAATATGGTTGAGAATTGCCGATTTCAGCCCGCGGGTGATGCCAGCCAGCACGCCGATAATGACGCCAAAGAATGCCGCCGCCAGGGTCACCAGCACCGCGCCACCAAAGGTCGGCGCTGCGCCGGTCAGAATACGGCTCAGCAAATCGCGGCCCAGATCGTCAGTGCCGAGGAAGAAGGCCACATTGCCGTTTCGCGACCAGGATGGCGGCAACAGCTGTGAGCCTAAGAACTGTTGGTCCAGAGCATAAGGCGCCAGCAGGTGGCCAAAAACACATAGGAACAGCAAACCTAACACGCCATAGAAGCCAATCATCGACAAAGTGTCGCGATAGAAGATCCCCCACATTTGGCGGAACGGGCTTGGCATCTGTTTTTCACGGTATACATTATCGAAGGGCATACCATTCCTTATGTTTCAATGGGTTGGTTAATGCGCCAAGGATGTCAGACAGGACGTTGACCACAATCACCAGGCTACCGACAATCATCACCCCGGCGGAAATGGCGGCGTAATCCTGCTGGCGAATGGCGTTAATCATCCAGCGGCCAACTCCCGGCCAGTTAAAGACCATTTCGGTGATCATCGCCAGCGTCAGCATGCTGGAGAACTGCAAACCGAGTTTAGGGATAATCGGCGGCAGGGCGTTGTGCAGCACGTGGCGGCGAATAATGGTGAAGCGCGACAGCCCGCGAGTGGCGGCGGCTTTGACATAGTTTTGGGTCAGCACGTCGTCGGTACTGATACGCATCAGGCGAATCACTTCGGTGGTCGGCGCCACCGCCAGCGCGGCGATAGGCAGGATCATATGGCGAATGGCGCTGACTATCATCTCATGGCGATAAGGCGAGTCGGAAAGCCAGGCGTCAACCAGCGTCAGGCCGGTCACCGTCTTCAATTGATAGAGCAAATCCAGCCGCCCGGATACGGGCAGCCAGCCGAGTTGGAGCGAGAAGAACAGCATCAGCAGCAGGGCTAGCCAGAACACCGGAATGGAGAAGCCGAGCAGGGCCAGGGTGCTGATCGCCACGTCCGGCCATTTCCCGCGCATCACGCCCGCCGTGATCCCCAGTGGAATGCCCACGAGTAAAGCCAGCGTGAAGGCCAGAACGCACAGCTCCATGGTCGCCGGGAATACCGCCTTGAGCTGGGTGCTGATGTTCTCACCGTTGATGCTCGACACCCCGAAGTCAAACTGGAACAGGCCAGTGAAATAGAAGTGGTAGGCATCCCATAGCGATGCGCCGCGCAGCGGGGCATTCGGCGTAAAATAGCTCAGGCTAAAGGCCACCATGCTCAGCAGGAACAGGGTGATAATCAGCAGCAGTAAACGCCGTAAAATGAAGATAATCATGGCGCTTCCTTGGTTTCGATATCGCGGAATACCCCAGCAAATGAGGAGTTACCAAAGGGACTCAGCACCAGCCCTTTTATGTCGTAGCGGTAGGCCTGAAGGCGCAGAGAAGAGGCCAGCGGCAGCACCGGCAGCTGCTCTTCAAGGATGTGCTGAGCTTGCTGATAATACTCGATGCGCTGGGAAAGCTGTTGAGACAGCAGCCCTTGGCGCAACAGCTGATCGAAGTCGGGATCACACCAATGAGCATAGTTGGTCTGCGAACGAATTGCCGCGCAGCTGAGCATCGGGCGGAAGAAGCTGTCCGGGTCATTACTGTCCGTCGCCCAGCCCGCCAGCGTCAGGTCGTGGTTCATCTCCATCAGGCGCGCTTCCTGAAAACGCCCCTCGACCGGCACGATAATCACTTTGATCCCCACCTGCGCTAAATCCGCCTGAATCAGCTCGGCGGTTTTCAGCGGGCTAGGGTTGTAGGACTGGGAGACGGTCGGCACCCACAGGCGCAGAGTGAGTTTGTCCTGACCAAGATCTTTAAGGATTTTCCGGGCTTTGTCGGGATTGTACTCCGTCACCGTGGCATTGCTGTCATAAGCCCAAGAGGCGCGGGGCAAAATGGACGCCGCCGTCTCCGCCGTGCCGTAGTAAATCGACTGCATCAAACGCTGGTTGTTAATCGATAGCGCGATGGCCTGACGAATGCGCGGATCGTTGAGCGGCGCTTTATTGGTATTGAAGGCCAGATAAGCTACGTTCATGCCGGGACGAAGGGTCAGCCGCAGGCGCGGGTCATCGCGCAAAATAGAGAGCTGGCTGGCCGCCGGATAGGCCAGCACGTCGCACTCGCCGGTGAGCAATTTGGACAGGCGCCCGGTGCCGCCGACGCCCATATCAATCACCACCTGCGCCATGCGCGGCACGCCTTTCCAGTATTGGCCATTGCGCGCCAGACGCACATATTGTCCGGTGCGGTATTCCCCTAGCTGGAAGGGACCGGTGCCGACTGGCTGGCGGTCAATCTGCTCCTCATTGCCTTTTTTCTGCAAATCATCGGCGTATTCGGCGGACAAAATCGGCGCGTAGTGGGTGGCTAAATGCCACAGGAAAGAGGCGTCCGGTTTGTTCAGACGGAACTCCACCGTGTAGTCATCCAGCTTTTTGACGCTTTTCACCGCGTGGGCGAATTGCAGACTGTCGAAGTAGGGGTAATCGTCGCCGTTGACACTGTGATAGTGATTCTGCGGATCGATAATGCGCTGAGTGCTGAACACCACGTCATCCGCGTTCATTTTACGCGTCGGGGTGAACCACGCCGTGGTCTGGAAAGGCACGTCTTTGCGCAGGTGGAAGCGATAGGTTGCGCCGTCATCTAGCACTTCCCAGCTCTGTGCCAACTCGGGGATCAGCCGGTAGGTATAAGGGTCAACGTCTAACAGCCGGTCATACAGCTGCGCCGCAAGGGTATCAATGATCAGGCCGCTGCTGGCTTTCTGCGGGTTAAAGGTATTCACCATGCCGTTCACGCAATAGACGAAACCGCTCTGGCGGATATCGGCGTTTTGCACCACGGGGCGCGGGCTGGTGACGGGGGGCTGTTCGGGCGGTGTGGCTGAAACAGCCGCATTCGCGAACCCACCCAGTAATAGCATCCACAATGTTAGACGACGCATAAGGGCTTCAATGTTAAGTAGCAATGCCTTAAGTGTACCGTACTCTGCCAGCCTCCCCAATCCATTGCGCAAAACTCCGGTTGATCTGTCGAGACTTCACGCAATTTGATGCAAGGGCGTGAAATAAAGACCTTGAAATTATGCGTCAATTGTAATGTTATAATATAACAATTCATCGTGAGGTAGGCTGAGCCGTTTCGGCCTGCTTCATTTCTACTGAGGTCTTTATGGCGTTATTACCCGTTACCGTGCTGTCAGGTTTTCTTGGCGCAGGTAAAACCACCGTGCTTAACCATATTCTGAATAATCGTCAGGGGCTGCGCGTGGCGGTTATCGTGAATGATATGAGTGAAGTCAACATTGATGCCGCGCTGGTCTCCAATGAAATCACCCTCGACCGCCAGCAGGAGAAGCTGGTGGAGATGAGCAATGGCTGCATCTGCTGCACGCTGCGCGAAGATTTGCTGATTTCCGTGCGCGAGATGGCGCAAACCGGGCGCTTTGATTATCTGTTGATTGAGTCGAGCGGCATTTCTGAGCCATTGCCGGTAGCTGAAACCTTCACCTTTGAAGACGAAGAGGGCAACAGCCTGTCGAAATTTGCCCGTCTCGACACGCTGGTGACGGTGGTCGATGGCGTCAACTTTATGCAGCAGTATCAAGAGGCGCGTAGCGTGCAGGAGGCCGGGGAGAGTCTCGGCGAAGATGATGAGCGCAGCGTGACCGACCTGCTTATCGATCAAATCGAATTCTGCGACGTGCTGCTGGTGAGCAAAACCGACCTGCTCGACAGCTTCCAGCAGCGCGAAGTGATTGCGCTGCTGCAAAGTCTCAATCCACAAGCTGACATTATTCCGATTGCGCCGGGCACCTTGCCGCTGGATCGCGTGCTCAACACCCATCGTTTTGATTTTGCCAAGGCGCAACAAGCGCCGGGCTGGCTAAAAGAGCTGCGCGGCGAGCACCAGCCGGAAACCGAAGAGTACGGTATCAGCAGCTTTGTCTACACCGCGCGCCGCCCGTTTGATCCCGACAAGTTTTATCGCGTGGTTCACGGCGACTGGGGCGGCGGCACCTTATTGCGCTCCAAAGGCTTCTTCTGGCTTGCCACTCGCCCGCGCCACGCGGGGAACTGGAGTCAGGCCGGGGGCATCGCGCGCTATGGTCTGGCCGGGACCTTCTGGAAAGCTTTGCCCGAACGCGACTGGCCGCAAGACGAAGAAACCCGCTCCCATATTATGGAAAAGTGGCAAGAGCCTTTCGGCGATATGCGCCAAGAAATTGTGTTTATCGGCCAGAACCTTAATAAAGAAGAGATCGTGCGAAGGCTCGACGACTGCCTGTTGAGCGTCGAGCAAATGGCGGAAGGTATTGATAGATGGCTAGAAATGGCCGATCCCTTCCCTGAGTGGTGATCCACAGGGACATTAGGGCTATTAGTTCAAAAGAAACAAGTAGTTGCATGGTTAGTGTGGTAATGAGAAAAATTCTCAACAAACCACTTTACAGACGATACTGATAACCATTATCATCCTTTCATCGCTTGAGGGAGACCTGCTTGGGCCTCTCTTAATCGGTACGACATTGCTCACATTGCTTCCAGTATTACTTAGCCAGCTCGGGTGCTGGCTTTTTTTTTGCCTCTTTTTAGCCGTTCTCCTCGCCCTTCACCTGAATATCATGTTTCTTCAGCATTCCGCGCAGTTGGTGATAAGTCACATCCAGCAAATCGGCGGCTTTGCGCTGATTAAAACGCGCCTGCTGCAAGGCTTGCTCAATTAACTGCTTCTCCTGCGTGTTGACCCACTGCTTCAAATTCACCGGCAGGGTAGGTAAAGCGCTGGCGGAGGAAGTCTCAGGTGCAGGCTCCTCAGAGGCCGCGTTATGGCGAGCAAAAGGGTTAAGAATAATGTTGTCGAGGGGGACGTCGCTGCTGCCGTGACGATACATGGAACGTTCCACCACGTTTTTCAGCTCACGCACGTTGCCCGGCCAGCGATAGGTTAGCAGGGTGTGTTGCGCGTGAGGGGTGAAGCCGGGGAACAGCGGCAGTGACAGCTCGCGGCACATCTGGATAGCAAAGTGCTCGGCCAGCAGCATGATGTCCTGCTGGCGCTCGCGCAATGGCGGTAGCTGGACCACGTCGAAAGCCAGCCTGTCGAGCAGGTCGGCGCGGAATTTACCTTCGGCGGCTAAGGCGGGCAGATCGTCATTGGTGGCGCACACCAGGCGCACATCCACCTGTAGCGGCTGGCTGCCGCCGACGCGTTCCAAGTGCCCATACTCAATCACTCGCAACAGCTTTTCCTGCACCAGCATCGGGGCGGTGGCTAACTCATCAAGAAACAGGGTGCCGCCGTCGGCGCGCTCGAATCGCCCAAGATGGCGCTTTTGCGCGCCGGTAAAGGCCCCCGCCTCGTGACCAAACAGCTCGGAGTCGAGCAGGTTTTCATTCAGCGCGGCGCAGTTCAAAGAGATAAAAGGTCCCTGCCAGCGCGGAGACAGATAATGCAGGCGGTGGGCGATCAGCTCCTTGCCGCTGCCGCGCTCGCCGGTGACCAGCACAGGTTTATTTAACTTCGCCAATTGAGAAACTTGCTCCAATACTTCGATAAACGCATTGGCTTCGCCCAATAGGTTGTCGGTGGTCTCGGTCATTATTTCTCCATGTACGGTGATTTAGCGGCTAAAATGGGTGGTGAAAAAAACTAATTTTTAGTTAATTTAATCATACGTCAAATAACCACAAATCGATCTAAAAATAAAAATAGATATAAATCATATGGATATTGAAATAAAAAAGTTGGCACGGGATTTGATATAGGTATTACACGCAGTCGTTTTGAATGGCTGGCAGTATTCACCGGTAACATGTAGCCGGACGTTTTAAGACTTGTTGCCCGGAGTTGCCGGAGGCCAACAGAATCAAAGAGGAATTTTGACTATGGGTATTTTTTCTCGTTTCGCTGACATCGTAAATGCCAACATCAATAACCTGTTGGACAAAGCTGAAGATCCACAGAAGCTGGTGCGCCTGATGATTCAGGAAATGGAAGATACGCTGGTGGAAGTGCGTTCTACCTCGGCTCGCGCCTTAGCGGAAAAGAAACAGCTCAACCGCCGTATCGAGCAAGGCGAAGCCCAACAGGCCGAATGGCAGGACAAAGCCGAGCTGGCTCTGCGTAAAGATAAAGACGATTTGGCTCGCGCCGCGCTGATTGAAAAGCAAAAGCTGGCTGATCTGGTCGCCACGCTGAAAAATGAAGTGACGGTGGTTGAAGAAACGCTGGATCGCATGAAGTCGGAAATTGGTGAGTTGGAAAATAAACTGACCGAAACCCGCGCTCGCCAGCAAGCGCTGACCTTGCGCCATCAGGCGGCGTCTTCTTCACGCGACGTTCGCCGCCAGCTAGACAGTGGCAAGATTGATGAAGCCATGGCGCGTTTCGAGCAGTTCGAACGCCGTATCGACCACATGGAAGCTGAAGCTGAAAGCGTTAGCATCGGCAAAAAGAAGTCACTGGACCAGCAGTTTGCTGAGTTGAAAGCTGACGATGAAATCAGTGCGCAAATCGCGGCATTGAAAGCTAAGATGCAAGGCAATCAGGACGCGTAATTCGCTTGAGAAACCTGCCTGTTCGCAGGCAGGTTGTTGCAGGATAAATGTCGTTCCCGGCAGTAATAAGACTCATAAGGAGATGCAATGAGCTTCCTGTTTTTAGCCATTCCACTGACCATCTTTGTGCTGTTTGTCGCACCTATCTGGTTGTGGCTGCACTACAGCAACCGATCGCAAAGTGGCAATCAGTTAACCCAGCATGAGAAGCAAAACCTCGCTCAGTTAACACAAGACGCGCGCCGCATGCGCGAACGTATTCAGGCGCTAGAAGAGATTCTGGATGCCGAGCACCCAAGCTGGAGGCAGTCATAATGGCGAAGAGTCTTTCAGAACGAAAGTTGTACCGCGTGCCGGAAGAGGGCGTGTTTAAAGGCGTGCTGGCCGGGCTTGCCCACTATCTTGGCGTGCCGGTGATGTTACTGCGCGTGATGGCCGTGCTGTCTATTTTCTTCGGCCTGTTTATGTTTACCGTCGTGGCCTACATCGTGCTGTGCTTTGTGCTTGAACCGGCTCCGGCCCATGAGTTTGATGATGAAAATCAGCCGTCGCCAAGAAATTTGCTGGATGAAGCAGACCGCGAATTGAAAGCCAGCGAGCAGCGTTTGCGCCAGGTTGAGCGTTACGTGACCTCGGAAACCTTTGGCGTTCGCAGCCGTTTCCACCAGTTATAACACCCCTATTTGCCGAAGCGGCCTTGTGCGGCTTCGGACCCTTTCCTCCACCCGCTAAGGAGTTTATTTATGCGTACTCTGACTTCCTCGCTGCCGGGTAATCGCAGCCTGCTGAAGAAAGTGTTCAGATTCGCCGTTATGATTGCACTGACTTTTGTGCCTGCTGGTATGGCCGCTCGCGTCCTGGGCGTGGTAGGAAAAGGTCCACTGCGTTATGTTTTAGCACTATTATTAGAGCCCCTGTTCAAAAGAATATTGACCGCGTTATTTGGGCGCTACGCCACGGAGAGCAATGAAAAGACTACAAAACGAGTTTAATTCACTGGTCAATCGCGGTATGGACCGGCACCTGCGCCTCGCGGTGACCGGTCTTAGCCGCAGCGGCAAAACCGCCTTTATTACCGCCTTCGTCAATCAGCTGCTGCACCTACACAGCGGCGCACGTTTACCCCTTTTCTCCGCCGCCCGCGAAGAGCGCCTGCTTGGCGTCAAGCGTGTGCCTCAGCGCGATCTCGGTATCTCTCGCTTTACTTACGATGAAGGCATTGCCCAGCTGCACGGTACGCCGCCGAACTGGCCGACACCGACGCGCGGCGTCAGTGAAATCCGCCTGGCCCTGCGCTATCGCTCCAATGAGTCGCTGCTGCGCCACTTCAAAGATACTTCCACGCTCTATTTAGAAATTGTCGATTACCCTGGCGAATGGCTGCTGGATTTGCCAATGCTGGAGCAGAACTATCTCGACTGGTCGCGGCAGATGGCGGGCCTGCTGCAAGGGGATCGCGCCGAATGGGCCAAGCCTTGGTTGGAACTCTGTCAGCAGTGTGACCCACTGGCCCCGGCCGACGAAAACCAGTTGGCGGCCATCGCTCAGGTCTATACCGACTACCTGCATCGCTGCAAACAGGAAGGTTTGCACTTCATTCAGCCGGGGCGTTTTGTCCTGCCGGGTGACTTGGCCGGCGCACCGGCGCTGCAATTCTTCCCGTGGCCGGAAATGCAAAAGTACAGCGACGCCCAGCTGGCGCAGGCCGACAAGAACAGTAATTTGGGCATGCTGCGCGCGCGGTTTGACTATTACTGCCAGTCGGTGGTGAAGGGCTTCTATAAAGACCATTTTGTCCGTTTCGACCGCCAAATTGTGCTGGTGGACTGCCTCCAGCCCTTAAACAGCGGGCCGCAGGCGTTTAACGACATGCGACTGGCGCTGACGCAGCTGATGCAGAGTTTCCACTATGGCAAGCGCACGCTGTTCCGCCGGCTGTTCAATCCTTGTATCGACAAACTGATGTTTGCCGCCACCAAGGCTGACCATATTACTGGCGACCAGCATGCCAATCTGGTGTCGCTGCTCCAGCAATTGGTGCAGGAGGCGTGGCAGAACGCCGCCTTTGAAGGCATCAGCATGGACTGCGCGGGTTTAGCCTCGGTACAGGCCACCGAAACCGGGATAGTGGAATATCAGGGCCAGTCAGTGCCTGCCTTGAAGGGGCATCGTCTGCAAGACGGCGCGCCGCTCACTGTGTTCCCCGGAGAAGTGCCTGCCAGACTGCCGGGCGCGGCATTTTGGCAGCAGCAGGGATTCCATTTTGATGAATTCCGCCCGCGCGAAACCAGCGTGGACGCGCCTTTGCCGCACATTCGGCTGGACGCCGTGATGGAGTTTTTACTGGGAGATAAAATGCGATGAGCGAACCTATCAAACCGCGTATTGATTTCGAACAGAGCATCAAGGAGCCGGAACAGCCCGTGTTGCGCGCCGGTCAGGCCTTTGACGGCGTTCAGGCCGAGCGCTTTCTGCCGGTTTCCAGCGAAGCCGAGATTGAGCAGCAAGAGGGCGAAGCCGAGGCGGTGATTAACCGCGCGCTGAAGCCGCGTCGCAGCCTGTGGGGCAAAATGGTGCGTCTTGGCGCCGCCGTGTTTGGCGTCAGCGTGATAGCTCAGGGCGTGCAGTGGGTGCATACCGCATGGATCCAGCAGGATTGGGTCGCGCTGGGGGCTTGCACCGCGGGCGGGCTAATCGTGGTGGCGGGCGTCGGTTCACTGCTCACCGAATGGCGGCGTTTGTATCGCCTGCGCCAGCGTGCCGACGAGCGCGACGTTGCTCGCGATTTGCTGCACAGCCATGGGTTAGGGCAGGGGCGCGCTTTCTGTGAGAAGTTGGCCGGGCAGGCCGGGCTGGATAAAAGCCATCCGGCCTTGCAGCGTTGGCAGGCTTCTCTGCACGAAACCCAGAATGATCGCGAAGTGGTTGAGCTTTATGCCCGGCTGGTCCAGCCGGTATTAGACGCTCAGGCGCGGCGCGAAATCAGCAATTCGGCGGCCGAGTCGGCGCTGATGATCGCCGTCAGCCCGCTGGCGCTGGTGGATATGGCCTTTATCGCCTGGCGCAATTTGCGTCTGGTGAATCGCATCGCCGTGCTGTATGGCATTGAGTTGGGCTATTTCAGCCGCCTGCGCCTGTTCCGACTGGTACTGTTGAATATCGCTTTTGCCGGGGCGTCTGAACTGGTGCGCGAAGTGGGTATGGACTGGATGTCGCAGGACTTGGCGGCTCGTCTCTCGGCCCGCGCGGCGCAGGGGATTGGTGCCGGGCTGCTGACCGCCCGTTTAGGTATTAAGACCATGGAGCTTTGCCGCCCGCTGCCTTGGCTGGAAGGGGACAAGCCGAAGCTGGGAGATTTCCGCAGTGAGTTAATCGGCAAGCTGAAGGCTAGCATGGTGAAAACCGATAAGCGCAATGTTGGGGTGTAGCTAATTGATTTTCGGTAAAAAAGATGCGGCAAAAAGAAGGCGCTCACCGAGGTGAGCGCCTGTATGAACCCAATCATAAACTCAGGTTGTGAGCTATTAGGTTAGATACTCTTTACTGCCAAGACTAGGTGGTCAGATAGTCGTTAGCTTTACCCAGCGCGTCTGAAATTTGGCCATAAGCCTTATTTACCGCATTACTGGTATCATCTACCGCTTTTTGACCAAAGTTTGACAGGCGGTCAGCAAATTTATTTACATCTTCCGACCAACCAGCACCATTAACCATTTCAATGTCACGTTCTGTTAACTGTTTCATCTTGGGTCATCCTCTTAGTTTGTGAAAACTGAGATCCCGACGTCCTGAGATCCGATGAATACAGGAGTAAGAAAGATATTTGTTTCGTACTCATGTCTTCATGTGACTTAAGCCTAGGACACTCAGCGGCTGAGGGGATTAGGAATAATCTCCATAAATGTAATATCTATGTAATTTCTTGATTTTAAAATAATTAAAATTTTATTTTTTTTGATATTTATATTTATCCGTCATTCATCATTCTTAGTGATTATTAAATAAGCTGATGAGAGCATTGCGAAAATGTCTATTTCCCGCTGATCAACCTGTTTAGTTTTTGTTTATTTAAAGCCTAGATTGATATAACTATTTTGCTATTGCTTAGCAGATAATCAGCAAAGGAAATATTCACGCAGCGTGATTGAATATTAGAGCCGATACTTTTAAATTGGTGATAAATAAAGCAGAGGTCAACTTTATCAATAAATTCATCTATTTCAGAGGAATCACAGTTGCCACTTAACCCACCCCTGACTATCTTTCAATGAACATTATCCAGAGGTTTCAACATCATGTTCATTGAGGGTTAAGCTAGATGCTCTTTCGTAAAGAAGTAAATGAACATCAACAGAACCACTGGGCCGGTAAGGCACTTCTGTTAGCGGGGTGGCCGGTTTGGGTGGTCACCTCGCTGACTGCTCTCTTTCTTATCGCGCTGCTCAGTTTCTTGATTTTCTCCAATTACACTCGCCGAATTAATGTGAGTGGCGAAGTGATCACCCAGCCTCATAGCATTAATTTATTCAGTCCGGAGCAGGGTGTGATCACTAATCTGATGGTGGAAACCGGCAAAACGGTCAAAAAGGGCCAGCCGCTGTATCAGATTGACGTCAGCCGGGTGACCCAGGCAGGTAATGTCAGCACCACCACGCTGTCGGCGATTAATAAACAGCGTGACCAGATAGACACCATCATCAATCAGTTGCAAAACAACAAGCGCACTACGCTGGACAATTTGCAGCAGCAGCTCGAGCAGTATGAGAAGGCGCACATGGTGTCGCAGGACATGGTAGCGTCGGCACAGCAAGGGCTGGATGCGATGAAAAAAAGCATGCAGAACTATGGCGCGTATCAGCGCAAGGGATTAATTAATACCGATCAGCTGAATAACCAGCGCTATCTGTTCTATCAACAGCAAACCTCCTTCCAAAGCCTTAATACGCAATCCATCCAAGAGTCATTGCAGATAACCAACTTGCGCAGCGAGCTGGTGACCCGCGCCGCCGATTTCGACAACCAGATTTCGCAGTACGGCGTGCAGCGCAATGACTTAGACCGCCAGCTGGCCGAGGCCGATGCTAAAGGCTCGCTGCTGATCACCGCGCCGACCGACGGCAAGATCTCCTCACTCAGCGTGACGCCGGGGCAGATGGTCAATGCCGGTGACAGTCTGGCGCAGCTGGTTCCGGCCAAGAATTCACCTTTCTTCCTGGTGGCATGGTTGCCGAATGAAAGCGTGCCTTACGTCAAGCCGGGGGAGGAGATCAATATTCGCTACGAAGCCTATCCGTTTGAAAAATATGGCCAGTTCCCCGGAAGAGTGGAGTCCGTTTCCTCTGCGCCGGTGTCCGAGCAGGAGCTGAACTCTTACTCTAGCGCGCCGAAGAACCCTAATGGCACGGTCAGCGGGCCTTATTACAAAGTGATTGTTTCCTTAGATAAAAGCCAGCTCAACTGGCATGGCGAAACGCTCAATTTATCCAGTGGCATGAAAGCGGAGTCTACGATGTTCCTCGAAAAACGCCCGCTCTATCAGTGGATGCTATCTCCGTATTACAGCATGAAGAAAAGTGTGGTGGGGCCGATCAATGAATCTCGATAACGTGCGCGAACTGGCAAACAGTCTGCATTTCGGCTTCCGGCATAAAGTCCCGCAAATCATCCAAACCGAGGCCGCTGAGTGCGGCTTGGCCTGTCTGGCGATGGTCTGCGGTTATCACGGCAAGCATGTTGATTTGCAGAGTCTGCGCCAGCGTTTTGGCATTTCATCTCGTGGCGCGACCCTGCGCACCCTGATGGATATTGCCACCTCGGTGGAGCTGAAGTCTCGCGCCCTTAAGCTCGACATTGATGAGCTGAATGCGCTGAAAACCCCCTGCATTCTGCACTGGGATCTTAACCATTTCGTGGTGCTGGTGGCAGTGAAGCAGGGCAAAGTGATTATTCACGACCCGGCCTTTGGTCAGCGCTCGCTGGGTATCCGCGAGGTGTCTGAACATTTCACCGGCGTGGCGCTGGAGCTGTGGCCGGACAGCGGCTTTACCTCGGAAAAGCCGCGCGTTCGCCTGAATCTGCGCAAAATGATGGGCAACGTCAGTGGCTTAATCCCCGCGCTGACCAAGATTTTCTGCCTATCGCTGATGATTGAGTCGGTCAACCTGCTACTGCCGGTCGGCATGCAGTTGGTCATGGACCACGTGATCCCCGCCAAAGACCCCGACCTGCTGACCCTGATTTGCCTCGGGCTGCTGTTCTTCATCATCTTCCGCACCGGCGTGAGCATGCTGCGCGCCTGGACCTCTTTGGTGATGAGTACGCTGATTGACGTGCAGTGGAAAGCGCGGCTGTTTGACCACCTGCTCAAGCTGCCGCTGGACTATTTCGAGAAGCGCAAACTGGGCGATATTCAGTCGCGCTTTACCTCTCTCGACACGCTACGCACTACGCTGACCACCAACGTGGTCAACAGTATTATCGACGGCATCATGTCCATCGGCCTGATTGTGATGATGGTGCTGTACGGCGGCTGGCTGATTTGGGTCATTCTTGGCTTCACCGCGATTTACGTCATCTTTAGGCTTTCGACCTATAACGCCTATCGGCAGGTGTCCGAGGAGCAAATCGTCAAAAGCGCCCGTGCCGGTTCCCACTTTATGGAAACCCTGTATGGCATAAGTACCCTGAAGGCGCTGGGGCTGTCGAAGACGCGCGCCAACTTCTGGCTCAATATGAACATTGATAACGCCAATGCCACGGTGCGCAAGACTAAGTTTGAGATGATGTTTGCCGGCGGTAATACGCTGATTGCCACTCTCGATCAGGTGGCGTTGCTGTGGCTGGGGGCGAGTCAGGTGATTGACGGCCATATGACATTAGGGATGTTTGTCGCCTTCAACACCTATCGCGGGCAGTTCTCCGAACGCGCGGCCAACCTGCTCAATATGGTTTTACAGCTGAGGATGCTTTCGCTGCACCGCGATCGTATCGCCGATATCGCGCTGACCGACACCGAGAAGAGCCTGCCCGAGCGCGAACTGCTGCGCGGCGGCGAGGCGGCGTCCCTCGACGTGCGCGACCTGGTGTTCCAGTATGACAGCCTGTCCGCGCCATTAATCAACGGCCTGAACCTGTCCGTGGCGGCGGGAGAGAGCGTGGCGATTGTCGGGCCGTCTGGGCAGGGTAAAACCACGCTGATGAAGATAATGACCGGGCTGCTGTCGCCTACGCAGGGCCGCGTGTTGATTAACGGCATGGATATTACTACCGCCGGTTTGAACAATTACCGCAGCTGTATTGCCTGTGTGTTGCAGGACGACACGCTGTTTGCCGGTTCAATTGGCGAGAACATTGCCAGCTTTGATGAGCAGAAGGATGAGGCGCGCATTGTGGATTGTGCTCGCCGTTGCAACATTCATGATGATATTGAAAAGATGCCGATGGGCTATGAAACGCTGATCAGCGAACTGGGCAACAGCTTGTCTGGCGGCCAGAAACAGCGGTTATTGATTGCCCGCGCGCTCTACCGTCGCCCGGCGATTCTGTTCCTTGATGAAGCGACCAGCCATTTAGATCTGGATAATGAATCCAAGATTAATCAGGCCATCAGCGAACTGGAGATCACCAGGATCTTCATCGCCCATCGGCCATCCACCATAGAAACGGCAGATCGGGTAATTAAGCTCGGGTAGGGATTGAATCAGGTCTTCTCTTCGGGATAGGGGGGAAGGCTTGGTTTAAGGTCTAGAATAGGGTTGGAATTAAAACAATAAAAGATAAATGTTGTTGTTTTAGATTGTTTTTTTATCGAGAAGGAACTCAGACATGATGCTTGGAGATGGTGGTGGGGGAAGGATTACTCGGCCGCTGGCCTCGCCCTTCGGGTCGTTGCTGCGCAACGCTGTCTCGCTTCGCTCGGCTCGAACCTTCAATCGAAGCTTCTCCATCCTTCCCAGTGCGGTATTCTATTTTAGATTGTTTTTTTGAGAGGTAATGCAGGAGTATTTAAGATGGTGGTGGGGGAAGGATTCGAACCTTCGAAGTCGATGACGGCAGATTTACAGTCTGCTCCCTTTGGCCGCTCGGGAACCCCACCACGAAATTCGTGGATTTCGAATTGTTTACTACATACTGCATTCAACGCTTCGGCTGTTGCGGTGAACGGGGCGCATAATACCAAATGAAACTGCGGTGTAAAGCCCTGAAACCGCTAAAAATGTTCGTTTGTTGTTTTTTTGCCCTTGGCGGTGCTTCTCTGAACAAAAAACACCGCCAATTTAGGCGAATTACAGAATAACGGTGCGATTTCCGTAAACGAACACGCGCTGGGCGAGTACGCGATACAGCGCGCGACTCAGCACGTTTTTCTCCACGTCACGACCGGCGCGCATCATATCTTCTGCCGTATAGGTGTGATCGACGTTGATGGTGTCCTGCATGATGATTGGACCTTCGTCCAGACTGTCATTCACATAGTGCGCCGTCGCGCCAATAATTTTCACGCCGCGCTCATAGGCCTGATGATAAGGGCGCGCGCCGATAAAGGCGGGCAGGAAGGAGTGGTGAATGTTGATAACCTGATGCGGATAATGCTGTACAAAGCCCGGCGTCAGCACACGCATGTATTTCGCTAACACCACGTAATCCGGCTGATATTGGTCGATTTGCTCCATCATTGCGCTGTCATGCTGCTCGCGCGTCAGGCCTTCGTGGCTGACTAAGTGGAACGGAATATCAAAACGCTCAACCAGCGTTTGCAGCGTGTCGTGGTTGCCAATAACTGCGGCGATTTCAACATCCAAACCGCCATAGGCCGATTTCATCAGCAAATCGCCCAGACAGTGGGCTTCTTTGGTCACCAAAATCACAATGCGACGGCGATCGGTGCTATGCAACTCGCGCACTGAGCCTTTCGGCAGCGCGCTGTCGAGATCGGCCAATAGCGTATTATCGTTGAAAATCCCTTCAAGCTCTGTACGCATGAAGAAACGCCCGGTGCGGTGATCAACGAACTCGTTGTTTTGCACGATGTTCAATTCATGCTTGTAACAAATGTTGGTGATCTTGGCGATCAGGCCCTTAGCATCCGGGCAAATGGTGCGTAATACCTTAGTTTGTATATTTTGTTGCGGCATGGGGGTGTGGATCCTGTCCTAAGCGTCTACTGGATATCGTTAAAATAGTGCGGGCAGAATCAGCGACCGCAACACTTCTTATATTTTTTACCTGAACCACAGGGGCAGCTGTCGTTCCTGCCCGGCTGGGGTTTAATTCCGTCAATATAGTACCAGCGTTCATTCACGCGAAGAAAGCGCGAACGCTCGTGAACTAAATGAATCTCTTCTGTATCTGGCTCTTTAAAACGAGCGGCAAATTCTACATAACCTTCATCTGCCTGCTTACCCGGCTGTGCGTCGATGACGTTCAACCCCAGCCAATGGGTATTTTTAAAACCCTCTTCGAGACTCTCTCTCCAACGTTCTGGCTGGCAGTCTGCATGCCAGGTGGCAATCAAATAGTCAGCGTCTTGCATGGCATAAGCACTGTAGCGCGAGCGCATCAAGGCTGAAGGCGTCGGGGCAATTTGGGCGTTAAGTAAAAAAGGCTGGCAGCACTTTTCGAATACTTCTCCGCTCCCGCAAGGGCAAGGCTGTGACAAAATAACTCCTGAATGGCGTTGGCAGCGCAAGGCGCGCTATTGAATGCAAGTTGGCGATATGTTACCTAACAACCTCGCTGGCTGACAACGCACTTACTGAGGGTTGTTCCTCGGTCATTAACTCGTCCTTGCACGAATCTGACAATTCTGACAAGCAAAATCGGGTTTTATGGGCCACTATTAAGAGAAGATATGCAGGGGGACCCCGATGGATAAGCCACTTACAAGCAAGCACATTCTGATCGTCGAAGACGAAGCCGTTTTCCGGTCGGTGCTGGCGGGGTTCGTGAGCTCGTTGGGGGCAACCTACACGGAAGCAGTTAACGGCCTTGATGCGCTTGAGCTGGTAGAGGACCATCCCCCGGACCTGATTTTGTGCGATTTGGCGATGCCAGAGATGGGCGGCATTGAGTTTGTTGAAAACCTGAGATTGCAGGGGATCAAAATTCCCGTGCTGGTTATCTCCGCCACTGACAAAATGACCGACGTCGCCACCATGCTCAGACTGGGCGTGGAAGACGTGCTGCTAAAGCCAATCAATGACCTCCAACGGCTGCGCGATGCCTTGCTGACTAGCCTCTATCCAAAACTCTTCTCTTCCGACGTTTTGCAAAAAAGCGATCTGATGAATGACTGGGAAGCCTTGTGTCGCAACCCCAATGAAGCCGCAAGGCTGCTGCAAGAATTACAGCCTCCGGTGCAACAAACCTTGGCTGGCTGCCGGGTTAACTATCGCCAGCTGACGATGGCCGAAAATGCCGGTTTGGTGTTGGACATCGCGGCTCTCTCTTCTAAAGATCTCGGTTTTTACTGTCTCGATGTGACACGGGCGAAAGAAAACGGCGTCTTGGCGGCTTTACTGCTGCGGGCGATTTTCAACGGTTTATTGCGCGAGCACCTGAGTAACCAACACCAACGCCTTCCCCAGATGTCAACGCTGCTTAAACAAGTTAATCAAGTGTTCAAACAGGCACGACTTGAAGGTCAGTTTCCGCTGCTGTTGGGGTATTATCACGCCGAGCAAAAGAACCTTATTTTGGTGAGCGCCGGGCTGCATGCCAACGTAAATACCGGCAGTAATCAGATTCAATTGAGCAATGGCGTGCCTTTGGGCACCACCGGCTCGACCTTTTCGAATCAAATAAGCCAGCGCTGTGATGCCTTCCAGTGTCAGGTGTGGGGCGCCGGTGGCCGCTTAAGGTTAATGCTTTCGACTGAATAACAGGCTGGAGAAAGATGACTGCTTTTGAGAGCCTGTTCAGTAGCCAAATAATGGATTTTGAACGCCTGCTTTTCTGGTTTTTCTCATTCTAGTCCGCTGTTTTGTCATCCAAGGTATGCCTTTGAAGGCGCGCTACACAGCGAACCTGTTATACTGCGCGGCAGTAATAATAGCGGGTGTTCTGAATCCCCTTAAAAATTTTTACGCTAGGAATTTTCCAATGAAAGTTACTGTATTTGGTATCGGTTATGTTGGACTGGTACAGGCTGCGGTTTTGGCTGAAGTTGGCCATGAAGTTCTCTGTATTGACGTTGATGCGAAAAAAGTCGAAAACCTGAAGAATGGCCAAATCCCGATCTTTGAGCCAGGTCTGACCCCACTAGTGCAGCAAAACTATGAAGCTGGGCGTCTGCGTTTCAGCACTGACGCCAAAGAGGGCGTAGCCCATGCCCAGATCCAATTCATCGCCGTGGGTACGCCGCCGGATGAAGATGGCTCGGCAGATCTGAAATACGTCACCGCGGTGGCCCGCACTATTGCTGAACACATGACATCGCCAAAAGTGGTGATTGATAAATCCACCGTTCCTGTCGGCACCGCGGATAAAGTTCGCGAAGTGATGAGTGCTGCTTTAGTCGCGCGTGGCTGTGAGATTGCATTTGACGTCATCTCCAACCCAGAATTCTTGAAAGAGGGTGCGGCAGTTGCCGACTGTATGCGTCCTGAGCGAATTGTTATTGGGACAGATAACCCCAACGCCATCGATCCTATCCGCGAACTCTACGAACCTTTCAACCGCAATCATGATCGCATGATCCTGATGGATATCCGCAGCGCCGAGCTGACCAAATATGCCGCTAACTGTATGTTGGCGACTAAAATTAGTTTCATGAATGAAATGGCTAATTTGGCTGAGTTACTGGGTGCCGATATTGAAAAAGTGCGTCAGGGCATAGGTTCAGACTCCCGCATTGGTTATCACTTTATATATCCTGGCTGCGGCTATGGCGGTTCCTGCTTCCCAAAAGATGTTCAGGCGCTTATTCGCACGTCTGAACAGATTGGTTACCAGCCGAAAATATTACAAGCCGTTGAGCAAGTTAATTATCAGCAAAAATATAAGCTTCCTGAGTTTATTTATCGCCACTTTGGTAAAGACCTGCAGGGTAAGACCTTCGCATTGTGGGGGCTTTCATTTAAACCTAATACCGATGACATGCGCGAAGCGTCAAGCCGGGTGCTGATGGAGCAATTGTGGGCGGCAGGTGCAAAAATTAAGGCTTATGATCCCGAAGCGATGAATGAAACTCAGCGCATCTATGGTCATCGTGACGATTTAGAATTAATGGGAACCAAAGAAGCAGCGCTTCATGGGGCCGATGCCTTAGTCATTTGTACCGAATGGCAAAACTTCCGCGCGCCAGATTTTGACGTGTTAAAAGACGCGTTAAAAAATCCGGTTATTTTCGATGGTCGTAATTTGTTTGACCCTGAGCGTTTGCTTAAGCGTGGCTTTACTTACTACGCGATTGGCCGTGGCGCCTCAATTAATCCAGTTTTATAGGGGAGTATATGAAGTTTTTAGTGACAGGAGCTGCTGGATTTATTGGATGCTTTGTGGCCAAAAGGTTGCTGGAAGAGGGGCATCAGGTCGTCGGCATTGATAATCTCAATGACTATTATGACGTTAATCTGAAATTATCCCGTCTTGAGCTTCTGACGAATAATTCAAATTTTGAATTTATTAAATTAGATCTGGCTGATCGCAGCGGCATGGCGGATCTTTTTGTCACCCACCAGTTCGAGCGCGTGATTCATTTGGGTGCTCAGGCCGGTGTGCGTTATTCGCTGCAAAACCCTTTAGCCTATGCTGATTCTAATTTGATCGGCTTTGTTAATGTGCTGGAAGGCTGTCGCCATAATAAAGTGGGGCACTTGCTGTACGCCTCATCCAGCTCGGTTTATGGCTTAAATAGAAAGCAGCCGTTCTCTACTGAGGATTCGGTTGACCATCCTATTTCATTGTATGCCGCCACCAAAAAAGCCAATGAGCTTATGGCTCACAGTTATTCGCACCTTTACGGCGTGCCAACCACTGGGCTGCGCTTCTTCACCGTCTACGGCCCTTGGGGGCGTCCAGATATGGCCTTATTTAAGTTCACTAAGGCTATTCTGGCGGGTGAGAGCATTGATGTTTATAACCACGGTAAAATGAACCGCGACTTCACCTATATTGACGATATCGCAGAAGCCGTGGTGCGCCTGCAGGACGTCGTACCGGTGGCGAATAAGGACTGGACGGTTGAAGAGGGTTCCACCGCCGGCAGCTCAGCGCCTTATGTGGTGTATAACATCGGTAACAGTGATCCCATCAGCCTGATGACCTATATCAAAGCGCTGGAAACGGCTCTGGGTATTGAAGCGAACAAGAATATGCTGCCAATGCAGGCTGGGGACGTGTTGAACACCAGCGCGGATACAGAGGCTTTGTATAAGGCGATTGGTTTCCGTCCTGAGACGTCAGTTGAGCAAGGCGTAAAACGTTTCGTGGAGTGGTATCGCGAATTCTATCAGCGGTAACCGCAATCCGGATAACAGAGGCTGCTTAGGCGGCCTTTTTTATGCCCGCATTTTTCATAGATGGGGAAGTGATGGATATTTCATCGATGCGTTAACGGCATTCAAGTATTGATAGAAGGAAATATATGCAGATTTAAAAATGAAAAACCCGCCTCGAAAGGCAGGTTTTTTTCAAAACGTATTAAGCTGAAGCGGTAATACTTTATTACATCAAGAAGATTACAGCAGGAAATCGTCGAGTGATTTACCTTGCTCTTCGATAGCTTTCTTGATCACAGCTGGAGTACGACCTTGGCCAGTCCAAGTTTTGTTTTCGCCGTTCTCGTCGATGTATTTGTATTTAGCAGGACGCGCAGCACGTTTCGCTTTACCAGTAGCTTTAGTAGCAGCCATAGTTTGCAGCAATTCGTTAGGGTCAATGCCATCGGCAATCAGCATTTCACGGTATTGTTGCAGTTTGCGAGTACGTTCTTCAATTTCAGCAGCTGCCTGAGTATCTTCTTCGCGGCGCTCGTTAACTACAACTTCTAATTTCTCAAGCATCTCTTCCAATGTTTCCAGAGTACATTCTCTTGCTTGGGCACGGAGAGTACGGATGTTGTTCAGAATCTTTAATGCTTCGCTCATTATACTAGTCTCGAATTATATTGGTGGGGGGCGTTGAGCTAATAATAGATTGCTCTTTAGCGTTCTGCAATAGACAATTTGTTTAGTTCACTCGAATTTACCAATTAAAAGCATAATTACATTAGCTGATAAAAATATAACCGTCTTAAAGAGCACTATTTAACGGGTGGCTGTAAGCTAAATTTCAATATGTTGGCAGGCGTTTTTTTGTGACTTGATGCAGCAGTTTTTATAACTCAGTGGCCACAGCTCACAAATAAGTTGAGTTCTAACCCACGCCTGGTGTGGCTTGTAATGTAAGGGGAGCGTTAACAAGTTCTTGTCTATTAGTGCCACGGCTGAACAGTTTGAGAACACTAAATGCTTAGGCAACTGAGGTTAAGGGGTGGTGCTTAATAAGGCTAAATGTTGTTTTAGTTGTGTTATATGGGGCTTGGCGCGGGTTCTATGACCGGCTAAAAAAGCAAAACACTTATAAACTTTAAACTTATTCCTAATATTCGATTGTAAATAACTGTGACTTTGAAATTTGAAATAAAGCACTGTTTTACGGCCACTTGCTGCTCGCTAACAAGCGAATGTCAGTCAGCGTAAGGCTTATGATACAATTGGCAACTTAGTGGTTAACCTTTCAATATACTTACGGAGTCACCATTTTATGGCTCAGCTTTATTTCTACTATTCGGCCATGAATGCAGGGAAATCGACCTCTCTACTGCAGTCATCTTATAACTACCAAGAACGTGGTATGCGCACCTTGGTATTAACTGCAGAGTTTGACCATCGCTTTGGCGTGGGGAAGGTGAGCTCGCGTATCGGATTGTCTTCGCAAGCCCAGTTATATAATAAAGATAGCGATCTGTTTGGCTTGGTTGCACACGAGCATCGTGAGCAGACCGTGCACTGCGTATTAATAGATGAAAGCCAGTTCCTCACTAAAGCACAAATTGCACAATTAACCGATGTTGTGGACAGTCTGGATATTCCCGTTCTCTGCTACGGACTGCGGACAGACTTCCGGGGTGAGCTTTTTGAAGGCAGTGAATATCTCTTAGCCTGGGCTGATAAGCTGGTCGAGTTGAAAACCATCTGTCACTGCGGTCGTAAGGCGAATAGGGTGCTGCGTCTGGATGAGCAAGGCGAACCTATGCACGATGGCGCACAGGTGGTTATAGGCGGCAATGAGAGCTATGTATCGGTATGCCGTAAGCACTTTAAAGAGGCCATGGCGGCATGCGCTGAGAAGGCCCCAAAGGCGTAATAAGCCGCGTTATATTTAGCTAAAGCACTCAAACTTGAGCACAAATAAAAAACCCGCCATAAGGCGGGTTTTTTCATAATCACTTTTTAATCTTCACTTAATGATTATTTTTTAGCGGACTTCTTTTCAGCTTTAAATACTGGAGCAGCAGTAACCACTTCTGCCTCTTCTTCTTCGGTGAATTTACGACCGTAGTAAGTGTCCATCAGAATCTGTTTCAGCTCGGAGATCAGTGGGTAACGTGGGTTAGCACCGGTACACTGGTCATCAAAGGCATCTTCAGACAGTTTGTCCACTTTCGCCAGGAAGTCAGCTTCTTGAACACCCGCTTCGCGAATAGAGGTTGGGATACCCAGCTCAGCTTTGATTTCATCCAGCCAGTTCAGCAGTTTCTCAATTTTCTGTGCAGTACGGTCGCCCGGTGCACTCAGACCTAAATGGTCGGCTACTTCTGCATAGCGACGACGCGCTTGTGGACGGTCGTATTGGCTGAAAGCGGTCTGTTTAGTTGGATTGTCATTGGCGTTATAGCGAATAACGTTGGCAATCAACATCGCGTTAGCAAGGCCGTGTGGGATGTGGAACTCTGAACCCAATTTGTGGGCCATGGAGTGACAGACACCCAAGAAGGCGTTGGCGAACGCGATACCCGCGATGGTCGCAGCATTGTGAACACGTTCACGAGCCACTGGGTTTTTCGCGCCGTCTTTGTAGCTGGCTGGCAGGAACTCTTTCAGCAATTTCAGCGCTTGCAGAGCTTGACCGTCTGAGTATTCGTTAGCCAGAACAGAAACGTAAGCTTCCAGTGCGTGAGTGACTGCGTCCAGACCACCGAAGGCACAGAGTGACTTAGGCATGTTCATCACCAGGTTAGCATCAACGATAGCCATGTCTGGTGTTAACGCGTAGTCAGCCAGTGGATATTTCTGACCTGTCGCATCGTCGGTTACAACGGCGAATGGCGTGACTTCTGAACCCGTACCTGAAGTGGTGGTGACGGCGATCATTTTCGCTTTCACACCCATTTTCGGGAATTTGTAGATACGTTTACGGATGTCCATGAAGCGCAGTGCCAAATCTTCGAACTGAGTCTGCGGATGTTCGTACAGTACCCACATGATTTTAGCTGCGTCCATTGGTGAACCACCACCCAGTGCGATGATCACGTCTGGTTTGAAGGAGTTCATCTGCTCAGCACCTTTGCGAACGATGCTCAACGTTGGGTCAGCTTCCACTTCGAAGAAGACTTCAGTTTCGATGCCGTGACCTTTCAACACGCTGGTGATCTGGTCGGCATAGCCGGCATTAAACAGGAAACGGTCGGTTACGATAAAGGCGCGTTTTGCACCATCGGTCGCCACTTCTTCCAGAGCGATAGGTAATGAACCGCGACGGAAGTAGATAGATTTCGGAAGTTTATGCCACAACATGTTTTCTGCTCGCTTCGCTACAGTTTTCTTGTTGATCAAATGTTTAGGACCGACGTTTTCAGAGATGGAGTTACCACCCCATGAGCCGCAACCTAAAGTCAGTGATGGAGCAAGTTTGAAGTTGTAGAGGTCACCGATACCACCCTGAGACGCCGGAGTGTTAATCAGGATGCGCGCGGTTTTCATTTTGTCGCCAAAATAGTTTACGCGTTCTGGCTGATTGTCCTGGTCGGTGTACAGGCAAGAGGTATGGCCGATACCGCCCATCTCTACCAATTTCTCGGCTTTCTCTACCGCGTCTTCGAAGTTCTTAGCGCGGTACATCGCGAGGGTAGGGGACAGTTTTTCATGAGCAAAAGGTTCTGACTCATCAACGTTTTTCACTTCACCAATTAATACTTTGGTGTGTGAAGGCACTTTGATGCCGGCCATTTCAGCGATTTTAGTCGCTGGCTGACCCACGATAGCGGCATTCAGGCCACCATTTTTCAAGATGATATCTTGAACTGCTTTCAGCTCTTTGCCTTGCAGCAAGTAACCGCCATGAGTGGAGAAACGCTCACGAACGGCATCGTATACGGAATCAACCACGATAATGGACTGTTCAGAAGCACAGATAACGCCGTTATCGAAGGTTTTGGACATCAGGATAGAAGCAACAACGCGTTTGATGTCAGCGGTTTCATCCACCACTACTGGGGTGTTACCTGCGCCTACGCCGATGGCTGGTTTACCAGAGCTGTATGCCGCTTTCACCATGCCTGGACCACCGGTAGCGAGGATCAGGTTGATGTCTGGGTGATGCATAAGTTGGTTGGAAAGCTCAACGCTTGGCTCGTCAATCCAGCCAATCAGGTCTTTTGGTGCGCCCGCCGCGATAGCAGCCTGCAGTACAATATCTGCAGCTTTGTTGGTCGCATTTTTAGCGCGTGGGTGTGGGGAGAAGATAATACCGTTACGGGTTTTTAAGCTGATCAGCGCTTTAAAAATCGCAGTAGAAGTTGGGTTGGTCGTCGGTACGATACCGCAGATGATGCCGATAGGCTCAGCGATAGTGATGGTGCCGAAGGTGTCATCTTGTGACAGGATACCGCAGGTTTTTTCGTCTTTGTAAGCGTTGTAGATATATTCAGAGGCGAAGTGGTTTTTGATGACTTTGTCTTCAACAATCCCCATTCCAGATTCTTCAACAGCCAGTTTCGCAAGTAAGATACGGGCATCAGCAGCGGCCAACGCGGCGGCACTAAAGATCTTATCAACTTGCTCTTGGGTGAAGTTAGCATATTCGCGCTGGGCTTTTTTGACTCGTGCTACGAGTGCGTTCAATTCAGCGACATTTGTTACAGCCATAATGCTCTCCTGATAAAGTTAAACTCTTTTAGTAAATAATCCGCCAGAATTCAGTATAGCTGTGCTATGACATACCGTCCGATACAAATTTACACATTTATTATCAGTCGGTTGCATCTGTCTCATTATTTGCTCAAACAGCTTTTAATAAGGTTGAACATCCTGTAGGAGAAAACGAGTTAACTTCGCCAGCTTGCAAGGTGTTTATCCTGTCGCCTACTCACTGACTACGTGAAAAGCATACTCACTTGGGGGCAGGCGATTTTTGATCTGGATCACTAAAGTGACTTGCTGACACCTTTCAGCAGGCCGTTGATGAGATTGGTTATCATTAACCCGTTTTTATTTAACAAAATGTGCGAATTTTGGTCGGATTGACCCCTATTATTTTTAACATCAGCATGAATCACTGCTTATATTAAAAAATCTGGTGGTACGCGCTAAAAAGTCTCGTGGAATCCCAGCGGCAATTACAGTACATTAGCGCCCATTGAAACCTTCCTCTTCTGGCGTGTTGTGCGGAGTTCTGCGTGAGCCAATCTCTGTTAGATCTTTCAGGCTATATCAAATTTTTCGTCGGGCTATTCGCATTGGTTAACCCAGTGGGGATCTTGCCGGTCTTTATTAGCATGACCAGCTACCAAGCCGCCGCCGGTAGAAACAAAACCAATATGACCGCCAACCTGTCGGTGGCCATTATATTGTGGACAGCTTTATTCCTCGGCGACGCCATTTTGCATATCTTCGGCATCTCTATTGATTCTTTCCGTATCGCGGGCGGCATTCTGGTGGTGTCCATTGCGATGTCGATGATCAGCGGGAAGTTAGGCGAGGATAAACAGAACAAGCAGGAGAAGTCGGAAACGGCGATCCGCGAAAACGTCGGGGTTGTGCCATTGGCGTTACCTTTAATGGCGGGGCCGGGTGCCATCAGTTCGACCATTGTCTGGAGTTCACGTTTCCACGGTTGGCAGAACCTGTTGGGTTTGACCGTAGCCATTGCGCTCTTTGCTTTCAGCTGTTGGTTGCTGTTCCGTGCAGCACCTTTACTGGTGAGACTGCTTGGACAGACCGGCATTAACGTCATCACCCGTATTATGGGCTTGCTGCTGATGTCACTGGGTATTGAGTTTATCGTGACCGGGATTAAAGCTATTTTCCCTGGTCTGCTGCAATAATATTCTTCGGGCTACTCTTTATCTTTCTAAACATTCGGTTATTGGTGCCTACAGTATTAACTTTGCTAATAACCGAATGCCTCAATATAGTGCAACTAATGACTTATTTATGACCAGTTGCACCTAAATGTGGCTTAAACTCCTTTCCTGAGCCTATTTATAACTCAAACAGCTATTTCTATACGTTTCCTTCCCCAAAAAATCCCTTTTTTATGACTTTCTCTGCCCGAATCGATGTTAATTTAACCACATCATTCTGTAGGGCTTGTGCATGCTGTATCGAGATGTTATTAGTGTTTACTCTGTCAGAAACAGCCATTTATTCTTCAAACCTACAAAATGTTAACTTTTTGTATCAGTCGAATTTTTAAACAGAAGCGTAAGATGGCTGTAGGTTATAAATCGATTAAAACAGAATAAAAGCAATAAGTTAGATAAGCATCCCTTACTGGCATGCCAGACGGCTAAATGACTTCGAAGCCCAGTAAAGGAGAAACGCGTAACATTTTCGCAAAATTTATTGGCGCAGTTAACAGGCTTCTGATAATTTTCGGGACGTCTTCACAAATGGAAAGTTGTTTCGGGCTTATGCCGAAGTGAGAATGGATCTTGCAAAGAGATTTAAATTTAGCAATTTCATTTGTTGTTGGAGAATGTCGTGGTCGAAACTTTGCATCCTTACAGAGCCAACGCGCTTTTAGTGTCACTGCTTTTCCCAAAAGCACTCCTTGGCACTGTTGATGCATGTCTTCGTTTAAGTCAGAAACGCTGCACATTAGTTCCCATTAAAATTCTTTTTTCAGGCTGCTAAAAACTGCAGTCCGAGAGTGTTCGTCTGAAATTGCATTGTTAAGTCAAATTAAGCATTAGCCTGCCGTGTTTGAAAAAGGTATTACCACACTGCGTGAAATACTAATCAACAGGGCGAGCAAAAGGAGAGGGGTCTTCCTTAAAGGATCTCTGAAGATGAAAGACGATTAACAGTCTCAAACTTCAAAAGTTAGAAATGTAGTAGGGGATAGTCGTCTTATTCACAGCGACTAAATACATGCGGTTTTTCTATCGGGTAATTCGTTCCTGCCCGCGATTAACCAAAAGCCCAGCAAGGGTTTATCTTGCTCCATCGTGCGCAAGTTCATAATAAAAACTGGAGTTGAATATAAAATGACCAACATCACAAAGAAAACTATCCTCGCTGCCTGCGTATTAGCAGCATTGGGCGTGACGACCGCGGGAAGCGCTTTTGCTGCTACCGTTCCAGCCGGTGTGCAACTGGCTGACAAACAAGAACTGGTTCGTAACAACGGTTCTGAAGTGCAATCCCTTGACCCACATAAAGTGGAAGGTGTGCCAGAGTCCAACGTTATCCGTGACCTGCTGGAAGGCCTGGTTAACACCTCTAACGCTGACGGCCACGTGATCCCAGGCGTAGCTGAAACTTGGGACAACAAAGACTTTAAAGTGTGGACTTTCCACCTGCGTAAAGACGCTAAATGGTCCAACGGCGACCCAGTGACTGCTGCGGACTTCGTTTATAGCTGGCAGCGCCTGGCTGACCCGAAAACTGCATCCCCATACGAAAGCTACCTGCAATATGGTCACATCGCTAATATCGATGACATCATTGCCGGTAAGAAAAGCCCTGACACTCTGGGCGTGAAGGCTATCGACGACCACACTCTGGAAGTGACTCTGACTGAGCCAGTTCCTTACTTCGTTAAAATGCTGTCTCACACCGCGATGAAGCCGGTAAACAAAAATGCTGTTGAGAAATTTGGCGACAAATGGACTCAGCCAGCAAACTACGTGAGCAACGGCGCTTATAAACTGAAAACCTGGACCGTCAACGAACGTATCGTTCTGGAACGTAACCCACAATATTGGGATAACAAAGACACTGTTATCAATCAGGTAACTTACCTGCCAATCTCTTCAGAAGTGACTGACGTTAACCGCTACCGCAGCGGCGAAATCGACATGACTTACAACAACATGCCGATCGAATTGTTCCAGAAACTGAAGAAAGAGATCCCAACTGAAGTCCATGTTGACCCATATCTGTGTACTTATTATTACGAAATCAACAACCAGAAAGCGCCATTCACCGACGAACGCGTTCGTGAAGCTCTGAAACTGGGTCTGGATCGCGACATCATTGTTGAGAAAGTTAAAGCACAGGGCGACCTGCCAGCTTACGGCTTCACCCCGCCATACACTGACGGCGCTGACGGCAAACTGACTCCTCCAGCCTGGTTCAAAGAAACTCAGGATCAACGTAATGCACAGGCGAAGAAACTGTTGGCAGAAGCCGGTTACACCGACGCTAAGCCATTGACCTTCAAACTGCTTTACAACACGTCTGACCTGCACAAGAAGCTGGCAATCGCCGCAGCGGCAATTTGGAAGAAAAACCTGGGCGTTAACGTTCAGCTGGAAAACCAAGAGTGGAAAACCTTCCTGGATACCCGTCATCAGGGTAACTTCGATGTTTCTCGTGCGGCATGGTGTTCTGACTACAACGAACCTTCATCCTTCCTGAACATGCTGTTGTCTAACAGCAGCAACAACACGGCTCACTATAAGAGCGCAGCCTTCGATAAAGCGATTGCTGACACTCTGACTGCCAAGACTGACGAAGAGCGCGCTTCTCTGTACCAGAAAGCTGAACAGCAACTGGACAAAGATTCCGCCATCGTGCCTGTTTATTACTACGTGAACGCCCGTCTGGTGAAACCATACGTGGGTGGTTACACCGGTAAAGATCCACAGGACAACGTCTACGTTAAAGATCTGTACATTATCAAACACTAATTAGTGTCTGGCAGGGCATCCCCGAGATGCCCTGCCTATTTTTGATAAAGGTATCGTTCTTGGCGCTGACCGTTTCAGCGCTGAAGCAGAGAGCCACCGTCGTAATATTTTTATTATTACGGCGATAAAGCCAAAACTATCAAGCTGTAGTGCAGGCTTAGAAACAGGTACGGGCAATGTTAAAGTTTATTTTACGCCGCTGTCTGGAAGCGATTCCGACGCTATTCATCTTAATTACCATCTCGTTTTTTATGATGCGTCTCGCACCGGGAAGTCCATTTTCAGGTGAGCGTAATCTTCCGCCAGAAGTTATGGCGAACATTGAGGCGAAATATCACCTCAATGATCCAATCTATAAGCAGTACTTCAACTATTTAGGGCAACTGGCGAAAGGTGATTTCGGCCCGTCGTTCAAATATAAAGACTATACCGTTAATGATCTGGTCGCCGCCTCTTTCCCGGTTTCCGCTAAATTGGGTCTGGCAGCTTTCATTATGGCGATTGTATTTGGTGTCTCTGCCGGTGTTATTGCCGCGCTTAATCAGAACACTAAATGGGATTACACGGTAATGGGGGTAGCCATGACCGGCGTTGTTATCCCGAGCTTTGTGGTGGCACCTTTATTGGTGCTGATCTTCGCCATTACCCTGAAGTGGTTACCGGGCGGCGGTTGGAACGGCGGTGGGATCAAATTTATGATCTTGCCAATGGTGGCTCTGTCACTGGCCTATATCGCCAGCATCGCGCGTATTACCCGCGGTTCAATGATTGAAGTCTTGCACTCCAACTTTATCCGTACAGCGCGTGCCAAAGGTTTACCGCTGCGCCGCATTATTATGCGCCACGCGTTGAAGCCTGCACTGTTGCCAGTACTGTCCTACATGGGACCTGCCTTCGTCGGTATCATCACCGGCTCAATGGTTATCGAAAGCATTTTCGGATTGCCGGGCATCGGCCAGCTGTTTGTTAACGGTGCACTTAACCGTGACTACTCGCTGGTTCTGAGTCTGACCATTTTGGTTGGCGCACTGACCATCTTGTTCAATGCGATCGTCGACGTGCTTTACGCCGTTATCGATCCAAAAATCCGTTATTAATGCTGGAGCTTATCAATGATGTTAAGTAAGAAAAACAGCGAAGCTCTGGAAAACTTCACCGAAAAGATGGAAGTTGAAGGCCGCAGCTTATGGCAGGACGCGCGTCGCCGTTTCATCAGCAACCGCGCGGCTGTCACCAGTCTTATCGTGTTGGCAGTGATTGCGTTATTCGTGACCTTCGCGCCAATGATTTCACAATTTGCCTACGCAGATACTGACTGGAATATGATGTCAGCTGCGCCGGACTTTGCTTCTCACCACTATTTCGGTACCGACTCCTCGGGCCGTGATTTGCTGGTACGCGTGGCCATCGGCGGGCGTATCTCTCTGATGGTGGGCGTGGCGGCAGCACTGGTCGCGGTTATTCTGGGCACCTTATATGGCACAGTTTCCGGCTACCTTGGTGGCAAAATTGACTCTGCGATGATGCGCTTCCTGGAGATCCTCAACTCCTTCCCATTCATGTTCTTCGTTATCCTGCTGGTGACCTTCTTCGGCCAAAACATTTTGCTGATTTTCGTCGCTATCGGCATGGTTTCATGGCTGGACATGGCGCGTATCGTGCGTGGACAGACCCTGAGCCTCAAGCGTAAAGAGTTTATCGAAGCGGCGCTGGTGAGCGGGGTGTCTACCCGCAACATCGTTCTGCGCCACATCGTGCCAAACGTACTGGGCGTGGTGGTGGTTTACGCCTCACTGCTGGTACCGAGCATGATCTTATTCGAATCCTTCCTTAGCTTCTTGGGATTGGGTACGCAAGAGCCGTTAAGTAGTTGGGGTGCGTTGCTGAGCGACGGCGCCAACTCTATGGAAGTTTCACCTTGGTTACTGCTGTTCCCGGCAGGCTTCCTGGTTGTAACTCTGTTCTGTTTCAATTTTATCGGCGATGGCCTGCGTGATGCCCTCGACCCGAAAGATCGTTAAGGAGTGCAATCATGAGCACCATTGAACATTCAACTTTCGCGTCACCGGCGTCCGTTGACGGCAAAGCGCCGCCAATCCTGCTTGATGTGAAAGACCTGCGCGTCACCTTCGGCACGCCAGACGGCGACGTGACGGCAGTTAACGACCTGAACTTTGACCTGCGTGCTGGTGAAACACTGGGCATCGTAGGGGAGTCCGGCTCGGGCAAATCCCAGACCGCGTTTGCGCTGATGGGACTGCTGGCCAGCAACGGCCGCATTGGCGGTTCGGCTAAATTTAATGGCCGTGAAATCTTGAACCTGCCGCCGCGCGAGCTTAACAAGCTGCGTGCCGAGCAGATTTCGATGATTTTCCAGGATCCAATGACCTCGCTGAACCCGTACATGCGCGTTGGCGAGCAGTTGATGGAAGTCCTGATGCTGCATAAGAATATGAGCCGTCGCGAAGCCTTCGACGAGTCAGTGCGCATGCTGGACGCGGTGAAAATGCCTGAAGCGCGCAAGCGCATGAAGATGTTCCCGCACGAGTTCTCTGGCGGTATGCGCCAGCGCGTGATGATTGCCATGGCGCTGCTGTGCCGACCAAAACTGCTGATTGCTGACGAACCGACTACCGCGCTGGACGTGACCGTTCAGGCGCAGATCATGACCTTGCTGAATGAGCTGAAAAGCGAGTTCAACACCGCCATCATCATGATCACCCATGATCTGGGCGTGGTTGCCGGGATCTGTGACAAAGTGCTGGTGATGTACGCCGGGCGCACCATGGAATATGGTCAGGCGCGCGACGTGTTCTACCAGCCGTCTCATCCTTACTCTATCGGCCTGCTTAATGCCGTTCCTCGTTTGGATTCCGAGGGTGGCATGATGACTACCATTGCCGGTAACCCGCCAAACCTGCTGCGCTTGCCAAAAGGCTGCCCATTCCAGCCTCGCTGCCAGCACGCGATGGAAATCTGTAACACCGCACCTCCACTGGAGCGTTTCGGTGAAGGGCGTTTACGCGCCTGCTTTAAGCCGGTCGAGGAGTTGGTATGACAGATCACACAGTAATTCACAGCCCGTCCAAGCACGAAGCGCCACCAGACAAAAAAGTTCTGCTGGAAGTGGCGGATTTAAAAGTCCACTTTGATATCAAAGATGGTAAGCAGTGGTTCTGGCAGCCATCCAAAACCCTGAAAGCGGTGGATGGCGTGACGCTGCGCCTGTATGAAGGGGAAACTCTGGGTGTTGTGGGTGAGTCAGGCTGCGGCAAATCGACCTTCGCCCGCGCCATTATCGGTCTGGTGAAAGCCACTGACGGCAAAGTGGCCTGGTTGGGTAAAGACCTGCTGGGCATGTCTGCGGCGGAGTGGCAACAAACCCGTAGCGACATTCAGATGATTTTCCAGGACCCGCTGGCATCGCTTAACCCGCGCATGACCATCGGCGAAATCATCGCCGAGCCGCTGAAAACCTATCACCCGAAAATGCCTCGCTCTCAGGTTAAAGAGAAAGTGAAGGCGATGATGCTGAAGGTTGGCCTGCTGCCAAACCTGATCAACCGTTATCCGCACGAGTTCTCCGGCGGCCAGTGTCAGCGTATTGGTATCGCCCGCGCGCTGATCCTTGAGCCGAAGCTGATTATCTGTGACGAGCCGGTTTCAGCCCTCGACGTGTCGATTCAGGCGCAGGTGGTGAACCTGCTGCAAGACTTGCAGCGTGAGATGGGCCTGTCGCTGATCTTCATCGCGCATGACCTAGCGGTGGTGAAACACATCTCTGACCGCGTACTGGTGATGTACCTCGGTCACGCCGTGGAGTTAGGGACATACGATGAGGTGTACCACAATCCTCAGCACCCTTACACCCGCGCATTGATGTCAGCCGTGCCGGTTCCAGACCCGGACAAAGAGCGCAATAAAGTGATTCAGCTGTTGGAAGGGGACTTACCGTCGCCAATCAACCCGCCGTCAGGCTGCGTGTTCCGCACCCGCTGCCCGATTGCTGGCCCAGAGTGCGCAGTAACTCGCCCACTGCTGGAAGGCAGCTTCCGCCACGCCGTCTCTTGCCTTAAAGTGGACCCGCTCTAAGCCACTGGAGTCACTCTTGAAGCATAAAAAAACCTGCCCATGGCAGGTTTTTTTTATCAAATCTATCCCCAAAATCATTCGACCTGAATTAAGGCGGCAACGGCATGAACTCTGGGAGCATACATCAGTATGTGACCGGGGTGAATGTCGGCGGCCAACGCCGAGTTAGGTTGAAGGATGCAGGGGGATTATTCTTTCCACAAAATATGGCACAGCTTGTGGTCTTTTTCGCGGCACAGCAGAACGCGCGCGAAAATATCATTAATCGGCTGATCTTCAGCGTCGGCCAGCCCGATAACCACTTCGGCGAAGAAGTCCGGGTTCAGATCGAAATCCACGTGCTCAACCCAATCTTCGGCCGGGTCATACAGTTCGGCACCGCCGCGCTCTTCAAATTGCAGATTGAAGATCAAGATATCCGCCGGATCGAGATTGTCGCCCGCCAGTTCCAGAAAAATGTCATAGGCTTGCTCAAGGGTTTCGTCTTCGGTCAGGCGGTTATTTAAATCCATAACGTTCCTATCAATAAATGGTGATCAGTAAAAGAGTGTCTCGGGCTATTAGAACATTCTCGCTGCGGCTTTTACAGCAGCGGGCTGAAAAAGTAGAACAGCCGTTCAATAATGCGATGCCAGAAGGGGCGTTTTAACCAGGCTTCGACGTCAAGCAAGTGCGAGCGGGCGATATAGTCGGCCTGCACCTGCGCCAAATCGTTGCCAAAGCCGTCATCATCAATCACCAGCGTGATTTCGAAGTTCAGCCACAGGCTGCGCATGTCGAGGTTCACGGTGCCCACCAGACTGAGTTGGCCGTCGACCAGAATGCTCTTGGTATGCAGCAAGCCATCTTCGAACTGGTAGATTTTCACGCCGGCTTCCAACAGCTCGTTGAAGAAGGCGCGGCTGGCCCAGCCGACCATCATCGAGTCGTTCTTCATCGGCATAACGATGCTGACGTCAACGCCGCGCTGGGCTGCGGTACAGATCGCATGCAGCAAATCGTCGCTCGGCACGAAATAAGGGGTAGTCATCACCAACTGCTCGCGCGCCGAATACGAGGCGGTGAGCAGCGCCTGATGGATCATATCCTCAGGGAAGCCCGGGCCGGAGGCGATGACCTGAATGGTGTGGCCGCTCTCTTGCTCAAACGGCATCTGATTGACGTCAGGCTCCGGCGGCAGAATGCGTTTACCGGTTTCGATTTCCCAGTCGCAGGAGTAGACGATACCCATGGTGGTGGCGACCGGGCCTTCCATACGCGCCATCAAATCGACCCACTGGCCCACGCCTGCGTCCTGTTTGAAATAGCGCGGATCGACCATGTTCATGCTGCCGGTATAAGCCACATAGTTGTCGATCAGCACCACTTTACGGTGCTGACGCAAATCCATGCGGCGCAAGAATACGCGCCACAGGCTGACTTTCAGCGCCTCGACCACTTCGATACCGGCGTTGCGCATCATGGCGGGATAAGGGCTGCGGAAGAAGGCGACACTGCCCGCGGAGTCGAGCATCAGGCGGCAGTGAATACCGCGACGCGAGGCCGCCATCAGGGATTCAGCCACCTGATCGACCAAACCGCCGGGTTGCCAGATATAGAACACCATCTCGATGTTATGCCGCGCCAGCTCAATATCGCGCATCATGGCGTGCAGGGTGTCGTCACTGGTGGTCAGCAGTTGCAGCTGGTTGCCTTTCACGCCCGCGATGCCCTGACGGCGTTCGCAAAGCTGAAACAGTGAGCTGGCTATCTCGCTATTTTCGGTGGCGAAAATGCGATGACAGCCTTTGAGATCATTCAGCCAGCGCGCGGTAGAAGGCCACATCGCCTTGGCGCGTTCTGCACGCCGTTTCCCAAGATGCAACTCCCCAAACGACAGGTAGGCGATAATGCCGACCAACGGAATAATATAAATGATCAGCAGCCATGCCATAGCCGAAGGCACCGCGCGGCGCTTCATTAAAATGCGCAGCGTCACGCCGGCAATCAGTAACCAGTAGCCAAAAATAAGAAGCCAGCTAATTACCGCATAAAAAGTTGTCATTGGGCGAAAAGTCCTGTTCGCAAGCCGTTGGGAGAGTGTACGCAGAGTCGGTGAAAGGGGAAACTTTTTAACGACTTTAAACCTTTCAATCAATCAGCTACCTCTGAAATCATTATCAGAAACCGTGAATTTCATCTGATTGTCATCAAGGGTAGCTGATAACTGACACATTAGGGTGAAACAGGGCTTGGATCACAATTTCATCGGCCTATAATGTGCACGCATTCTGCGTTTTAAAACGCAGGGAAAGTTGTCAACGGGAACAATGTGCATGAAACGTAGTAAGAATGAAGTAGGGCGCTGGCGCATGCTACGCCAGTCTCAGCGCCGCAGAAGCCGCTGGCTGGAAGGTCAATCAAGACGTTATCGCCACATCTACCGCATTCGGCAGATTCACCATCAGCAGCATCAACGTCTTTCTTTATATGCCGTTACTTATGAATGGCGCTCGTGATCACTGTGATTTCGGTTGAAATAAAGCACCGCATTTCGGGCAGACCAGCGTTGAATTCTTGCGCACTTTGGTGCTCATTTGTTCACTCACCGCTTTGCATTCCGGGCAGGTGACTTTAGTTTTCTGGCTAGAAAGAAACTTCAATCCGTCGAAGAATGACATAGTAGCTTACCTCTGGGGTAGGGAGAGGCAGTCTAACACAGCCACTGCTCGTACACTGTGATTGCTTTAGCGTCTGTGACATATCCCTGAGTACAAGCAAAAAAAGAGGCCACCTGAGTGGCCTTTATTATTTCAAGCGCGGTGTTTAGAAAACGCGCTTAAACGGCTTCACGGTCACGCTTTTATAAACGCCGGCGGCAACGTAAGGGTCAGCATCGGCCCAGGTCTGAGCATCTTTCAGGGTTTCAAATTCAATGATAACCACTGAACCAGTCATGCCTGCCGCGCCCGGATCTGCACTGTCAATTGCAGGCGTTGGGCCAGCGACGATCACGCGGCCTTCATCATGGAGCTTTTGCAAACGTTCGACGTGTGCAGGACGCGCAGCGGCACGTTTTTCCAAAGAGTCGGGTACATCTTCAGAATAAATTACATAGAGCATGCATCACCTTTAAAATCATTAGCTTTAACAGGGAATAACGCGAAATGCCTGTCATCACGGCAGGTGTTAACACCATAGCGAAACCCGTAGTCGCTGGAAAGTGCTTTGCGTTGGATCAATTCAGCTTTGATTTGAGAATAGTTGTCATTGCGGTGTTGAATATGATTGCTATTTGCATTTAAACTTGCGGCTTCACGGGGAAACAGACTCATTATGCCGCTAAAAAAGTTTAGATTTGTTCGCAAGGTCACACTGCCACTGGTATTTTCTGTCGCCTTCCACAGCGCGGTTATTGGCGCCTTGCTTTATGTCACCATGAAGGACGCCGTGACACTGCCCAAACAAGAGCAGCAGGTCATGAGCGTGACCATGGTGAACCCAGCGGATTTCGCTCCGCCGCCGAAACCACAGGTGCAGCCGCAACCGGAGCCAGAGCCAGAGCCAGAACCCGAGCCAGAAGTGAAGCCGGAAGCGCCACCGCCGCCAGAGGCGGTCGCGCTTCCTGAGCCGAAGCCAAAACCTAAGCCGGTCAAAAAGCCGGTTGAGAAGCCTAAGCCAAAAGTTAAACCTGTTGAGAAGCCGGTGCAGAAGGTTGAGAAGCCGAAAGTCACCGATGACGCGTCGCCGTTCAACAACAGCAAGCCGGACGTCAAGCCTGCGGCCCAGCCGCCAGCGCAGTCCACGCCAAGTGCCAGCAGCGGGCCGCGCCCGTTAGATCGCTCTAAGCCACAGTATCCGGCCCGAGCCTTCGCGTTGCAGATAGAAGGGCGTGTGCGGGTGCAGTTTGACGTGGACAGTGACGGTCGGGTAGATAACATCCGCATTCTGTCCGCCGAACCGCGCAATATGTTTGAACGCGAGGTGAAACAGGCAATGCGTAAATGGCGCTATGAGCCGAAAGCCGCCAACAACCTGGTGGTCAACTTGGTGTTTAAAATCAACGGCGGGTCTACCGTCGAGTAACACCGCCGCCAAGTGAAAAACAAAAAGGTCGCCTCTTAGGGCGACCTTTTTGTTTATGGCGCGGCTTGAACCGGCGGCTTAGTCCTGCGAAACGCCGTCAGAGTCTACGCTGAAGTTGCTTCTGCCATCTGGCAGTTTGCGTGACTTGCCTTCATCATCCACGGCCACGTAGGTAAACACGGCCTCGGTAGCGCGATAGCGCTGACCAATAGGCTCAGAAGAGACCTTCTTCACCCACACTTCCACATTGATGGTAATCGAACTGTTACCGGTTCGAATACAGCGTGCGTAACAACATACAACATCACCTACAGCGACGGGCTTCAGAAACGTCATGCCATCAACACGGACAGTCACCACGCGGCCTTTAGCGATTTCCTTCGCCTGGATCGCGCCGCCCATGTCCATTTGTGACATCAGCCATCCGCCAAAAATATCACCGTTAGCATTGGTATCCGCTGGCATAGCCAGTGTACGCAACACCATTTCACCATTAGGTAAGCTATGTTTTTCGTTCATTGAGTTGCTTCACACTGAATTAATCAAAATTAAGGTCTTTCAAGAAGAAAGACCCATGCAGGAGAATGCTTATTTTTTTTCTTCGTCCGGCATATGCCGGTAAATGTAGACCCCACTCAGCAGGGTAAAGACCAGCGTGAGCACGGTCAGGCCGAACACTTTGAAGTTAACCCATACTTCTTGCGGTAACCAGAACGCAACGTAAATATTTGCTAATCCGCACAGCAGGAAGAAGATTGCCCAGCTGACGTTCAGCTTGTTCCAGACGTGATCCGGCAGGGTCAGTTCTTTGCCCAGCATGCGCTGAATCAGCGGCTTTTTCAGGATCAGCTGGCTGACCAGCAGTGCGCCGGAGAACAGCACGTAAATCACCGTCACTTTCCATTTAATGAATTCGTCATTATGGAAGACCAGCGTCAGGGTGCCGAAAATGGCCACCATGGCGAAGGTGATCAGCGTCATTTTCTCCACTTTACGGTATTTAATCCACGTGAAAATCAGCGCGAGGGCGGTGGCGACAATCAGCGCACCTGACGCGTAATAAATGTCGTAAAGCTTATAAAAAACAAAAAAGACCACCAAGGGAAGAAAATCGAGGAGCTGCTTCATACTTCATTCCATAGCTAATGTAGGGTTTGACTATACCGGAATCATTTCTTCGACAAAAGAAAAGGGCGCCAGAGCACCCTTTTGTCATCGCCGAGATTAGGCACGCAATTTGGAGTACAGACGGAACAAGTAGATCAGCAGGAAAGCTGAAATCAAGTTGCTCAACGTACTCAACACAATGGTCGCCGCCATGGTTGGCAGGGCGCTCAGATGGCTCACCGCCAGCAACACCAGCATCTTGGCAGCCAGCCAGAACATAATCGCTGGCAGCACCAGACGCGCATTGCTAAAGGCCAGCTTGCTGCTGACTTTAATCGACTTAAACACGCCCATTCTTTCGACACTGCTAATCACCGGCGACAGTGAAACCGCCACCGCGATCAGCACGCCCGGCACCACAAACAGGGTGATACCCAACTGCACCAGCAAGGTACAGAGTAACATCAGGCCCAGCAGGCGAGGCAGGATTGGCGCGGAAGCACCAATTGAGCGCAGGGCGCTGGTGCGCATCCCGCTGGACACCATCTGAATCAGCGTCAGCATGCCGCCCACTAACAGCACATTGCCGACCAGCGCTGAGAAGGTGGCTGCGCCGGAGACTTTCAACAGCACCATCTGCTGTTCAGGCGACATGTTCTGAATAAGTTCCTGAAGGCTCATGCCTGCGGTACCGGACAAATCATCGCTGTTAGCACTCAGCAGGCTGAGCTGTTCAGCGCTTGGAGTGAAAATCTGATTCAAAATGACGGTGATCAGCGCGGTCAGTAACGCCAACAGCAGGATGCTGGTGAACTGATTACGCAGGAAATTGAAACTGTCACGGTACAAGGTATTGGCCGCGATAGGCATGAACGCTCCTTGGCAAAATAATCAAAAGACAATCAGGCGGGGATTGTACCCTGTAATGTGAACAGGTGGCACCCCGCCATAGGTTATCTCACTGATTTCTTATCAATCGACGTGATAGCTGACCGGATCCGGCATGGCGGCTGCGGCCACCAGTGACAGGGGGATCTCCATCTCCAACGGCGGTAAACCATATTTGGCCCGCGCGCGGTCACAGGATTCGTTACCCACGCCGTTCAAACCCGATTGGTCGAACTCACGACAGGGCGTCGGGCGATTGAGGTAAATAGAACATGAAACGGATTGGCCAATCTCACCCTCCAGCGCCACGCAGCGCGGAGATTTACTGTTGGTGCCTTGCATACAACTTAGAAAGGGGGTGACTTGCTCAGTTAAAGCCTGGGGGACCACGCCACCGGCTTCTTCAGATTCAGCCCAATAAAAGGAAACGCGGAAGTAAGCGCAGCATGCGCCACAGGATACACAGGGATTGTTAATTTCGCTCATCTTGGACGCCACCGACTCCTCACGGCACTGACCCAAAACCAACCTAGGAGCAAGCAAATTACTCAGGCCATTTTTTTTAAGCAATAGATATTTATCAAGGTTGAGAGGTAGCAGGTGAAGGGGTTATTTTGATCTAGATCAATTCCTTGTTTTTTAAAGGTTTAGAATGAATTGCGAGGGATGCATTTTCTAAATAAATCATTTAAAGATGTGACCCGACACGGATCAATTCCTAACCCAGAGTAGGTATATTCGTGCAGGTGATAAATCCACATAAAGGGAATGGATATGAAAGCAGCATCTTGGGTTCTTCTCGCGGCGGCAGTTCTGCCGTCAATCGCCAGTGCAAATCAGGCTGGAGATATCATTTTCCGCGTTGGTACCGCAACGGTACGGCCGACCGAAGGGTCAGACAACGTAATGGGTCTGGGATCGTTCAACATTGATAACAATACTCAGATGGGGTTAACGCTGGGGTATATGTTTACCGACAATATTGGCGTGGAGTTACTGGGCGCCACGCCTTTCAAGCATAAAGTCGGTTTAAACAGCACTGGCACCATTGCTGAAGTGAAACAGCTGCCGCCTTCATTAATGGCGCAATACTATTTTGGCGACCGTCAGGATAAATTGCGTCCTTATGTAGGTCTGGGCGTCAACTACACCACCTTCTATGATGCTGATTTCAACCAAACCGGTCGCGATGCCGGATTGTCAGATTTGAGTGTTAAAGACTCGTGGGGCGTGGCGACGCAGGTCGGGATGGATTATAACCTGAACGACAACTGGCTGCTGAACATGTCGGTCTGGTGGATGGACATCGACACTGACATCAAATTCAAAGCAGCAGGGGAAGATCAGTCAATCCATACGCGCATCGACCCTTGGGTATTTATGTTCGCCGCGGGTTATCGTTTCTGATCCATCCGTCTGGTGTAAATATCCAAAAAAAGAGGCGCTCTCAGCGCCTCTATGATGTTTGACGTTGTGCATCAAAACTTGGGTTATTTCACCCGCGTATCATTTTCAATTGATTTCACACCCGCCACGCCACGCGTCACTTCCACTGCGCGATTCGCCTCGGCCGTTGAGGTCACAAAGCCACTCAACTGTACGCGGCCTTTGAAGGTTTCCACGCTAATTTCACGCGATTTAATGTTTTTGTCGGCCAACAGTGCAGACTTAACTTTGGTGGTCACCACGGTGTCGTCGATATAGCCGCCGGTCCCTTCAGATTTCTGGGTAGGAGCACAGGCCGCAACGGACATCACTACCACCGCTGCCATGCAAAATGCTGACAAAGTCTTGAATAGCTTCATAAAATAACTCTCCATGCTAGGTTTGAAACTCACCATTTATCATTCATAACGCGCACTTCCCGCGCGGTCACTCAAACAGAACGGATCCTGCGGGTAGTATGATTGTGGTGTAAGGTCGCCGGATATACAAACTCATCAAGATAAAAAAAGCACGTTCCGTCTCATTTTACTTATAAAGAAACAAGGCCTTATCCGCGCAAACAGATAAGGCCTTGGGCTTTAAAGCGTGGAAATGACTTAAGCGCGAGTCGCGGCTTTCATCTCACTGGTGAAGCGCGAGAGCTGGGCCAGCATTTCGGACGGCTGGTGGAGATTGTTTTCGATGATGCGCACGGTAGCCGAGCCGGAGATAGCGCCTGCTGCACCAGCGGCCAGCGTCTCTTTGACCTGAGAAGGTTCAGAGATACCGAAGCCCCGCAGTGGCGGAGCCGCGTTGTATTCACGCAGCTTATCGACCAAGTGGTTCAATGGCAGCAGGGCGCGTTTCTCAGTCCCTGTCACCCCTGCGCGTGACAGCAGGTAGGTGTAACCCCGGCCGTGGGAAGAGATTTCGCGCAACAGGTCATCTGAGGCGTTCGGCGGGCAGATGTAGATTGGCGCGATGCCGTGGCGCATGGCTGCGGCACGGAATGGCGCTGACTCTTCAAACGGCACGTCGGCGACCAGCACGGAGTCCACGCCCACTTCGGCGCAGCGCTGATAGAAAGTATCAATGCCGTTGTGGAACACCAGATTGGCGTACATCAGCAGGCCAATGGGGATATCCGGGTGCTTCTCGCGGATGCGTTGCAGCATGCCAAAGCACTGGGTCGGCGTCACACCGGCGGCAAAAGCGCGCAGATTAGCGCCCTGAATGGTCGGGCCGTCGGCCAGTGGATCAGAGAAGGGAATACCCAACTCTAAGGCGTCGGCACCGGCTTCAATCAGCGTATCAATGATAGACAGCGACAGCTCTACGCCCGGATCGCCCAGCGTCACGAAGGGAACGAAAGCGCCTTCTTTTTTGCTTTCCAGACGCTTAAATAATTGTTGATAACGTTCCATTAGATTTCTCCCCGCGCGGACAGGATGTCGTGGACGGTAAAGATGTCTTTATCACCACGGCCAGACAGGTTAACCACCAGAATTTGCTCTTTCTGCGGCGTCTCTTTAATCAGTTTCAGGGCATAAGCCAGTGCGTGAGAGGACTCAAGCGCCGGGATGATGCCTTCGCTGCGCGACAGCGCTTTGAACGCGTCCAGTGCTTCATCATCAGTGATTGACACATAGTCGGCACGGCCAATGCTGTTCAGGAAGGCGTGCTGCGGGCCGACGGAGGGGAAGTCCAGACCGGCGGAAATCGAGTAAGACTCTTCGATTTGGCCTTCTGAAGTCTGCATCATCGGGGCTTTCATGCCGAAATAGATCCCCACGTGGCCGTGTTTCAGCGGCGCGCCGTGCTGCCCGGTTTCAATCCCGAGGCCTGCTGGCTCAACGCCAATCAGCTTAACGGTGGTTTCATCGATGAAGTCAGCGAACATGCCGATAGCGTTGGAACCGCCACCCACGCAGGCAATCACTGCGTCTGGCAGGCGACCTTCGCGCTCAAGCATCTGCGCTTTTGTTTCTTCACCAATCATGCGTTGGAATTCACGCACGATGGTTGGGTAAGGGTGCGGGCCTGCCGCCGTGCCGAGCATGTAGTGCGCGGTTTCATAGCTGCCAGACCAGTCGCGCAGCGCCTCGTTACAGGCATCTTTCAGCGTGGAGGAGCCGCTGTGTACGGGGATCACTTCCGCGCCCATCAAACGCATACGGAATACGTTCGGCGACTGGCGCTCAATGTCTTTGGCACCCATGTAGATGCGGCATTTCAGACCGAGCAGGGCACAGGCCAGAGCAGAAGCCACGCCGTGTTGACCCGCGCCGGTTTCGGCGATGATCTCAGTTTTGCCCATGCGCTTCGCCAGCAGAGCCTGACCCAGCACTTGGTTGGTTTTGTGCGCGCCGCCGTGCAGCAAATCTTCACGCTTGAGATACAGCTTGGTCTTGGTACCGGCGGTCAGATTTTTGCACAACGTCAGGGCCGTCGGACGACCCGCGTAGTTCTTCAGCAGGTCGATAAACTCGGCCTGAAACTCCGGGTCACGCTGGGCGCTGACGAAGGCCTCTTCTAATTGGGTAAGAGCGGGCATCAAAATCTGCGGAACGTACATACCGCCGAATTCGCCGAAGTAGGGATTTAGTAAAGTCATGTTATTCCATCCTGTCTGTCAATTTTTTCATCGTCACGGGGAGATTAATAAGCCCGTAACGTCTGGAATACCGCAGTGATCTTGTCAGCATCTTTGATGCCCGGCTCGCGTTCAACGCCGGAGTTGAAATCCAGCCCCGCGCAGCCTAGCTGGGCGGCTTCAACGCAGTTATCTGCGCCTAGCCCACCGGCTAATAAAACGTTGCTCAGGTCTTGCCCGGCCAGCTTGCTCCAGTCAAAACGCTGGCCCGTGCCGCCTTTGCCGTTGTCGAGCACGTAACGGTCAACCTGATTCAGTTCGCGCGCTGGCATGGTCTCTTTGACGCTCAGCGCTTTCCAAATCTGGCACTCTGCCGGAAGAAGCGGGCGCAGGCTGTCGATGTAGCTTTGATCTTCGCTGCCGTGAAGTTGAACGGCGGCGAGCTGTAAGTTATTAGCGATGTTGGCCACGCTGCCTGGCGCATGGTCGCGGAACACGCCGACGTATTTCAGCGGCGCGCCGGCCTGCACGTCGAGGGCTTTATCCAGCGTGACGTAGCGCGGAGAGGCTTCGACGAAGATCAATCCGCCGTAAATGGCTCCCGCCTGATGGGCGACCGAGGCGTCCTGCGGACGAGTCAGGCCACAGACCTTATTATCGCCTAAGGTGACGCGGCGCACTGCGGCGCTCAGGTCAGGTTCGGACATCAGGGCGCTGCCAATCAGAAAACCATTGGCGAAGCGGCTCAGTTCGCGGATTTGACCATAGGTGTTAATGCCTGATTCGCTGATCACCGTCACGCCGTGCGGCACGCGCGGTGCCAGCTGGCGAGTGCGGTCGAGGTCAATCGACAGGTCGCGCAGGTCACGGTTATTAATGCCCACTACGCGCGCTTTCAGCTGCACGGCGCGGTCTAACTCTTCTTCATTACTGGCTTCGGTCAAAATACCCAGCTTCAGGCTGTGCGCCACGGCGGCCAGCTGGACATACTGTTCGTCGCTGAGCACCGAGAGCATCAGCAAAATGGCATCCGCCTGATAATGGCGAGCCAGATAAATTTGATAAGGGTCGATGATGAAGTCTTTGCACAACACCGGCTGCGTCACGGCGTTGCTCACCAGCGGCAGGAAATCAAAGCTGCCCTGAAAATACTTCTCATCGGTTAACACCGAGATGGCGGACGCGTGCTCTTTATAGACGCCGGCAATCTCTACCGGGTCAAAGTTCTCGCGAATGGTGCCCTTGGAAGGGGACGCCTTTTTGCACTCAAGGATGAACGCGGTTCGTGCTCCTTGCAGTGCGTCGTAAAAGTTGCGCTCGCTGGGCTTTATCTCGTTTTGAAAACTCGCCAGAGGTTGCTGTTCTTTACGTGCTGCAACCCAAATTGCTTTATCAGCAACAATCTTGTTAAGCACGGTTTCCTTCTGCATGACTTATCCTCTTGCTGCCAGTGCGGTCACGCGCTGATAGGCGGCTCCGCTGCGAATCACTTCTAGCGCCTGTTGCGCATTTTGCTTTAAATCTTCCTGCCCAAAAAGTCGCAGTAGCATGGCGACGTTTACCGCCACGGCGGCTTCGTGCGCCGGGTCGCCTTTACCTTGTAGCAAGCGTGCCAGAATGTCACGATTTTCTTCCGGCTCGCCGCCCAGCAGGGCTTCGAGAGGGTAATTGTCCAGACCGAAGTCCTGCGGCGTCAGCTCATACGTGGTGATTTCGCCATCTTTCAGCTCTGCCACTTGCGTCGCGGCGTGGATCGCCACTTCATCCATCCCGGCGCCGTGAACCACGGCGGCACGTTGATAACCCAAGGTGCGCAGGGTTTCAGCTATTGGGCGCACCAGCTCGGGGCTGTAGACGCCAATCAGCGCCAGCGGCGGACGCGCAGGGTTGATAAGCGGCCCCAGCACGTTGAACAGAGTGCGGGTTTTCAGCGCCTTGCGTACCGGCATCGCGTGGCGAAAACCGGTATGGTACTGCGGCGCGAACAGGAAGCAGATGCCCAAATCGTCCAGCGCGGCGCGGGATTTCTCCGCCGCCATATCTAACTGGATGCCGAAGGCCGCCAGCAGGTCGGAAGAGCCAGAGCGGCTCGACACGCTGCGGTTGCCGTGCTTCGCCACGCGGATACCACAGGCCGCCGCCACAAAGGCGCTGGCGGTCGAAATATTGATGCTGTTGGTGCCGTCGCCGCCGGTGCCGACGATGTCAGCAAAAGCGTAATCCGGGCGCGGGAAAGGCTCGGCGTGGGCTAACAGTGCCTGAGCGGCCCCGGCGATTTCTGCCGGTTGCTCGCCGCGCACTTTCATACTGATCAGCGCAGCGGCTAGCTGAGCGGGTTCAAGTTCACCATTCACAATGGCGGTAAACAGCTGCTGGCTCTCCTCCTGTGTCATCACCTGGGCGCGATACAGATTTTCGAGGATGCCGGAAATAGTGTGTTTTTGCATGATCGGCTCCTTACCTTACGCCAACGCCCAAGCCAGCGTCTGTTCCAGCAGACGCGCGCCCTGAGAGGTTAAAATTGATTCCGGGTGGAACTGGAAGCCGCAAACGCGATCTTCTTCATGACGCACTGCCATCACCATGTCGCCGTAGCGCGCATTGACCACCAGACCTTCTGGGATCTGGCTGCCAACCAGTGAGTGGTAGCGAGCCACCGGCAGCGGGTTGTTCATCCCGGCGAACATGCCTTCGTTGTCATGAGTGATAGAAGAGGCTTTACCGTGCAGGATCTCGCCAGCCTGACCGACATAGCCGCCGTAGGTTTCGACAATCGCCTGATGCCCCAGACAGATGCCGATAATCGGCAGTTGTCCGCGCAGGCGTTTCAGCAGTTCAGGCATGCAGCCTGCTTCAGACGGCGCACCCGGACCCGGAGAGAGCATCAGCACCGGTTTTTCCAGCTGGCTGAGTTTCTCGATAATCACCTCAGCAGGGATCTGGTTACGGTAAATCACCACGTTGTGGCCGCTGGAGCGTAGTTGGTCCACCAGGTTGTAGGTGAAGGAATCTACGTTATCAATCAATAAGATATCGGCCATCTTAGAACACCTCTTTGGCATTGTGGGCAGTGGCGATGGCACGCAGCACGGCGCGGGCTTTATTACGGGTTTCGTCAGCTTCGGCTTGAGGTACGGAGTCCAGCACCACGCCGCCGCCAGCCTGGACGGTGGCAATGCCGTCTTCGACATAGGCCGATCGGATCACGATGCAGGTATCCAAATCACCCTGCGCCGTGAAGTAGCCCACCGCGCCGCCGTAGCTGCCGCGACGGGTTTTCTCAGAACCGGCGATCAGCTGCATGGCGCGAACTTTTGGTGCGCCGGTCAGGGTGCCCATGTTCATGACGGCCTGATAGGCGTGCAGCACGTCCAAATCGGCGCGCAGGGTGCCGACGACGCGAGACACCAAGTGCATCACGAAGGAGTAACGGTCAACCTTGGTCAAATCCGCCACGTAGCGACTGCCCGGCTCACAGATGCGCGCTAAGTCGTTACGCGCCAGGTCAACCAGCATCAGGTGCTCGGCCAGCTCTTTGTGGTCGGTACGCATTTCCAGCTCGATGCGGCTGTCCAGATCGTTATCCAGCGAACCGTCGGCACGGCGACCGCGCGGGCGAGTCCCGGCAATCGGGTAAATTTCAATCTGGCGGTTGGTCGCGTCATATTTCAGCGCGCTTTCCGGCGATGCGCCGAACAGGGTGAAATCGTTGTCTTGCATGAAGAACATGTACGGGCTTGGGTTGTTGTTTTTCAGCGTTTCATAAGCCGCCAGCGGAGCAGGGCAAGGCAGGGAGAAACGGCGTGAAGGCACTACCTGGAAGATTTCCCCGGCGCGAATGCCTTCTTTCATCTTCTCAACCACCGCGCCGAACTCTTCATCGCTCTGATTCACGCTCAGCTGCATGTCAGTCACGTCTTGGTGCGGGATGGCGTGCGGCGGTAATTGCAGCTGGTGTTGCAGCTGCTCCAGACGGCCGTGCAGGCGCTGTTTTTCATCGCTATCTGGCGTGAACAGGCTGGCTTGCAGGCGGCTGCTGCGGTTCTGGTGATCGAGAACCAGTAAGGTTTCGGACAGGTAGAAGCAGAAGTCCGGGCAACGCTGGTCGGCGCGCAGCTGCGGCAGGTCTTCAAAACCGGCAACCAAGTCGTAAGCGAACAGTCCACCGAGCAGCATGGCTTCGCGCTCCTCTTCCGGGGTTTCCACCAGATCGAGGATGCTGCGCAGAGCGTCGAACACCGAACGTGAACGCAGACGGGCGTCTTCTTCTTGCATCTGGTCGATAGCCGGGAAGGTCAGCTCGCGGCCGTTTGGGCGCACTTCATTCTGCACGTCCTTTGGCAGCGCTGCGTCCATCAGCGGCAGCAGGGACGCGCCGTTCGGGGTCAATGCCTGTACTGAAACTTTGTTGCCAAGGGCGGTAATGCGCAGCGCGCTGTCGATAACCAGCAGGCTTTTCAGATTCTGTTTGCTGCTGATGTCCGCCGATTCGAGCAACAGAGTTGCCGGGCGAGCGCCGCAAAGCTGGTGGAAGATGGCCGTCGGGTCACCACGATAGCTTCCTTGTACTGTCAGCAGTTCTAAGCGAGGTTTTTGAATTGTCATGATAGTTCCTAAAATTTTTCTACCAAATGGTGAAGAAGACGGCCATAAAAAAGCCCGCGTTCAGCGGGCTTCGGGTATCTGCATGGTCTGTAAACCGAAATGCGTGATCACACCGCCCGCGAAGGGAAGTGGCGCCACCAGCTGAGTACAGAAATCATTAAAATATTCATCATCAGATACCTTGCGTCATATTTCATATATCGGGCATAAAAGGGTTATCACGTTATGCCGTGAACTTGCGTACTAGTAAACTAGTTCGTGAGGCGATAGTCAACCCTCTTTTTACTCTTTCTCTCGGGAATTGCCATTTAGCAGCCAAGCTTTGGCCGCTATCCCCAAGTATCTCGGCTGATTCAGGCCAATAGGGTTAACCGCAAAGGGTTAACGGGTTATGATAACCGTCGCTTTCAGCAACAGGTTTACAACCCTTACCTTATGACTTTACTTGCCACAGAAACGCCAGAGCTCGGTTCCGCCTTCACTCTCTACGATTTGCACAGCCACACCACCGCCTCCGACGGCTATTTAACGCCCGAGGCGCTGGTCAGCCGCGCGGTAGAGATGCGAGTCGGCGTGCTGGCTATTACCGACCACGACACCACTGACGGCCTTGCTCGCGCCGCGCAGGCCATTGCGGCGCTGAATTTGCCGCTGCATCTGGTGAACGGCGTCGAAATCTCGACCCTGTGGGAAAATCACGAAATCCATATTGTGGGTTTGGGCATCGACCCGGCACACCCCGCGATGGTGAATTTACTGGCATTGCAGACTTCATTGCGCATCGAACGGGCACAGGAAATGGGCCGCCGCTTAGAGAAAGCCCGCATTGAAGGGGCATGGGAAGGGGCGCTGCGTCTGGCGCAAAACGGCGCCGTGACCCGCGCCCACTTCGCCCGCTATTTGGTGGAAATCGGTAAGTGCGACACCATCGCGCAGGTGTTCAAAAAGTACCTCGCTAAGGGCAAGACCGGCTACGTTCCGCCACACTGGTGTACAATAGAACAAGCAATTGCAGCAATTCATCAGTCCGGCGGTCAGGCAGTTGTCGCCCATCCGGGGCGCTATGACCTCTCCACCAAATGGTTAAAACGGCTGCTGGCCTATTTTGCCGAGCAGGGTGGAGACGCGATGGAAGTGGCGCAGTGTCAGCAGGGGCCAAATGAACGCACCCAGCTCGCCGCCTTCGCGAGAGACTATAATTTACTGGCATCGCAGGGATCTGATTTCCATCAGCCCTGCTCGTGGATAGAACTGGGACGCAAACTCTGGCTGCCCGCGGGTGTCGAGCCTGTGTGGAAAGACTGGACCCAGACCGCGACCATTACAGAATGAGTTAAGAAGGGAATTATGAGTCAATTTTTCTATATTCACCCCGAGAACCCGCAACCGCGCCTGATTAACCAAGCAGTGGAAATGCTGCGTAAAGGCTCGGTTATCGTTTACCCAACGGATTCCGGCTATGCGCTGGGCTGCCGTCTGGAAGACAAAAACGCCATGGAGCGTATTTGCCGCATTCGCCAACTCGATGGCAATCACAACTTCACCCTGGTGTGCCGCGACCTGTCCGAGCTGTCGACCTATGCGTATGTCGATAACACGGCATTTCGCCTGATTAAAAACAACACGCCGGGTAACTACACCTTCATCCTCAAGGCGACCAAAGAAGTGCCGCGCCGCCTGATGAGCGAGAAGCGTAAAACCATCGGCCTGCGCGTGCCGTCCAACCCGATTGCACTGGCCTTGCTAGATGTCTTGGGCGAACCACTGATGTCCACTACGCTGATGCTGCCGGGCAATGACTTCGCCGAATCTGATCCAGAGGACATCAAAGACCGTCTGGAGAAAGTAGTCGATTTGATTATTCACGGCGGTTCGATTGGCCAACAGCCGACCACCGTGGTTGACCTCACCGAGTCCACGCCGGAAGTGGTGCGTGAAGGTGCCGGTGACCCCGCGCCGTTCAGATAATTGCGCATTTTTTGGTTATAATTAAACCAGTCCGTGGACGGCTAATAGATACAAAAGCACGGTAAATGTGTATAATGGCGGGCTGACTTTTCATAACTCTTTGTTTTTCAATCCTGAGTTATGTTGAGCAATGCTGTTAACGCGATGACGAGACTTTCCTGTTTATCAGGCATTCCGCGACAGCCCGCTGACCGATTTATGGGTTAATACTTTATCCATTAACCCGTTCTCAATAGGTCAGACAAACATTACCGATATATATTCTGGCGGGCAGACAATGGGTCACATTGTGCTGCTGGCTCTCCCCGACGCCTGTGAAGGCGACAAATGAGGTTGCTCAATGAGCGAGAAGTTTAATTCCCAGAAGCCGTCAGGCGACAGATCCAAATCAGGCCGTCCGGCCACCGACAAACCAAAAAACGGCAGAAATTCCGGTGCAGCCAAAGGCCGCCCTGAGTCAACGCGCAGTGATTCACGTGGTAAAAAAGCCGGTGGCGACAAGCCACAGACTGACAAAGCGCGTTCAGACCAATCACGCGGCCGTTCACGTTCAGACAACAGTCGTGATGACTCACGCATTGAAAAGCCGCGCAATGAGAAACCGCGCGGTGAAAAATCACGTATCGAAAAAGCGCGTCCGGCTGGCAAAGGCCGTCCAGACAGCGCGCGTGCTGATAAGCCACGTTTTGAAAATTCACGTAACGCAGCCAAGCCAAAGGCTCCTGCGGCGCTGAAAAATGTGGCTGATGAAGTCGAAGACGACGAACCAAAATACGAAAAGCCGAAGAACGCGCTGGACTCCACCGAAGGCCAGAGTGAAAAGTTGCAAAAAATTCTGGCTCGCGCCGGTCACGGTTCACGCCGCGAAGTGGAAGCCATGTTGCAGGCTGGCCGTATCAGCGTTGACGGCAAGATTGCGACTCTGGGCGACCGTGTAGAAATGCACGCGGGCACCAAAATCCGTCTTGATGGCCACGTGCTGTCGATTATCGAGTCTCAGGACACCGTCTGCCGCGTGCTGGCTTACTACAAGCCGGAAGGCGAGTTGTGCACCCGCAGCGACCCGGAAGGCCGTCCGACCGTGTTCGACCGTCTGCCAAAAATGCGTGGTTCACGCTGGGTTGCCGTAGGGCGTCTTGACGTTAACACCTCGGGTCTGCTGTTGTTCACCACCGACGGTGAGCTGGCGAACCGCCTGATGCACCCAAGCCGAGAAGTTGAGCGTGAGTACGCGGTACGCGTATTCGGCCAGATTGATGATGAAAAAATCAAACAGCTGAGTCGTGGTGTGCAGCTTGAAGATGGCCCGGCGGCATTCCGCACCATCAAGTATCAAGGTGGCGAGGGTCTGAACCAGTGGTACAACGTGACCCTGACCGAAGGCCGCAACCGCGAAGTTCGCCGGTTGTGGGAAGCGGTTGGCGTGCAGGTTAGCCGCCTGATCCGCGTTCGCTACGGCGACCTGACCTTGCCGAAAGGCTTGCCGCGCGGTGGCTATAAAGAGCTGGATCTGCCGGAAACTAACTACCTGCGCACGCTGGTGGATATGCCGGAAGAGACCGTCAGCAAATTGCCGGTTGAGCGCGATCGTCGCCGTGTGAAAGCTAACCAGATCCGTCGCGCCGTGAAGCGCCACACTCAGGTTGCCCCAGCCCGTCGTAGCGGTACGCCGTCAAAACGCAGCTAACGATGAGTTTATAAGTTAGTAGCCAATAAATGAAAAACCGCAGCCATTGACTGCGGTTTTTTTGTTCTTAATTCAGCGAGTTAGTTAATAAGAGAAGGGGGGCTACCAGTCGATACCCTGCTGGGCCATAATTCCCGCGTCGAAAGCATGCTTCACCGGACGCAATTCGCTGACGGTATCTGCCAATTCCAGCAGGTCGCGGTGGCAGCCACGCCCGGTAATAATCACGGTTTGATGCACAGGCCTCGCTTTCAGCGCGTCAATCACTTCCTGTAAGTCGAGATAGCCAAAACTGACCATGTAGGTCAGCTCGTCGAGCACCACTAAGTCCAGAGACTGGTCGGCCAGCATACGCTTGCCGTGCTGCCAAACGGCCTGACAGGCGAGGGTGTCCGTCTCTTTGTTTTGCGTCTCCCAGGTGAAGCCGGTGGCCATTACCTGAAACTCAACGCCGTGCGGCTCGAGCAGGTTTTTCTCGCCGTTTGGCCATTCGCCCTTGATGAACTGAATCACCGCCGCGCGCTGGCCATGGCCGACGGCGCGAGTCACCGTGCCAAAGGCGGCAGTTGTTTTGCCTTTGCCGTTGCCGGTGAAGACAATTAAAATGCCGCGCCGCTCCTGCGCGGCTTCAATCCGCGCATCAACCTGCTCTTTAAGCCGCTGTTGGCGCTGCTTGTGGCGATCCTCGCTCATGACATTTATTCCGCAGGACCGGCTTTGCGCCCCGGCTGGGCGTCGAAGCTGATGCCAGTTTTACGGCGGCTGTCTTCACCCATCAAATAGAGGTACAGCGGCATGATATCGGCCGGGGTTTTCAGCTTGGCGCTGTTCTCATCCGGGAAGGCAGATGCCCGCATACTGGTGCGCGTTCCGCCCGGATTGATGCAGTTCACCCGCAAGTTGGTCTGTTTGTACTCTTCGGCCAGCACCTGCATCATGCCCTCGGTAGCGAACTTAGACACCGCATAGGCTCCCCACCCGCTGCGGCCTTCGCGGCCGACGCTGGAAGAGGTAAACACCAGCGACGAAGACGGCGCTTTCAGCAGCAGAGGCAGCAGTGACTGGGTCAACATGAAAGTGGCATTCACATTTACCTGCATGACGTTGTGCCAGTCTTCGAGCTTAATCTCGGCCATCGGCACGATTTCGCTCAGCAGGCCCGCGTTGTGAAGCACGCCGTTGAGGTGCGGCACCCATTCAGCAATTTGGTCAGCCACGCGCTGGCAGTCGGCCTGCGAGGCCGTGAGCAGATCAAGAGTATAAATGTGCGCCGGACGGTAACCGCGCTCGGCGATCTCTTGCTGAACTTTCGCCAGTTTGCTTTCGGTACGGCCAAGTAAAATCAGCTGTGCGCCGAAGCGCGCATAGGTCAGCGCGGCTTCGCGGCCAATGCCGTCACCTGCGCCAGTGACCAGAATGATGCGTTGATTGAGCAGATCGGATTTTGGATGGTAATGCACGGGAATTCCTCTTACCTGAGTCAGGACACGGCGATGGAGTGCATCGCCACATCGGCGCAAAGCGGCGCGCTGGCAGGAGCAAAAGGCTCAACCGCGGGCGGGCGCTTGGCTGGAAAATGGATCATCACGAAGATGAATACTGGGTTTATATGCCTGAAATGACCACCGGTTTCAATGTTTACCCCGATTATCGGCGGATCTTTTGTAACAAAAATGGAACAAGCCTGCACCCCTTTTTGCCATCTGCGCGGCCTAAGCGGGCAGGTTATGCCCAAACAGCGGCATTCGGACACAATCACGCAAGACGCTTTAGCGCCAATTGTCTAGAATAAGCAGCATCTTATTACCACAGCGTAAAAGGCGGTATGTGTGGATCTATTATCTCTATATGGTTTGTTTTTGGCCAAAGTGGTCACCGTAGTGATCGCCATTGGCGCGTTAGTGGTGCTGGTTATCGGCCTGAGACAGCGTAAGACTCATGGCAAAGGTCAGTTACACCTGGTTGATTTAGGTGAAGAATACCGTGAAATGCAGCGCGAAATGCGCACGGCTCGCCTCAATCCTATTGAGCAAAAACTGACAAACAAGGCGTTCAAAAAGCAGGAAAAAGCGGACGCCAAACAGAAGAAGTTACAGGCGAAAAGCGGCGCGACGATCAAAAGCAAACCTTGTCTGTACGTGCTTGATTTCAAAGGCAGTATGGACGCTCACGAAGTCACTTCTTTGCGCGAAGAGATCTCGGCGGTGCTGGCGGTTGCCACGCCTGAAGATGAAGTCTTGCTGCGTCTGGAAAGCCCGGGCGGCGTGGTTCACGGCTATGGTCTGGCTTCTTCACAGCTGGCGCGTTTGCGTCAGGGCGGCATTCGCCTGACCGTGGCGGTGGATAAAGTTGCAGCCAGCGGCGGCTATATGATGGCCTGCGTGGCTGACCGCATCGTGGCGGCACCTTTTGCCATCATCGGTTCTATCGGCGTTGTGGCGCAGATCCCTAACTTCAGCCGCCTGCTGAAAAAGAACGATATCGACGTGGAATTGCACACCGCGGGTGAGTTCAAGCGTACTCTGACGCTGTTCGGCGAGAACACCGAAGAGGGGCGCGAGAAATTCCGTGAAGACCTGAATGAAACTCACGTGCTGTTCAAAGAGTTTGTTCATCAGCATCGCCCGTCGCTGGATATCGACAGCGTTGCCACCGGCGAGCACTGGTTTGGCACTCAGGCGCGTGAAAAAGGGCTGATTGACGCCATTGGTACCAGTGATGATTTGCTGATTGCCGAGATGCAAAATCACGAAGTTATCGCGGTGCGTTATAGCCGTCGTAAACGCATGATGGACAGATTTACCGGCAGCGCGGCAGAAAGCGCCGATCGCCTGTTCTTACGCTGGTTACAGCGCAGCCAGAAGCCGCTTTTGTAATAGAATAAGTTAAGAATTTTAGTAATGAAAAAAGGGACCTCGGTCCCTTTTTTATTGGCCACAGCGCGTTAATGCGCACTAAAAGTAAACAGCCAGATTTTCTTCCTTTATTACGTTAAGGAAACACGGTCATTTTGATGACAATTTGGTTAATCTTGCAGATGATATTTTTCTGAAAAAAGATGTGCTAAATGTTTAAACATATTAAATACGGCGGTGGTTTTTAAGGTCGGCAATCCATTATCATCGAGAAAGAATTCCCCGCGAAACACCAACACATTGCCTTTCTGCTCGACGTCTGTTGCCTCCATGCCGTGCAGATAATCACCGTGTGCGCGAATGACTTTATTCGCCTCGGCCAGTAAAGATTCTCGGCTAATTGCCGTTGTATTTCCCTGCATGATATTTACTCCCATGTAGAATTTCTGCCGATATTGTAATCCTGCGCCGAACAAAACCGCAAACCCAGTGCGGGTAGGGTGAATTTATTGCTGCATTTTTGTTCGTGTTGGCGAAAAGCAGTTTTCCGTGCTAATTAAGTTGCGTGGCAATTTTTATCAGGTAGAGTGTGGGATTTTGTGGCTTTAGGTGGAATGTTTTGTTTACGCTTCACAAAATTTTATCATTTCATGCTCTATAAGTCTGTGGGAGGGATAGCGTTAAACCTCCGTTAAATCAGAGAATTGTGCCTCTGGAAGTCTGTTTGATTCGCTAAAAGAAAAAATTAGTTGATCTCCTGACTCACTGCCGCAATATAAAAAAAGACGTTACATTGTGCCGCGGCATAACAAGTTAAAATCTTCTTCATTAGAAGAACAAATTAGGTAAAAGGTAATTATGGGCAAAGCTCTCGTAATAGTTGAGTCCCCGGCAAAAGCCAAAACGATTAATAAGTATTTAGGAAATGACTACGTGGTTAAGTCCAGCGTCGGTCATATCCGCGATTTGCCTACCAGTGGTTCCGCCAGCAAAAAAACTGCCGCCTCAGCCGAAGAAAAAACAAAGAAAAAAGTAAAAAAGGATGAGAAAACGGCGTTAGTTAACCGCATGGGCGTTGATCCATACCACGGTTGGGAAGCGCAATACGAAATTCTGCCCGGCAAAGAAAAAGTGGTTGCCGAGTTAAAAGCCTTGGCGGATAAAGCCGACCACATCTATCTCGCAACCGACCTTGACCGCGAAGGAGAGGCTATTGCCTGGCATTTGCGGGAAGTGATTGGTGGTGATGACAAACGTTTCAGCCGCGTGGTGTTTAACGAAATTACCAAGAACGCGATTCAGAACGCCTTTAAAGAACCGGGCGAGCTGAATATTGATCGTGTTAATGCTCAGCAGGCGCGTCGCTTTATGGACCGCGTGGTGGGTTACATGGTTTCGCCACTGCTGTGGAAGAAAATTGCGCGTGGCCTGTCTGCCGGCCGCGTGCAGTCGGTTGCTGTGCGTCTGGTGGTTGAGCGCGAAAAAGAGATCAAAGCCTTTGTTCCTGAAGAGTATTGGGAACTGCACGCTGACCTCAACGCGCAAGACAAAACCGCGCTGCAAATGCAGGTGACGCATCACAACGATAAGCCGTTCAAACCGGTGAATCGTGAGCAGACTCATGCCGCCGTCTCTTTATTAGAAAAGGCGCGCTACACCGTTGTTGATCGCGAAGACAAACCGACCAGCAGCAAGCCGGGTGCACCTTTTATTACCTCCACGTTGCAGCAGGCGGCCAGTACGCGTCTGGGCTTCGGCGTGAAGAAAACCATGATGATGGCGCAGCGTCTCTACGAAGCGGGCCACATCACCTACATGCGTACCGACTCCACTAACCTGAGTCAGGACGCGGTAGAAATGGTGCGTGGTTATATCGGCGATAACTTTGGCGCGAAATACCTGCCAAAAGCCGCAAATCACTACAGTAACAAAGAGAACTCACAAGAAGCGCACGAAGCGATTCGTCCTTCCGACGTCAACGTCGTGTCCGAGCAGTTGAAGGATATGGAAAACGACGCGCAGAAGCTGTACCAGCTGATTTGGCGCCAGTTCGTTGCCTGCCAGATGATGCCAGCGCAGTACGATTCCACCACCCTGACGGTGAAAGCGGGCGACTACTCGCTGCGTGCTAAAGGCCGTACTCTGCGCTTTGACGGTTGGACTAAGGTCATGCCAGCGCTGCGCAAAGGCGATGAAGATCGCGTGCTGCCAGTGATGGAAGTGGGCACCGAGCTTAACCTGCAACAGCTGTTGCCAACCCAGCACTTCACCAAGCCGCCAGCGCGTTTTAGCGAAGCGTCATTGGTTAAAGAGTTGGAAAAACGCGGCATTGGCCGTCCGTCTACCTATGCGTCGATCATTTCGACCATTCAGGATCGCGGCTATGTTCACGTTGAAAACCGTCGCTTCTACGCCGAAAAAATGGGCGAGATCGTCACCGACCGTCTGGAAGATAACTTCCGCGAACTGATGAACTACGATTTCACCGCGCGTATGGAAGACGGCCTTGACCAGGTTGCTAACAATCAGGCCGAGTGGAAAGCCGTGCTGGACGAGTTCTTCACCGAATTCAGCAAGCAGTTGGAAACCGCTGAGAAAGAGCCAGAAGAGGGCGGTATGCGCCCGAATCAGATGGTCCTGACCAGCATCGAGTGCCCAACCTGCGGCCGCCCAATGGGTATCCGTACCGCCAGCACCGGCGTGTTCCTTGGCTGTTCAGGCTATGCCTTGCCGCCGAAAGAGCGCTGCAAAACCACCATCAACCTGATTGCTGATGCTGAAATCCTTAACGTGCTGGAAGGCGACGAAGCCGAAACCAACGCACTGCGCGCCAAGCGCCGTTGCGGCAAGTGCGGCACGGCGATGGACAGCTACCTGATCGACAACCAGCGCAAATTGCACGTCTGCGGTAACAACCCGGAGTGCGATGGCTATGAAATCGAGCAGGGCGAATTCCGCATCAAAGGCTATGACGGCCCGATCGTTGAGTGTGAGAAGTGTGGTTCTGAAATGCACCTGAAAATGGGGCGTTTCGGCAAGTACATGGGCTGTACCAACGACGACTGTAAAAACACCCGTAAGATTTTGCGTAACGGCGACGTCGCGCCACCGAAAGAAGATCCGGTGCCGCTGCCAGAGCTGCCTTGCGAAAAATCGGATGCCTACTTTGTTCTGCGCGATGGCGCAGCCGGTGTATTCTTGGCGGCCAATACTTTCCCTAAATCGCGCGAAACCCGTGCGCCGCTGGTGGAAGAGTTAGCTCGCTTCAAAGATCGCCTGCCGGAGAAACTGAGCTACCTGGCCGATGCGCCGGTTGCTGACCCAGAGGGCAATAAGTCCATGGTTCGCTTCAGCCGCAAAACCAAGCAGCAATACGTCTCTTCCGAGAAAGACGGTAAAGCCACAGGTTGGTCAGCGTTTTACGTTGACGGCAAGTGGGTTGAAGGCAAAAAGTAAGCAAAGTGTTTTAACCCGCTAGCAAACGTGCAAAAAACCAGCCTTTCGGGCTGGTTTTTTTATTAGGTTAAGATCTATCATCGCAAAGCTTTACGCCTTTTCATGCCAAGGTCTTTTGGGCAAGTTATTCACGTGCTGAAGTCATTCGCATCCGACTATACAACGTGCAAATAATTGATATAATTGTTATATAAAATCTCTTCTTATACTTAAAAATTATAGATATCCGCCGATGACGGCTGTCGGTACGGAGTGAATTTTGGGTATCAATAAGTAGATAACAGTATGTTTCCAGACCTCTCAGCCGCAGGGCGAACAGGAATGGCTGACAGGGTTTGAAAACTAGGATGGTATAAGTTATGAAATTGCAGCAACTGCGCTATATCGTCGAGGTTGTTAATCACAATCTTAACGTTTCTTCGACGGCGGAAGGCCTTTACACCTCGCAACCCGGCATCAGTAAGCAAGTTCGTATGTTAGAAGACGAACTGGGTATCCAGATCTTTGCCCGTAGCGGCAAGCATCTGACGCAGGTCACGCCAGCCGGGCAGGAAATTATCCGTATTGCTCGCGAAGTGCTGTCAAAAGTCGACGCCATCAAAGCGGTTGCTGGGGAACACACTTACCCTGACAAGGGTTCGCTGTATGTCGCAACAACTCATACTCAGGCCCGTTACGCGCTGCCCAACGTCATCAAAGGCTTTATCGAACGCTATCCGCGCGTCTCCCTGCATATGCATCAAGGCTCGCCAACGCAAATCGCCGAAGCGGTTTCCAAAGGTAATGCCGATTTTGCTATCGCCACCGAAGCGCTGCACCTGTACGACGATTTGATCATGCTGCCTTGCTACCACTGGAACCGCGCGGTCGTGGTGCAGCCGGACCATCCGCTGGCTGGCAAAGAGAAAGTGACGATTGAAGAGCTGGCCGAGTACCCGATTGTGACCTACACCTTCGGCTTCACCGGCCGTTCAGAGCTGGACACCGCCTTTAATCGCGCCGGTCTGACCCCGCGCATTGTGTTCACCGCCACTGACGCCGACGTGATCAAAACCTATGTGCGCCTCGGCCTGGGCGTGGGCGTGATCGCCAGCATGGCGGTTGACCCCATCCAAGACCCAGACTTGGTCACTGTCGACGCCCGCGACATCTTCACCTACAGCACCACCAAAATCGGCTTCCGCCGCAGCACCTTCCTGCGCAGCTACATGTATGACTTCATCCAGCGCTTTGCCCCGCACCTGACGCGCGACGTGGTGGATACCGCCATCGCCCTGCGCTCCAATGAAGACATCGAAGCGATGTTCAAAGACATCAAGCTGCCGGTGAAATAAGCCCAGTTTTAGTCGGCAATCCTATCATTCAGCCCTGCTTATGCGGGGCTGAGTTTTTTGCTTTATTGCACTTTGCTCGGCACACGGGCAATAACTTTGATTTCAAAATCGAAGCCAGCCAGCCAATTCACGCCCACTGCGGTCCAGTTTGGGTAGGGCGCGCTTGGAAACACTTCACTCTTCACTTCCATCACGCTGGCAAACTGCTTTTCCGGATCCGTGTGGAAAGTGGTGACGTCCACCAGATCCTCCAACCCGCAGCCTGCTGCACTCAGAGTGGCTTTTAGATTGTCGAACGCCAGTCTGACCTGAGCCGCAAAGTCAGGCTCCGCCGAGCCATCGGCGCGGCTGCCCACTTGCCCGGAGACAAACAGCAAATCGCCGGAACGAATGGCAGCGGAGTAACCGTGTTGTTCATAAAGAGCATGGCGATCGGCCGGGAAGATTGCTTGATTGTTCATCATGGTTTTGCCTCCTTTGGAGTAATGTTGGGATGCGAAAAATACAACCTTGATTTAATATACACTTCGTATGCGAATGTAATCACATACGGGGCGTATGTCAATTAACATACACTCCGTATGTTAAGTTGAGGAATGATGGCCGCGAAACGTCGTGCAGAAACAATGGAAGAGAACCGTGAGAAGCTGATCGCCGCCGCGCGCAAGGCTTTTGCTACAAAGGGCTTTGCCGCCGCTTCGATGGATGAACTGACCGCCAGCGTCGGTTTGACCCGTGGCGCGCTGTATCACAACTTCGGCGATAAAAAGGGGCTGTTGGCCGCGGTGGTGGCGCAGGTGGACGGGGAAATAGCCCAGCGGGCGAAGCAGATTGCCAGTGTTGCGCCAGACGATTGGAGCCAGTTGGTGGCCGAAGGCGAGGCTTATATCAAAATGGCCCTCGATCCAGAGGTTCAGCGTATCGTGCTGCTCGACGGTCCGGCTTTCCTCGGCGATCCTTCCCTGTGGCCTAGCCAGAATGCTTGCCTTGAGGGCACGCGATCGGCGGTGGCGAGGATGGTGAAGAATGGCACGCTCAAGCCGGTGGATGTAGAAGCCGCCGCGCGGCTGCTCAGCGGCACGGCGCTTAACGCGGCGCTGTGGGTCGCCGCCAGCGACAATCCGCAGGAAAATCTGCCAAAAGCCCAAGAGGCTTTCGCCATGATGGCCAGCGGCTTGCGCCGGTAGATAAACCGCCCGCCAGCAAGGTGGGCGGGCCTGACTTTAGGTAGTCAGCACCTCGTCTATTTTAAGTATTTGCATCACAAAGTCGATAAAGGCGCGCACTTTGGCGGGAGGCAGATGGCTTGAAGGATAGAGGGCGTACAGTGGGAAGCTCTCCCCCTTCCAGTCGGTCAGTAGCTCGACTAATCGGCCATCGGCCAGCAGATCCTCAATGCCGCTGGTTTTCATTCGCGCAATTCCCGCGCCCGCCAGACAGGCACCGAGCAGGGTGCCGGACTCATTCACCATGAGTCGGCTGGAAATCTTAGCCGGAAACACTTCCCCCTTGAGCGAATATTCCCACTCCAGCGGCTGGCCGGTCATAGAGCTTCTGACCTGAATGCAGGCGTGATGAATCAGGTCCTTAGGGCTTTGCGGCACGCCGTGCTGGCGCAGATACTCTGGCGAGGCGACGGTGGCGGTGGGCGTCTCCAGCAGCTTACGCGCCACCAGTGAAGAAGAGGGCGGATGGCCGAAGCGCACCGCGATATCAAAACCTTCCGACACCAAATCCCCCAGTTGATCCCGCACGACCAGCTCGACGGCAATTTCCGGGTAACGCTGCATAAAGGAGTGGATGTGAGGAGCCAGAATGCGCCGCGAGAAGAAGGTATCCACATTGACCCGCAGCCGACCGTGTACCGCGGTAGAAGCGCCGGACGCCAGGCTCACCGCGTCGCCGATGCCCGCCAGCAGCGGGCTTATCTCTTCATACAGGGTGCGCCCCTCATCGGTCAGGGTGACGGCGCGGGTGGTGCGGTCAAACAGCCGCACGCCGATACTGCCTTCGAGCCGTGTCACCGCCCGGCTGACGCCTGAAGGGGACAAGTTCAGGGCTTCTGCGGCACGCGCAAAACTGCCGCTGTGCACAATGGCGGCTAATACGCTGATATTCGACAGCAGGCGTCCATCAAAGCTCATGGTAAATTCTCTTGGTGACTGAATGGTGATTTTAAGTCATCAAAGTATTGATCATTCGTGCATTCTGTCAAGCAGTCCACTTCTCTATACTCCCGTTCACTGATTTAGCATCAGGCTATTTCTCAGCAAACAGGAGCTATCAAATGTATGTGATCACAGGTATTACCGGAAAAGTCGGCGGCGCGGTTGCCCGCACGTTATTGAGCAAAAACCTTCCTGTTCGCGGCGTGATGCGTGATGCCAGCAAAGCCGACAAATGGCGCGCTCTGGGTTGTGAAGTCGCGATTGCCGAGATGGATGACGCCAAGGCACTGACTGAAGCCTTTAAAGGCGCGACCGGCGTCTTCATCCTGCCGCCTTCAGATTTTGACCCGGCTCCGGGCTTCCCGGCGGCGCGCATTTTCATCGAAGCTATCGTCACGGCCATCAGCGCGGCCTCGCCGGAAAAAGTGGTTTGCCTCTCCACCATTGGTGCTCAGGCGGCGCAAACTAACCTGCTGACTCAGCGCACGTTGCTGGAGCAGGCGCTTAATGCGTTGGCGCTGCCAGTTACCTTCCTGCGTCCGGGCTGGTTTATGGAAAACTGCGCGCTGGACGTGGCTTCCGCGCGCGACGCGGGCGTTATTCACAGCTACCTTCAGCCATTGGATAAACCCGTGCCGATGATTGCCACCGCCGACGTCGGCAAGCTGGCGGCCAATTTGCTCCAGCAGCGCTGGGAAGGTAAGCGCGTGGTCGAGTTGGAAGGGCCGCGCCGCGTTACGCCAAACGACATCGCCAGCACCTTCGCGCAGATTCTGGGTCGCCCGGTGGTGGCCGAAGTGGTCGAGCGCCACTCGTGGGAAGCCGTTTTCCGCGCCCAGGGGCATCAGTATCCGTCACCGCGTATGCAGATGATCGACGGTTTTAACCAAGAGTGGATCTGTTTCGAAGGGCCAAAGTCAGAACGCGTCATTGGCGAAACCGAGCTGGAAGAGGTGCTGCGTAACCTGCTGCAAGCCTAAACTCAGGCCAACATCTGCTTTTTATAATGCAGCGGCGACATGAACGATGGGTATGCCATCCTGTATCAGCAGGGTGGCATACGGCAAGTGATGAACACTTCGTGTTGTTATCAAAATGTTAACCAGAATTTGTGTTATCTTTATAAGTGGACTTATTGACCGTCCGGTTATTGGTCTTTCACCCGCTTTGCACTTTTTGAGGTAAAAACGCCTTGAAAAGCATTGAGAAAGAACAGAAGTCTGAAAGATAAGCGTTATAAAAAGGAGAAGCTATGTCGTCCGATCTTCGCAAGAATAGTCAGGATAAGCTGGCAGCCCTCGATAAGGAATATCACTATTACAGCCTGCCGAAAGCGGCACAAAAGCTGGGTGACATTCAACGCCTGCCAAAATCTCTAAAAGTCCTGCTGGAAAATTTACTGCGTAACGTGGATGGTGACACTGTCACCGAAGAGGATTTACAGGCGCTGGTGGATTGGCAGAAAACCGGCCACGCCGACCGCGAAATTGCCTACCGACCGGCCCGCGTACTGATGCAAGATTTCACCGGCGTTCCCGCCGTGGTTGACCTCGCGGCCATGCGCCAGGCGGTCAAGCGACTGGGTGGGAATGTCGACCAAGTCAATCCACTCTCCCCGGTGGATTTGGTTATTGACCACTCGGTCACCGTGGATGAGTTCGGCGACGACGAGGCATTTGACGAAAACGTCCGTCTCGAAATGGAACGTAACCACGAGCGTTACATTTTCCTGCGCTGGGGGCAAAAGGCCTTCAACCGTTTCCGCGTTGTCCCGCCGGGCACCGGGATTTGTCACCAGGTCAACCTTGAGTATCTCGGCCAAACCGTCTGGCACGAAGAGATTGACGGCCGCACCGTCGCCTATCCTGACACCCTAGTCGGCACCGACTCCCACACCACCATGATTAACGGACTCGGCATTCTCGGCTGGGGCGTGGGCGGTATCGAGGCAGAAGCCGCGATGCTCGGCCAGCCGGTTTCCATGCTGATCCCAGACGTGGTGGGCTTCAAACTCACCGGCAAACTGAGTGAAGGCATTACCGCCACCGACCTTGTGCTGACGGTCACCCAAATGCTACGTAAGCACGGCGTGGTGGGTAAATTCGTCGAGTTCTATGGCGACGGCCTGGCGGACCTGCCGCTGGCCGACCGCGCGACCATTGCCAATATGTCCCCTGAGTTCGGCGCGACCTGCGGCTTCTTCCCGGTTGACGAAGTGACCCTCAGCTACATGAAACTCAGCGGGCGCAGCGACGAGCAAATTGCACTGGTCGAGTCCTACAGCCGCGCGCAGGGCCTGTGGCGTCACGAAGGCGACGAGCCAATCTTCACCAGCTCGCTGGAACTGGACATGTCGCTGGTGGAATCGAGCCTCGCTGGCCCGAAACGCCCGCAGGACCGCGTCGCCTTGCCGAATGTGCCAAAAGCCTTCAATGCCGCGACCGAGCTGGAAATCGGCAATGCCAAAGGCAAGCAGAGCCAGTCTGAAAGTTTCACCCTCGACGGCCAGCATCACCAGCTCACCACTGGCGCGGTGGTCATTGCGGCCATCACCTCTTGTACCAACACTTCCAACCCGAGCGTGCTGATGGCGGCGGGCCTGCTGGCGAAGAACGCGGCGGATCGCGGCTTAACCAGTAAACCTTGGGTGAAAACCTCGCTGGCCCCCGGCTCGAAAGTGGTGACCGACTACCTCAACGCCGCTGGCCTGATGCCGCATCTGGAAAAGCTCGGCTTCAATCTCGTCGGCTACGGCTGTACCACCTGTATCGGGAACTCAGGTCCACTGCCTGACCCGATTGAGGCGGCGATCAAAGAGGGCGACCTGACCGTGGGCGCGGTGCTTTCCGGCAACCGTAACTTCGAAGGGCGTATTCACCCGCTGATTAAAACCAACTGGCTGGCTTCTCCGCCGCTGGTGGTGGCCTACGCGCTGGCGGGTAACATGAAGGTTGATTTGACCCATGATCCTCTGGGCGAGGACCAAAACGGCAAGCCGGTCTACCTGAAAGACATCTGGCCGTCAGCCAATGAGATTGCCAAAGCCGTGGAGCAGGTGAAAACCGACATGTTCCACAAAGAGTATGCCGAAGTGTTCAACGGCGACGCCAACTGGCAGGCTATCAAGGTCGAAGGCACACCAACCTACGCGTGGCAGGAAGATTCTACCTACATCCGCCATCCGCCGTTCTTCAGCGACATGAAAGCCCAACCGGACCCGGTAGAGGACATCAAAGACGCGCGTATCCTGGCGATACTGGCCGACTCGGTGACCACTGACCACATTTCCCCGGCGGGGAATATCAAGGCTGAAAGCCCGGCAGGACGCTATTTAGAGCAGCACGGCGTACCGCCAAAATCCTTCAACTCCTACGGTTCTCGCCGTGGTAATCATGAAGTGATGATGCGCGGGACCTTCGCCAACATTCGTATTCGCAACGAAATGGTGCCGGGCGTGGAAGGGGGCTTCACTCGCCACATTCCGTCTCAGGACCAGTTAGCGATTTACGACGCCGCCATGCGTTATCAGCATGAAAGCGTGCCGACGGCGGTTATCGCCGGTAAAGAGTATGGCTCCGGCTCCAGCCGCGACTGGGCAGCGAAAGGCCCTCGCCTGCTGGGCGTTCGCGTGGTGATTGCCGAATCCTTCGAGCGTATCCACCGTTCGAACCTGATCGGCATGGGCATCCTGCCACTGGAATTCCCACAGGGCGTGACGCGCAAAACGCTGAAACTGACGGGTGACGAAACCATCAGCGTCAGCGGTATGCAGTCCCTCAAGCCGGGCCAGACGGTGCCAGTTAAAATCACCTTCGCCGACGGCCATGTCGAAACCGTCGATGCCCGTTGCCGTATCGACACCGGCAATGAGCTGACCTACTTCGAGAACGGCGGCATCCTGCACTATGTGATCCGCAAAATGCTCTAAGTCCCGTCAGTTTGGCGATGAAATGAAAAAAGCCCCGTAAGGGGCTTTTTTAGCATTCAACCTAAACCAAGATTACTTTTCTAACAGGTGGCCCATCTTGGCGGCTTTGGTTGCCAGATAGTGTTCGTTTTTCGGGTTTTTGCCGACGATCAGCGGCACGCGCTCGACGATGTTGATCCCGGCTTCGGTGAGGATTTCGACCTTTTTCGGGTTGTTGGTCAACAGGCGAACGGCAGGGACGCCCAGCAGCTTGAACATATCGGCACACAGGGTGAAGTCACGCTCATCGGCGGCAAAGCCTAGCTGGTGGTTGGCTTCTACGGTGTCGTAGCCTTTATCTTGTAATGCATAGGCGCGGATTTTGTTCAGCAAACCGATGTTACGACCTTCCTGGCGGTGGTACATCAGAATGCCACGTCCTTCTTCGGCGATATGATTTAGCGCGGCTTCCAGTTGGAAACCACAATCACAGCGCAGGCTGAACAGCGCGTCTCCCGTCAGGCATTCGGAATGAACGCGAGCGAGTACCGGCGTGTCGCCAGTAATATCACCAAAAACCAGTGCCAGATGGTCGTGACCGGTTGCCAGTTCTTCGAAACCCACCATCAGGAAATCACCCCATGGTGTAGGTAATTTGGCTTCTGCCACACGTTTCAGCTGCATTTTATACTCCAATACTCTTCATCCTTCACGCTGGGGCTGCGTTAGCGACTCTCATTCATTCGGTTACTGCCTTGCCGCAGCGCGAATAATGCTGAGTAACTCCTCATCTTTCATGCCGGGTTGCGTCATTTCATCGCAATCTTAGCGCGGGGTCGCAGGTGAGGGTGATAGAGTGTTTATTAACGTTCAGTATTTTATTTATTGTTGCGCATGCTACGTTCCAATGCGCGGATTGACCAGTAAAAATCTCAGCGACAGCAGAGATTGCAACAATCCTATGAATATTCTGCCACAAATCGCAGCGGCGCTTAGCGCGAATATTTGAATGATTACGTCATAAGTTATGAATTATCGGTCGCAGCAAAAGCCGATTTTCTTATTAGATGTTAAGCAGTAACAAGATTGTTACACTGCGATTCTTTGGCTGTTTAAGGATGCTTATGTATCACATTGTCAGACGTGTCTTGCTAGGCACAGTGATTCTATTGGCCATGCCCGCCGTCGTGTGGGCTTCGGGATGGTTATGGACGCCGGGGATGAATCCGGACATTTTGCGCCCGCTGTTCTGGGTGACGGAAACCGTGAGTGAGCCTTGGGGCATTCTCACCACCCTCGTGTTTTGCGCCTGGTTCCTGTGGTGCCTGCGTTTCCGGCTCAAGGCGGCGGTAATGCTGGTGGTTATTCTCTGCGCGTCCGTTGTCATCGGCCAGTATGTGAAGGATTTCATCAAGGCAGAGGTCAAGGAGCCGCGCCCTTATGTGGCATGGCTGGGCACTTCTCATGAGATGGACGTGCTGGAGTTCTACGCCATGAAAGGCAAGGAGCGGGGCAAAGAGGTGAAAGCCTTGCTGGGGGATGACAGCGACCTGCCGAAATGGCTGAAAAAGAGCTGGCAGAGTGACACTGGCTACGCCTTCCCATCGGGCCACACCATGTTCGCCGCTACCTGGGCGCTGCTGGCTCTGGGTATTCTCTGGCCGCGTCGCCACTTCAAAACCGTGGCCTTTATGATGGCCTGGGCAGTAATTGTAATGGGCAGCCGTTTGATGCTCGGCATGCACTGGCCGCGAGACTTGATGGCCTCTACCGCCATAAGCGCGGTGCTGGTGATCATCGCCTGTTGGCTGACGGAAAGGTTTATTGGGCCACTCAAGCCGCCTCCGGCAGAGCAGCGCGAGATAGCCGAGCGCGAGGCCGAAGAGACAAAATAGCCCCTCAGGGTAGACGGCGCAGGGCAACAACTGGCCGTTTACCCTTTTAACCGGGGAGTGGCGTCCCCATATATTAACTATCACGCCCTTTTTACTGTGGGGCGCTAGGCCAAATAGGGAGTTATGCTACGCTTTTGTCTGAAGTTTATCCTAAGTCGGTTTTATCCGTTCTGAGCATTTCCCAGCTTTGTTTGGAAATGCTAACTTATTAGGTTAGGACGCGTATTTTTGGCATAATTCATCCGGTACATCCGGCATTACAGGAATGAATGTGAAATATTTGCTGATATTTTTAGTTGTGTTGGTCGTGTTGGTGATATCCATCACCCTCGGCGCCCACAACGATCAGGTGGTAACTTTCAATTATCTGCTGGCGCAGGGCGACTATCGCGTCTCCACGCTGCTGGCTGTGCTATTTGCGACCGGCTTCGTGCTGGGTTGGGTGATCTGTGGTCTGTTCTATCTGCGCGTTCGCCTGTCTCTAGGCCGCGCTCAGCGTAAAATCAAGCGTCTGGAACAGCAAATCGAACCTGAACCTGTGGTTGTTCCCACTGTCACGCCTACTGTTATCAGTAAGGAATAATCCTTTATGTTAGAGCTGCTGTTTCTGTTGTTGCCCGTTGCGGCCGCCTATGGCTGGTACATGGGGCGCAGAAGTTCTCAGCAGGATAAACAGGAAAATGCTAACCGCCTGTCGCGTGAGTACGTGGCGGGCGTTAACTTTTTGCTGTCCAACCAACAAGATAAAGCCGTCGACCTGTTCCTTGAAATGCTTAAAGAGGACAGCAGCACCGTCGAGGCTCACTTAACGCTGGGCAACTTGTTTCGTTCGCGTGGTGAAGTTGACCGCGCCATCCGCATCCATCAGTCATTGATGGAGAGCGCCTCGCTGACCTTCGAACAACGTCTGCTTGCCGTGCAGCAACTGGGCCGTGACTACATGGCTGCCGGGCTGTATGACCGCGCAGAAGACATGTTCAACCAGCTGGTGAAAGAGCAGGACTACCAAGTCTTTGCTCTGGAGCAGCTGTTGGTCATTCATCAGGCGACCAGCGACTGGCAAAGCGCCATCGAGGTGGCCGAGCGTCTGGTTAAGCTGGGTAAAGACAATCGCCGCAAAGAGATTGCCCATTTCTGGTGTGAACTAGCGCTGCAAGCCATGTCCAGCGACGACCTAGATAAAGCCACCGGCCTGCTGAAGAAAGCCGCCTCGGCCGACAAACTCTGCGCCCGCGTCTCGATCATGCAGGGTCGCATCCTGATGGCTCAGGGCGACTACGCTAAGGCCGCCGACGCCTTAAAACGCGTGCTGGAGCAGGATAAAGAGCTGGTGAGCGAAACCTTGCCGATGCTGCAAGAGTGCTATCAGCACTTAGGCCAGCTGCAGGCGTGGGCTGAATTCCTCAAACGCTGCGTGGATGAAAACACCGGCGCCAGCGCCGAGCTGATTCTGGCTGAGATAATCCAGCAAGCCGAAGGCCGCGAAGTAGCGCAGTTGTACATCAACCGCCAGCTTCAGCGCCATCCGACCATGCGCGTGTTCCATCACCTGATGGATTACCATCTGGCGGATGCAGAAGAGGGGCGTGCCAAGGAGAGTCTGGTCTTACTGCGTGACATGGTAGGGGAGCAGATCCGCACTAAGCCGCGCTATCGCTGCCATAAGTGTGGGTTTACCGCGCATTCGTTGTATTGGCATTGCCCGTCTTGCCGTGCTTGGTCGACCATCAAGCCTATCCGTGGTCTCGACGGCCAATAAAATCCTCGTCGTCCTTTGTATTGTCTCTGTGTTGGCTTCCTCTGTTATTCGGCCCGTCCATGGGCCTCACCCCTTCGGGGCCGCTGCGAGCAGCGTTCAAATCTGCTCCCGGCAGATTTGTCACCCCAGTCACTGACTTAATGTCAGCTCCTGGGGCTTCGTTCAATTGCCGCCTTGATACAACTCGAATGATTTTGAGGAGCCTTCGGCATTGCTGCTTATGTTGCTACCTATAAAGACTACTTCTTCTTACTGATGGTCTTGCGAACGGAGACCAGCAGGGTGCGGAGTTTTTTGATCTCTTTTTGAGTCAGCGCCGGTTCGGTGTTTTCGCTGGTGTGCTGGTTGTCGATTTCATGTTCTGGATTTTTGGCGGCCTTTTTCCCCTTCGGTGCAAAGCTTTCCTCTAGGCGCTCGCACACTTCGGCACTTAATGAACGCTCTGATTCAGCCGCTGCGGCACGAATTAACTCTTTTAATTCCACAGGTATCTTGATGGTCAGGGTAGATATCTCGCTCATTTTATTCTATTTCCTTCAGCCTAAAGCTTTACGCTATGTCAGCAAAGTTAAGCTGTCTAGTGTGTAACAAATAATTCATAAAAATGTAACACAACGCGCGACTGGGATTTAGGGGAGATGACAGGTAAAATGCGGGCGGCTTTTTCCACTGATGAATTTGCCTTAGCCCGATATCCTTAAAAACTGACAAGAGGTTGACGACATGAAGTCTGAAAATAATATCCATAACAATGACTTAAAATCCTCACCCATTGTCGTTGCTCTCGACTACGCCGATAAGTCGGCGGCGCTGGCCTTTGCCGACCGCATCGACCCGCGCGATTGCCGTCTAAAAGTGGGTAAAGAGATGTTCACCCACTTCGGCCCGCAAATCGTTAAAGACCTGCAATCACGCGGTTTTGACGTATTCCTCGATTTGAAATTCCACGACATTCCTAACACTACCGCCCACGCGGTGGCTGCCGCCGCCGATCTCGGCGTGTGGATGGTGAATGTTCACGCCAGCGGCGGGGCACGCATGATGACTGCCGCCAAAGAGGCGTTAACCTCATTCGGGGCCGACGCGCCCCTGTTGATTGCCGTCACCGTGCTGACCAGCATGGAAGGCAGCGATTTGGCTGATCTAGGTATTCAACTCTCTCCGGCGGACTACGCCGAGCGTTTGGCGCGCCTGACACGCGACTGCGGCCTGGACGGCGTGGTGTGCTCCGCGCAGGAAGCCAGCCGTTTCAAAGCCGCGCTGGGGCAAGAGTTTAAACTGGTGACGCCAGGGATCCGCCCGGCGGGCAGCAAAGCCGACGACCAGCGTCGCGTGATGACTCCCGTTGAGGCACTGACGGCGGGCGTCGACTATATGGTGATTGGGCGTCCGATCACCCAATCCGCCGATCCTGCTCAGACCCTGCGTGATATTCGCGCTTCACTGCGTTAAGGCCAGCCGATGAAAAATGATGATAACAGCCGTCTGGTGTACTCCACAGATACCGGCCGAATTGATGAGCCAAAAGCCAAAGTAGAACGCCCGAAAGGTGACGGTATTGTGCGTATTCAGCGCCAGACCAGCGGGCGCAAAGGCAAGGGCGTTTGCCTGATCACCGGCGTAGACGGTGATGACGCCGATCTGGAGAAACTGGCTGCTGAGCTGAAGAAGAAGTGCGGCTGCGGCGGTTCGGTGAAAGAGGGGGTGATCGAGATTCAGGGGGATAAGCGGGATTTGCTCAAACAGCTGCTTGAAGCCAAAGGCATGAAGGTGAAATTAGCCGGTGGCTGATATTGTCTGCATTTTAGACGCATCGCTAAATCGGCAAAAATTTTATTTTTTGCCGATTTCACCCGGAAAGACAAATTAAAAACGTGATTGCCAAAATGCTGCTCTCTCATCAAAGCAGCATCTTGAGAATACCGGTTTGTCTTCTTAGTAGAAGACAAATTAAAAAGACCTGAAAAAAGCAAACAACCTATTTTTGTTTTAATCCTTTATTCTGCTTTAACCATTCTTTACTACTATTTACTGACCTGATGTCCTACGATCCCGCCGACTGCTGCACCACCTAATGTCCCTAAAGTACTGCCATCAGTCAGTACTGCACCACCCAATGCACCGGCACCCGCACCAATGGCGGTATTACGGTCGCGTTTAGACCAGTTGCCACAAGCAGTGACTGACATTGCCAAGGTCATCACTAAAGCAATGCTGGCAATACGTTTAGAAGTAAGACTTGATAATTGCATCATGGTAACTCTCCTTAATAGGATTAACTCTCCGACACACTCATAAGTATAGGTAATAACCAATATTTCGCTGAGAAATTAACCAACGCAATATTGCCGCTATCACCTGGGTGTTTAACGCGAGACCTCCGCGAAAAACTAACAATATTCAGAGTGGGTCAAACAGTTATCTCAACTTGCTCAATTTCACATTTTCACCGGGCGCAATAGCGACCCAGTGGAATAAAACTAATGAAATTGGCATTTTTGCACTAGGTGAATAGTCCTAATTCACTGCAAAGTCTTTGGGTCAAAGCACAAAAACCTCATTATTGGCTGATGCAATCTACCGCAATCCCGGCGCTGGTCAGGTGCTGCCTCACAGGGACGGCAAGTTGGTCATCGGTGATCACCCGGCTGACGTGACGTATAGGGCCGAGGGAGTGGCCGGTGATCTGTCCAAACTTGCTGGAATCGGTCAGCACGATATTTTCCACGCCTTTGGCCAGCACGGCGTTGACGATGTCGGCGCGCAGCATATCGCGGCCGGTGAAGCCGGTTTCAGGGGTATAGCCGTCGATACCAATAAATGCTTTGCTGAAGTTGACCTGCTGCAAGCAGAGTTTGGTCAGGGGGCCGACCAGCGTCTGGCTGGCTTTCTGATACATCCCGCCGAGCAAAATCACCTCGCACGGCATGCTTTTTAATAGGGTGGCGATGTAGCTGCTGACCGTGACCACCGTCAGGCTGCGCTTATCACTCAGATATTGCGCCAACAGCGCGACGCTGCTGCCGCTTTCGAAAAATACGGTTTCACCCTCTTGGATCAGCGACGCGGCATATTGGGCCAGCTTTTGCTTGCGGCCAAAATTGGACATCATGCGCTGGTCCACATCATCGGTCTGCACCGCCACGGCAAATCCGTGCTCTCGGCGCAGATAGTTGCGCCCTTCGAGCAAAGTCAGATCATGGCGAATGGTCACTTCTGATACCTGACATACCTGCGCCAGCGTGCTGACGCTAACCCGCTGTTTATCATTCACCCATTGCAAAATAATCTGCTGTCTGTCGTTCATGCGATTCCGAAACAGCGGGCAACCTGTCGATTACCCGCATTGTGGTAGGGAAGGGTTAGAGCGAGTGCTCGGTACGGGCGATGATATCATCCTGTGCTTCAGGTGATAAGGCCGTGAAAAATGCCGAGTATCCGGCGACGCGCACCACTAAATCCCGGTAATGCTGCGGCGTCTCTTTGGCTTTCAGCAAAGTTTCGCGCGACACAATGTTGTACTGCACGTGCCAGCCGCGATGCTCTTCAAAGAAAGTGCGTAGCATGAGCATCAGCGTTTGCCGGTCGTGCGGGTTTTCCAGCGAAGCCGGGTTCAACTTCTGATTGAGCAACACGCCGCCGAGGATCGCCTCGGTCGGCAGTTTTCCGAGGGAGTTGAACACCGCCGTTGGCCCAAGATGGTCCGTACCGGAAGAGGGGCTGGCACCCTCAGCCAGCGGGGTGAAGGCTTTGCGACCATCCGGCGTGGCGGTGGTGGCGGCGCCGAAAGGCACGTTGGCGGAAATTGATGAGGTGCCCGCGTAATAGGTGCCGCCAATCGGGCCGCGCCCAAATCGGGTGTTGTGATAGTTCGACAGCTCGTCGATATAGCACTGATAAGCGCGAACCAGCAGGTCGTCTACCTCGTCGCAGTCATTGCCATATTTGTCCGCGCCGTTGATGAGTCGCTGGCGCAGGCGCTCGCCGTCTAGCCCGTCGTAGTCGGACGCCAGCGCCGCCGCCAGCTCTTGCTGACCAACCTGACCCTGCTCGAACACCAGCTTTTTGACTGCTGCCAGACTGTTGCCCAGATTGGCGATCCCCACCTGTAAGCCCGACACCCAATCATATTTCGCACCACCCTGTTTGATGGTTTTGCCGCGCTCGATGCAGTCATCAACCAGTGCCGAGCATAAGATGTCGTGGGCATTTTCTTCCAGCACGGTATCCACCACGCACTCCACTTCAATCGATTTGCGGGTGTAGTAGCGGATCTGCTCATCCCACTGGGCGAAGGCCTGTTCGAAATTGTCGAAGTTACCCAGCGACAGCCCGCGCTGCTGCGGCAGGAAGCAGCGGCCGCTTTTGGCGTCTTTACCTTGCTCCAGCGCCGCTAGCATTACGCGGGCGAAGTTGATGAAACTCATGCCGGTGCAGCGATAGCCCCACTTGCCGCCGACGGCGGTTTCGATGCAGCCAATCGCGGCGTAGTCATAGGCGTCCTGCGGCTCGACGCCGAGTTTGATGAATTCAGGAATGACAATTTCATCATTATTGAAAGCCGGCATGCCGAAGCCGCAGCGAATCACCTGCACGCAGGCGTCGAGGAAGTCATCGCTGATCCCGGCGTGATAGCGCACGCTGAGGTTGGGCTGGGTAGAGCGCAACTGGCCGCATGACTCCAGAATGGCGTAAGAGAGTGGGTTGACGGCGTCGCTGATCTGGCCGTCGCGCCACTGCTGGCCGCCAATGGTGACATTTTGGTACAGCGGGCTGCCCGCCGAGGCTTTGGAGTGGGTGCCGGAGCGGATTTTGTTGACCTCCAGCAGCTTCAGCCAGCAGCTTTGTAAAAGCTCAATGGCGGCATCGCGGCTCAGGGTTTCAGCTACTTCCACATCGCGGCGATAGTAAGGATAGAGATATTGGTCGAGGCGACCGAAGGAGACCGAGTGGCCGTTGGATTCGATTTGCAGAATCAGCTGGATGAAGTAGCACAGCTGCAACGCCTGCCAGAAGGTCTGCGGCGGCTGGTGGGCAATAAGCTCGCAGTTTTCGGCCATGCTCAGCAGTTCGCTGCGGCGCGCTTCGCGGCTCTCCGTCGCCGCCATTTTCCGCGCCAGCGCAGCAAAACGCAGGATGTGCTCGCCCACCGCCGCTAGCGTGATATCAATCGCCTTCAGCAGCTGCTCTTTATGCAGGTCTTCCCAGTCGGTGAGTTGCAGCCGTTCGCGGCGCTCGGCCACTTTGTTGCGCAGCCCGTCCAGCCCGAGATCGAGCAGCAGCGGGAAGTTGACCGCCAGATGCGCGTCGCCGGAGGTCATATTGCCTTCCGCCTTGACGATGCCGCTGTCGAGCAGGGCCTTCTGCTCATCGGTGAATATGCCGTAGCAGCGATCTTGAACCGTCTGGCCGCGCCACCACGGGCACAGCTGGTGAAGGATGTCCTTGTTCGCTTCGCTGACCGAGAAACCGGCTCCCGGCCTGTCGCCAAGTGCGTCAATTTCACTTTCAATCCAGCCGACAGTGTACTCAGGGAAAATCGGCGCGGCGCGCACTTCACTGGCTTGGTTGCCGATGATTAACTCGTCGTGCTTAATCCAGATGGTGCGTTGTTGCAGATGCTCGGCCAGCGCCATTGCCCGGCGCACGGCCAGCGGTTTGTCGGCATGCTGTTGATAAACATGGGTATAGTGCTGCGCGCGTTCGGTACAGATAGGCGGTTTGACGATATGAATCAGCGCCTCTTTGTGTGCTTTGATGCGGTCAGACAGATGTTCCAGCCTCAGTTGAGTCATTATTATTATCCTCTTAGTAGGGCAGTCAGCCCCTTTTCGGCGGCGTAATCTTGGGCAAACGTCAGCAGATCGGGGTCATTCAGCGGCTGGCGCGGGGCCAGATAGGGTTGGTTGAGCAGAGCGTATTTATTGATGCCCAGCGTGTGGTAAGGCAGAAAATGGATCTCCTGGCAGCCGGTTTCCTCAGCGGCGAAGTCGACAATCGCCCGTACCGAGGCGCGGTCGGCATTGAAGTCAGGGATCAGCGGCACGCGGACAATCAGCGACTGCCCGGCATGAGCCAGTCGGCGGAAATTATCCAGCACGCGCTTGGCCGAGCCGCCGGTCAGGCGTTTAAACGCCGTTTCATCTACGTGCTTTAAGTCGGCCAGCAGCAGATCCAGCACGTCCAGTGAGGGTTCGATGTATTTCCACGGCACGTGCAGGCAGCTTTCAACCGCCGTGTGCAACCCCTCTTGGCGGCAGCGTTGCAATAGCCGGTGAGTCACCTGCGGCTGCATGAAAGGCTCGCCGCCGGAGAGGGTGACGCCACCGCCGGTGCGCAGATAGAAGGCTTTGTCGCGCAGGATCTGCTGCATCAGATGGTCTACATCCGCCGACTCGCCGCACAGGCTCAAGGCCCCGGCGGGGCAGACGCGCTCAATGGCGGCCCGGTCGGCGGCGCTGAAGTTCTCGCGGCGGATAATCAGCTTGCCGTCTTCTACATTAATAGCGTGCGGAAAGGCGCTGGCGCAGTAGCTGCAGCCTTCACTGCATAAGCGCGGGTCGAACAAAATGTCCGGCTCGGCCGAGCGGCTCTCCGGGTTCTGGCACCAGGTGCAGCCCAGAGAACAGCCTTTGAGGAACACCACGGTACGCACTCCCGGCCCGTCGTGGGTTGAATAGCGTTGAAGGTTAAAAATCATCGAGGTACTCCAAGCAAAAACGGCCTATTTATTTTCTTTCGCAATTAAGCTACTTTCATTCGAAAGTGATTTTGACTGCGATCAACAAAATAGGCGTTTGAAAGAGTAGACTCATCGATACTTTGTTTTGGTTCACAAGTTTAAGGAGAGAGGGATGGAGCTTTATCTGGATACCGCCGACGTTGGCGCGGTAAAACGACTATCACGCATCCTGCCGTTGCAGGGTGTTACTACCAACCCGAGCATTGTGGCGAAAGAGCGCAAATCGCTATGGGAAGTCCTGCCTGCCTTGCGTGATGCTCTGGGCGGAACCGGCAAACTCTTTGCGCAGGTGCTGGCGTCTGATGCCGAGCAAATGGTTGCCGAAGCGGTGAGCATGACCCAGCGCGTGCCGGGTTTAGTGGTCAAAGTTCCGGTGACGGCGGAAGGCTTGGCGGCGATCAAAAAGCTCAAGCTGATGAACATTCCCACGCTGGGAACGGCGGTTTATGGCGCGGGGCAGGGGTTACTTTCTGCGCTGGCCGGGGCGGAATATGTCGCGCCCTATGTCAACCGTCTGGACGCGCAGGGCGGTGACGGCATCGCCATGGTGACAGAGCTGCAACAGCTGCTGAGCCTGCATGCGCCCGGCGCTAAAGTGCTGGCCGCCAGTTTCCGAACGCCGCGTCAGGCGATGGACTGCTTGCTCGCGGGCTGTCAGTCAATCACTCTGCCGGTGGACGTCGCCGAGCAGCTGCTGACCACGCCCGCCGTGACCGCCGCCGTGGCGCAGTTCGACAATGACTGGCAACAGGCTTTCGGGCGCAGCACGCTGGATTAATTCCGCACTCTACTCATCGACTTATCTAACCCGCCTCGGCATCCCCGACGCGGGTTTTTTTATGCCTGAAAATCCTCCAGACATTTAAATGAAACTAGCGATCTATAAAAAAGAAACGTCGTTTCAAAAATATGTGTTTGATCACTTTTATAACTTCCGGAAATGGATACCTTAGCGATCATTGAAAGAGCCGATGAGAGAACCAAGTCGTCACGCCAACCGGGAATGGCACGTTACACCCTTAACCCTAGCTTTCACTACAACACCGCCCGGCGCTGGAAAACAGTGCCGTGAGCGAATAAAACGATCAGGTGGAAACAACATGCAAATCAAACGTGCTATAGAAAAAATTCCCGGTGGGATGATGCTGGTGCCGCTGTTTATCGGTGCCCTTTGCCATACCTTTGCGCCGGACGCGGGTAAATATTTCGGGTCATTCACCAACGGGCTGATTTCCGGCACCGTGCCGATTCTGGCGGTGTGGTTCTTCTGTATGGGCGCGTCAATCAAGCTCAGCGCCACGGGGACGGTGCTGCGTAAATCCGGCACGCTGGTGGTGACTAAAATCGCCGTGGCCTGGGTGGTCGCCGCGTTGGCGTCGCACTTTATTCCGGAAAACGGCGTCGAGTTTGGCTTCTTCGCCGGGCTGTCTACGCTGGCCTTAGTGGCGGCGATGGATATGACCAACGGCGGCCTGTACGCCTCGGTGATGCAGCAATACGGCACCAAAGAAGAGGCGGGCGCTTTCGTGCTGATGTCTCTGGAATCCGGCCCGTTGATGACCATGATCATCCTCGGCACTGCCGGTATCGCCTCTTTCGAACCTCACGTATTCGTCGGCGCCGTTCTGCCTTTCCTGGTTGGGTTTGCGTTGGGTAATCTTGATTCTGAATTGCGCGAGTTCTTCGGCAAAGCCGTGCAGACGCTGATCCCATTCTTCGCTTTCGCTTTGGGGAATACCATCAATCTGGCGGTGATTGCACAAACCGGCCTGTTAGGTATCGCACTGGGTATCGCGGTGATTATCGTCACCGGCATCCCGCTGATTCTGGCCGACAAGTTTATCGGTGGAGGTGACGGCACGGCAGGCATCGCAGCATCAAGTTCCGCCGGAGCCGCCGTCGCCACCCCGGTGTTAATCGCCGAGATGGTCCCCCAGTTCAAAGCCGCCGCCCCGGCAGCCACCGCGCTGGTCGCCACCTCGGTCATCGTAACCTCGATTCTGGTACCGATTATTACCGCGATGTGGTCGCGCAGAGTGAAGAACAAAGCCATCAAGGGGAAAGTGAATTTGGATGACCAAATGGCGAGAATTAAGTAAGTAGGGGCTGCTGCCCGGGGGCGCTTTTTAACTTCAAATTCAAATTCAAATTCAAATTCAAAACCGTGGGCTCGCCGCCCACACTGGCCCAAAGGGTTTTAAACGAAACCCTTTGGAATCCTGCGTTTTTTTGCTGCTGCAAGATCGAGGCTGCGCAGGGTTGGAATGGACATGTTCCAGCGGCCATTGTGTTCGCCGCGAAGTGGCGCCGCTTAGGCGGTTCCCTCGCGGCGGGATTACAACCCGCGCAAACTAACGCGCGGTTTTCCACCTCTTGCTCGGCGTCACTTCTGAACGCGACTTACTGGCATTTATACCGTGCCGTTTCAGTGGATTTTTTTTCTGCTCATCTCCTAAATAGCGGAGGAGCAAAGCAAAATCACTGAAACGGCACGGCTGAGATGCCTCTAAACCGCAGTCAAAAATGGCGCTGAGCGAACGGTTCGAGACCTATGGCTCGAAGCCTGAAGCGAAGGCACCGCCTAAGCGGCGACATTTTGCGGTGAATAACGGAAGCCCCTGAAACACGTCCGTCCAGCGAGCGGAGCGCGCAGTAAAGAGCCGGGGATTCTTAAGGGGCGCGGCGATAGGCGCCCCTTAAGGCCGGTGTGGCGGCAGCGCACGACCTTGACCTTTGGGCCAGTGTGGGCGGCGAGCCCACGGTTTTGACCTTAAGGCCTGTGTGGCGGCAGCGCACGACCTTGACCTTAAACTTAAAAAGGTGAACAGCAGTTCACCCACCTGATCCTAACATGGGCATTTCCCCATCTTGCCGCCTTCACTCGGGAATCTGGCTTCCAAACATCTGCGATGAAACTCGCGCTCCGACAGCGGCGTGCCTCTTGGGTGGCGAACGCGAAAGTGCGCCACGTAATTGCCGTAATCCTGCACGCCAACCATCAGCCGGAAGCTTTGGGCGACGCGGCGTCCAGCGAGTCTTAGCCACTGCAAAGCGTTCTTTGGGCGAGGCTCGACCACGAACAGCGGCTGGCAGTGATGGATGACTAGCGCCGCGGGCCGCGGCGCTTTCAACAGTAAACAGTTTTCAGACATTGCGGGCCTCCCGGCGTTGTACCACGGCGGTTTCATGCACTGTCGGGGTGGCGGAGTTCAGCGCGCGGCGGATCACGAAGAACGACGACACCAGCATGGTGACGGCGACCAGCATAAAGAAGGCGCACAGCGCGGCGTTGATCTGATTGTTAATCACGATGGTGTGCATATCGGCAAGAGTTTTGGCCGGTTTAATGATTTCACCGCTGTCGATGCCTGCCGAGAATTTCTTCGCCTGAGCGAGGAAACCGATCGACGGCTTCTCGTGGAAAATCTTCTGCCAGCCCGCCGTCATAGAGGTCACAAACAGCCACACGGTCGGCAGAATGGTTACCCACGCATAGCGCTGCTTCTTCATTTTAAACAGCACCACGGTGCCGAGGATCAAGGCCATCGACGCCAGCATCTGGTTGCCGATACCAAACAGCGGCCACAGCGTGTTGATGCCGCCCAGTGGGTCGACCACGCCCTGATAGACAAAGAAGCCCCAGCCAGCGACCGCCACGGTGGTTCCGGCTATGGTGCCAATCCAAGAGCGGTTATTGGCCAGCGAAGGCACGGCGACGCCCACCAAGTCTTGCACCATAAAACGGCAGGCGCGGGTACCGGCATCCACGGCGGTAAGGATGAACAGGGCTTCGAACAGGATGGCGAAGTGATACCAGAACGCCATCATGGCGCGGCTATTAAACACTTCGGTGATGATGTGCGCCATGCCCACGGCAAAGGTCGGTGCGCCACCGGCGCGGGAGAGAATGGAGTTCTCACCCACGTCTTTGGCAATCAGCGCCAGCGTGTCCGGCGTCACCACAAAGCCCCAGCTGTTAATCACCTGAGAGGCACTCTCTACCGTGGTGCCAATCAGCGCTGCCGGTGAGTTCATGGCGAAATAGACGCCCGGATCGATAACCGAGGCGCAGATCATCGCCATAATCGCCACGAAGGACTCCATCAGCATCGCGCCGTAGCCGATAAAGCGGATATGGCTTTCGCGCTCGACCAGCTTAGGCGTGGTGCCGCTGGAAACCAGCGCGTGGAAACCCGAAATGGAGCCGCAGGCAATGGTGATAAACAGGAACGGGAAAAGGCCGCCGGAGAACACCGGGCCGCTGCCGTCGATAAACTTAGTTACCGCGGGCATTTTCATTTCAGGCATAGCAAATACGATGCCCACCGCCAACCCGGCAATGACGCCGATTTTCAGGAAGGTAGAGAGGTAATCACGCGGGGCCAGCAGCAGCCAAACCGGCAGAACCGAGGCGATAAAGCCGTAAATCACCAACACCCAGGTCAGCGTGGTGCCGTGCAGCGTGAAGAACGGCCCCCAGTAAGGATCCGCCGCTACGTTGCCGCCGTAAATAATCGCCAGCATCATCAGCACGAAGCCAATAATCGATACTTCGGCAATTTTGCCCGGGCGCAGGAAACGCATATAAACGCCCATAAACAGCGCGATAGGAATGGTGGCGGCGATGGTGAACAGGCCCCACGGGCTGTCTGCCAGCGCTTTAACCACCACCAGAGCCAGCGCGGACAGGATAATAATCATCACGCCCAGCGCGCCTAGCATGGTGATCACTCCGGCGAATTGCCCCAGCTCCTGCTTGGCCATTTCACCCAGCGAGCGACCATCGCGGCGGGTTGAGATGAACAGAATAAGGAAGTCTTGCACCGCGCCCGCCAGCATCACGCCGACCAGGATCCAGATAGTGCCCGGCAAGAAGCCCATCTGCGCGGCAAGGATCGGGCCGACCAGCGGGCCTGCACCGGCAATTGCTGCAAAGTGGTGGCCGAACAGCACCCATTTATTGGTGGGAACATAGTCCAGACCGTCATTGTGGCGCTCGGCGGGCGTCATGCGGCGGTCATCCAGTTCGAACACTTTCTTGGCGATAAACAGACTGTAGAAACGATAGGCGATGCTGTAACAAGCAATGGCGGCTATTACCAGCCACACCGCGTTGACGTGCTCTCCACGGCTGAGGGCCAACATGCCAAAGGCAAAGGCGCCGATTAACGCCACTACCAGCCAGGTTATCCCAGACTTGACGCTTTTCATGTGTACTACTCCTTGTGTCACGGGTCCTGTAGGCCCGTTTTATGTTTTATAGGTGCAGAGTTTGGGTGAGGTATGAATGGAACATGCTCAACCGCAGCGCAGAAGTTCCTGAACGATCAGCTTAAATCCCAGTTTTAAGGTAGTGGCTTGGCGGCGACAGGTGAAATGAGAACAACAGAATTGTGATATGGCTTGGGATTTCGTTGGGTAAGGGGGCGGGGAGCACAGAAAAAATGCTCAATAAGATGAATAAATACAAAAAAAACCGGCCAGCAAAGCTGACCGGTTGAGCCTGAGCGGTTAAGCGATTATTCAGCAGCAGCCGGTTTTGGCTGGCCTGGTTTATGGTCGCGCATTTTTTCCATTTTCTCAGCGCGCTTCTGGTAGTTCTCATTAAACTGTTTCTTCTGCTCTGGCGTCAGCAGGTTGTACATTTTGTTCTCAGCGCGAGCGCGTTCCAGCATGCGCTGGGACTGTGCCTGGGTGATGGTATCAATCTGCGATTTCACTTTGGCTTCGTCGAAGCTGTCAGAGGCGACCAGGCCGTGCATGGTGTCCATCTGCGCTTTCATGGCCGCGCGGTCAGGGCGTGCGCCGCTGTCTTTCATGATCTCTTTCATCTGAGTTTTTTGCTGCTCAGTCAGGTTCAGGCCAGCGAACGGGTTCATGTGGTGCGGGCCTTTATGGTGCATCATTTTGCCTTGAGGGGCAGGTGCATCAGGTGCTGGCGTAGTGTCAGCGGCGAAAGCGAAAGAAGCCGAGCTCAGAGCCAGAGTTGAAGCCACAATCATTGCGGTAAGTTTACGCATTATTAGATTCCTCATAGGGTTTCAGGCACGTTGCCCGTTTTGTGTTGACGAAGGAAAGTCTAAACCTATGAATGAATAGTAATACGAGGAAGATGTAAAAGAGTGAAAGGTGCGCTAACGTTTTTCCGCCGAAAGTGGAGAAAACGTTTAGAAAGCGTAAGGTTGCAAACGATCCCTTAGCACTTGCTCAGAATTATCCGACCGCAAAGCGGGTTGCAAAAACATTATCACGGTTAATGTTTGGCCACCAGACGACACCTAAACTAATCATTCTCCGTTTAACCTCGGTTTCGTTCGCCATGAATTAACCAATTTGCCTATAATAGTTGGCATTTCATTAACATTATCTATAACAGTGAATGACTCTATGGCACTTTCTCGTTATGAAAATCTGGCGCAGACCCTGCGTCGGCAGATTGATTCACAGGTGTGGCTGCCCGGCGACAAACTGCCGTCGCTGCGAGATAGCTGTAAACAGTCCGGCCTGAGCTTGATGACCGTCCTACAGGCGTACCAGCTGCTGGAAAGTCAGGGCGTAATCGTTGCCCGGCCGCAGTCGGGCTATTACGTCGCGCCGCGCAAGGTGCGCGAGCTGAATCGCCGCGCCAATCAAACTCTGCACGCCGCCGAGCAGGTGGATGTTAATGACGCCATTTTCGACATTCTCAAAGGTGGCCAAGACCCGTCGGTGGTGCCTTTAGGCTCGGCATTCCCGGACCCAACTTTGTTCCCCCAGCCGCGCCTTGCCCGCTCCCTGGCCAGCGCGGTGCGCCGTATGTCGCCTCATAGCGCCATGGCCAACCTGCCGCCGGGCAATGAGGAGCTGCGCCGCAACATAGCCCAGCGTTACGCGCAAAACGGCATGGAAGTGCCGCCGGACGAAATTGTCATTACCTCGGGGGCCATGGAGTCGCTGGGCCTCAGCCTGCAAGCCGTCACCGAGCCGGGAGACTGGGTGGCGATTGAGTCGCCCGCGTTCTATGGGGTGCTACAGGCGATTGAGCGCCGTAAGCTGAAAGCCGTGGCGATCCCGACCGACGTGCGCAACGGCATGGATCTCGACGCCTTGGAGCAGGCGCTAGATACCTATCCGATCAAAGCCTGCTGGCTGATGTCCAACTTCCAGAACCCTCTCGGCTGCACGCTGTCGGTAGAGAAGAAGGCCCGGCTGGTGGCGATTTTGCAGGCCCACGGCGTGGCGCTGATTGAAGATGATGTTTATGGCGAGCTGTACTTCGGCGGTGAGCGACCTATGCCGCTCAAAGCGTCGGAAAATCGCAGTGAAATTCTGCACTGCTCCTCATTCTCAAAATGTCTGGCTCCCGGCTTTCGCGTTGGCTGGGTGGCGGCGGGGGCCTACGCCGCGCGCATCCAGCGATTGCAGCTGATGAGCACCTTGTCAGCCAGCGTGCCGGTTCAGCTGGCGTTGGCCGACTATATGCAGCAGGGCGGCTATGACACCCATCTGCGCCGCCTGCGTCGCCAGCTGGAACAGAGACAAATGGCGATGTTCAACGCCATCACCGAGACTTTTCCGTCGAGCGTGTCTGTGTCTCAGCCGCAAGGGGGATATTTTTTATGGCTGGATTTAGGCGAAAAGGTGGATGCGGCGAAGGTCTATCAGCGTGCGCTGGCGCAGGGAGTGAGCATTGCGCCCGGCACCATGTTCGCGGTGGACGATCGCTACCGGCACTGTATTCGTATCAATACCTCGTTTGAATGGGGCCCGCACACCGCGCGGGCCATCCAGATTATTGCCAATATTGTGACTGACGAGCTGAAGCACTGACCTGATCTGAAAGGCGACTAGGCTTCATTCTCACGCAAGGTTTTACCAACGTTGCCGCCGGGGTGAACCGCCAGCAGCGTCTGCTTATCAAAGCCGTTGCGCAGCATGATGCAGCCACAAATCGCGTCGAAGATAGCCAGCACCAGCACAATTGAGGTGGTGGCGAGCATGTCCAGCGGGTCGATCTCCCGCTGGATATGGGTCTTCAACACCAGCTTTGAAGCCAGCGCAATGGCCGAATCCAGATTCTCCGTCACGCTAATCAGCGTCACCCCTTTGCTGGCAAGGGTTGGTAACAGACGAGTCAGCTCTTCCGAATTCCCCCCGCGCGAAATCATGATAACCACGTCGTCGCTGCGCAGGAAACCGAGATCGCCGTGGGCGGCGTCAGTCGGATTGAGGTAAATCGCCGGTTGCTCGACACAGGCCAGCATGTGCGCCACTTTGCGTGCCGCGATACCCGAGGTGCCGACGCCGGTCACGGCTATCTTACCTTTACATTCCGCGAGGGTGTTGAGCACCCGCTGCCAGACCTGCTGGTCGATATTCTGCTGTAAGGCCAGAATCTCTTGGCTGTAGGTCTGCCAGCCCGTACAGGCTAGCTGCCACTCATTGACGTTAAGGGATGGCGACATATCAAAAATCCTCCTGCATCAGGCGGCGGTATTTCATGTGGTCGTGGTACATCTCATGGAACACCTTATATTTGCGGTCGTAATACTCTTTAATTTTGTTGGTCTGCGGCGTCACGGTTTTACCAATGCGGCTCATCGCCGCCATGGCTTCCGGCAGGGAGTCATAGGCTCCGGCGGCCACGGTGCCCATCATGGCGCTGCCCAACAGCATGGCTTCACTCTCTTCCGGCAGTAACATCGCGCAGCCCGTGGCGTTGGAGTGCTCTTGCACAAACACCGGGTTCTTGGTGCCGCCGCCGCTCGCCATCATGGTGTCGATGGAGTAGCCGCTCTGATTCATGGTTTCAATGATATGGCGCGTGCCTAACGCCAGCGCCTGAATGGTCGCCAAATAGTGCAGCGCCATATCTTCCGGGGTGCGCGACAGTTTGAGGCCAGTCAGGGTGCCGGTCAGCGTTGGGTTTGCGCGCGGCGAACGGTTGCCGTGGAAGTAGGGCAGCATATGAATATCTTTGGTAAGGAAGGCGATGTTCTCCGGCTCGCCGGCCATTTTGCGCAGAATGCCGTTCAGCACTTCATAAATAGTTTTGCCACTGTCTTTGCCCTGTTTCAGCAGATCCTGATAGCAAGGGTGCGACTGAATTACGTGGTCGATAAGCGCGCCGGTGGTGGACTGCCCGCCCTCGTTCAGCCAGTAGTCTGGCAGGATTGCCGAGTAGTATGGCCCCCAGATGCCGCTGATATAGCGCGCGCTGCGTGACATCGCCATGTGCGCCGTCGAGGTGCCGCCAATCAGCGCGATACGATGGTCAAAGTCGGCCGTTTCGCCAGATGCGCCGCTGGCACCTAAGATCCCCAAACTGCCCGCGTGGGCATCGATGATTGACACACTCACCGCCGTGCCGGGCATCAGGCCCATTTCACTGGCGGCGCGTTGAGTCAGCCCATGGCCCAAAGGTTGGCCCATGGTTTTCACTTCGCTGCCGATTTTCGCCGCGTTGTTTTCCAGCAAATCTTCCAGCCCGATCTGTTTGAAATAGCTCGGATCCCATCTGTCTTCGTGACCGATATAGGTCCACTTACAGACGGTGGAGCAGAGAGAGCGGGTTGGGTCCTGCGTGGCGCGCCAAGTCAGGAAGTCTGGCAGGTCAAACAGATGACCTACGTTGTTCCAGGTGCTCGGCATGTGCTGCTTCAGCCACAGCAGTTTTGGCGTTTGCATTTCAGGCGAGATAATACCGCCGACGAACTCCAGCACGCGGTGGCCGGTGGCGTTGATGCGCTCGGCCTGCGTGATGGCGCGGTGGTCCATCCATACAATGATATTCTGCTCGTTGCGCCCGGACGGGCTGACGGTCAGCGGTTTACCTTCTTTATCCAGCACCACCAGTGAGCAGGTGGCGTCGAAGCCCAAGCCTTTCACCTGAATCGGGTTGATATCGGCCTGACTCATCGCGTCTTTTACCGCGTTACACACCGCTTGCCAGATCTCGTCGGAAGACTGCTCGACAAAATCAGCTTTAGGGCGGAATAAGGTAATATCGCGGCTGGCCTGACCCACCCGGCGTCCCGTCATATCAAACACGCCTGCGCGAGCACTGCCTGTCCCGACGTCAACGCCAATAAAATAACTCGCCATGTTTCTTTCCCTTAATGTTCTAAAAGTCTGTCAGGACTTACGATTCTGTAAAGCGATAAACAGGATCAATACTCCGCCCCATAACGCCATAGTTAAGTAGCTGCTCACGCCCATCAGGTTCAGACCACTTTCCAGCATTTGCAGTACCACCAGTGCCAGAACCAGTCCCAACACGCGACCAAAGCCGCCATCCGGGTTAATGCCGCCGAGGACCGAAGCCAAAATCGTGACCAGTAAATAGGAGTCGCCGTAACCGGCCTTGGCCGAGTTAAATTTCGACATCATCAGCAGCGCCGCGCCCCAGCCCAGCAGGGCGGAAAGCACGTAAACCGCGATAGTGACTTTGTGAGTGTTCACGCCGCTAAAGCGCGTGGCCTGCTCGTTAGACCCCATCAGATACAGGCTGCGGCCAAGGGTGGTGTGCTCGAGCAGCACCCACAGCAGCACGGCGACCAGCAGGAACAGCAGCAGGGCGACGGGAATGCCCAGCAGGCTGCCGTTGCTCAAATACTGAATGGCTTTCGGGAAACCGGAGATAACGGTGCCGTTGGTCAGAAGAATGTTTAGCCCGGAGATCAGCGTCATGGTGCCGAGGGTGGCGAGGATAGGCGACACCCCGATGTAGGCGATTAATACGCCGTTTAGCGAGCCGATCGCCAGCGCCACGGCCAATCCCGCCAGCATCGCCAGCAGGAAGAAGGCGGGCTGGTCAGGGTGGGCGACCAAAATCGCCGCCATCACCAGCGAACAGGCGTTGGCTCCGGCGATCACCGACAGGTTAATCCCGCCGGTCAGCATGGTGATGCCCATTCCCAGCGCCAACATGCCCAAGATAGGCAGCTGGGAAGAGATTGACTGGAAGTTACCCAGACTAAAGAAGCGACCACCGAGCGTGAAAGAGAACAGCACGGCGACGGCCAGAATGATCAGCAACTGCAAACGGATGATGCGGTCACCGGGGAAAAATCGGGTTAAGGTTGTCATGTTACATTCCCTTCGCCAGTTTGCGTTTTTCGTTCCAGGCGGTGCTACTGATGCTGACCAAAATGATCACGCCGCTGAAAACTTGGTGCCAATAAGAGGAGATACTCAGCAGGGTCAGGCCGTTTTGCAGGAAGGCCAGCAGCATCACGCCCAGCACGGTGCCAGTCAGTGAGCCGCGCCCACCGGTCATGCTGGTGCCGCCCAATACCACGGCAGCCAGCACCGTCAGCTCATAACCTAGCAGCGAATTAGGAGCCACCGACTGGGTGATTTGTGCTTGTACCACTGCCGCGATGCCCGCCAACAGCCCCATAAAGCCGTAAACATAAAAGTGCAGACGCAGGATGTTTAGCCCAAGGCGTGAGGCCGCGTCGCGGTTGCTGCCCATGGCGTAGATTTGACGCCCGACGCGAGTGCGGTTCATCAGCACGCCGGTGGCGATAATCACCCCCAGCAGGCTGAGCAGCGGCAGCGTCAGGCCATAGTCATAGCCATCGCCAGCGGTGAATGAGAACCAGTTGATGCCATTCATAAACCAGTCCGGGAAGCCGTACAGCCAGGTGCCGTTAGTCAGATACACCAGCAGGCCGTAGAACAGGTTCAGGGTGGCGATGGTGATGATAATCGCCGGAACGCGCAGCCAGTAAACTAAGAAGCCGTTGACCAGCCCGAGCAGCAGGCCCACGCCCATCGCCATACCAAACGCCAGCGGGAAGCTGCCGCCGTGGTGGATGATGTAACTCGCCATCACGTATTGGCCAATGGAGGTCATGGCCGGGAAGGAGATGTCGATGCCTCCCGCAATCAGCACCACAAACAGGCCACAGGCCAGAATGCCAAGAATGGCGTAGCTGGTGGCGACATCAGTCAGGTTGCCGAGGGTTAAGAACTCTTTGGTGCTGACGCTCAGGCCAATCGCCAGAACCAACACCAGTAAACCCAACCAGAACTCGTGCTGGCCGATGGCTTTACTCAGCCAACTTCTTTCCATTTTTGAACTACCCATTAATCACCTCCGCAATCTGCGCTTCGCTGCACTGGTGCGGGGCGAATTCAGCAATCAATTCGCCTTTACGCATCACCAGCACGCGGTGACTGTTGTAATAGGCTTCCGGGATCTCGTCACAAATCATCAAAACCGCCATGCCGGACTCAGCGAGATCGCGCGCAATTCGGTAGATCCCCTCTTTGTTGGCGATATCTACGCCCACGGTCGGCGAATCCAAGATCAGAATGTGCGGATGAGTCGCCACCCACTTGGCAATGGCAATACGCTGCGCATTACCGCCCGAGAGGGTTTTCACCGGCAGGCCGCTGTCCGAGACTTTAATGTTCAAATCGCGGATCAGGTCTTTAACCACTGACGCGGCTTTACGGTGATCCATCAAGCCCGCGCGGGTGTGCAGTTTGTTGAAAATTGACACCAGCGTGTTGTCGTAAATCGACTGCTCCATGATTAAGCCTTGGGTCAGGCGGTCTTCTGACACATAGGCAATGCCGTGACGAATGGCATCGCGGTTGCTGCGTAAAGTGACTTTCTTGCCGTTCACTTTGATGTCGCCGCTGTCCGGCTGGCTCATACCAAACAGGCTCATGCACAGTTCGGTGCGCCCGGAGCCTAACAGGCCAATAATCGAGGTGATCTCCCCCTGGCGCAGTGACAGGGAGATATCCTGATACTGCCCGGCGCGGCTGAGATGGCTCACTTCCAGCAAAGGCGTGACGTCCGCCGGTGCGCGATGCGGCAGGTGGCTGTAGCTGAAACGCTGGCCGGTCATCAGGAAGGCCAGCTCATTGCTGTCGAGCTGGCTGGCCGGGTAAGTGCCCACCAATTTGCCGTCGCGCATCACGCTAATGCGATCGGCCACTTCCATCACTTCGTCCAGACGGTGGCTAACAAACACCACGCAAATCCCGGCGGCTTTCAATTCGTTGACCACGCGCAGCAGGCCGTTAACCTCGGTGCGGGTGAGGGAGGCGGTCGGTTCGTCCATGATAACCAGACTCGCGTCTGCAGCGATTGCCCGGCATATTGCCACCAATTGACGGTCGGCGATCGACAGCTTTTCCACTTTACGATCCGGGTCGAGAGAAACCCCTACGCGTTGCATTGCGGCAATGGCTTTTTTGCGCATTGCCTCGCGATGTACCCAGAAATCGCCGCCCGGCAAATAACGGTGAATGGCAATATTTTCGGCCACGGATAAATTGGGGAATAACGACAGGTCCTGATAAATAACCTGAATGCCGTAATAAGAAGAGAGTTGTGGCGTTAAAGAGTGAAACAATTTGCCATCAATAGTGATGGTCGCGCCTTTTTCTGGCTGATAGACGCCGGAAATCACTTTAATAATGGTACTTTTTCCGCAGCCGTTTTGGCCTGCAAGACAATGCACTTCACCTTTATTTAATGTCAGCGTGACATTATCCAGTGCAAGTACACCGGGGAATTTTTTGCTTATTCCCTCAAGGCTGATAAATGCCTCGGCGGAATGAGGGGAGGTAGGTGAACTGGAATTAATCGTCATCGACTGAATCCTTACTGCGTTCAAGCTGGTCAGTTAAGAAAGCAGATACGGCACAACAAACTACGCCGTATCCCTTCCTATTTCTCTGGTGTGGCGAAAACCCGTCATCCTTTAAGCTGCCTCTGCGTTGGCTGCCTTCATTCATCCCAGTCACTTACTTGAGTAAGTGACTGGGATTCATTCAGTTGCCGCCTTGATGCAACGTAAATAATTCAGGGTTTAAAAAATAAGTAAATACTGACCTATTAGAAGCCCAGTGATTTCGCGTTGTCTGGTGTGACTTCCAGAATCTTATTAAAGCGAATCACGTGTTTATCCATATCTACGTCGGCTTTGCCCAGACCATCGATGGTTAAATCTTTGGTGACAGGCTTGCCTTGCAGCATCTGGTCAGCCACGGAAACTAAGGCGTAACCGGCATCTTTAGGATCCCACAGCAGGACTTTCTTAATATCACCGCGCATCAGGTAAGGCGCGGCCTGAGCTGGCATCGCAATACCCACCACGGCGATTTTATTCTTCGCACGTTTTTGTTGAACGGCCTGGCCTGCACCAATTGGGCCTAATGAACCAAAACCGATAATCCCTTTCATTTCAGGATAGGTTTTCATTAAATCCAGCGTGGTGGAGTAGGACTTATCAATATTCTCAGCAACCGGCAGGCGAGAAGTCACTTCATGCATATCCGGGTATTTTTGTTTCTGATACTTAATAGCCGCATCGGCCCAGGCATTATGTAATGGCACGGTGAGTGAACCGACATAAATTGCGTAACCGCCTTTGCCACCCATATCTTTGGCTAATTCATCCATGTTCGCTTCGGCATATTTCTGGCTGTCGATGGTTTCAATATCCCATTGACCAATTTGCTGGTCTGGAGATTCGTGGGTTAATACCACGATACCGGCGTCGCGAGCTTTTTTAAGTACCGGCTCTAATACTTTGGCGTCATTAGGCACCACAATAATGGCGTCAACTTTCTTGGCGATTAAATCTTCGATGACTTTAACCTGTGCCGCCGGGTCTGGAGTAGAAGCACCGACCTGATAGGCGTTGACGTGTAATTTTTGGGCGGCATCTTTCACCCCCACTTCCATGCGTGTGAACCAAGGAATACCGGTGACTTTAGCCACCAGAGCGATGTCGTAGGGTTTATCGGCAGCAAAGCTTGGTGTTGAGATCAACATGCATGCAGAAACCACACATGCGCTGACTAATGCGAGGTTAAATTTCATGGCTGGTACCTTCTTATGATCTTATGTGTAGGGCGTGGGTAGTGGTTATTTTTTCCACGTATTGAGATTAACAAGCCGCTATGCGCTTCTCGCAGCAAAGTAAACAAAATGTGATCAAAGTCCGGAAATGTTAATTTATATGATTTTAATTGTTAAATTAAGGTTAAATAAAATTCAAGGCATGAGAAATGAGCAGGATTGGGAGGTGAAATAGTGCGGTTTTAGATCAAGTAAGCATCATTTTTATAACATAAAAATAACATTAAAAAGTGAGGAATTACTTTTCGCCACCCGCGAGGTATCGACATCAGCAACATAATGCCCAGATTGTGAGAACTATCACGAATTGCCCCTGACCCAGCAATGCGCAGTCTCCCCAAAAGGGTGCGTCACTTTCACCCATATCGAGCAACATCCTCTCTTGCACTCACCGCCAACATGCCTTCGATCACAATCCTGAGCGAAATATTCCTCCAAATCTTGCTGCATATTCAGTCGGAACACCTTCAAGGCGCAAAAGGGTTTGATTTTCTACTATTCACTTTTTATTCATTTTAAGTGAATAACTGCGGTTATTAAGTGGTTGTTTTTTCGTGACGCAGCCGATTTTATGCATTTATTCCCTTTGCTGGCACGAAGGCTGCAATCTATCATCAACCAAAGAGAGTAAAATTTTTAACTTAAATGTAACAACTTCACAGCAGTTTGGTCCCCTTTGACTCTGAGGTAGATATGCAACAACAACTCAACGTTAGCCGTGAAAACTTTGATGACTGGCTGGTACCGACCTACGCGCCAGCCTCCTTCGTGTTGGTACGCGGAGAGGGCTCATGGCTGTGGGATCAAGAGGGCAAAGACTATGTCGATTTCGCTGGCGGCATTGCGGTTAACGCACTGGGCCACGCGCATCCAGAAGTGAAGAAAACGCTGGTGGAGCAGGCCGATAAAGTCTGGCATCTGGGCAACGGCTACACCAATGAACCCGTGCTGCGCTTGGCGAAACAGCTGATTGACGCCACTTTCGCCGAAAAAGTCTTCTTCTGTAACTCTGGGGCCGAAGCCAACGAAGCCGCGCTGAAACTGGCTCGCCTGTACGGCCACAAGCAGGGCGGCAATAAGAGCGAAATCATCGCCTTCAAAAATGCTTTCCATGGTCGCACGCTGTTTACCGTGACCGCGGGCGGTCAGCCGAAATATTCAGAAGATTTCGCGCCGCTGCCGCAAGACATCACCCACCTGCCGTTTAACGATTTAGCCGCGGTAGCTGATCACATTTCTGAGCGCACCTGCGCGGTGATCGTCGAACCAATTCAGGGCGAGGGCGGCGTGGTGCCTGCCGAGGCGAGCTTCCTGCAAGGGCTGCGTGAACTGTGCGACAAGCACGGCGCGCTGCTGATTTTCGACGAAGTGCAAACCGGCGTAGGCCGTACCGGCGAGCTGTATGCCTATCAGGGTTACGGCGTGGTGCCAGACATTTTGACCACCGCCAAGGCGCTGGGCGGCGGCTTCCCAATTGGCGCGATGCTGACGCTCGACAAGTACGGCGTGCTGTTCCAGCCGGGCACGCACGGCACCACCTACGGGGGTAACCCGCTGGCAACGGCGGTGGCGGGCACCGTGCTGTCGATGATTAACACGCCAGAGGTGCTTAACGGCGTGCAGAAGCGCCACCAGTGGTTTATCGACGGCTTGAAGCGCATTAATGAGCAGTACCAGGTGTTCTCCGAAGTGCGTGGCGCGGGCCTGCTGCTCGGCGCGGTGATGAACGAACGCTTCAACGGTCAGGCCAAGCAGCTCAACACCTTGGCGGCGGAAGAGGGGCTGATCGCGCTGATTGCCGGACCAAACGTGCTGCGTTTTGCGCCATCCCTGATTATTTCCGGGTCTGATATTGAAGAAGGTTTGAACCGACTTGAGCGCGCCGTAAAACGCCTGTGCGCCTGAGTTAAGCCCCTATTTGCGAGGTAGACAATATGATGTTAATTAGACCCGTGCGGCTTGGCGACCTCGCCGATATTTTGAAGTTATCCGGTAAAACCGGCATCGGTTTGACCTCATTACCCAAAGACGAAACCCAGCTGCGCGCGCGAATTGAACGTTCGCTCGCCACATGGGCGGGGA